>DATCQU010000051.1:0-28523 GCA_036569365.1 Desulfosporosinus sp. | reverse complement strand
AGGGGGACTGTGACGTTTGTTTGCCATGCTCATCTTTAGAAAGCATCGCTGTTTACTGCATCTCTATTTGAGTTTCATTAATTCCCAGTTATATTTTGGGAATTTTCTCGTTTTAGCTCCCGTAATCCCGAGAGGCTATCTTTGATTTTATTACGAACAATTATCTTTTTTGACCAAATAATTCTTCTCGGTAGGCTCCGATGTATTCCATGCAGCATTCGTCTTTACCTAAGAGTGCTTCAGTCGCATAGATCATGCCCATCAAATCTTGGTTCGTCGGGGCGAGGATCGCACTGTCCATTCCCGCGTTGATCGCCAGTACGGTGAAAGCCTGGTTGACTATTTTTCTGACTGGAAGATTAAATGAAATATTGCTGAAGCCTCCTGTCACATGGATTTCCGGATACTGAGCTTTGATTTCTTTGATCACGTTAACCACCATATTAATGCCATCATCAGAGGTACAGAGCATTTCTACCAACGGGTCGATGTGCAAGCGTGACGGGGCAATATTATACGTTTTTGCTTTTTTCATGATCTCTGCAAACACTTTCAGACGGTCTTGGGCTGTCTTGGGAATTCCAGTATCATCGCATAAGAGGGCAACGCATTCCCATTTGGTATCAGCAATTATGGGGAACACGACTTCGATCTTGTTGCCTTCGCCGGATACCGAATTTATTAGACCAGGCTTTTTGCAGAACTTAATCGCTTCTACGCATGTTTGTGTATGGGGGCTGTCTATAGCTATCGGTGTATCGGTGACCTCTTGGACCAAGTCGATAAGCCACTTCATGGTCTCGAGTTCAAGGCTGTCTTCAACTGATGCACATACATCAATGAAGGCTGCTCCAGCATCGGACTGAGTTTTAGCTAGATTGCGAATAAAGTCTGCATCCTTTGCAGCGATTGCCTTAGCTACGGAAGGAATTGCACCGTTGATTTTTTCGCCAATGATGATCATTTCACTTTGCCTCCATGTAACTTCTTTTGTTTATTTCCGCCATGCTACCGATTATATGGTCATCATCACATTATCTTTTTACTTATGCTCAATAGTTTAGTTCCAGGAAAGTTTAGTTCGATGTAATTATGGATCTTATATAAGCGTACTCTTTTTTTGCTATTCTGGCTTTGGGCAATTTGACGAAGTCATCAGTTGAAAAAGTGCATGATGCACATTGCAGTGGACAGCTGTATGAAGTCATTTGGAAAGTTAGCGTAGCAACAAGAAAATGGAACGCATCGAAACTAAAGTTTCGTTACATTCCATTTTTTACTGCAATAATATAATAGTATCAGGGCAAGTTGATTTTCAAGAACTCCAGAATTTTATACGACAGATAAAGCTCAAATAAAACATCACCGTTATTCAAATCAACATTCAAAATTTCTCCGATTTTTTCAAGACGATGAAACATCGTATTGCGATGGATATTTAAACTGTCCGATGTATCCTTAACATTTTTAAAATTTCGCAGATAGGTATAAAAGCTGTGGGCATAATCCGTGTGACTTTTGTTGTCATATTCGATGAGTTTGATCAAGGAAGGATGGATAAAGGTTTGTATTTTTTTGTGATCAGTGTTGATATTGATTAAATCGAAGATCAGATAATCTTCATATCGAAAAAAATGACTGTCTTTGTTGAGGATATTTCCTAACTTCAGTGCTTCGACGGACTCCAGGTAACGTTCCCTTACCTCTACTAAGTTAGAAAAAGAACGGCTGATCCCGGCCTTGATGTTGTTGTTTTCAATGAACTCTTTAAACGACTTTGTTTCTACCTCCAGAAAACGTATTTCATTTTCATAACTGGCGAGTATGACAATATTGCGGTCATATATAACAACTTTTGCGTTAGCAAATTTATTCTCAACCTCATGCCTGATGAACGGAAGGGTTGATTTAGATGGGTCCAAATTCTCTATGTCCATGCTAATAAGAAACCGCCGTCTTTTTAACTTTAGACTCAATATTTTCATTCGTTCATCAATGACCTGCTCGTCCTCTAACTTGCCGTCAAGCAAATCATACAGAAAGCTTTGATGAAGCAGTGCCTGAGAATAATGGCTATATTTATTTTTCTGCAGCTCGATTGAAAATGCATCACAAAGGATAGAGATGATCTCCTTATCGCTTTCTTTAAAATCCCGCTCATGGGCACAAACCCCCATAATAGCTACATTCCTTCTATTAATACAAATCCTGTTCATAATTCTAGGATATTTGCAGTACGGATCCATCCAGTCAAACGGAACTTCATTATTTGTTATTTGTTCAAACAATTTATTCTTTATATAATAGGAATAGGTCTGAAAGCTGAAATTCTTATTCAGCATCAGCTCATTCCAGACGGGGTCGTCTGTTACAGTTGTTTCACCAGTATACGCAAGAAGTTTTATACTAAAGTCCGTTATGGTAAAAGGGTTGCCCAGCATTTCATACCCGAGATCGACAAGGGCTTGCAGTCCTGACTCTTTGCTCAGCATTTTGATGAGCCGAAGTGAATAATCGGAATGAGGTAAATTTTGATCCATATGGGCCTCCTCTCCAAGGGCATGTGCATCACAGCAATTTAGCCTCTGTACGAAATTCAGTGTCACTTATTTTATATTCCTACATTATATATGAAACATACTATCACTGGTACGAACAATAACAATTTCTCCTTGCTCAATCTCGTCGGCAGGTACTTCCACTTCTACTTCATTCCGCCGGACATGAGCTACCTTGGGGGCCAAGTCCACAAGTTTTTGCAAAGCATCCCGTGTTTTATTTAAGGCTCTTGCTTCCAGATAAGATTCTAAAGAGAAAGGAATGTAACGACGTCAGCTTCCCAATACTCCCCGATGAGTACTGTGAGATAAATCACACATACTTACAGGGGTGAGTCTGATCTTAAAAATACCATTCTTGAAGATTACGTTTAATAAAAAACGAGACACCCTTAGGATAGTTACATCCCAAGGGTGTCTTATGGTTCGGAACTTTTAGTCGTTTTTACGCCATGAACAGTTTGACATCGTTTTCAACGGTGGAAATGCCTGCAATGCCGAAGTTCTCAACTAAGACTTTGACCACATTTGGAGACAAGAAGCCCGGCAGTGACGGTCCTAAGTGAATGTTCTTCACACCTAAGTGGAGTAGGGCCAGTAAAACGATGACCGCTTTTTGCTCGTACCAAGCGATGTTGTAGGAGATAGGAAGTTCATTAATATCTTCTAGGCCAAACACTTCTTTCAGTTTCAAGGCGATCAAGGCCAAGGAATAAGAGTCGTTGCATTGTCCTGCATCTAGAACTCTCGGAATGCCACCGATATCCCCGAGGTTCAGTTTATTGTACCTGTATTTCGCACACCCTGCCGTGAGTATCACGGTATCTTTGGGTAGTGCTTTGGCGAAATCGGTGTAATAATCACGGCCCTTCATGCGACCGTCACAGCCAGCCATGACGAAGAAGCGCTTAATGGCTCCAGTTTTGACAGCATCGACAACTTTGTCAGCTAAGGCCATCACTTGATTGTGAGCGAATCCCCCGACAATTTCGCCCTTCTCAATTTCCGTCGGTGCTGGGCATTTTTTGGCATGTTCGATGAGTGCGGAGAAATCCTTAGCTTTGCCGTCTGCACGCTCAGCGATGTGCTTAACTCCTTCGAAGCCGACCACTCCGGTGGTGTAGATGCGATCTTTATAGGAATCCTTCGGGGGTACGAGGCAGTTGGTGGTCAAGAAAATCGGACCGTTGAAGGAATCAAATTCCTTGTCTTGTTTATGCCAAGCATTTCCGTAATTACCGACAAAGTTGTCATGGTTCTTAAAAGCAGGATAGTAGTGAGCTGGGAGCATTTCACCGTGTGTATAAACATCCACGCCAGAACCTTTTGTTTGGTTCAGTAATTCTTCGAGGTCTTTCAGATCATGGCCGCTGATGAGGATGGCGGGGTTTTTTCTGACTCCGATGTTTACCTTGGTCAGTTCAGGGTGACCGTAGGAGGTCGTGTTGGCCTTATCCAGAAGTGCCATCACATCAACCCCGTATTTCCCGGCTTCTAAGACGAGGGCAACGAGATCGCCAGCTTCCAGCGTATCATCAAGAGTGGCTGCCAGAGCTTTCTCAATGAAGGCGAAGATACCTGGCTCTTTGTATTCCAGAGTATACGCATGCTCAGCATAAGCGGCAATCCCTTTTAAGCCATAGATAAGCAGCTCTCTGAGGGAACGGACATCTTCGTTTTCCGTGGCTAAGACACCTACGAGCGCTGCTTTTGCTTCGAACTGGCTTGCAGGCGCCATCCAAGTCGCTGCATCCGGTAAATTCTCTGGAATCGCGCCACCCACTCTAAGGATGGCTTGTTTGAGATCTTCGCGGAGTCTGAGACCTTCTTGAATACGTTCTACAAAGCGGCTTTTATCGAAGTTAGCGTTGGTGATCGTGCTAAAGAGACTTTCCAAGATGAACTTTTCCACATCTTTGCGGTAAAGATGGCGTTGACGTGCCTGAACTGCATAAACCGCGATTCCTTTGATTGTGTGGATCAGAAGGTCTTGCAAATTGGCAACATTTTCGGTTTTTCCGCAGACCCCTTTGATCGTGCATCCGGTTCCTTTGGCTGTTTCCTGGCACTGATAACAAAACATACTCATTTTTATTTCCCCCTAAATTTTATTTAAATTTGCTGTAACTCAACTTCACTAAGGTTAGTATAAATCAATTCCAAGTGTCGTACTGTGATTAGGCCGATTCTATTGGTGTGAGAAAAATCACACCAAAGGCTTATTAGATATCTTGAGAACTCCTTAGTTTCTAACAACAAAAAATGCAGTATGTCGTCGACGACATACTGCATTTCAGCATCAAGATGCGCTAAAGCCACTGTTTCTTCTAGTTTACGAATCTCCGAGTCTAATGTCTGGTTCCTGAAGCAGGCTTAATCCCCCCAAGACCGCGAGATTACAGAAGAGCAACGGACCCATTAAGGGATTTCGATACATCATCCTAGCCCAGACGATACTCTGAGTTCCCGCCAGATTTCCAGCGAGATGAAATCCGAAGCCCACTATGCCGACCAAGAGATTAAGGGCCAAAATCGAAAATCAGATATATGTTTCATGACGGTTTGCTTGACCATACGCCATATAAAAACAGGCTACCGTGGCCAGTGGTCCCGAAACTAAAGGTATCATCGTATAGCCCGATACAAAGCCTAGGCGAGCATGGTCTAGAAACACGGCGATTACGGCACCTAGGAAACCTAGACCTACGAGCACCAGCAGTTTGGAACGCCGTGTTGTTCCACTATAGCGCACACTTACTAAGGAGTAACAGGCGATTCCTGCAAAGGCAATAGGGGCACCTACGGGAGAGCCTGTAACCAGAAGACTGTTAAGGATCTGCTGGCTAGAGGTGGCGTTACCCGCGTAAGATTGCCGATGTGTCTGAGAAATACCATGCTCAAGCCATCAAAGTGACCTCCGCCCAGCGTATTGCTATTGTCGGCCTACTTCCTGAAGATGTCCCGAAGGCTTGGAAAGACTTAGCAATGGATCCTGGGCATGCGGTCGGGTTATGTGTGCGGAGTGTAAAGGTTTGTCCAGGTGATACGTTTTGTAAGCGAGGAATGCAAGAAACGCTCGCTCTTGGTACGGAAATTGATAAGCTATACCACGGAATGCAATTACCCGCAAAGTTCAAAATGGGCGTGTCTGGTTGTCCCAATAAATGTGCAGACTCTGCCTCTGTGGACTTAGGACTGATGGGTACAAGCAAAGGTTATCATCTCTATGTTGGAGGAAATGGCGGAGTCAAACCTAGGGCGGGAACGATTCTTTTGGAAAATCTCCAGAAAGAACAAATTTTGCCAGTAGTAGACGCGGTTATTTCCTACTTTAAGCAAAATGCAAAACCTAATGAACGACTGGGTCGTCTCCTAGATCGCATTGGTATAGAGGGACTTCATGAATTTGCAGAGAAAGCAATGCATTAAAGGCAAGTTAAGCAAAACAATGCTTGAAGGCAGTAAAAAGCGGGTGACACCCGCTTTTTACTGCCTTCTTTGGGAGTGTGCGATTCAAGCCACACTCTAGGAATAGGTTGTTTGGCTGCAATAGAGTTATTGACCTCCACAACTTTTTACTATTACACTATTTTTTATTTACAAACATTACGCTGAAGGCCCAGATTGAAAATATATAACACCCAAATGTAATGTCCATCCACTAGAAAGTGTGACTCTATTCACAGCCTTCCAGCCAGAACATGGTTATAATGAGGTAATGAAAATTGAGCTGGGAGTGATTCACGTTGCAGAACAAAAATAATTTGGAAGAGTCAGATCCGGAAAATGCTAAAGCATTAATCCAGCCAAAACATGGTCGGACGATTAGGTACCTGTCCAAAATGAAAGGCTACAAAAGAACAACTCCCCTTGTGTCCCCGCCCCCTTTAGACGTGATTCTTACCTGGCTTGGCGCTTTATTAGGCATAACAGCTATAACTTTATTCGCTCACCAGTATACCCTTCCGGTAGTGGCATCCTTTGGCGCATCTGCGGTGCTAATTTACGGGGTTCCCGATGCTCCTCTGTCTCAACCCCGTAATGTTATTTTCGGCCATACATTTTCGGCTGCGGCAGGCGTTGTAACCTTTATGATGTTCGGGTTAACTTGGTGGTCTCCAGCCTTGGGTACTGCACTGGCTTTAGTCGTTATGCTTCTTACCAAGACGACTCATCCGCCAGGGGGAGCAACCGCTCTATTCGCTGTTTTGAGTAAAGCTCATCCAAGCTACATTTTGACACCCATTATGGCAGGAGCGCTAATCTTAGTATTCGTCGGGCTTCTTGTCAATAACCTGTCCCCCAATAGACAATACCCAAGGTACTGGTACTAAGCAATTCGGAGTTGTTATTCTTGACTAAGGAGTGAGAATGAATGTTTAAGACTATTATGGTCCCTACTGACGCTTCCGAATCAGCACAACGTGCTTTGAAGGTGGCCATAGACTTGGCGAAGGAATTTGGTTCCCGAATCGTCCTGCTACACGTCGTTTATACACCGGAGGCATTGGGCTATACCCTTTCCAGCGGGATTACTGTACCTCAGGAAGAAATTAGTATATATGGGAGCGAGGCTTTGACCGCAGCTCTCGCTGGGATTGACACCAGGAATGTACCCATTGAGAAGAAACAAAAACCAGGGTACCCAGCGACCGCAATTTTGGAAGAGATTGAGAGCGAGCAGTTCGACCTTGTCGTTATGGGAAGTCGTGGGTACGGACCGATTACCGGCTCTTTACTGGGGAGCGTTAGCCAACGTGTTTTAAGCAAAGCAGAATGTCCGGTCATGATTGTTAAATAGTAAAATGATGAGAACGCTCAGAAGATTATTTCTGAGCGTTCTCATCATTTTACTGACATATCGAAAAGTATAAGTATCCACATTTCAAAACAGGGTTAAGATGTCACCTTTTCATAGTTACTTGAGAGCTTCTCCAATAGTTCGTCCGAATTCCTGACAACTAGTAACGGCATCGTTATCTGGTTTCCAGGATACCTTCAGCCCTTCATTAAGAAGCTGAAACCCACCATGTTCCAATTCAGTTGAAATAAGTTTGTTACCTTCGCCACTCCAACCATAACTGCCAAAGGCAGCGGCTTTCTTATTTTTAAACGCTGACCCTTTGATCATTTCTAGCATTCCGGCGACGGAAAAAGATACGCCTTTATTAATGGTCGGTGAACCAACAAGTATTGCCTTTGATTTAAAGACTTCTGTAATAATGTCATTTTTATCCATATGGGTAGAATTGGAATTAAATAATTTAACCGTAACCTTCGTATCACTCAACTTTATCCCAGCGGCTATATGCTCAGCCATTTGGCGGGTACTGTTCCACATGGTATCGTAGAAGATGGTTATTTGATTTTCCTGGTAATCCTTAGCCCATTCCATATATTTATTGACAATTTGCAACGGATTATCTCGCCAAATGATGCCATGTCCTGGGCAGATCATATCAACCGGGAGGTTGAAGCTTAAAATCTCAGTGATTTTATTCCCAACGAATTTACTAAATGGAGTTAAAATATTGGCGTAATATTTAATGGCTTCGTGACCTAACTCTGCTTGATCGACTAAGTCATTGAACATATGCTCGGACGCCAGATGTTGACCAAAACCGTCGATACTAAAAAGAATATTATCCCCGGTTAAGTAGGTAAACATTGTATCAGGCCAATGTCAATTGTGTTGTGACCTAGCTCACAGGTTAAGATCATCAGTGTTATAAGTTTCTGACTAGTATAAAATAAGAGATACCCTGCGATTTGCTGGGTATCTCTTATTATTCTTTCATTATTATCGATTTTCACTTTTGCCATCCACGATGATATCCGTGCGCTTCTAAAAGAAGTCCGCAAGTTTTTGAAGGAGCAACAGCCAAAGGTTAAGGAGCTTAACGAGACAATAGAAAGAATAGCCCGCCCAACATTGCAACGTTGCAACGTTGTCCGTGTTACCTATACAATTTTAAAAGCTTCTAGTCCGATACGTTGTACAGTTTTGACTAATCTTTCTTTACCTTTAGCATTTTCTACATATACCTTAAGAACTTGTGAAACTACCTCATTCATTTCTTCGGGTTGAACATTTTCAATGAGTAAGTTCCCTAAGACCTGAGCGCCTCCGCCTTGTCCACCAATAAAAACTTTATATCCCGAAGGCGTTGCCAGAAAACCGATATCTTTGGATTTTACCTCTACACAGTTCCTAGCACAACCACTTATACCCATTTTTAGAGCGAAGGGCATTTCCTTACCTGAGAAAGCACCATCTAGGTCCATGCTGTGCTTTATAACATCCTGATTTCCAAAATCGCACAGCAAACCCGCACAGCCCTTAACATTCCTAATTACATTACCTAGCGGACCTAAAGTCAAACCGACAGATGCCAATCCTTCACGCACGGAGTCTATTTTATCCTCCGAGGTCACGATTGCTATTCTCTGTCCGCTAGTGAGTTTTGCCAAACCGGCGCCTTCATTCACAAGTTCGGCAATCTTAGTAAGTTGTTGGCCAGTAAGTATACCTGCGGGTGTTGAGGGAATCATCACATAGGCTCCGTTGGTTTGTTTAACTGCTTCCATATTTATTTCCTCCTCAATTTTCAATCAAATAAGTTTGTCGAGCGTAATCTCTAATTTCTTGTAGAGTGCGATTTATCCTCTTTGCCATATTTGGTGAACCTTGTATTCTGGGTTTTATTCCACATTGTTCAACCTTGCCCAAACAGACAGTTAAGGTTTTGACACATTCCTTTTGCCTCACTATGTCAATAATAACAAATGGAAGGAAAAAAAGATGTGTTCCAGATCACCTACTCCTCAGATCCTCAGATTATTTGACTTAGGCACGTTAAAATAATTAATCACTTGCTCGATGTGGATTCCCTTACTTCAAAGGGTACCAAAATGGCACCCAACGCTCACATAAAAGGATACCACCAAAGGGGCCATTTTAGATTTGCGCTCACTTCAATGGTAAGCATATAAAAAATATGATTTTGTGAAGTTCATCCTGTCTATTGCACCTCCACATAATAAGAATAACTAGAAGTTCAGAAAGTACTGTCACCTTGATTGATAATCAACATACTGATAAACGTACCGAGACAATGGTTCGTTTTTTTAGTTTAAAAAGCTCGGCAGATTCTTAAATTCAGCAGCTCAGCCTTTGATCTTAGCCCTCGATAACCATTCAAGGCTGCGAAATATCAGCAGAATAGTTCTAATCGTTGGTGGAATAATACAATCGATTTAACTTGGTGATGAATGTATTTTTGCTCACTATACATCAACATGTTGACACCTCCGAGTTATCACGCCACCTTCAAAGGGTAAAGTAAACCTGATAGGATAATTCTATGATTTTGCTGTTAGCGGGTCTATTTATTCTCGCTTGTTATAAATGGGGAGACTGGCGTAACTGGAAGACTTATTATCCGACGATATTGTTACTTATCGCTGGGGACTTCATTTACTATTATGTTTCATCAGCTAAACCAGTTTTGCAGTATACCGCAAAACTGGTTCCTGGTACCTTTGCGACCTTAATCATCGCTCTAATAGTTTACCCATGTACAGTATTAATCTTCTTCCCATTATACCCAAAATCAGGGGCGATAAAAAAAGCCTGCTATATTACGTTTTGGGTTTGCCTTTATGCTTTCTTAGAGTATCTTGCGCTCAAATACAACTACATGCAGCATTTCAACGGTTGGAATTTTTTATACTCTGTTTTGTTTGATTACGCACTATTCCCATTACTGCTAGTACACCAAAAGAAACCCCCAGTGGCCTTAGTACTATCCAGCATCATGGGGATTGGTATTGCCTTTTTGTTCAAGCTCCCAGAACTGCATTAAACAAATTATTAACTATGAATTGGGGTATTATTTCATTTAGCTGATTAATAATGACAGGTGTTTTTGTAAATACTAATTATTGAAAGCTTAGTATTCGAATATTAATTTGGAGGTTTGGTATGGAGACGCAACAACAGGACTTAACACAACCCCAACCTTACAATGCAGCCAACGATGCTCCATATGATGAAAGGCTCTCTGCCTTTGAACTTGGCGAGCTGTGGGAAGGTTACATGGCGGATAGTTCATCAAAATGTTTGCTGCAGTATTTTGTAGCCAAAACCCAGGACCCTGAAATCCGTTCCGTTCTGGAGTATGCTTTGCAATTATCGACGGATCATGTAAACATAATAACTCAAATCTTCAATTCAGTTAATTTTCCTATCCCTCAAGGGTTCACCGATGAAGATGTAGAACCAAATGCGAAACGACTGTTTTCTGATGGCTATATGCTACGCTACGTCCACTACGTAACTAGATATGGGGCAATTAAGTATACTAAGAGCCTGACAACCTCAACCCGACCGGATGTACGTGAATTCTTTAATCGTTGTATCGATGAGATTCAGGATTTGCATACGAAAGCTCGTGAAGTGCTGGCTAAAAAGGGTTTCTTCTCAGAGGGAGTCCATATCCCTACACCAGATAGAATAGGGTACATTTATGACGATAGAAGCTTTTACAAGGGTATATTTGGGGACAAACGGCCAATTAACGCTCTGGAAATTGCTCAAGTGTATAGAAGGTGTGAATCAAGGTTAATCGAAAGAGTCCTTGTCTTAGGTTTTAGTCAGGCTTGTAAGTCGCAGAAAATCCAAAAACTCTTTGTCAATGGGAAGCAAGTTCTGGATAAGCAAATAGGGCGGTATAGTACAATACTACGGGACGAAGAATTGCCGATACCAATCGGTTTGGAAAGTGAAGTAACTGATTCTCTGGAGTCGCCTTTTACTGACAAATTAATGTTGTTTCATACCCTTTCTATTCTGGGCTATAGCTTAACAGCTCTTGGAATTTCAATAGCGAGCTGCACCAGAGCTGACCTCCTAATTGCAATGAATCATTCTATACTTGAAACACAGTTCTGGGCCAAAGACGTGCTTGATCTTATGATTCAAAGTGGTTGGATGGAAAAGATTCCGCAGGCTGCTGATCGCAAAGAACTGATTGGGTTACAACATTAACAGATACTTTCAAAAGGTCTAAGCCATGATCGGATACAGAGATACTGAAATTTTGGAGGTTAAAATGGAAAACGTTCAATCCGGAACCGGAAACGCAAGTGAACAGCCCACTCCTTTCAACGTGATAAAAGATGGTCCTAATGACGAACGACTTACCGCTGACGAGATGGGCCATCTCTGGGAGATGTATTTGTATAATGCTGGGTCAAAGTGCAAACTTCAATTTTTTGTAGCCAAAGCTCTGGACCCGGAAATTCACGCAGTTTTGCAATATGCCTTGGAGATAGCAACGACTCGCATAAACAAACTAACCCAAATCTTCAACACAGTTGGTTTCCCGATCCCCCACGCATTCAATGACGAAGATGTGGAACCCAACGCCAAGCGGCTTTTTTCCGATGGTTTAATGTTAGTGTATGTCAATAGTTTAGTTCATTTTGAAGTGATAGAGTCCTTTATGGGCTTGATTGGGGCGCTTCGCGTGGATGTTGCAGAGTATTACAATGCGTGTATCGACGAGAGCCAAGATTTCCATAAGAAAGCTTATGAAGTCATGCTTCGCAAGGGATTGTTGATTAAACCGCCGTATATTCCCGTGCCAGATAGGGTGGAATATATATATCAGGATACCTTCTTCGGTGGCTTGATTGGAGATAAGCGTCCTATCAACGCGTTGGAATTATGCCATGTTTATACGCGATTGCAAACGAAGATGTTCGAGAGAGCTTGGATTTTGGGTTTAAGTCAGGTGACTCATTCCCAAAAGGTTCAGGATTTTTTGTCAAAAGGGAAGAAACTAATAGATAAGCAGATAGACGGGTGGAGTAAAATCTTACAAGATGAGGACTTGCCTATTCCAGTTAGTTGGGAGCATGAGGTTACCAATTCTGCCGAATCTCCCTTTTCGGATAAGCTTATCATGTTCACTATGCTAACGATGTTGAGAAACAGGATAACTCAGAACGGTATTTCGCTTGCTAATTGCGTGCGAGGCGATATTGTAACCGCATTTGGAGGAACAATAGTTGCACTTCAGGCTTATTCAAAAGATGCTCTTGATTTAATGATGAACAGCGGTTGGTTGGAAAAGATTCCACAAGTTGCTGACAGACAGGAGATTATAGCTAAAAGTCATTAGTAGTTAAGACTACCAACCTTACTTCTGATCAATTATATGAGAAACTTCCGTCTCCCCATCTAACGCGAGGGAGACTTTTTCTTATTAAGCACAGGATAACATCGTTATCAATAGCAAAGCAGTAATTTCTCCTTTCTTCGGTTTATTAGACCGTATATGGTCTCGGCTTGGGTTTGCATTATTTGGTTGGCCTACCCCAAGGTTAATTTTGTGGTGCGTCAAGAAATATCCAAATGGGTTATATTAGCGAAATTAGGCTATAATACTAGGAAAGTGCAGGGTAAGGAGAGAGACTGCTTGGGATTCGTTCAACTAGTATTACTAGAAGAGGTGTTACTTATCTCATCCGGTATGATTTTTTTGGAGGGATATGGGGAACAGTTGCGGCGACTATACAATTGGCTGACAGATTCTGTAGTAGTATGGACTAGTTTGTATACTCGGCTCAATTCGGGATAATGTGGTCCGTGAACAAAGCCACTACTTAGGATTTATCCTAAGTAGTGGCTTTATCAATCGTTCTATTGTGATGGGCTTTAAGAGATTTGGCATTGGCTATGAAATAGCAAAAGCAGTCTGTTTCTGCCAACTGCTTTGTTTGGGAAGGGATATTCACCGATCTCTAGGGCAGATAGAGATCATGCGAACTGTTCCCTGCAAGAGAACGTTTGTCTATATTTAGCATACTCGATGGTAAATATTTCTGTCAATAGGTTGTCCAAAACTAGGTAATGAATCACGCTTGGAGCTTAATTAGGCATTATTCCTCCGTCCTTGATGATTATTAAATATTTCTAGCGACCTCGTAAGCGTCCCAAATTGCATACATAATATTCTGAACCTGCCTTGCATCACCTAACAAATGAATATCATTAATATCATTCTTTATTTCATTGTAAAGGCTTCTTTCAGAATTGTATCCAACAGCTAAAATGACAGAATCAGTACGAATAACATCTTCCCCCTTTTCTGTTTTGATGACAGCCTCTCCATCTTGTAGAGCTACTATAGATGAATTTTTTCTAATGTCAACTTTATTAAACTTAAGAAGATCCTTAAGCATATCACTATTGGCATGGCATAATGCAGGTCCGGCTGCTAATATGTCTTTTAGTGCTTCTACTATAGTAACCTTCTTACCCTGCTGAGCTAACCATAATGCTAGTTCGCAACCTACAAGACCTCCACCAACAATAACAGTTGTACTACCTGCATCATTCTTACCTAAAAGTACATCTGCAGCTACTAATACTTTACTATTATCACTGTTTGGTAGTTTGAAAATTTTCGGCGTAGAGCCTGTTGCAATTACAACTACATCCACATCAGCAGCCATTATTAATTCTTTGGTAGCTAATGTATTATGCTTAACTTTTACATTAAGCTCCTTAAGCTCATCGGTATACCATTCTACTAATCTTCTATCATCTTCTTTAAAGCGAGGAACCCCACCAGGTATTAAGTTTCCACCTAGTTTATCTGTTTTTTCAAACAAAGTTACATTGTGTCCTCTTATTGCAGCTACTCTTGCTGTTTCACAGCCAGCAATACCACCACCAACAACCACAACATTTTTGATCGTTTTAGCAGGCTCAATTCCATATTCTCTTTCTCTTCCTGCCGCAGGATTTACTGCACAGGAAATCGTTGCATAGGTTGCAAGTCTTCCCATACATCCATCTTGACAAGAAAGACATGGACGGATTTTGTCAATCTTGTCTGCTTTGATTTTATTCGGAATTTCTGGGTCAGCGAGTAATGGTCTTCCTAGTCCAATCATGTCTGTTTTTCCATCAGTAATTGCGGCACTTGCCAGTTCAGGGTCTTCCATTCTTCCAGCAGTTATCACAGGTACTTTTAATACTTTTTTCAATTGCTCATTAAATGGAAGATATAGGCCTTTTTCATGATACATCGGTGGATGACTCCAATACCAAGCATCGTAAGACCCAACATCTGAGTTGAAAGCGTCATAGCCTGCTTGTTCTAAAATCTTAGCTACTTCAAGGCCTTCTTCAATATCACGCCCCACTTCAACAAACTCTTCTCCTGGAAGACCTCCTTGTTTTAATCCTTTAATAAAACTCTTAACACTATAGCGTAGTGAAACAGGGAAATCTTCTCCACATTTCGCCTTAATAGCTTGTACTATTTCGATTGGAAATCTTAATCTATTCATTAAGCTTCCACCATATTCATCGGTTCTATGGTTAAATAATGCGATCGTAAACTGATCTAATAGATAGCCTTCGTGGACTGCATGAATTTCAACACCATCAAATCCAGCTTTCTTGGCAATAGCTGCTGACTCAGCAAACTTCCTAACAAAAGTTTTTATTTCATCGATGGTAAGCGCTCTGGTAATTAAGCCATCAACCCATCTATGGGGAATTGCTGACGGTCCTATAGGATCAACCATACCTATTATGCCTGGGATGCTAACTCTGCCAAACCCTGCGGATAATTGCAGAAATATCTTTGCATCATAGGCATGGACTCTTTCAGTCATTGATTTTGCTACTTTAATAAAGTTAACGGGGTTTAATGTTGGACATGGCATTGAAGGCATTACACATTTCTCGATATCGTTTTCAACTAATGTTACACCAGTAATTATTAAACCGGTTCCTCCCTTTGCCCTTTCAACGTAGTATTCAACGCCCTTTTCGTTAAAAGAACCATCTTCACTACACAATCCACCCGGCCCCATTGGAGCCATTGAAAACCTGTTCTTAATTTCCAATTTCCCGATTTTAATTGGTTCAAAAAGATTTGAATATTTTTCTTTCAAAACTAACTCCTCCATATCTAACTTAATTTCTTTCCATCAGTAGAACTTGTACTGTACTTAGTCAATTTCATAATGTTAATTCTATTCTCCCATTTAGAAGTTGCTAGAAAGTTCTTTTAACCTTTTTGCAGTATCATTTAAGATTTCAACGGATGCAGAGATCTCTTCCAATCCGGCAACTTCTTCTTCAACGACCATGTTCGAACTCTCGACTTGTTTGGATATAGCAGAAATAGAAGTTTGTACTTTTACAAGAAACTCTTCAATCATCTTAATAGACTCGTTGCTAGAAGTGGAAAGCTTGCGTATTTCGTTGGCAACAACACTAAAGCCCCTTCCAACGTCACCGGCTCTAGCTGCCTCAATAGCCGCATTTAGACCTAACAGATTGGTTTGACTTGCTATATTTTTGATAAACCTTATGACCTCATCATTTTGTTTGTTATCTTCACTAACTTGTATTATTTTAGAAAGTATCTCCGTACTGGTTATGGCTACATCTTGAACCCCCGCAGAGATATGGTTTATAGCTAAAGTTATTTGATCTAATGAGCTAGACAAATTCTCAGCTATATCAAAAATCTCTGATTGCCTTTTTAGACTTTTCCCTACAATCATAGAACCGATTACATGACCGTTACCATCTTTAACTGGGATTGCAATGGATTTGAAAGGAAATCCAAAAACCTCTTTGGGAACAATAGAGATAACGGTTTGGCCTGAATTTAAAGCCTTTTTAGCAGCTGTTCCCTCCGGTAAAGAATCTCCATCTCGAGTTGTTAAGGGTATATGCTCATTAAGTACAACTTTGGTGTACTTGTCCATATCTGTGATTGAGAAAACAGCGTCATCACCAATCATCGTTGGCAGGTAGGGTAATAGTGTTCTAAATGCTTTTAATACTTCATTTTCCTCAATATTCACATTTATACCTCTAATCTTTCCGCATGTTACCTATTTCTCAATATTCGACTATGAAACAACAATAACCTTTTTAATCAACTAATTTTAAGGTGCAATTTTCTTTGTTAACTGGCCCCATCCAGCAATTTAGCCTCGTATGAATTTTACCAAAAGAGATACAACCGGCGTTTTTTAAACCATTCAGGCTATGCTTGGCGTCGTTTCCTTACCGCCTTAAGTGCGGAAACGGTTCATGGATTTCGCATGCTCACGTTAGGGTGGTCGGACGGACATACGTTCATCCCCGTAGATTTCTCTTTGCTTAGTTCAACTAAGTCCCAGATTAACACTGTGTCAGGGCCTATAACTTCGAACTTTATGTTAAATTTTTCTGCGTATGTTTTTGCGGTAGATGGAGCATATCCTACAATCTTTGTCGTGCATGGAATTTCACTAAAATCATCTATTATTGTTGTTACCGAGTTAAATTTAATAGTAGTTAACCTGTCACAACCGTAAAAAACCTCTTTTCCAATACTTGTTGCTCCTTGCGGAATGCTGATACTAGTTAAGTCTTTACAACCGCTAAAAGCATTGTCACCGATCCTTGTCACTCCTTGCGGAATGCTAATACAAGCTAAGTCTCTGCAACCGCTAAAAGCATTGTCACCGATACTTGTTACTCCTTGCGGAATACTAATAGTAGTTAAGCCTTTGCAGTCATAAAAAGCCACTTTGCTGATACTTGTTACTCCCTGCGGAATACTTATAGTAGTTAAGCCTTTGCAACCATAAAAAGCCGCTATGCCGATACTTGTTACTCCTTGTGGAATGCTAATATTAGTTAAATTTGTACAATCTATAAAAGCCCCGTCACCGATACTTGTTACTGGAAATCCAGCTAATGTACTTGGTATTGTTACAGCTCCTCCAGCCCCTTTATATTTCGTAATTTGGGCTTCTCTAGCTGTTACAGAGTAATAATAATCCCCGTCCTGAGCTGGTTGAGGTTGAGGTAGTTGTACTTGGCTGCTACAACCATCCAATATAATAGCCATCATCATTATACCGACTAGAAATGTAATTACTTTACTAATTTTATGTATACTCATGATATCTCAACTTTCATATTTATGTATTACCATGTCCAGCAACGGCTGGTCAAAAAACTGATTTAAATCAACTGGCACCTGCTCAATCCGGTGGCGATCTCCAGTATAGAAAACATAATTTCCCTTGCGCTCACTGCGCACTAGACCAGCTTGGTTTAAGATCTTCAAATGTTTTGACACGGTTGCTTCCGAGAGACTGTACATTTCCGCTAACTGTTGTGTACAGTAGGGGTAATAAAATACCTGTCTTAGAATTTTCATGCGACTCTCATCCGACATCGCGTTCATGATGCCCAGCAAATCTTTGGGGACAGCATCCGCTCTGTCTGCCCCAGGGACAGTTACCGCGTAACCCACGCTGACTGTTGAGTCAAACGTACCCATTAAAAGATGCGGCGCAATGAACGTTGAAGGTTGCACAATAATTCTAGAAAGTTCTGTGTAGGGAAAACGCCAGGTATGAGCTTTATAAAAAAGAAGTTCCTGATCCCGGAGAATGAATCGGGGATGAATGGATTCCATCACCTCAATAGGCGCTTTTCGCAACTTTTCTTGAAAAGTGTGTACTGAAGAAATCAGCCACGGTTCTATCCGACGCAGTTCTTTAGAGAAATATTCCTGATAATACGCCTGTAATAACTCTGCGAATTGCCTACGCAGAGTTGCTGGTCTGCGTAGCAGATCCCTCTGGGGCTTCGTCAATTGATCACTCTCTACTTCGTTACCCTGTAGCCACAAGTCGACGTGTTCCATCGATATGACCTGCCCCAATAAGCAATAAACGAACTGTCTCTCGTCGACCGCCAGTAGTTTTTCGATTCCCTCCTCTACTGAAGATTCCCGAAAGTCACAGATGTCGTGAAGGTCGAAGAGGTTTAGCCAGTCGTTTGAAGTTTGTCCAAGATCGACAATACTCTCTTTCAGAGTAGGGGAAAGTAAAGCCTCGGTTTCCCGAGCCCAAGTGAGTCGCTCCAGATGATGTTTGGGCTCCAGCAAAACGTGGAGACTGGAAACCACCTCTAAAAACGGTGAGTATTCGATGACAACATGCTTCTGCAGCCAATCGTAGAGCACAAAAGTTCACCTCCATTCCTTTGATTCGTCATTTGGCTAATTACCAATTGAATCCATTTAAATTGTCTAAAGTATAATGATGTCTCTACCGGGTGTCAAGATGTTTTAGCTATTTATTTTTTTGATGAAGGTACTAAATCCGCGTTTCGTTGGCGGATTTAGCCTCACAAAAATACCCAGCCTATTTTCAGTTAAATAAGCTGGGTATTTTTGGCCTTATTATTAATAACAGATAATTACACTTTATATGGTTATTTCCTCAAATACATTAAGACTTCTCCAATTATTGTAGAATTTAATTCTCAAAGCGCATTCTTTTCTAAACTAAAAAAACGTCATCCTCCATCCACATTTAGGGTGGAGTCGTTTCCTAATACTTTTTCAATAAATACGCTGACCAAGTCAGGATCAAATTGAATACCTGAATTTCTTTGTAACTCCGATATCACAACTTCCTTAGGTAGTGCACTTCGATAACTTCTATCACTCGTCATTGCATCATAGGCATCCGCTATTGTGATGATTCTAGACACAAAGGGTATCTCGTCACCTTTTAAGCCTTTTGGATATCCTTGTCCATCCCATGGCTTTTCAGTTTCTTTCGATACCCTTAACTTCGCACCACGCTTTTGCTGTCATTCCGCTGGCCCTGCATTCCTCTACGAGCGCAGCCTGATGTTCTCGCTTGGTCACTTTAAGATTTACCTCCATTCCTTGGTTTCATGGAGATATTCTCTCACAGTCAGTGGTGGTTGACCATGCACCCCTATTTTAAGCGCTTACTCGATTTCGATATGAAAAGGCGTGCCGCATAATGTTTTGATAAAAACGTTTTGCGACACGCTCATTATTATTGGGACCGTGGAATACTTTATCTGCTCGGGGCAAATGAATTGCCCCGATTCAAGGTTTCGGCCAGTCGGCCGAAACGCTTGGGACGCTGCACCTGCGGCGACAACGATTTGCCGCCTTTGGCGGCTTTAATAATTCAAATCAAACATTATGGACAGAAAACAGATAAATTTCCTTATTCCTTTTTCTCTCCTTTGAATATCCATGGAACACCGTATTTATCGGTGAATTGTCCATAGGTTCCAAAGGGCATATCGTGTAGCTCTATGAAGCCTTCCTTCTCTGCGCCTTCTGAAAGTCTGCCGAAAACGACGTCCAACTCACTGTAAGTTCCACCGATAACGAATATGCTAAATGTATTGCCCTGCTTTGGCACATGCGTAGGGTGTAGCCAGTCTGTTGCCGAAAACTCTAACGCACCGCTTTTCAGATGAGCATTGACAATTTTGTGGTGCTTTTCCGGTGGAAACTGTTCTTTCATAGGAGTTTCGCCAAGTTTCGTGAGGGTTAACTCTCCGTCAAAGCACTTTTGGTAAAATGTCATTGCCTCTGCACAGTTACCGTCAAACAAAAGAAAAGGCGTACAATATAACACACTTTTCACCCCCCCGTTATATTTACACTCGATGAAACGTTGAATATATCAAAAATTAATATATTACATCAAAGCAATAAGTGCAAGAAGTCTTTTGCATCCGTCGTCTTTAAACAAAAATGAAAGAGTGGTATATTGGAAGACAAACCATTATTGGAAACGCCACCAGCTCTATGAGGCAGCGAAAGCTCGTCATCTGGAACGCTGGACACGTCAAACAAGGAACTGGTCCTTGCCAGACTTAGCGATGATCAAGGCTGCTCCCTATTCCACCTTTATAGTATTCAACCCACTTGTTTGCCGTGTATTTTCACCCATTGGCGCCTTTTCGGCGTATTCTTTACTAATTTCATAAAGAACCCGCATCACTTGAGTCTCCAACTCTTTGGCCGGTTTTTGAACGGACGCAGGCAATTTCCTTACGACTTTACGGACTAAAGAAATTTTCGAAGTCAGCAAGTACTTGAGCCATTCCTCATTCATGGGGCACACCTCCGAACCTGATGTTCAGAGTTTCATCCTCAAATTTGGCTATTTCTAAACCCTAATATTCCCAAATTGAACTTAACTAGCCATAATTAGTTAATAAATCAGTTTGTTGTTACAGCTCTTGTTTAACCCCTGATGACTTGATATCAAGAATCTCTTTGATAAAGCTGGCCAGATGGGCTCCTGCTTCCACCGCTGGGATACCCCCTTTATGAATATTACTGATCACGACTCGCTCGCTTTCCACCATCCCGATTCTAGGGTTATAGCCTATATAACCACTCATGCTTTCGGCTGTTCCCAGACCGGGGCGCTCTCCGATCAGAATCACGGCAACCTCTGGGTTCAGCTCTTCACCGATCATATCCATGATGGCCACCCGACCATACCGAACATAGATGGTGGTTCCAAGTTTCACGCCCATACCCTCGAGGCCTTGAGTTAAGGCAGGGAGAAGATTAGGAACGTTCGCTTCCACCGCTTTACTGGATAGCCCATCGGAAACAATGATTTGAACCCTGGCACCTTTTTGGCATCCGTTCCGTATGCGTTCCAAATTTGCCGCATCAAGTTTTCTCCCTAAATCCGGGCGCGTGAGATATTCATCTTTTGACTTACAGAGACTTTGGACGGAGACCATGTGATACTTTTCCGAAAAATCGTCCGAAACTTCACCGAGCACGGAATCTTGCGCCACGGCATGGTCCGCACGAAAACGAAGTAGCGTATTGGTCAGAGGGCGGGGACCGCAGCGCCAAACCCCAATTCGAGCCGGTGTAGAGAGCTTCATTTGCTCATAAAGAGCCGAATTAACGGCGTTGGGAACTTGCAAATAACGCTGCAAGTCGATTTCCGCTAAATCCGTGATCTGACACTCTTCTTTGCTCATTCTCATACGCCTCCCTTCCTCGTGAATATCGTTGCGTCCCCAGCACGGGCCGTCAGCTTGCCCTTAGAAAGGATCCCCATGGATTCCGCCCACGCCTCAAACTCAGGTAACGGACGCAGGTTAAACAGTTCTCTGAGCGTTGCAATGTCATGATAGCTGGTGCATTGGTAATTCAACATGACATCATCCCCCATGGGAATGCCCATAAAGTAGGTACAGCCTGCTGCTGTTAAGAGGGTAGCCAGATTTTCGATATCATTTTGGTCCACCTTCATGTGGTTGGTGTAACAAGCATCGACCCCCATCGGTAGACCGGAGAGTTTTCCCATAAAGTGGTCTTCGAGACCTGCCCTTGTCACTTGACGGGTATCGTAGAGGTATTCCGGCCCGATAAAGCCAACAACACTATTAACTAGAAAGGGATGATAGTGGCGGGCTAACCCGTAACAACGCGCCTCCAAGGTTAACTGGTCTGCGCCATGGTGCGCCTCTGATGAAAGTTCCGAGCCTTGTCCGGTTTCAAAATACAGGATATTAGGACCTGTCGCCCGACCCTCTTTTGTTCCGAGAGTATATGCCTCGTCCAGCATGTCTTTGCTTACGCCAAACGCAGTATTTCCCGCTTCCGATCCTGCGATGGATTGGAAGAGCAGATGGACGGGCGCGCCTTTCCGCAAGGCCTTCATCTGCGTTGAGAGATGGGCTAGGACGCAAATTTGGGTCGGTATCTTCCACTCCTCAATAAATTGATACAAGTTCTCTAAGCTGCGAATGGTTGCAGCTATGGAGTCATCGACTGGATTGAGTCCTATCACCGCATCCCCAACCCCATAGGACAACCCCTCACGTAAACTGGCCAAAATCCCTTCAACCCCGTCGGTCGGATGATTCGGTTGAAGTCGGGAAGCCAGACAACCCGTCATACCAATTGTTGTATTACAGTGGGCCAGATTTTGTATTTTAGCGGCTCCTAAAATCAAGTCAAGATTACTCATCAGCTTGGCTACCGCCGCGACCATTTCTGAGGTAAGCCCACGGCTGATCCTGTGAAGATCGGTTCCGCTGGTTTCCGTCTGTAAAATATACTCCCGGAATTCTGCGACACTCCAGTTTTTAATGGAATGATAGATCGGTTCATCGACATCGGCATCAATAATGCGTGATACTTCGTCTTCGTCAAGTGGTATGACCGGGTTCATCCTTAACTCTTCCAACGTTAGTTCCGACAAGACTCGCTTCGCCGCGATCCGCTCTGCAGCATCGTTTGCCGCAATCCCGGCGAGAACATCCCCGGACTTGAGCTCATTCGCTTTCGCCAGAACTTCTTTGACATCTTTGAAGGCAAAAGTTTGGCCAAAAAGGCGTGTCTTTAGATTCACGATTTCACATCATTTCTGTAGAGAATTCTTAACGGGCGAATACGAGGGTTTTGACAATCACAGGTACAGCATCGTCCTGCGGTAATGGTTTAGCAATATCCAGAAAATCGCCAAGGGCGAGCTCGATTCCATCCAAACAAACCAGGGAAACGCCAGGAAGAAGTCTTTGGAGGGTTTGGCCCAAGACTTTAGCGATATCTTGTTGCGCAATAATCACTTTAGGCTCTCCCTTAATGATGGGAAGTTCCCTAGCTAACGATTCGGCAAGGGTACAAATCGTGAGAAAATCGGTGTCGGGCAAAGCCGGGACCACCAACGCAACTGTGCGGGAAAGAGAATCGTTGTATATCTCCGTTGCTTTAAGCCAAGAGAACGCACCCGATTCCCCCACCTCCGGATACACTACCGGAATATTTCGCAGCGGGAGCGTATGCTGATGGATCATAATAGTCGATCCCGAGACCTTCAACGTATGCGCTCCAGCTCCAAGCACTGTGGCCTGGAGCGTCTCCGCCCCCTCGCGCACGCAAAGTAAGGAAGGAATACGGCTTTCTCTGAACGCGTCAGCCAAAAGTGGCCCCACATCCCCATGGATCCACCATTCCTTGAGCCCTGGACGATGGATATACTTAGCCACCCCTCCGGAAAAAACCACTGCGTCGAGCAACACATCCGGTAACGAATTGGTCATCACCAGGGATCTGTCTCGGTCAAGTAAAGGTTCCTGAAAGATGACCCGTTCTACACATTCCACCATCACCCGCAGGCACCCACGAATCTTGACCATTTCGTCTCCGCTTTGTTCGAGGATGCTGTTTGGATAATACTGCTCCATAATCATCTGGCCAGGCGAGGAGATATAGTTTAAGCGGTGGGTTAAAGGATCAACTTCAAAAAGTCGACCACCAACATTGATACACGCCGTACCGATGCACTTGCCCAGATTGAAATAGGCAATATTTGTCGTCCCCCCGCCGATATCAATGTTGGCGATGCACACCTGTAAGCGCTTGGACAACGCCTCTGCACCCGATCCTTTTCCGGCAATCACACTTTCGAGATCCGGTCCGGCCGTCGCCACGACGAAATCTCCGGCATACTCGGCCAAGGAATGGATGATTTCCGAGGCGTTCTCCTTCTTCGCTGTCTCACCGGTAATAATGATCGCGCCCGTATCGATCTGTTCGGGCTTGAAGCCAGCCAACTCATATTCCTGGGCGATGATTGCACGAAGCCGTGCACCATCAACGAGTTGCCGATCTTCAAAGGGAGTAAAGTGCGTATTACCCCTATAAACAATACGCTTGTGACCGATCTCTACTTTAGGCACTTGACTACCTGGCATCACATTAACCAAGGTAAGCTGTGAAATAACCAACTGCGTCGTTGTCGTTCCGACGTCAATGCCCACACTGACGAACGTCATCTCTTTTGCCATGCTTCTTATGATGCAGACACTCTCTGATTTGTTTTGAATTCTTCTGCACCAAGATCACCTTCATCGTCAAAGGCTGATTTTGGTCCTTTAAACCAATGGCGTACACTGATCAAATACCAAGGGATAAGAAACGCCCAAACGACTAATAAAACGACTCCGGTAAAATTGAAATTACTCACAGTTATCGGAAAGGATACTGGAAGAATAAACAGGATACTGGCAAACACGGTCCAAATGATCGCGATCCAGCCAATAAGCGGGCTCCAAGCACCAAGATTCCAGGGCCCGACCGTAAAGCGATCTTTATGGATATTTTTCAAGAAGACCGGGATGACATAAGCAATATAGAGTCCGATGACAGCAATCGAGGTTACCGCTGAATAAACGACGGTACTAAACAAGGCAGGGAGCGCAAGAATAAATGCCGAAATAATTGATAGGTATAACGCGTTTAAGGGGACTTGACGTTCGTTTAACTTATACCACAGCTTGGAACCAGGCATTCCGCCGTCGCGCAATCGCAATTAAAAACATGAGTGTTCCTACGGTACCCCCTAAGCGTGTATTCAAGATAAAGAGCACAGCGTTCGTGGAACCGATGGTATCCTGCAGATCCGGCATGGCTACAAGAAGCCCTATGATAAGTAAATATCCGGCTACTGCAGAGACAACGACTGACATTAATATCCCACGCGGTGCGCTTAATTCAGCCCCCTCTGTCTCTTCTGAAACGTGGGCAGACGCATCAAAACCCGTGAACGTATAAGAAGCAACCAACAAACCCAAAAGGAACCCATACCAATAGGGAAAACCAGTCCCTGTGAACTGAGTATGATACATGAAGTCGATAGGATTCGCGTGATGAGGCGCAAAAAACAGTAAAGCGCCGACAATGAGTATCACTCCGCCGATATGCCACCAGGCACTAATGTTATTTAGTGAGGATACCAAATTAATTCCCTTAGCATTAATAAAGGCTTGAAGCATTAAAATCACTGCAAAGATTGCTAACGTTGCAATGGAGCCTGCCTGCCCTTCGGCAGGAATCGCTGGAATATATTGATGTAGCAACGCATCTACAAACATCGCTAAACCATAGTCGATCCCCGCAGTTACAGCTATTTGTCCGATTAAGTTAAACCAGGCCGTAAACCAGCCCCAGCCAGATCCACCTAGTTCTGAGGCCCAATAGTAAAGGCCACCAGCTGTAGGATATGCCGAGGAAATCTCCGCCATCGCCGCAGCTACTAGGATCGCAAAGAGACTTACAATTGGCCAACCATAGGCCATTGCCGAGGGACCTGCTACATTAAGACCAAAGCCAAAAAGTGTCAGTGTTCCTGCAAGTACTGAAATAATTGTAAAAGAAATTGCGAAGTTTGTAAATCCACTCATCGAACGTGCCAATTCTTGTTTATAGCCGAGTTCATGCAACCGTTTTGTGTCTCGCTCCATGATCTCTTTACGTGTCGCTTTTTTTGCCAAAATAACTCACTCCTCATTAATAAAAATAAACTCAAAGGTTCACTATTGTTTCTTGATTAGCGTAGTAAAGCCCGTCAATAGCCGCTACCACATCACCTCCCTATTTGCAAAATTTATAGTTTAATCCCAGCCCAGTTCCCCTAAAAAAAAGAAACCCTACATCCCATCTCGGTCATACCGAATGAGTTGTAGGGCCCCGTTGCCCACGCTTTTAAAACCCAAAAACTTGCAGCCTTGCTGCACGAAAAAAATTAAGGCCCTTCATCACATCCAAGTAATCCTGGATGTGATGAAGGGCCTTATTGCCCAATATTCCTTTGTAACGAACCACACGTATAGACTAATCTGTTCATGTGCTTCTAGATATTCTATTCGCGATATCTTTGATTATTCCTTTAATTTCATCAATATTTTTTCGGCAGCGTCATTCACGATGTCAGCCGCAAGTTTCACCACCGTCATGCGGAGATTCATCGCCTGATGAATCAGCCATTGATGCGCTTCATAGTCACTCACTCCATCTCGTGCTGCGAGGATCGCCCGGGCATGGGCAATAAGTTTCTGACTATGTAACTCGTGCTGAGTATGTTCTAGTTTCTGACGAATATCTTGCATTTCTCGCCAACGCGCATAGGCTATTTGTATAGCTGGTAAGAGATCTCGTTCTGTGATCGGTTTGACAAGATACCCATAAACACTGACTTTCTCTGCCCGGTTAATATACTTGGGTTGGCTATAGGCTGTGAGTAATAACACCGGTATGTTCATGGAATGAAAGATCTTTGCCGCTTCTAGACCATCTAAACCCGGCATCATCACATCAAGAATCGCCAGATCCGGAGCCAGAGATTTCGCTAACTCGACGGCCTTTGCTCCGCTTTTAGCTTCACCGCAGACGATATGCCCGGCCCCTTGTAATATTTCTTTAATATCCAGACGAATTAAGGCTTCATCGTCCGCAATTAAGATGGATAGCTCGCTCATAACTGTCCCTCCGCATCGTGTTTTGGAAAGCTAATCGTAACACACGTCATTCCTTCAATTCGTTCCATTCGGACTTCGCCACCCAATTGTTCTCCAATGAGTGAATCTACAATCTGCAACCCCAAACGCCGATCTTGTACTTGATCAAAGGGGACAGGAGGTTCCGGACCATTGTTCTTCACCGAAAGTTGGATTATCCCCTTCGTTTCTAAAATATCCAAGCTAATCACGCCGTTCTCCAAGAAACGAACCCCATGTTTAAAACTGTTCGTCAGCAGCTCATTAATGACCAACGCCAAAGGTACGGCTTGCGAACTTGGCAAGAGGAGCGGTGGGCCTTCAACTTGGGTTTCTATGCTCTGATCCGGCAGCACGAAGCTTTCTAATAAACCATTAAGGATGCGTTGGCAGAGGTCCCTCAAATCAACGGAGTCAGAATTTTGACAGGCGAACACATCATATACCATCGCAATTGATATGATTCGGTTGATGCTTGCCGAAAACTCTGCTTTAATGACGTCTAAATCCGACCGTCGCATTTGCAAGCGAAGCAAGGCTGCAACATTCTGAAGATTATTCTTGACACGATGGTGGATTTCCCGAATCACCGTATTTTGCGCATTCAGCTCCTGCTCTTTCTTTCGAAGGTCTGTGATATCTCGAAAGGATATAACGCACCCACTTAATTTTCCGTAAGTCACCAAGGGATACGCTTGGAAAAAATAGCTCTTATCGAAAAAACAAAACTCGACCTGGTCTTTAAGGGACATTAAAAGGTCTTCTAACGTAGAACAATTAAACATAGCGAGTGAAAAATCATGGCCCGATGCTTCAAACCCTTGATAGTCTCGATAAATCTCTGCTGCCTTTTTATTGACATACGTTATTTTACTGGATCGATTCAAGACAAAAATTCCGTTCCCAACCCAAGCCTCAAACTGAGTACCCGTCGTAGACAAATACATCAAGGTGTTACTCAAGCGTTCTGCTGTTTGAGTCAAAAACTCCACTTGCTCTTCTTGGCGTAATTCTTCGGAAATATCCTTTTCCATGATCAGCGTACCAATCACGTCATTTGCAGCGCTTCGAATCGCAACCACCGTCTGGGCAATGGGAATCCCTTCCTGGCTAACCCCTCGCACGTTCCGACTAGTTAGTCCGGTTTGGAACGTCCGATAAACCGCGGGTTCGCTGGTCGCGAAGGCTAATTCGCCTACCACATTATGGCTATACAGTGACCGATTTTCCGGACAGGCCCAAGCCAACACCACGGCATCTACGCCGTCTTTCAACAGAGCGTCAATAAATACATCCGTTCCTGTCATTTCGGCAGTAAATGGGATTTGTAAGGCCATCGCTTCTAAAACCTCAATATCGGTTGCGGTTAGATTGGTGTACTCAAGGCATAAACTCTTAATCGTTGCGTCATTCATTGTCAAAATCCTTTGAACACAAAAAAGCCCACAACCAAAATAGTTGTAGGCGTCATTGCCTAATTCTTATACTAGTTAGTGTATCCCATAAACGTGAAATAGTAAATCCAATGAGAAAATTTGAATAAAAGGTCATGAAGTATCTCTTAGCGATATATCTTTTGTTATATGACTTATCAACATTGTAGGCAGGTTGTTTTATCCTGTGCATAGTATAGCCTCTCGGGATTACGGGAGCTAAAACGAGAAAATTCCCAAAATATAACTGGGAATTAATGAAACTCAAATAGAGATGCAGTAAACAGCGATGCTTTCTAAAGATGAGCATGGCAAACAAACGTCACAGTCCCCCTT
>DATCQU010000050.1:0-85115 GCA_036569365.1 Desulfosporosinus sp. | reverse complement strand
GTGTACCCTTATATTAAGAATAAAAAAGGAGTCCCTCCTCACTCTTGTGATCGAAGGAACTCCTTTTATTAATGAGTCCTATCTATAATAGTAAATTTACAATCCCGCAAACTTTCGCAGGGCTTCAGCCTTGTCCGTTCTTTCCCAGGGGAGGTCAAGGTCAGTTCTTCCGAAATGTCCATAAGCTGCTGTTTGACGATAAATTGGGCGTCGCAGGTCCAAAGCCTTAATTATGCCTGCCGGACGAAGATCAAACGTCTCCATTATAAACTCAATTATCTTATCATCGGCAATCTTTCCGGTTCCAAACGTCTCAATAGAGACGGATACCGGACGGGCTACACCAATGGCATAAGCAATTTGAAGTTCGCAGCGATCAGCCAAGCCCGCAGCAACGACATTTTTAGCCACATAACGAGCCGCATAAGCTGCTGAACGGTCGACTTTTGTGGGGTCCTTGCCTGAGAATGCACCACCGCCATGGCGAGCCATCCCGCCGTAGGTGTCCACTATGATTTTGCGTCCCGTCAGACCGCAATCCCCTTGGGGTCCACCAATGACAAAACGTCCCGTTGGGTTAATAAAATACTTTGTATCCTCATCTAACAGCTCTTTAGGAATGGTCGGGTACACAACATATTGCAGCAAATCACGGCGAATTTGGTCTTGAGTGACATCCGGGTGATGCTGAGTAGAGATCACGACGGTATCTACTCGAACTGGTTTGTTATCCTCGTATTCTACAGTAACCTGAGTTTTCCCATCCGGACGCAGGTAACCTAAAAAATCCGATTTCCGCATTTCACTAAGTTTGCGTGCCAAACGATGGGCTAAATCAATGGGAACTGGCATGTAGCTTTCGCTTTCATTCGTCGCATAGCCGAACACCATACCCTGATCACCGGCTCCGATGGCCTCTATATCACTATCAGTCATCTCGCCAGTCTTCGCTTCTAATGCTCTATTCACTCCCAAAGCGATATCAGCAGACTGCTCTCCGATCGAGGTTAGGACTGCGCAAGTATCGGCGTCAAAACCATATTTGGCCCGAGTATAACCAACTTCACGGATGGTCTCCCTCACAACATGAGGAATATCCACATAACACGAGGTCGTGATTTCACCGCTGACTAGGACCAATCCCGTGGTTACGGTCGTCTCACAAGCCACTCGAGCATTCGGATCCAATGCGTAAATTGCATCCAAAATGGCATCTGAAATTTGGTCACAGATCTTATCTGGATGCCCTTCAGTCACAGACTCAGATGTAAATAATTTTTTAACCATTTGTTTCACTCCTTTGTTTCTAACCCAAGGAGGCTGACAATCTCGTTCACGAGATTTCGTGCAACCTCCAGTTTGCTCATCTGAGGAAAATCTATTCTTCTTCCATCAGGAAAGAGAAAACTCACAATGTTGGTTAGGCTGCCAAAACCTGCTCCCGGTTTGGTGACATCATTGGCTACCAGGAGATTGACGTTCTTCCTGATCATCTTATCCTGAGCGTTTGCCATGAGATTCTCAGTCTCAGCAGCAAAGCCAATCAGTATCTGCGAGGTTTTCTTACGCCCTAGCTCGGCTAGAATATCTGGATTTGGGACCAACTCGAGCGTACAACCTGTCCCATCCTTTTTGATCTTTTGATCAGCCTGAACCGCCGGACGATAATCCGCAACTGCCGCAGCCTTTACAACAACATCCACCTCGGAGAAACGCGCTAGGACTGCCTCATACATCTCCAGGGCAGTATTCACCGATATGCACGTCACTCCAGGTGGGGGTGCCAAATCCGTTGGTGCACTGACAAGAATAGTCTCCGCACCTGCTTCTTGTAACGCCTGGGCGATTGCGTACCCCATCCGTCCAGAACTCCGATTACCAAGATAGCGAACCGGGTCAAGCGGTTCCTGAGTTCCTCCAGCAGTTACAAGAACTTTCTTGCCCTTGAGCAACTCACTTCCGGAAAAGAACTTAGCTAACGATTCCACAATCTCCACTGCTTCGCTCATCCGTCCAACTCCATCCGTTCCACACGCCTGAAAGCCCGTGGCGGGGCCAATGATCCGAATCCCGCGATTTTGAAGACGAGCCAGATTATCTTGAGTGGCCGGATGGAGATACATGGCCTGATTCATGGCCGGTGCTACAAAAATCGGAGCATGCGTCGCTAAGAGAACTGTCGAAAGAAAATCATCTGCCAACCCGATTGCCATCTTTGCCAATATATTGGCTGTGGCCGGAGCGATAAGAACTGCATCAACATGCTCGGCTAAGGCGATATGTTCAATATTCCACACCTTAGGCTCATCAAACAGATCCACATACACTGGATTTGCTGAAAGACTCCGCAGTGTAAGAGGGGTAATAAATTCTGTGGCTGACTTTGTCATTGCGACGTGGACCTCAGCGTGCAGCTTACGTAGACGACTAACGACTTCCGCAACTTTGTAAGCCGCAATACCGCCAGTGACCCCGACGAGAATTTTTCTCCCTGAAAACATTACTCACTCTCTTCCGGCGTACATTCATAGGTGAATTTGGAATGAGAAATCTCCTCGAGTGAGATACTTACAGGCTTCGCACCCTTAGCTAAATCCTCATGTGTTGCTTGTTCCATTATTTCACGCGCCCTCTTGGCGACAACTACGACCAACGTGTACTTACTATCCACCTTACGCATTAGAAGATCAAGCGAAGGTTGCTTCATGTAGACTCCCCCTTAAAAACAAACGGTTTTCGTTTAACCCGGCATTTTTCTGCCACCAAGATACTCTTTAGTTTATCGACAGCCACAGGAACTTCATCGTTAATGACTACATAATCATACTCACTCACATATCCTAGTTCCTGAATTGCAGTGGCTAACCGTTTTTGGATAACTTCCTCAGTTTCAGTCCCCCGTTTGTGAATACGTTCTGAGAGAACATCTAAGGAAGGTGGAACAATAAAGGTAAATACGCCCTGGGGAAACTGCTTCTTGATTTGTAACGCCCCTTGAATTTCAATCTCTAAAATAACATCCAATCCCGCCTGAATCGCTTGCTCGACACCAAATCTTGGCGTTCCGTAATAATAGTCACAGAACTCGGCCGATTCCAACAATTCATTCCCAGCTAACATGGATTCAAACTCCTTCCGTGTACGGAAATAGTAATGAATTCCTTCCACTTCACCTGGGCGCGGCGATCGGGTCGTCATAGAGACAGAATACTTCAAGTTGGGCATCTGGCTAAGCAATTCTTGACAAAGCGTCCCTTTGCCAGCTCCCGAAGGGCCTGAAAGCACAATTAATAATCCATGACCTTTTTCCACACTACACACCTAATCTGCCGGGTCTTCTGCGTGGGCGTTGGACTCTTTCGTCGACAGACGATTAGCCACCGTTTCGGGCTGAACTGCAGACAGAATAACATGATGGCTGTCACAGATGATCACGGCACGCGTGCGCCGTCCATAAGTAGCATCAATAAGCATGCCCGTATCACGTGCTTCTTGAATAATCCGTTTGATCGGGGCGGATTCAGGACTCACAATCGAGATAATTCGGTTTGCAGATACGATATTACCAAACCCAATGTTAATGAGCTTTATGTCCAAGCTGAAACCTCCATTACTCTAAATTTTGAATTTGCTCGCGCACCTTTTCCAATTCACTTTTCACACTAACCACCTGTTGTCCGATCCTTAAATCATTGGCCTTTGACCCGATGGTATTAATTTCTCGGTTCATTTCCTGAACTAAGAAATCCAATTTGCGCCCCGCCGGTTTAGAACTACGCAATGCCTCCCGGCTTTGCGTTAGATGGCTGTCAAAGCGAACCAGTTCTTCCGTAATTGAGGCGCGGTCCGCGAAATAAACCACTTCATTCGCTAGTCGAGTCGCATCCAATTCAACCTCGCCCAAGAGCGTTTGAAGTCGTTCCTGCAGGCGTTCTTGATAGTCTGTCACGACATAAGGAGCGCGCTCGCCAATCGCTTGCAAATACCCGGTAATGAGATCGAGCCTTTGTAGTAGATCGACCGTTAATTTTTCTCCTTCATTACAGCGCATTTCCCCGAAACCACCAGAGGCCTTCAAGAGTGCCTCAGCACACACTCTCCACAATGTATCAAGATCGATTTCAGGTTCCACCACCGAGAGAACCTCAGGTAAATTGACTAAACGATAAATATCCGTCTCATACACAGTATGTAGAGCTAAAGCAAGATCCTTCAATGTCTTATCATACGACAGCGCTAAATCTTTGTCAACCTTCACCAATCTCTTTCTTCCTTCAGTTTCCACCACATTAACATACACTTCAATCCGACCGCGCTGGAACCTTTCTTGTAACATTTTGCGGATTCGTTCGTCAAAACCGATAAAGTTACGTGGTGCCCTCACACTGATTTCTAAAAATCGATGATTGACGGATTTAAGCTCGATAGAGAACTGGTAACCGCTCCCACTTGCCTCGCCCCGTCCAAACCCTGTCATGCTATTTGCCACATTCCACCCAGTTTAACCACCGATCAACCGGGTTTATTCACCTCTTTATTAGTTAATGTTGTTATAACGTTGACTGCACCTTACTATATATTATGCCAGAATGCAAAACGCACCCTTAATTAAAGATGCGCCTAAGAATCAGCAATTCATTAATCCCGATTAAATTCAAACTTCCCTTGCACGTCCTTGATGCGCTGCAATGCTTCTCTAAGTCGTTCCGTCTTAATCGTCAGCGAAATACGGAAGTAGCCCTCACCATATTCCCCATAACCGTTCCCAGGGGTAACAACCACCCCAGCCTTATCTAAGATTAATTCACAGAAAGAAGTTGAAGTATATCCTTTAGGTACCTTGGCCCAAACATAGATTGTGGCCTTTGGCTTTTCCACATTCCACCCTAAAGCGGTCAACCCTTCGACAACCATATCTTGTCGTTCCTGATATATCAGGCAGTGTTCTTGGACTATTTCTTGATTCCCCAAAAGGCCTACAATTGCAGCTTCTTGGATCGCCTGAAAAACCCCTGAGTCAATGTTCGATTTGATTCGGCCAAGCGCTTCAATTACTCTTGCATTACCAGCCGCCCAACCGATTCTCCAACCTGTCATATTATAGGTTTTTGACATTGAGTGGAATTCAATGCCAACTTCTTTAGCCCCTGGAATTTCTAAGAAGCTCAAAGGTTTATAGCCCTTGAACGTGATTTCTGAGTAAGGGCCATCATGGCAAACGATAATATCATATTTCTTAGCAAAGGCAACGACCTTCAAATAGAAGCTTTCATCCGCTATGGCGCCCGTCGGGTTATTAGGATAATTCAGGAACATAAGTTTCGCCTGATGAGCCACTTCTTCAGGGATCAAGTCTAAATCGGGCAAGAAACTGTTTTCTTCCTTTAGAGGCATAATATAAGGAACGCCTCCCGCTAGTAAGGTCCCTACGCCATAGACCGGATAGCCAGGATCCGGAATCAGGGCAATATCTCCTGGATTTAGATAGCAAAAAGCAATATGGGCAATCCCTTCTTTGGATCCGATGAGCGTTACCACTTCTTTTTTCGGATCAAGTACAATGTTCGAACGCCGCTTATACCACTCTGCCACCGCTTGGCGGAACTCCAACATTCCTATATAAGAAGGATAGCGATGATTCTCCGGATTACGCACGGCTTTTACCAACTCGTCGATAATATGATCCGGCGTTGGTAGATCAGGATCCCCAATTCCAAGACTAATAACATCCACACCTTTTGCTTTGGCATCCGCTATCTTTTCGTCAATCCGTGCAAATAAGTACGGTGGCAACGCTTGAATTCTTCGTGCTTCTTCCACTAAGATGAATCCTCCTTCAAATTACACGATGTCCTAGTCCGTCGGCGATAACCATTCTCCCTTAAAAACATACGTCGCAGGACCGGTCATATAGACATGATTATCTAGTCCCCATTCGATAAATAAGTCGCCACCCGGTAAATGAACTGTCATTTCACGTTCGGTCTTATGGTTGAGTACAGCAGCGACTGCAGAGGCACAGGCACCCGTCCCGCAGGCCAGCGTCGGTCCAGCACCCCGTTCCCAAACCTTCATGGTTATTTCCTGAGGCGAATTGATTTGGATGAACTCGACATTGGTTTTGCGTGGAAACAACAGATGTTTCTCAATCGCCGGGCCTACCCGCTCAAAATCCAACGCGGAAAAATCCTCCATGAAAATTATACAGTGCGGGTTCCCCATGGATACGGCCGTATATTGGTACGTTTCTCCTAACACTTCAAGAGGTTGTCCCACCACAGGCTCCCCTTGTCCTAAAACTGGAATGAGGTCAGCCCGCAAAATGGGCTCTCCCATATCCACTCGTACCCCTTGAACCTGACCGTCTTGAATGTTTAGATTAAGAGTCATAATACCCGCTAAAGTTTCCACATGCATTGGGTTTTGTGTGACAATCCCTTGGTCGTAAACATACCGCGCAAAACAACGAATACCGTTCCCACACATTTCTGGTTCAGATCCGTCCGAATTCAAGATGCGCATCCTAGCATCAGCGACTCTGGAAGGCAGAATTACGATTAATCCGTCCCCTCCTATTCCAAATTGCCTGTGGCAGAGCGTCTTGGCTAACTGCGTATATTCTACATCCGCCACAACGGAAAAATGGTCCAGGAATACGAAATCATTCCCCAGACCATGCATTTTCATGAACTTCATCATGTTTTCCCTCCTCCGTATCTTTAACCGATGACTGTCAGCCACTAAAACTTCCACTTCTTTTAATTAGAAGAAAAGTGGGGTTAGCCCCTAGATAGTTTTCTTTATTGTACGCATTATCTCTATAAAACAATACTACGCCTGTTGAAGTGGGTCAACCTTTTGAAGCAAGTATACACTCAGCGATGAAGGGTTATACATTATACGTTAGTAGGGACACGAAGCATCGTGTCCCTACTCGTTTCTGTTCCGCCGCAGTGGGCACGTTGCAACGTGCCCCTACTCGTTTCTGTTCCGCCGCAGTGGGCACGTTGCATCGTGCCCCTACCTGGCTATGACCGTTTTCCCTTGCCAGCTATTCTTCAAAAGTCGCGCAAACCCGATCAGTACAGACGGGCCACCGGCCACACACAGGATTAAAATCCATTGCCATCCTTGTAGTGGTGCGGTCTTAAAGATTACTTGCAAAGGGGGAAGGTAAATAACGCTGAGCTGCATAATAATAGAGATTAACACCGCTCCCACAAGATAAGGATTTGTCAAGAAGCCCACCTCAAAAATACTTCGTTCTTCGGATCGGCAATCGAAGACATGAAACAATTGTGAGAACACCAGAGTCGTAAAAGCCATCGTTCGAGCGCCTAACATATTGACCCCCATGAAAAGCGCGGCTACAAATACGAAGAGCGTTCCAAGTCCGATCATAGTCCCCCTAATCCCAATTTTTCTGGCCAAGCCTCGTGCAAAAATACTTTCTCCAGGAACCCTGGGCGGACGATTCATAATACCTGGTTCAGCTCCATCCACCCCTAAGGCCATTGCTGGCAAACCGTCTGTGACTAAATTAACCCATAAAATTTGAATAGGAAGCAGGGGGAGTGGCAATCCTACGAGTGCCGCTAAAAACATGGTCAAAACCTCACCTAAGTTACAGGAAAGTAAGTAACGGATAAACTTCCGAATATTGTCGTATATCCCCCGACCCTCTTCCACTGCGGCCACAATCGTCGCAAAATTATCGTCACCCAAAACCATGGCTGAAGCTTCCTTAGTTACATCCGTGCCAGTCTTGCCCATCGCTACCCCAATATCAGCCTCTTTGACGGCCGGGGCATCATTCACCCCATCTCCAGTCATGGCAACCACCTGCCCACGGTTTTTAAAGGAACGCACGATTCTAAGTTTGTCCTTCGGTGTCACGCGTGCATAGACGGAAATATCCATAATACGCTCGCTTAACTCCCGATCAGACATCCGTTCAAGTTCTGCTCCAGTTATGATTCCTCCGCCCGGACCGCGTAAAATTCCCAACTCATGGGCGACAGCCTCTGCCGTTAAGCGATGATCCCCTGTAATCATGACGGGTTTAATGCCTGCCTGCCGACATACCTTAATGGCTTTGACAGCACTCGCTCTCGGTGGATCAATCATTCCTAGCAATCCGACAAACGTCAAACCTTGCTCAATATGTTCATCGAGCGGCTCAGAATCAGATAATGGTTTCTCAGCAACTGCAAGAACCCGGAGAGCATGCCGTGCCATTTCATCATTCGCCTGCATAATGTTGCGCACGCGTTCCTCGGACAGCTCCACGGCCCCTTGCGCAGTTAACTCATGTCGACAAAGTCGCAGGACCATATCCGGGGCCCCTTTAACGTAGGTTATCTTGCCTTTTTTCGTCTGATAAACAACACTCATCCGTTTCCGATCTGAATCAAAGGGCAGCTCCCCAATCCGCTCTTGTTTACGTTCCAGAACTTCACGCCATATCCCCGCCTTAGCGGCAGCCACCAGAATCGCCCCCTCGGTCGGATCCCCTTCAATACCCCAAGGGGCATCATTTTCCTTGGAACGAAACAGCCCGGCAACTTGAACCCCTTTCTTCGTCAATCGAGAGTTATTACAAAGGGCTGCAATCGTCAAAGCCGACCGTAATGGATCCCGATCTTTCTCCGGATCAGCGCCATGAAAATCGCCCTTAGGATCATATCCTTGACCGGTAACAGTAATCTTTCGACCATCTGAATAGATTTGGCGCACGGTCATTTCATTCTGAGTCAGCGTCCCCGTCTTGTCAGAACAAATTACCGTCGCACACCCCAAGGTTTCAACGGCTGGGAGCTTCCTAATAATTGCCTGACGTTTGACCATCCGTTGCACCCCTACTGCCAAAGCCACGGTGACAATTGCCGGTAAACCTTCCGGTATGGCCGCTACCGCTAACGATACTCCCGTAAAGAACATCTTATAGAAGGGTTCTCCTCTTAAAACCCCAGTTACTACCACAGCGGCACAAACGAGAAAACTAATCAAGACCAACCACTTACCTAGTTCAGCTAAACGCTTCTGCAAAGGAGTTTCTTCGTCTTCCACACTCTGGATCATTCCGGCGATGACGCCCATCTCTGTTTCCATCCCCGTCGCCACAACAACCCCGGCCCCCCGGCCATTAACTAGGGAAGTCCCCATATATCCCATATTTTGGCGATCTGCCATGGGCGTGAGTTCATCTTGGAGCGGCGAAATACTTTTACCAACAGGATGAGATTCTCCCGTCAAGGCGGACTCTTCTACTTGTATATTAACAGCCTGAATCCAGCGCACATCAGCCGGAATACGATCACCCGCCTCAAGTAGCACAATATCCCCCGGTACAACATCTACGGCTGGAATCCGTTGTTCTATCCCTTCTCGCAACACCTTTGCCTCAGGGGCGGTAAGGGAACGGAGAGATTCCATGGAACGCTCAGCGCGATACTCCTGAACAAAGCCAAGAATAGCATTGATAATTAGGATCGCCAAGATCGTGATTGCATCCGCTATTTCCCCCAGAAGCCCAGAGACAACCGTAGCCGACAGTAACACTAAAACCATAAAATCCTTAAATTGTCCCAGGAACAGGAACACAGGGTGTACACCTTTTTTTACCGCTAAGGCATTTTTTCCAACCTCTTGTAACCGACGACGAACCTCTTTCACACTTAACCCTTTACCTGGATGAACATCCAAGACCTTAGCCACGTCAAGCCAAGGCAACACATGCCAAGCTTGTTGCCGCATGCCTTTCCTCCTCCTTTTGCTGTAAAAACAGTTCTCAAGGGCTTTGTCCCTTTTGTAGTACATGCTTATTCCCAAAAGTGTTGAAAAATGCCTCATTAGAACAAGTGTGTTATACTAAAAAGCGGCGAACTCGCTTCGCCCTATGACTCAGCGGGGGTCTCTGGGAGACTTCTTCTGGCGCTTGATTCAAGTGATGAAAGGAGTTTCTCCCATGGCGTTAGACGGTGTTACCCTTGCCTATCTAGTAAACGAGCTTGCTCCACAACTCATCGGAGCGCGTATTGATAAAATTTTTCAACCAGAAAAAGATGAAATCCACTTCTTATTACGTCAGCAAGGATCTAGACGCCTCCTGCTGAGTACCAATGCAACCTCCGCCCGCTTCCACCTCACCCAGGAAAACAAGAAAAACCCGACCTCTCCCCCTATGTTTTGTATGATTTTACGTAAACACCTCGAAGGCGGTAGACTTGTTAGCATCCACCAAAGTGATCTGGAACGTGTCGTAACCTTTGACATTCAAAACTACAATGAACTGGGTGATTTAGTCATCCTTCATCTTCACTTGGAAATCATGGGAAAACACAGCAATCTCATCCTCGTTGACCCGACGACGAATATAATTCTCGACGGCCTAAGACGATACTCGCACGCCTTAAGCCGCTATCGCGAAGTCTTGCCTGGACGAACTTATCTCGCCCCCCCCTCTCAGGGAAAGCGACCTCCCTTAGAAGACGAAGAACTATGGCGCCAGGCTCTTTATGAGGAAGATCTAGATCGCCCCATAACTGGCATCCTTCTCTCCCGTTTTGCTGGGATCAGTCCGGAATTGGCACGGGAAATCGTCATTCAATCTGGATTGAATACAGAAATTCATCTCAATCAGCTCGGCGATATCGATTTTGCACGGCTGTTCCAAGCCTATCGCCGGTTGAGCAATCCCGAAGGTGTTCCGGCCATTTCACCGTGTCTCTATTATAAGGCTGCTCCCCCTTCTCTTCCCGCAGCCTTCACTTTTACCCCTTTTCAACAATACCAAGAATTAAGAAGGGTAACCGTTCCATCGTTGAATGACGCGATTACTGGCTTTTATCAGTCTAAATCCACTAATAACACCCTTGAATCGAAACGAGGCTCTCTGCGAAAAGTCGTTCAAGAACAGCAGGCTCATTTCAGCAAGAAACTTAAAATATATGATGAAGCCATGTCCAGCGCTGAGTCCGGACTTGCGTATCAAAAATGGGGAGAACTCCTTACCGCAAACCTCTATCGCATGCCAGAGGGCTCACCTGAAATCACGGTGGAAGATTATTATGACCCCGGCCTTTCTTCCGTGACTATTCCCCTCAATCCTCATATAAGCGCCATCGACAACGCCCAGCGTTATTACAAACGCTATAACAAGGCGAAAGCAACCCTGCGCCAAACTAAGCCACTCAAAGAAGCGGCCTTCGAGGAAGTGAAATACCTCGGTTCCTTAAAGGTCAGTTTGGATCAGGCCACCACCCTCTCCGAACTCGATGAAATCCATGCTGAGCTTGTTAGTCAAGGGTATGTGGCCGGAAAGCATATAAAAAAAGATAACCCGAAACAAAAAAAAGGCCGCCCGAAAGCGAAAGCAAAATCTCCCAAGGTGATTCCTCAGCCAAGAATCTATCATTCCAGTCAGGGCAGAACTATTTATGTTGGGAAAAATAATGCCCAAAATGATTGGCTGTCATTACGCAAAGGCAAGCCGAACGATCTTTGGCTCCATGTCAAAGTAATCCCCGGTTCACACGTCCTGATCCCCCTTGAAGATGGAGAAGAATTCCCAGATGACAACACTCTTGAAGAAGCAGCTGCCCTAGCCATCTATTACAGCCAAGCTCGCGGTTCTTCTCAGGTTGCTGTGGATTACACTCATGTCAAACAGCTAAAAAAGCCTAATTCGGCTAAACCCGGAATGGTGATCTACGAACAGAACTGGACCTTATACCTAACGCCTAAACCAGAGGTCTTAGAGCGATTACTGGCCAGCGAAGTGCTCCCAGAGTAAAAAAAGCTAGAAGGCTAAAAAATAAGAGGAGCAGAAATCAAGTGATTTCTGCTCCTCTTGTTTTGTGGTGTGTCTATCGTTCTTAGTATTCTCCTCTTAGACCGAATTCAGCAGACTCGACCCATTCTTCCGAGTGGCTAATAAGTGTTACTAACTGATCAATTATTTCATAGTGAGCTTCTTCTTGTTTTATCAAGTATTGAAATAGATTTTTCGATTCATCATCCGTTGCTTCAGCTAAGTATTTTTGATAAAGAGTTATACTTTCTTTTTCCTTTTCTAAAGCCATTCTATACACACCTAATTGAGGAACTTGCTTAATTCCAGTCTTCATAGCTCCAATGTCATTAAATACGTTTTTAGCTTTAGCTAGAGTTTCACTTTGCTTTAAGTCGCAGGGTAATTTTTTGGCTTTATTCTGTAAAATTTTAGCGTGCATTTTTTCATCTTTCGCCAACATAATGAAAACTGTGCTTAAACTATTATCTTTATTGAGTTCAGCTTGTTCAGTATAATATTTTTCTCCCTCAAGTTCCATGTTTATTGCAAATTCTAGAACGTTCATAAACTTACCTCCAATTAATCAATTACAGATATTTCTAACATTGATAAGAACTGCAATTGTTATCTTTTACATTATAATATTTCTTATGCAATATTTCTACAACATTCGAAAAATTTGCTTAAACTTCCTACTTTCTCTCTTTCTTTAAAAGGGATTGTCAATTAAGCATATAAATGTACAGATCAATACTTCTAACTAGTAAAACTTCTGAGAGCAAAAAAAAGACTACTCGACGAGTAGCCTTTCATCTAAATTGAATCCCGCAAAGTTCCTCCAGAATTAATGGATACACGGCTCTAGATTAATCGTCAACCAAGCTTAACCAAATCGTTATTAACCGGAGAATAATAGGTTTGTAACTAATACACCTTACAACTACCATAACAAAACGAGAGAAAAACCATTCTGTAACCAAGCTGGTAAGGGAATCAATACTTTGCCCTAACTAAACGCTAACCAGTCAAAAACTAAAATCAAGGGTAATGAAACTAATCTGGACAAATCCTCCACTATTTCTTCAATTACTTTAGGCCCAACTGGGATCAATCAGACTGAAACATTTACTCAAAGGATAACCTTCAAATTAGGCTGACTACCGACTACTAACTACTAACTACTGACCACTGACCACTGACCACTGACTACTAACTACTGACCACTAACTACTGACCACTGACCACTGACCACTGACTACTAACTACTAACTACTAACCACTAACTACTAACCACTAACTACTGACTACTGACTACTGACTACACTTCTAACCACTGACTTCTAATAATGAAAGGAACTTTGCGGGAAATTTTTCTTTCTAACAACAAAAACCACCCTCCTAGGTGGCTCCAATCCTTCGAAACTCAGCATCGACTTAAGTAATTGCGATGCGTAAACCTTCGATGAATCGAAACTTTGCCTAGCACGCGACCAATAAGTTGTTGGAAAACTGAATTTCTTAACTGTCTATGCCTTCATTATAGCTGAAATTTGTTTCCTGTCAAGTGCCTCCAATAAAAAAGTTCACTCAACCTGAGTAGCATAAAATGGCGGACCTTAAGGGTTACTCCCTTGGAAGTTCATTTGCTAGTATATTATTGTCCCACGTTTTGGTATGATGGCCTTACATCCCCTCATTTTATTGCTTTCTGGTAAGAGGTGTAATTATTTTCAAGGGGACTGGTGTTATGCTTGGGGGCTTAGGTTTTTTTAACAGACTCTATTATGGAGGTGGCTATATGCCCGAAATTAATGAAGATGAAAAACCTGTAAGACGTTCACCTGCTGGAACCCGCCGTGTTCACATGGCAAATGAAAGGACATTTCTTGCGTGGGTTAGAACAAGTATAGGGCTCATGGCTTTCGGTTTTGTCGTGGAGAGGTTCGCGTTGTTCATAAAAGAAATGTCCTATGTTCTGGGAAAATCAAATATTAATATTGCATTGCCTCCCTCGCATGGCTATTCGTCAATCGCTGGCATCTTCCTTGTGGGTCTCGGCGCATTAATGAGCGTACTTGCATTTGTCAGGTACAAGAAAGTTGAAAGGCAAATAAACGAGGATACATATCAATCATCTTCGACACTTAACATATTGCTCACGAGCTCAGTTCTGGCAGTCGGGATCTTTCTTGTAATTTATCTAATCCAAAGTACTTGAACCATAGTTCAAATAAAACAAACCCTTCAGCTCAGTTGAGCTGAAGGGTTTGTACGTTATGCGCAATGAAGCGAGGTTTCAACGCAATTCGTTGTCTCAAGGATTTTTTTGGCTTTCTCCACTTCTTCCAGCGTCCCATGGACAATCAGCAAAAACTTATCCGTCTTAAGAGAAGTCTCGTATTTAAGGATACTGTCCTTCGGAATACCAATACTGTATAACGCTGCTCCAAAAGCATTTAATCCACCCATTAGAGTGGCCCCCTCAAGTGCACCTACAATCCACGTTACCAGCGGTCCGCCTACAACTAGGGGACCAATGCCTGGAATGAAAAAGAACGCCGACCCAAACAAAAATCCCCATAATCCACCCCAGAATGCCCCTAACTTTCCCCAGTATTTTATACGGTCACCCGTATTATAATAGCCTACCACATGTTCATCCGTCTGATAGTCCTTGCCCACAACGGATAATTTCTTCATGTCAAATCCTGCTTTCTCGAGCTCCTTGATAGCCTCCTCAGCCTCGGGGTGAGTATTGAAAACAGAGACAACTGAATTTTCGACAGACACACGAACACAACCTTTCTTTTTAATGACTCCTAATCTATATTATGACGATTCTATTTACCTTTCATTCTACATCGCTGTATTTATATCCTTCTTTAATTAGAAATTATTTTTTGTTTATAATTATTTTCGCCATCCCATCTTTTCTGGAGATCAATGCTCTTATCTTGTCGCACCAAAAATTGCACCAGTAACCATTGGAATCAACCAAATAACCCACACAACAAGACTGAAGTTATGAAACTTGACGATTAGAACCTCGTTTTTGTTAATTAAGACTAAAGTAGCCCAACCTGCATGGAAGAGCATAATCAGAATGGCTGCTAAACCAGTTATTCCATGAAAGTTGAATCGAAAAAAGCCACCCGCCATAAGACTCATAGCCCCAGTCCCTATCGCATCACATACTAGGCCAGTGTAAAACATCCCCACATGCCACCACTTAAGTCTGCCTTGAAATCGTTCACTCCACACCCCAACCGTGTAAATTATCAAAGCCACGTTAATAAATACTAGTCCAACAAGTTCATAGGTAGTCACAATCGGAAACCCTCCCTTGTAGTAGTTACCATTCAAATATCTATTTCATCTGGTTCATCACCGGACACTGAAACTTGCCAATCTTGATCCTCCTCATTAAAGTCAGCAATTTTGTCGATAGGCATTTTCAGATATTTACCGCGAGCACTCACTGCAATATCCCCATTTCTCAATAATATCTCACCAGTTCCTTCAAACAATCTACTTGAATCTTTTGTAATTCTGGCGATGACTCTTAGTTCTTCATTTAACGGAATAGGTTTTTTGTACTTTAAATTCAGCTCGACCGTAACACCCCAAATATTCTCATCATTAATCATAATTGCCCTTCCAATTGTTTCATCCAATATGGCACCCGCAATACCTCCGTGTAACCTACCTGGATAGCTTTGGTGTTCGTCGAGGGGTGTAAATATGGCAGCAATCTCACCATTTTCTATTTCATAGAACGAGGCCTTGAGTCCCAATTCATTTTCCAAACCGCAAACAATACATTTTTTACTATTCTGTTGTTTTTTCATGACTCTCTGTTTCATTTAATTCTTCCCACCCTTAATGCTTCCGAGCTTCAATAATATTGTCGTGCATAAGTATATAACATGTTTGCCCAAATCTGAACCTATAGCATTTAGGTCTATTTAGTTTCCCCCATTCTAAAACGAATACTGCTTGAAATCAAAAAAGCCCTCACCGTACCGGTGAGAGCAGAACATCCTCTTTCCTATTGAGTTAGCCTTGAGACGTTTCGGGGTCTTTCCCACCTACATTCTCGTCTTAATCCGCTCAATCGCTTGAAGTGTATTTTCACGAGTGCCAAAAGAGGTTAAACGGAAATATCCCTCACCGTTCGCTCCAAAGCCAGCTCCTGGTGTCCCTACGACATGCGCCTCCTTCATCAGTTTATCGAAAAACTCCCAGGAGCCAATATTATTCGGCGTTTTCATCCAGATGTAGGGTGAATTGACTCCACCGAATAGGGTATAGCCAGCGCCTTGTAAGCCTTCTCTGATGATCCGGGCATTTTCCATGTAGTAATCGATGGTTTCCTTGACCTGCCGCTTTCCTTCTTCCGAGAATACAGCGACGGCTCCCGCTTGAACCGGGTACGACGCTCCATTGAACTTTGTAGTCTGTCTTCTTAGCCAAAGCTGATTAAGACTATGGGCTTCACCCTTTGAGTCATAGACCTTGACTTCCTTCGGAACAATTGTATACGCACAACGGGTTCCGGTAAAGCCTGCAGTCTTGGATAAACTTCGGAATTCTACGGCGACCTCACGGGCACCTTCAATTTCGAAAATGCTGTGTGGAACGCCTTCTTCCCGGATAAATGCTTCATAAGCCGCATCGAACAAAATGATCGAACGATTTTCTCGTGCATAATCGACCCATTGTTTCAGTTCCTCTTTAGTGAGCGTCATCCCGGTCGGGTTATTAGGGAAGCAGAGATAGATCATATCCACGCGTGTCTTCGGAAGGGAAGGCTTCATCCCATTTCCTTCTGTGCAGGGAAGATAAACAATCTTTCCATACTGTCCCTTTTCACTGTCGAACATCCCTGTCCGCCCAGCCATGACATTGCTATCGACATAAACAGGATACACTGGATCTGTAACAGCCATGATGTTATCAATGCCAAACAGCTCCTGAAAATTCGCCGTATCACTCTTCGCTCCATCGCTAACAAAGACTTCATCGACAGAAAGTTCCACCCCACGAGGAGTAAAATCATTTTCGATAATCTTTTCTACAAGAAACTGGTAGCCTTGCTCCGGACCGTACCCCCGAAAGGTTTCAGCACTACCCATCTCTTCGACGCCCTTATGCATGGCCTCGATGACCGCAGGTGCTAGGGGACGGGTTACATCTCCAATTCCCAGTCGAATGATATCCGCTTCCGGGTTATCCGCCTTAAATTGTGTCACTCTACGGGCGATTTCAGAGAAAAGGTAGCTCCCGGATAACTTTAAATAGTTCTCATTCACTAGTGCCATCTGTATTCAAACTCCTTCATTTATACCACTTCACTTGTTAGTGATTATATTTATTAGTTGACTATTTTGCAACTATGTCGGCTAAGTATACAATCGACAAACACTTCCTGAGGGGGCATGGACAATGTGTGTTCGCTGCTCAATATACTGAAAAACCTTAAGCGTTTCTTCTGTCTCTGGAATAAACGCCCTCAGTCTTAAGAAGAAATGTTTCCTTTTAGCTATTTCCAACGCGGTTGAGAAGGTTAGGTCCAGTAGCCAGGACAATCGGATCAACTTAATATCCACAGGGGTTTTGACACTAGTGTAGGAAATTTGCTTTCCGCTCAGAATGCCCTCGATAATTTCTGGAGAGTATCTCTCATCGTTGTGATTTCCCTCGACGGCCAAATACGGAGTTCTTCGGGGATCCTCATAAAAGTTGATAACTTGGTCAAGGATATCCAGTTTATCTGCATCTCGTATGAGCTTGCAAAACAATAAAGTATTCTCATCCACGTTATCATGAATAACACGCTGATTGTGATTCCTGATAGCTGTGCAGACAATTTCTTTTTCTTGCGTACTCAGGCGATCTGAAAAGATCTGCTCCCGTTCCAGAACAGCTAACCCCAATGTTGCATGATCTTCACTCCGGTGATCTTTGAATGTATGGTATTTTACATATTGCTCAAAACGGCCCACATCATGAAAGAGACCAATCACTTCCGCGAGTAGCATCTGGTTTGAATCTAGCTTCAGGTCCCGTCCAAGGGTAAGCATATGAGCTTGAACCCTTAGTGAATGATCTTTTTTATATCTCAGGTTAGCCTCGACTCCAGCATCTTCCGACGGAAATCTTTTTGAATAATCTTCAAACCAGGACCTGAAAAAGTGGACATCATCTTGAGTCATCGTTCATTCTCCTTTATTTCCAAGAGGTATTTCTCTTCGTCGTAATTATTATACTCCCTACAACCATAAAGAAAACTAGACTGGCTCCAAGCGTGTTAAAGAGTTTCTCTTGTGTTGACTCATCGGAGAAATGATGATACAAATATCACAACTTATAAATGAAAGGAATGATTGGTATGAGTAAATTCGAAAACGCTGAAAAAATAGGATTAAGAGAGAAAGAAACTAATAAGGTTCTTGCTGTGTATCCCTATAAAGCAGAGGGTACTGATGCTGAAATCAATAAAATTGTCCGGGACTGGTATTACCAGCAAAGCTGCGCAGCAGAGGATCAACTCTTAACTGCTTATGTTGATGTTTTAACGGATTACGAAATTAAATCACGCAAAAATCACGGTAATATTCACCTTGATGAATCATCAAAACAGGTGTAATCCTGATATGTAAGAAATGACCATACGTAGTCACTGGGAATGTCACTCGTCGCAGTGGTAAATACGAACTACACCGTTTAATGGCGCAGACATAGTTCACGATACTATAAAGATTGCAAATCATTAGATAGAGAAAGTGGGATAGTTTGAATTCGAGCTATCCCACTTTAAAGGCTTGGGGAGTGATCCCTAAGCCTTTTCTCGATTCAGCATACCACCATGGCTAAATCTTTGGGCTACCGATCTCATTGATCACCACTTCAGCGGGATTTTTATTTCTTTGGAGTAAATGATAGACTGATAATACCGAGTATAAATAGTTCCTATCCGACCTCCCTGCGGAAACAACGTAATCGCAGTACATAGAATGTATAACGGTCAAATTCGGAGGATTACACTGAACCGTACAACTAATCGTAATAAGAGATAGGAGACCTAGTATGTATTTGATACCATTGCCACGCAAAATTACTGCGGAAGATGGATTATTTTTGATAGATCACAAAACCGCCATTGTGTTAGATGTCAAGCAGGATGACAATGACTTAGCAACAGCAAAGCTGTTGCAGCAGGAAATTAGAAAGGTAATTGCCATTACGCTACCCATTAAAAAAATGCTGCGAAGTGCAGGAACTCTTCATGAAAATTGCATTTGCTTTCATAATGACACTACCGATGACAGAAAGGAAGCCTACCGGCTAACTGTGAAACCCAATGAAATCGCCATCGCATCTTGTTCCAATCGTGGCTTCCTGTATGGGGCTGCCACACTGATTCAGCTATGCAAGATATCCCGTGGGGAAATTGGCTGTGTAGATATCGACGATGAACCATCCTATGCAAACAGAGGGTATATGCTTGATGTTAGCCGCGGAAGGGTGCCCACTATGGACAGTCTGAAAGCACTGGTCGATCGGTTAGCACTGTATAAGATCAATCAACTTCAGTTGTATATGGAAAACTGTTTACGCTTAGACGGCTTAGAGGAAATCTGGTCTCAGACGGATCCTTTTACCCCTGAAGATATTCTAGAGTTGGATTGTTACTGCAATATAAGGGGCATTGAGTTAGTACCCTGCATAGCGACCTTTGGACATCTGTATGATTTACTCCGTTCAGAAACCTTTGGTAGATACAGAGAAATGGACAGCGGACCGGGGGAAACCTTTACTTGGTATCACCGCATGCGACACCATATCATCAACGTGTCCGACCCTGGAAGCCTTACTCTTATCAAAGGCATTCTTGACCAATACATGCCCTTGTTTCGCAGCGATAAAATAAACATCTGTTGCGATGAAACCTTTGATTTGGGCAAAGGGAAAAGTGCTTCCATGGCTCAACAAATGGATTACGGACAAATGTATCTTTCTTATGTCAACCGTTTAGTGGAATATCTACAGAGCAAGGGTAAAGAGGTCATGATTTGGGGGGATATTGTCAAGAGCCATCCCGAACATTTGGGTGAACTGAATGCCCAGGTTACCTGCCTCAACTGGTATTACGATTATGGTGCTAAGGAAGAAACTGTTAAAATTTTCTCTGACAAAGGCTTTAAACAGTATGTTTGTCCTAGTGTATCGGGTTACAGCCGATTGGTGAATGACTATGACATGAGTTTTACCAACATCAGGGAGATGGCGAAGTTAGGTGACCAATATCATGCTGAAGGATTTCTGAATACCGACTGGGGGGATTCAGGCCACATTAATATGCCGTCTCTTGCCATTCCCGGTATGATTTACGGTGCAGCACAAGGTTGGAACGTCGAGGATGAGAGGGATTTCAGTACTATTGACCAAGCTATTTCTGTGGTGGAATATGGAGACCCAGGGAAAAGCCTCGTGGGACTGCTACGTGAACTTTCACATGAAGATATAATCACCTTTAAAGATCTAACATTTTTCAGGGATTATAAGGTATACAATCAGAACTACAATGATTTCGGGATTAGCCTGTATGAAAAAGCTAAAGAGGAAATAATGCAGGTTTCAGAAGATCAGCTTAAGACAGCCGTTGGCCGCTGTGGGGAAATCTTCAATTCCCTTAAACAAAATAATATGGGTTCCTACGCATATTGTCGGGAGGAGATGTTAGAGTATTATCTTGCTGCCCGTGGTGTCGCGCTGATGCAGAGATTGACGTTGGTCATTAAAGAACGTGAGTACGGACAGGATGTACATCCAAAGGATGCTCCGTATGAACTGGCAGGTAAGCTGGAATATTGGCTGATGGATTACTGTAACGCGTGGCGGACCGGTAGTCGCGAGAGCGAATTGTACCGGATAAAAGAATTCTTTGGACAAATTTGTTCCATTCTCCGAAAATATGATGCAAAGTCCCACAATTGATATACTAAAGCTTAATGTCTGTGAGCACGGTCAAATCAGCGTGCAGCTGCAGAATACTCGAAGGAACCTTTGTGCTCACAGGTCCATAAAGCGTCTTTTTCAAAATGTCTCTTTTGCCCTCCCCGCTGACCAGTAAGAGAATTTTTTGCGCTCGCATAATGTTGCCGACACCCATCGTTACTGCTTGCCGAGGCACCGCTCCCGAATCCGAGAAAAATCGTGTGTTAGCCTGAATTGTCGCCGTCGTCAAATCCACGACATGGGTATGAATCTCCATATTATGTGAAGGTTCATTGAACCCGATGTGACCGTTTGGCCCTAGACCCAATATTTGCACCCCAATGCCGCCGGCGCTTTGAATCGCATCATCGTACCTCTGGCATTCCGCAGCTAAATTGGAAACATCTCCTCGAGGGATATCCCCATTAGCTTTTGGCAAGTCAACCTTACTCCAGAAATGTTCACGCATAAAAAAAGCATAGCTTTGCGGGTGATCAGCCGTTAAGCCTACATACTCGTCGAGGTTAAACGTTCTTACCTTAGCGAAGCTGATGAGCCCCTCTTCAGCAAGCCGGGTCAGATATTGGTACATGCCAATGGGCGTACTTCCCGTCGGAAGACCCAATACGAGATCTGGTCGAACTAAGATTTCTCGTGCCACCCAACGGGCGGCCATTTGGCCTAAACTCAAATTATCTTTAGTGTAAATAATTTCCATTTTACGTCACCTCCTAGATTCCCTTTGCCTCAAACACTAATCTACCTTGCAACCATACCTGCTTTATATCTAACTCCAGTGACAGGCGGATAAACGTCGCTTCCTTGTTTATTTCGAGACTGCCCACCCGGTTATCAATTCCTAAAAGTTTGGCGGGATTTAACGTCGCATAACGCACTGCCTCCGGCAACGGATAGTGCAGCTTCTCTACCAATATCTTTAGACCCTGGCGCAAGGGATAGGCACTGCCAGCGATCGTCCCATCTATTAAGTGGGCCATGCCTTGGCGTACAACGGTTTTTTGACCCCCGAGTTCATACTCGCCTTCCGGCATACCCACAGCTCTAGTGCCGTCAGATATCAAACAAACTCTCTCTGGCGATTTATTCCTTAAGACCAGGTCAATCACTGCTGGGTGGATGTGCACCCCATCCGCAATGATCTCCATGGTGATGGTGTCATCCAATAAAGCTTTCGTTAGCAGGCCTGGGTTACGGTGATGAATTGCGGGCATAGCATTAAACGCATGTGTGATATGCCGCACACCCCACTGCACAGCCTGCTCCATCTGAGTAAAGTCCGCGCCAGTATGTCCTACTGAGGGAATTATACCATGTGCCAGGCAAACCGCAGCAAGTTCTCTTCCATCCGGCCGTTCTGGTGCAAACGTCAGGATCTTAACAAGGTCTGGAAACTCTCGCAGCAGGTTTACCAAGAATTGTACACTCCCGCCCTTGGCTCCATCCCAAATCATTTCCGTTGCTTGTGCGCCCCGAAACTCCTTCGCCAAAAAGGGTCCTTCCAAATGGAGTCCTAAGATTTCCGCGCCCCTGAAGAGACCCCTCTTGAAATCCGCCACATTTTGCACCGCCGTCTTCAGTTGTTCAGGGATACAAGACATCGTTGTGGGCAAAAAAGCTGTTGTTCCTTCTTTAAGCAGGGCCTCCGCTAGGGTCTGTAAGCTCTCTGCGGTACCATCCATGACATCGCAGCCGCCGGCCCCATGCACATGCGTATCGATCAAGCCTGGGATCAATAGATCCCCTTCCATGTCCCACACTGTTGCTTCCTTCAATGCTTGTTCACCTATTAGAGGAATTTGCGATGCTTCTTCAACTATCCCCTTAAGAAGGCCATCTTCCCAGATCATTCCGCCGTAGCAAATACGGTCCGGCAGAACCAATGTTGCGCCGCGTATCAACCCTCGATCCATAAGAATTCCTCCCATGTAAAAGAAACACGCTGAAGGTAATTTTCAACGTGTTTCCTCTTTTTAAAATATTTCTAACCCAACAGGGCAATGATCCGATCCTAGCACATCATTATAGATGACGGCATTTTTCAACTGATGTTTCAATCCTGCCGAAACACAAAAATAGTCGATCCGCCATCCCGCATTATTAGCTCTGGCTTTAAACATATACGACCACCATGTATAGGCCTCTGTCGTATCAGGATAAAAAAACCTAAATGTATCCACAAAGCCACTATTCAGCACGTCATCAAATTTATTTCTTTCTTCCATCGTAAAACCAGCATTTTTTTTATTAGCGCTCCAATTTTTAAGGTCTATTTCTTTATGCGCAACATTTAAATCCCCACAAAATATGACTGGTTTCAATCCTTCCAGGTCTTTTATATAGGCTAAAAAATCCACTTCCCACTTCATCCTATATTCCAGTCTAGCTAGCCCTCTTTGGGAATTTGGAGTATATACCGTCACCATATAGAAAGTTTCAAACTCCAGAGTTATGACTCGTCCTTCTTTGTCATGCTCCTCTTTACCCAATCCATAGATTATCTTGACAGGTTCTATTTTAGAAAAAATTGCCGTTCCAGAGTAGCCTTTTTTCTGAGCAAAATTCCAATACTGATAATAGCCGTCGAGATTAAATGGAATGTGCTCTTCCTGCACTTTTGCTTCTTGGATGCAAAAGATATCTGCATCTTCTTTTGCAAAGAAATCCAAGAAGCCGTTCTTTATACAAGCTCGAATTCCATTAACGTTCCATGACACTAATTTCATAGAGTAAGCTCTCTCCTCTTCACACAGTCCATCATTGAACAATATTTCCACTCTTATCATACCATATCTATCGTATGAATGAGCTTGTACCTACGGGTTCTCCTGGACAGGCGTTCATTCAAGTGGTACAACAAGTAACAGGGAGTTCAATTTGCTAACCATGATTTCGACACTGTTTCTACCGATTGTCACAAATTTCAAGGGGGCTAAATAATGAGTAATCACGACGAAAAGCTGAGCTGCACGGATTGCGGAGTTCCAAATTGCTATAGGAAGAAGGGCGACTACCCCCCGTTTTGTCTGACTACCAACACAGACAACGAGGAATTTGAAGAAGCTAAGGAACTTTATAGATCCGATGAGTTTGTATCGAAGTTTGCCTTGGCCGCCGCTGAGATCGAAGGAACCTACTACGGAAGGCTTACACGGGTTGAGGAAATTATTGTTTTTGCCAAGAAGATTGGCGCGCATAGGATTGGTATTGCTACCTGCGGTGCCTTAATTAATGAGGCGAAAATCTTTGCTAAAATCCTTCAGGCCAAAGGTTTGGAGCATTTTGCTGTTTCTTGTAAAGTGGGTTCTACGGATAAAGCAGAAGTCGGTGTACCGGAGACTTCAAAAGTTGAAAAAGGCTGTCACGAATCGTTGTGTAATCCAGTAATGCAAGCAAAACTGCTAAATAAGGAAAAGACCGATCTAAATGTCATCGTGGGTCTTTGCGTGGGACATGACTCCATTTTTATGAAATATTCCGAAGCACCTGTCACAACCCTGATTACAAAAGATAAGGTATTAGTACATAATCCGGTGGCGGCCTTATATGCTAGCGCACACTACTACAAAAGGTTACTTGAAGAAGGCGATATTTAAGTGCTCATTACCGTATTATCGCGAGGATAATTAAGAAGCCCATAAAAACTATGGTATGATATGCAACATGAGCTGGAAAATGGATTGATGGCACTTGGGGGTCGCTAACTTTGTCATGTCTAGTTTAACCGTAAATGGTCGTCTCGCATGTCTCGCAGATTATATTAGGAGGTACCACAAATTGAGAGTATTAAAATTTAGGGTTTGGGACAAGGTTAAGGAGCAAATGTTAAAACCGCAAGCCATAAGTTTTGATACACAGAGTTCCGTTCCCTTTGCAGTGAGTGTACCGGGTAGATCGTGGGAACCGATCGGGAAATTCGAATTGCTTCAGTGGACTGGTTTTTCTGATAAAAACGGAATAGATGTGTATGAAGGTGATTTAGTTAAAATTTCATCTATCATTAACAAAATCGTTTGGAATGAATCACTAGCGACTTTCGAACTTGTGGAACTAGAGAGTTCGACGAGGGGTAATATCAGTACCATTACAACTGGTGGCGTTATGGGTAATGAGTTTCAAAATGCTAATCTATACCGATAGTTCGTCCAGCCTAGGCAGAAATAGCCTAGGCTTTTCCATTTTTACACGGCCTCTTATCCTATTTGACGATTTACACATAGAATTCTGAATATTCATAAAGGGTATTCCATTTAATTCGCGAAGTTATCTTAAATGAACTTTGAGACACCCGTTAAGATAGTGAACTCGTTCAGCTAAAGCTGAACATCGGGGCTTCGGTGGGGGAGTCTACCCCCACCGAAGCGGAAATCGGAACACCCACTTGAAGAAGTGGGTGTCTCGGAATTGATTAAAGTCAACGAAAGAGGTGGACTCGTGTGCGTTCGCTCAAGCACCAAATCCTCATATTGCTGCTTTGCTCACTTGTTTTACTAGCGGCTAGCTTCATCGCGGTCCTTGGCTGGTATATGAAAGATCGCGTCGTGGCCGCCGCTATCATCAAAACGCAAACGGATATGGCAACCTGTGGGGAAATTATTGATAAGACCTATCCCGGCTCGTGGTCAGTCCAAGATGGAAACCTCTATAAAGGACCCGCTAAAATCAGCCTCAATAATGACCTAGTAGACCATTTGTCTCTTCTAACAGGCGACACTGTGACTTTATTTTTGCGGGAGACAAGGGTAGCAACGACAGTACGTGGTTCAAACGGTGAACGGGTGATCGGCACCAAGGTTTCTGATAACGTAGCCCAGACAGTACTTCAAGATGGTCAGACTTATTTAGGAGAGGCCAAGGTAGTTGGGCAGAGGTACCAAACAGGGTATGTTCCATTACGAACAGACAACGGTAACATTATTGGAATCTTCTATGTTGGAATTCCCCATGCTTATGAACAGGAAATTATCATCAGTGCGTTGATCACAATGGCCGAAATAGGATTAGCCTTGACAATCTTGGTAGCCCTACTCACCTGGTTCCTCCTTCAGAAGTTTATCATCTACCCCTTGCACAATATTATGTTAGGGACTCGGGATGTAGCAACTGGGCACCTTCCCCAGAAGATCAAGGTTTCCGGTGCTAAGGAAATTGAGGAGTTAGAGGATGCCTTTAATCAAATGGTTGAGCAGATTCAATCGTTGACTGGGGAAGTCACTCGGGCAACAGGGAGCAAATCCGGGGATGGACCACCCGGAAGCGAGTTCAATACCACTACAGAACCGACCGTAGATAGTAAGGAGATGACTGACTTAACCATCGAAACTACTGTCCCCACCGCGAATAAGTCGCATTTCGACCTGAATACAACGTGGTGTATTGGTGAAGAAGAGCTACCTAAGGGCTTGAATGACGTCACGCTTAGTCAGATAGTAGAATTTTTGCAAGCAACTAGTAGCCCTCTGTCTACAGAGGATGTCGCAGAGGGAGTGAAGCTGACGAGGGTCACAGTCCGTCGCTACCTCGAATTTTTAGAACAGCGCGGAGTCTTAAAATCTCAGCAGAAATACGGCACAGTTGGCCGACCCGTTAAGCTATTTAGTCGGTTATAGAAGGCTCCCTTGGGGCCTTTTTTTTATTATTAATTATTTTACTAGTTTCAATATTTTGTAATGTTCATAACATTTTATTAATTAATATAACACTTTATTAATGTCCATAAACACGACAGCCTGCGCGAAGGACGATAGACTAAATCATGAGCACTTTAGCATACTCCCTATGACATTGAGCACTACCAGTCGCTCAATCATACTTTGTAAGAAAGGAGCATTTACCAAGTCTCAAACCCGGTTCATTCTCAAACCCGATTCATGACGCACAAGTACCTACAACGATCTGCTTGGAAAATTGGGCAAAGTTACATCTGCAAAATTATTAAACTTTAGGAGTGATAAATTTGGAGACAAAAAATTATTCGTCACCATCTGAAATTACTTATACCACTATACAGACAGGCATTAAAAAGGTTAGTATGAAATATTCAAATCAGTTCATCTTGGGTATTTTAGCAGGTGCCTTTATAGCTTTTGCAGCCGAAGGCTCAAATATGGCGGCCTTTAATTTATTTGCCAAACCAGAGACCTATGGCCTCGGGAAAGTTTTAGCAGGTGCTATATTCGGAACAGGTCTTATGTTGGTTCTAATTGCAGGAGGAGAATTGTTCACAGGAAATACAATGATTTTAGGCGGAGTACTCGATGGAAAGGTCAAATTAAGTGCCATGCTTAAAAATTGGTTTTTTGTTTATTGCGGTAATTTTGTTGGTTCCGTACTTCTTGCTTATATGATGGTACATTCCGGATTATTTGACAGCGGTGCAAATGTTCTAGGTGGAGTAACCATCAAAATAGCATCCTATAAAGTGGGACTGTCGTTTATGTCTGCTTTCTATTTAGGAATTATGTGTAACATGTTAGTCTGCCTTGCAGTTTGGATGGCCTATGGGGCAAAGGACATGGTGGGGAAAATATTTGCCATTTTCTTCCCCATATGGCTGTTTATCACCTCTGGTTTTGAGCATAGCGTCGCAAATATGTATTACATTCCAGCAGGAATATTAGCGAAAGAAAATCCAAGTTGGGTGGCTGCATCTCACCTTGCACCGGCAGCGCTTGCGAACTTAAACTGGAGGACCTTTATACTGAATAACTTAATTCCTGTAACTCTTGGAAACATTGTCGGAGGATCAATTTTTGTAGCTGGAATCTATTGGTTTGTTTATATCAAAAATGATTCCAAACAGGAATGTGTACCCTTAAATCAGTCTCGGCAAAATGCTGCTAAATAAAGCAATCCCAGCATTGACTAAAGCGAAGGCGTTTACATGAAAAACAAGAAGAGCAGAAATCCTCGAAGCGATTTCTGCTCTTCTTGTTTACTCTATAACCCAAAATGTCCCATAATCATCGGGAACAAATCGATAATTCGAGGATTGTCCAAACTAACTGGCATTCCAGCAATAATCATCGGCACCGTCGAATCCTCTTCTTCAAGGGATCCGTGGCTCCCACCGCCAGGGTGAATCGGTCCTCCAACAGCTAAATATTCATACCCCGATGCCGCTGAAACGACCACCCGGATTCCACTCCGCGCCTCAAGCGATGAGATCAGCCGCGTAAACGCATCCGGATACTTGCCGAAGTCAATTTTTTGCCCATCTGTCACCAGAGCATCGACGACGGATAAATCACCTTCAAATGACCAGGCCTGGCCGTATACGTCTTGATATAGACCCAGACGAGAAAAGAACAGATGTTTTTCTGTTCCACCTTGAACGACACAATACCTGTTTTTAGAGACTCTCCAAGCGATCTGAGCATTGCGTGAGTCTTTGGCAAGAACACTTACGATTTCAGGTAAGATCGCGTCCTTTTCTTGAAGAAGATAAATAAAAGCCATGCGTTCGTTCGGGCAAATGGCTATCTCTCGGTCAGCCCCACTTGCCTTTTCGGTAGCCTTTAACCGTTTCCAGGACTTTAGTGCATGATCTAAATTGATCAGGTATTCCTTGCCTAAACCTACTGTCGACTGGGCATGGTCACCCGTAACAATAATGACATTTTCTTCTAGGGCTTTTTCCCAAGAGCCGAACTCATCGAGAACTAAGGCCACTTGCTGGTCCGCTCGTTCGATTGAAGGCCCACTTCGCAACGGGCCATGTTGATGCGAATATCGATCATTATCAGGGAAATAAACGACCATAAAATCTGGCTGTTCCCTATCACGGACAAGCTGAGCTGCAATTTTCCCAGAAAAGGCATCATTAAAGCCAAAGCGATGACGGACTCCTCTGGGATAGGTTTTAGCCTCAGCCGTGAACGGTGGGTGGATAAGCTGGCCTAAAGTTAGGATGGACGGACCTGAAACCTCTTCTCTACTTAGGCGAAAGCGCGTCGCCAGAGCAAGCAGGAACGGTATTTTCGCACAGTAGGAGTGTTTGGCCCTATGCATAAAGAAATTAACGTTGCCCGTACTATACCCGCCCGCTTCCAGTTCTTCATACAGTGTCGGGACTTCCGGATTAAGATGCTCTTCGTTGAGCTTAATTAATAGATTACGAAGAATTTCCTCCGGACCGATCTGTAAAACACTTTGACGGGTCGCTCCGTAATCCACAATTTTTCCAATCTCGTCATTATACCAGATAAATCCTGGAACCCTGTGCCGGTCAGGCCATGATCCAGTAATCATGGAACTCGTGGCTACTGGGGTCATCGTTGGAAATGAGGAGACGACGCGGTCAAAGTAGGTTCCGTGTTTCGCCAGAAAACGAAGAGCGGGAGCATTACCTTCCGAAAGGATTCTCCCCAAGACCACAGGATGAAGGGAGTCGATCACAAATAAGATCACCTTTTTCATGATTGACCACCTTCCAAAATTTAACTTATATATAAGTATATCAAATTTAGCTCACTATTGTCACTCTCTGATTGTATGATATCCTTCTTGACAAAATGTCGTGCTTGTTACACCTGAATACCTAACAAGGCCAAAAGCAAAATGCTTCCAGCCTTGTAGAATCGTCTACGACTTTTTATGATACAAAAGAGCTATTTATTTGGCAATAAGAACAGAACATTTTGCTCCGTGAAGAACGCGCTGACTCACACTACCTAGTATGGCACCAGAAATTGCTCCGTAACCATGGCTCCCCATAACAACCAAATCGATATTCTCATTGTCAATCTCTCGTAGGATCATGTTCGCTGGTTTCCCTTGCACTACTTTCTTAACCACGGTGACATCAGTGAGGTCCATTCCTTCAAGAGTCGCTTGCAACACCCGTTCCCCACTCTGTTCATTTTGGAACGGCGGAATAATTTCCCCTCCAAGGGAAGCTGCATCATATACGAGCGGGTTGTACATGACGAACAGAAGCTCAACTTCCGAGTGAAACTTCCGAGCGAGTTCCAACGCAGTTTTCAACGCTTGTCGTGAATAGTCTGAAGCGTCAGTTGCCACCAATATTTTCTTCAAAATAAGCCCTCCTCCTAATTCGTATCGCTTCAATGATGCTCTTATGTAGGAATACATTCTACACAAGCCTATTATATCCCTTTTTATTTTAATGATCGTTATAAATACCTTTGATGACAAACCTATCAAAGGTATTTATAAATCCTATTGCAATATCTCTACCTTCAACTCGTCTTCTCTCTAACGGTTTTTAATGTTACAGCCACTTCTGCACCGAACAATACTATGATGCAGACTATATAAACCCAGAAGGTAAACAGCATAAAGAACGTCAGGCTTCCATAGATCATCTCGTACTGCCCTAAATGCAGTGAATACCAGAAAAATACTTCTCTAGAAAGGTATATACCAAGTGTCGAAACCAAGGCGCCAATCAAGAGATAGGAATGCTTGATCGTATTCGACGGCAAGAAACGATAACAAAAATGGCAAGTCAAAAACAACAACAACGGAAACGATAAAAGAGAAATGTCATGAAAAAGTGCCAGCCAGAACGTTAAGTCGCCCTTCGTGAAAATTCTTTGTACCAACGCCAGTGATACTGATGTTGCCAACGATGTAATAACGGTCAAAGACAATAATATCCCGAGCATACCGAAGCCCACCAGGTATTGCTTAACAAAGGACCGCCGATGTGGGGTTTCCCAGATCATGTCAAGAATCTGTTGAAATGAGACAAATCCACCCACTGTCGTCCAAAGCAAGCCAATTACACCCACGAGTCCGACTTGCTTTGAACCCAGCGCGACCAACCTCGATACGTTTTCGACAAGGTATAATTGCGCATCCGGTAAGCTCGGCACATAGGATTGTAAAATATCTGACAAGTAATTCTGTACGGAGGAATTGGAAATAAAAATTGAAGCGCCGTAGACGAGCAGTAGAGCCAGCGGAATCATCGCGGAAAGTCCAAAAAAGGCAATGACGGCAGCCAAGGCGACAATATTATGTTTGATAATTGAACTTACGAGACTACGTAAGAAATGCTCAATGTGTTTTAAAGACAAATACATGTCGTATTCCCCTTGTCTGCTGTTAGGCTTTGCGGCTTCCCGGTTTAATAGCAGGGATTCCTTGAGCACAAAGCGGGCATTCCTGGGCTTCATAAGCTTGGATATTCAGCTGAATGATTGATCTCTGAGGTAACCCGAAATCCACTGTCCCGCCCGTACGGTCAACAAGCACACCCACGCCCACTGCGATCGCCTCGAACTCTTGGACCACAGCTAGGACCTCACGAACGGATCCGCCGGTCGTGATTACATCTTCAACGACTAATACGCGTTCCCCCGGGGAAAGCGTGAACCCTCTGCGCAACCGCATAACCCCGTTTTCCCGTTCAGTAAACAGCGCCCTCACCCCCAAGGCCTTAGCGACTTCATGCGCGACCAAGATCCCCCCTGTGGCAGGTCCGATAACCGTCTGAATTCCCTTATCACGGAATGCTGCCGCCAAGCCTTCTGCTAGTAAAGCAGCTCGATCGGGGTATTGTAGTACTTGAGCACACTGCATGTACTGAGCGCTGTGTTTTCCTGAGGTTAATAGAAAATGCCCGTCCAAAAGGGCTTTACTTTTTCTAAATAGGTCTAGGTAGTCCTCTGTAGTGAGTAGTGTTTTGTCGTTGTTCGATTGTTTATCCATGATTATGTTTCTCTCCTTTATCTACCGTTCCCAAAGTCGTTCTAAAGCGCGACGAGGATCTTCAGCGCGGGTAATCGGCCTCCCTACCACAAGGTACGAGCTTCCAGCCTCCAAGGCTTCATGAGGGGTAAGGACACGTGCTTGGTCTTGCGCTTCACTCCATGCCGGGCGAATCCCTGGTGTCACAATCAGAAAACCAGCTTCGGTGCTCCGACGTATCTCACCAGCCTCCAAAGCCGAAGCGACCACTCCGTCAAGTCCGGCCTTTTCTGCAAGCTTTGCGAGCGCCACCACATGCTCCCGGAGGTTTCTCTGAACCCCCATCTCTTCTCTAAATTGAGTTTCCGACATACTTGTTAAGACCGTAACCCCAATCACTCTCGGGATACTTACCAGCTTGCTCCCTGCTTCCCGTACAGCCTCGACAGCCCTAGCCATCATGTCATACCCGCCGCTACAATGAACATTGATCATGTCCACACCGCACTGTACGTAACCACGAATCGCGCGTTCCACCGTTGTGGGAATGTCATGCAGCTTTAAGTCCAGAAAGATTGGAAATCCCATCTCTTTCAGCTCGCGAATCATCGCTGGACCGGTATAGGCGTAAAGTTCCATTCCTACTTTTAGCCAGCACTCGCTGCCCTGAAGGGCCTTCGCAAGGTCTAACGCTTTCTCACGGCTTTGAACGTCAAGTGCCACCATGACCCGCTGATTTAATGTCACATCCACACGCTAGCCCTCCGTTTCTAACTGTTTAAGACCTTTTGTGCTAATCCTATTAATTCGCGCACGGACGTCAGCCCGTTTTTTTCGCAGTAGTCGTTGATCCCTTGGATAATTTCCAGTGGAGCCTGGGGGTTAACAAAATTCCCGGTACCGATACTTACAGCCGTCGCCCCGGCCAAGAGAAATTCCACCGCATCCTGCCAGGTGGTGATCCCGCCCATTCCAATAATGGGTAAATCGACCGCTTGCGAAACCTGCCAAACCATTCGAACCGCAACCGGTCGAATAGCTGGTCCAGAGAGCCCTCCGAACGTATTGGCCAGCACGGGGCGCTGCCGATCGAGGTCAATACGCATTCCTAACAGCGTATTAATGAGCGAAAGGGCATTCGCTCCCCCACGCTGGACCGCTTGGGCCATCCCTACAATATCAGTGACATTGGGAGAGAGCTTGGCAATGATCGGGAGATCTGTTACTGCTTTGACTGCTGCGATCACTTCTTCAGCGCTCTTAGGATCCGTGCCGAAATGCATCCCGCCATGTTTAACATTGGGACAGGAAATATTAACTTCCAGCGCCGCTAACCCTGAATCCTGTTGCAACGCCGAAGCCATCTGGACATAATCCTCGAGCGAAAAACCCGAAATATTGGCAATCACCGCGGTGGGTAATTTGCGGACCTTGGGAAGATAGGATTTTAGAAATTCTTCTAATCCTGGATTTTCTAGACCGACCGAGTTAAGTAAGCCTGCCGGTGTTTCCGCTAAACGGGGCACTGGATTTCCTAGGCGCGCTAGAGGGGTAATCCCTTTCAGGGTTATTCCTCCTAAAGCCTCTACAGGACAATAAGCAGCATACTCCTCGCCAAACCCATAGGTTCCTGAAGACGTAAGGACCGGGTTTCTTAGCGTCATTCCCGCAATATGCGTAGTTAAATCAACAGGATACATCCCAGACAACCTCCTCACCCCTAAAAACCGGACCATCCAGACAAACTTTCTTATGGATCAGAGCGCCACTTGCGTCCATCAGAGTACAAACACATCCTAAACAGGCTCCTACCGCACAACCCATGCGTTCTTCCAGCGAAACCTCAACTGGGACTTGAAACTCCATGCAGAGTTTGCTCACTGCCTGCATCATCCGCGCAGGACCACACGTTGCAACCCTAATTTGCACTTGGCTTGTCTCTGGCACCGCTTTCGTTGGTCCAACCAACTGGGATAATCGCGCCTGTACCCCTTCTGTTACGAGACCCTTTTGTCCTAAGCTTCCATCAAGTGTACAGAGATGCAAGTCAATCCCCAGCGCCTGCCACTGAGCAAGCCCCGCACTTTCCAGAAACGACTTGTTTTCTCCCCCCCAAAACAAACGAACGGTCAGGCCCTGAGTATGTGCGCTTTGAGCCAAAGCATAAAGAGGGAAGATCCCGATTCCTCCAGCAACTAGCCACAGCTCCCCTGCTTCTGGCAAGGAAAAGCCCTTACCCAAGGGCCCCATAACGCTGAGCCTCTCTCCACACTGTGCTTTTGCTAAGATCTCGGTTCCTCGACCTTGAATACGGTAGAGTAACGTTATTTCGTCTTGATCAGAAGAAATTTCAGCTAGGCTTATAGGCCGCCTCAACAAGGGATCAAAGGACGAAATCGAGGAATCCTGAACTAGGATAGCTACGAATTGTCCGGCTTGCGCAGTTTTAGCCATCGGTCCTTTTAAAACCAATCGCCTAAGCCTTTGATCCTCATCCCCAAAGCGTTCATGAACAACTACTTGTCCTTCCGTAAGCAAGGCAATCTCTCCTTCCTAATCATAGTTCGTGATTGCGATTCATCATCGTAGTCTAGTCCGTAGTCCGAAGTTCACGAAGCATGATTTATGCTTCATGCTTCGGACACACCGGACCTCTGTCATCTGTCAACCAGACACCGACATCCGTTATAGAGGCACGAGGCCCGGCGATATACTCTCCAAGACCTGGAGTAACGCTGCTGCCGTATCTAGACTCGTGAAGCAAGGGATTCCATGTTCCACTGCCGCTCTTCGGATCGCAAACCCATCACTTGCCTGTACTCGGCCATGGGTTGTTGTATTGACGACATATTGGATCTTTTGCTTACGAATCCCGTCAATAATTTCATTAGAGCCATCATGCAACTTGGCGATCTGTTCCACTCTCAGTCCCTCGTTCTTTAAATAGCGAGTTGTTCCTTCCGTCGCTAAAATGCGAAACCCCAGTTCAGCGAATCGTCGGGCGAGTGCTAACCCTTCCGCTTTATCACGATCGGCCAAGGTCACAAACACAGAACCATACGTCGTAAAGGACATACCAGCGCCAAGCAGCGCTTTGTAGAGGGCCTTTTCGTACGTCTTATCCATCCCCATGACTTCGCCTGTGGATTTCATCTCTGGCCCTAAGGACGGTTCGACCCGTTGAAGCTTCGAAAAGGAGAACACAGGCGCTTTGACGGCAACCCGATCACCCGTCGGCCAGAGTCCGCGCGGAATTTTTATCTCGTCCCATTTCCTCCCTAAGATCACTTGAGTTGCCCAGTCTACGATGGGAACCCCAGTAACTTTACTCAGGAAGGGAACCGTGCGACTTGATCGAGGATTAACTTCTATCACATAGAGTTCTTTATGATAAATGACATATTGAATGTTCAGCAACCCTTTAATCTTTAATGATCGAGCTAACGATTCCGTTAACGCTATGATACGCTCTTGCATATTCAAGTCCAACGTTTGGGGCGGATAGACCGCGATGGAATCTCCGGAATGAACGCCTGCTCTTTCTAAATGTTCCATAATCCCTGGGATGAAGACATTTTCTCCGTCCGAGATAGCATCGACTTCCACCTCTGTCCCGAGCAGATATTGATCCATCCAAATCTCCTGATCTGAGGAGGCAGACAGTGCACGCTTGACGACAGCCTCTAGTTCTGTGGCTTCATAGACAATATCCATAGCTCGTCCACCCAATACGTACGACGGACGAACCACTAAGGGGAATCCGATTTCTTCGGCCACACGTTGCACTTGTTCCATGTTCGTGGCACCGCCTCCGCGTGGCCGTTTTGCGCCAAGTTCCTGAAGAACTCGGTCGAAGGTTCCCCGCTCCTCAGCCCGGTCAATGTCTTCCACCGTCGTGCCCAAGATCTTGTATCCGCGTCTCGCTAGACCACTTGCCAAGCCAATCGCCGTCTGCCCGCCGAACTGAACAACTACCCCGTCAGGCTGTTCCTTGTTCAGAATTGCTGACACATCCTCCAAGGCCAAGGGTTCGAAATAAAGTCGATCGGCCGTATCAAAGTCCGTTGAGACCGTCTCCGGATTGTTATTGATAATAATACTTTCATACCCTGCTTTACGCAGTGCCAAGACGGCGTGAACGGAACAATAGTCAAATTCAATCCCTTGCCCAATCCGAATGGGGCCTGATCCTAAGACGACCACTTTTGGTAGCTTATGAACGTCCCCCTCATCCTCAACGTCATAGCTCGAATAAAAATAGGGCGTAGTGGCTTCAAACTCTCCCGCACAGGTATCGACCATTTTGAAAACTGGTCTCAAGCCCTGCTCAAGTCTGAACCGATAGACCTCATCTTCCGTACTCTTCCAAAGGGCTGCTATTTCCAAATCTGCGAACCCTAGCCGTTTAGCACGCAGCAACATTTCTTTGTCCCATGGTGCTTTTTCAAGTAACGCCGTGTGTTCCACCAACCGAAGTATGGTATTCAGATAATAACGATTCCAACCTGTCTCCTCAGCTAACCAATCTGATGTCCAGCCACGCTTCAGAGCTTCTGCTAACACGAATAACATTCGATCATCCGGTTCTAGACACGCCGTTTTAAGTTCAGCATCTGATAGTCCCACAAGCTCCGGTAATCGGACCCCGAATACTTTTATATCTAGAGAACGGACGGCTTTGAGTAGGGCGGTTTCCAAGTTCCGACCAATACCCATCACTTCTCCGGTTGCTTTCATCTGAGTGCCCAAGCGCCGGTCTGCCTCTGTGAATTTATCAAAGGGCCAGCGTGGTATTTTAACAACAACATAGTCTAAGGCCGGTTCAAAACAAGCCGAAGTCTTCCCTGTCACTGCATTTTGAATTTCGGTCAGGGCATAACCCAAGGCTATTTTGGCAGCTACTTTGGCAATCGGATATCCGGTGGCCTTAGAAGCCAGGGCACTGGAACGGCTTAGCCGCGGATTGACCTCGATCACAACGTATTCATTACGAGAGGGATGAAGCGCAAACTGAACATTGCAGCCCCCTTCAATTCCTAGTCCATTTACGATCCGGCGAGACGCGCTGCGTAAGGTTTGCACCTCTCGATCGGTCAAGGTTTGACAGGGTGCAACGACAATACTATCCCCAGTATGAATCCCAACAGGGTCCATGTTTTCCATATGACAAATCGTGATGCAATTCCCGAGTGCATCGCGTAGGACTTCAAACTCAACTTCCTTCCAGCCGGCCACACTGCGTTCAACTAGAATCTGACCAATGAGGCTGGCCTGCAAGCCACTTTCTGAAATCTGCTCTAGTTCCTCGTCGCTTTGCACGATCCCTCCCCCGGTTCCTCCCAAGGTAAAGGCTGGGCGAACAATGAGCGGGTATCCAGTTTCCTTCGCAAACGCGAGAGCCTCATCAACCTTGGATACAATCTTACTTTCCGGGATCGGTTCACCCAACTCCTGCATCAAGGCCCGAAAGCTTTCCCGGTCTTCCGCTTGATCAATGCTTTTAAGGGAGGTACCCATCAGCGTGACCCCGCAGCGATCTAAAACCCCTCGTTTAGCCAGCTGATAAGCCAAGTTCAGGCCGGTTTGCCCACCCATCGTGGGAATTAACCCATCGGGCCTCTCCCGCTCGATAATTCGTTCCACGTATTCAACCGTCAAAGGTTCGATATAGATTCGGTCCGCAGTTTCTCGATCCGTCATAATGGTTGCTGGGTTAGAATTCACGAGTATAACTTCTACCCCTTCTTCGCGCAAAGCCCGACAAGCCTGCGTGCCAGCGTAGTCAAACTCGGCAGCCTGCCCAATGACAATGGGGCCTGATCCGATCACCAGTACCTTTTTCCACTCTTTCTTGGGCATCTTTATCTTCTCCCCTTTCTTATGCTACTTCTCTCGACGATTTCTTTAAAACGATCGAAAATTTCTGCGTTTTCCTCAGGACCCGGAGCACCCTCCGGATGAAATTGCACTGATAGGATCGGGTAGGTCACGTGCTCCATCCCTTCTACTGTTCCATCATTGAGATTACGCAACGTCACTTCAAACCCTGAACCTTTTAAAGAAGTTTCCTGCACAGCGTATCCATGGTTTTGAGCCGTCATGGTCGCTTTTCCCGAACGTATATCGATCACTGGATGATTACCACCGCGATGGCCATACGGAAGTTTATAGGTTTCCCCACCCGCTGCCAAGGCCAGCAATTGATGCCCGAGACAAATTCCTAAGACTGGTAGTTTGTCATACAAGCTACGCACGGTAGCGACACATTCAGGTAACTCTTCAGGATCCCCTGGACCATTGCTTAAAACGACTCCACTCGGATGATGCGTTAGTATCTCATCAGGTGATGACCCGGCTGGGAACACCATGATCCTAAACCCTCTCTGCTGAAGGTTGCGAATAATATTTCGTTTAGCTCCGAAGTCAAGTAAGGCGATTAAGGGGCCCGGTCCTGGAATCTCGTAGGCTTCCTTGACTGTCGACCGATAGACCCAATGTTCACTTTTATCCGCTGCTTCATCGTGTCCTCTGTGACTTGCCCAGAACTCTAGCCCAACGTCCTTTGTCTGAACCAGTACGCCAGGTAAGGTGCCAAATTGGCGCAAGTACCTAGTCAACGCCCGGGTGTCTACTCCCTTTAAGCCCTGAACGCCGTGCTGTTGGCAATAGTCCTCCAAGGACCCCTCGCTATGCAAACTTCCTTCTCCCTCAGAAAGTTCCCGTACAATCAATCCCTGTAGGCGAGTTTTATCCGCTTCATTTTCTTCATGATGCCAGCCATAATTACCGATTTGTGGTTGTGTTAGGACGAGAATCTGCCCCGCATAGGACAAATCCGTGACCATTTCCTGATAACCGCTCATCGACGTGTTGAAGACCACTTCCTGCTCAGTCACCGAGGTATCGCCCGTCGGCCAAGCCCCAAAGGCTTCCCCCTCAAAAGTTGTCCCATCTTTGAAAACAAGATATGCCACGTTTGAAACTTCCTCTCTGACTGTATTCGTTGATATTTTTAAATTATTTTCCATAGATTCTATTATTATGCCTTAAGTGTAGATCAACGTTTTATAGAACTGTTCGATTCTTCTGGACAAGCCGGCCTTCTACCCACACCATCACCGGAAAACCTTGGAACGTTTTCCCCAAGAATGGGGTATTACGCGCTTTTGATACCAATTGTGCCGAATCAATCACTTCGGAGAAATCCGGATCAAAGAGCACCATATCTGCCGAAGTTCCAGGCTTTAACGTTCCCCCGTTTAACCCAAACCGCTGGGCAGGGGAGTAGCTCCAGGCCTCAATCACCCGATCCAAGGACAGCCGTCCCGGCAGCACCAGATGCTGCCATACTGCGCTCAGCGCGGTCTCTAAACTCGCAATGCCAAACGGGGCCTCCGCAAAGGGCCGAGCCTTTTCCGCCTGAGTATGTGGGGCGTGATCGGTCGCGATCATATCGAGAGTCCCGTCACGAAGTCCTTCGATCAGTGACTCTCTGTCCCCTTGGGAACCCAAGGGAGGATTAACTTTGAAAGCTGTATCGGTAATGGTTATATCTTCATCACAAAAGATCAAATGATGTGGGTTGACTTCAGCGCTGACATTGACCCCTCTTGCTTTAGCCTGTCGGATCAACTCGACACTCTCCGTCGTAGAGATATGGGCCAGATGGAGTTTTCCGCCCGTTTCCTCAGCCAGTAACAGATCCCTAGCCACAATCACGCTTTCCGCACTGGACGGGATTCCTTTTAACCCCATCCGCGCAGACGACATTCCGCGACGCATTTGGCCTTCTCCTGCTAAGTCTTTATCCTCGCAGTGACTGATAATGGGGAGCCCTGTCAGTTTGGCGTATTCTAAAGCGAGCCGCAGCACTTCTGCATTTTGAATATTTCTACCGTCATCGGAAAAGGCCGCCGCTCCGCCCTCTTTCATATCCACCATTTCGGCCAATTCGCCCCCCTGCATTCCCTTGGTCACTGTACCAATCGGCAGAACATGGGCATATCCTGCTCGTTCACCCTGTAGGCGCACGAATTCAACAAGGGCGCGGTTATCAATCACTGGTTGTGTATTCGCCATGGCCAGAATCGTCGTAAACCCTCCGCGTACTGCTGCGCGTGAGCCACTTAAAATATCCTCTTTTTCCTCTTGTCCCGGTTCACGCAGGTGCGTGTGCACGTCAATAAGCCCTGGGAAAACAAACTTACCTTTGCCGTCAACCGTTTCCACGAGTTCTCCCTGTGCTTTCGCCTCGACCTCTTTCTCCGTCATTGAGGAAGCGATTTCTAGGATCTGCCCGCCTTTAATGAGAACATCCCGAGGGGTAGATAGGTTTTGGCTGGGATCAATCACCCAAACATCTTTAAGCCACCACATTGCTAGACCCCCCAATCAGTAAATAAATTAGAGCCATTCGAATGGCCACACCGTTCGTAACCTGTCGCTCAATTAAGGCTTGGACGCTATCAGCCACATCATCGGAAATTTCCACGTTCCGATTCATCGGCCCGGGGTGTAATACGATACTCTGTTTTCCTGTTTTCTTCAGGCGCTCTGTCGTCAATCCATAGAGATGACTGTACTCACGAAGACTAGGGAACAGGCCGCTTTTCTGCCGTTCAAGTTGAAGGCGAAGCGCCATCACTACATCCGCACCTGGTAATGCTCCATCCAAATCATGCGTCAATTTAACGCCCAGACCCTCCATTTCGACTGGAACCAAAGTCGGAGGACCCACTAAGGTCACATCGACACCCAGTTTCTGAAGACACCAAGCATTACTGCGGGCGACCCTAGAATGCAAAACATCCCCCACAATAACTACTTTCTTCCCATCCATATCCCCAAGTTGCTCCTCCATCGTGAAAATGTCCAGTAACGCTTGGGTTGGATGCGCATGCTGCCCGTCTCCCGCATTAATGACTCCCGCATCGAGGATATCCGCCAAAAATTTCGCAGAACCTGAGCTGGAATGCCGCAGGATCACAAGATCGGCCCGCATTGCCTGAATCGTCCTCGCCGTATCGTATAAACTCTCCCCTTTGCTCACACTGCTCTGTGCCACTGCGATACTTGTCATATCAGCACCTAACACTTTTCCAGCCATTTCGAAGGAAGTTCGGGTTCGTGTACTTGCTTCATAGAACAGATTAACGACTGATTTCCCTTTCAACGTAGGTAGTTTCTTGATCGGGCGCATTAAAATTTCTTTCATTACTTTTGCCGTATGCAGGATATGACGGATTTCCTCCACGCTCATATCCTCTATCGCCAAAATGTCTTTACGCTGCCATTTCATGGTAACCCTCCCTAACCGTTTTCACCCTTATTATCTCTTATGAATTTGAACTTAATCCCCGTTCAAGTGGGGACGGTTTTATACATCAAAAAATCCTCACCCCAAGAGGGAGAGGATGAAAATAGGCATAACCTATCCCGCTCGCCCCTTGGCTATCTCTCCGGATAGCATTTAAAGGTTAAAGTTTCATTGAATTTGTATTATCTTCTTCACGTTGTAGCAAAAGGACGTCTTCTTCCGCATCCACTTCCTGCAAACGCACAGCAACAATTTCGCGCTTCGACGTGGGGAGATTCTTGCCGACATAGTCTGCTCGGATAGGTAACTCCCGATGTCCACGATCCACAAGCACCGCCAATTGAATACGCTGTGGTCTCCCTAAATCCATCGTCGCATCTAACGCAGCTCGGGCCGTACGACCGGTATACAGCACATCATCGACCAGAACCACGGTCTTCCCTTCAATACTCACTGGGATATCCGTTTCATGAACGACGGGATGTATGTCAATAGTACTTAAGTCATCTCGATAAAGGGTGATATCCAGAATTCCGAGAGGAACCTTTACCCCTTCGAACTCCTCTATGTACGTTTGAATTCGTTCGGCTAACGGCACCCCTCGGCGGCGGATACCTACCAGGACCAGTTTATCAGTCCCTTTATTTTTTTCCACGATTTCGTGCGCAATGCGTGTTACCGCCCTACGAATCCCATCCGCATCTAAAATTTTGCTTTTAAACGTTCCTTCCAAAACTCACTAACTCCTTTCTCCCTTAGGCTTGTCCTTGAGTCTGAAGATTAGGCATATGAAAGAAAATACAAAAAGAACCATCTGAACAGCAGACAGTCCCCACGCGCTTCCGTCTGCCTTCCCAAGCCTCACAGGACTTCATTAAAGGCCATAACACTGTCACTAAGTCTACTTCAACATGGCCTAAAAGTCAATGAGATGTACTAGTCCCCATCGGCCTAAGCCAGAGGAAGTTTCTTAGCTTAGAGAGCACGAAGAGAGGAATCTAGTCAATGAACGCAGGCGATGGAACACGATAGTCTCCAGTGGAGACTATCGCCGAAGGCGCTAACCCACAACGAACACTGATCGCCGTGGGATGCTAAGAAACTGACGCTCTTAATTTTTCAAGGATAATTGCAAACATTTTGGGCACGGGTGCATCGAACTCCATCCATTTTCCACTGCGGGGATGCTCAAATCCCAAATGTGCGGCATGTAGCATTTGTCCGTTTAATCCGAACTTATTTTTCCTTGTTCCATACACAGGATCCCCCAGAACCGGATGCTTGACATAGACCATATGAACACGGATCTGATGCGTTCGACCCGTTTCCAAACGCACTTCCAGATAGGTAGTCTCACTAAAACGTTCTAAGACGGTATAATGCGTCACTGCAGGCTTCGCATGCTGAAAAACCACGGCCATCCGCTTACGATCCGATGGGTCACGTCCAATCGGCGCATCAACCGTTCCGGAGGGTTCTAACACCACTCCGTGAACCAACGCCAGATATTTTCGATCCATGGTATGCGCTTTGAGTTGAGCGGCGAGCCCTTGATGAGCCATATCATTCTTAGCCACCACCAAAATGCCCGATGTATCTTTATCGATACGATGTACGATTCCCGGGCGTAATACCCCGTTTATTCCAGAAAGATTGTGGCAGTGGTATAACAAAGCGTTGACCATGGTCCCCGTCCATGCCCCCGGAGCCGGATGAACTACCATTCCTTGACGTTTGTTAACAACCAAAACGTCCTCATCCTCGTACAGTATTTCAAGTGGGATATTTTCAGGTTCGGCCGTAGACTCGCGTAGAATAGGGAACTTCACTTCAACCTGATCACCCAGATGCACCTTGTAATTAGCTTTTTTGAGGGTCCCGTTAACTTTTACGCATTCTTGTGCGATGAGTTCCTGTACGGAAGATCTGCTCTTTCCCAGTACTTCTGTCACCCCTACGTCAAGGCGAATTCCTTCAGCAAGTTCAAAGAGCAGCGTTTCCTCTTCTAACACCTGTTTGTCGAATTCAAGATCCTCCAGACCCGATTCTAGTATTTCTTTTTCCACTCATAACCCCGCCAATTCTTCTATATTAATTTATTGCCGTATTTCTGAACATGTTACACAAGTTTTATCAATTCCGAGACACCCACTTCTTCAAGTGGGTGTTCCGATTTCCGCTTCGGTGGGGGTAGACTCCCCCACCGAAGCCCCGATGTTCAGCTTAAGCTGAACGAGTTCACTATAGCCTTATTTCTCCGAAATAGATTTATCTTGATCCTTTTCTTGCCGATATAGAAGGATCAAAAGCAACCCAACGCCCACAACAATCATACTGTCTGCAAAATTGAAGACAAACGACCAAATTTGGAAATCCAAATAATCCACCACACGTCCGATGACGAGTCGGTCATACAGGTTCCCCAGAGCTCCGCCGCCAATCATCCCAATCGCCAGGCGTGTGAGCGTCTCTCCACGAGGAATATGAAACTGGCCATAAATTACCCCACCTACAACAAGAAACGCGGTAACGACAAAAATCCAGGTCTGGCCGGCCATCAGACCAAACGCCGCGCCTGGATTTAGGACAAACGTCAAATGAAATACTTTAGGGATGACTATCACCGTCTCGCCCTCAACAAAGTTTGTTTGAACCAGAATCTTTAAGACGCGATCAATAATCCATACCCCGATCATTGCAAGCCAAACCAACAACCTTCTATTCCCCCTGTTTTTTTCCTCATCTTAACACAGGGCTCGAATAGGGGCAAACTAATCATATAGAGAAATGAGCCCCAAAGAACACTTAGCACCGGATGATGCCTTTAAACTGACGTCTAAGTCCTGCCATGCTCTTTACTATAGTGGATACCATTCCCCTGCCCTTCGGATTGACTGTCAGTTTCAAGGGTTTCAATATATTGGACGGCCCCAATTACTTCATCAGCATCTTCATATATGTCATTCGGATTCGCGACATCCCGATTCGTCCCCAAATCCTGCGCAGAATCCGAGGTCCCATAACGAGCCACAGCCTGCCAAGAGTCTTCGCCGTCAAACTCTACCCGATCTGCACCATCTTTAAAGGTTCGAGAAAAAGGGCGGTTCAAAAGTTCGTTTTCAACGGGTTCGCGATGGAACGAGTGTTGCTCTTCTTTTTCTTCCACACGACTGCATGCCGTACATACCGTAGTGTAGGGCAAGACATCGAGTCGTTCTACTGGAATTTCATGCCCGCAGTGTTCGCAAATGCCATACACTCCCTGGTCAAAACGAGCTAAAGCGACATCAATTGCTTCAACTTTGTGGATCAGCCGATCATGTTGAGCCACATCCCGAGAACGCTCATAAACCTCGGTCGCAATATCTGCCGGATGATTATCGATGAGCGACAATTCGCCCAGAGACTCTCGCATATCTTCATTTAAGAGTTCCGTCGCAGTTTCTAACGAATATTTTCTTTCTTCGCGGAGCGTTTCGATCAGCTTAGTATAACGTGTTTGCTCTTTCAAATTCAAACCCCCTATCGTGATGGCTGATTAACGTATTTACTCAGTTCTACAATAATGCCTCCAATGACTGGCAAATTAAGGATAACAATACGTTTTAACATGAAATAGGCAACCCCTGCAAGAAGTCCAGCACCCAACGCCGTTCCCAAACCCCGCACAAGGCCGACCAGGAAATTGAACCAAAGAAGGCGTCCTGGACGATTCAAATACGCGATGTATTCAACCAACCTCATCTTCTCTAGAGTCTCTGCTAATAATGTGACTTGTCGTCTTAAGTTTGACCACTCCTGAGCGTTCAAGGGATTGGGTTCTTCTTTACTCGGTGAGAGTACCGGTATCGATTTATTATTCTCGTCCGAAACGGGCACTTTATCCACCTCACGTTAAAAACATTAATTTTAGTGTTCCCACGTCTTCAAAATTTACACAGAGCCCACCTTAACAAATCTATGGATACCTTTTAAAATAGCAAAAAACCAGGATAATAAATCCTGGTTTTTTTTTGGGGGGTGAGCTCTTAACGAGCTTCACTGATTAAACTATCTTCACCTAGATTAGGTACAACGTTAAATTTCTAATCTAACAAAACATCCAGTTGTTGACCATTGGACAGGCTAAATGCGTTGCCTTCGTCCGTGTCTACATGTAAATCTAAGGCATAATTGGCATTGACTCGAATGAGAACATGTTCAAATATACCGCCTCGAGCACCAGGAATAGCGACACGGACATGATCGCCGTCTTTTAATGAGTACTTATTAGCATCATCAGGGGTCATGTGGATATGACGGGATGCAATTATCACACCTTGATCCATCATAACTTTGCCGTTTGGCCCTTCGATCTCAATGCCTGGGGTTCCATCAAGCATACCCGAATCCCGAGTCGGAGGTTTAACCCCTACCTTAAAGGTATCCGTCGCTGAAAGTTCTACTTGAGACGCTTTCCTCGCAGGCCCTAAAACACGGACTCCCTTCATCGAGCCTTTAGGTCCGATAAGTGTAACCGTCTCTTCACAAGCAAACTGCCCTGGTTGACTCAGATCTTTCGTTTTAGTCAGAGTATGTCCTACACCAAAAAGAGCTTCAATATGTTCTTGGGATAAATGTATGTGTCGGTTAGAAATACCGACGGGAACTTTAAAACTTGCCATGATTTTATTAACCTCCCCGTTTTGTCATATGCTATATTATAGCATGTCTTTAACTGGTGCTAAAAAATTATGTTGTCTCTAGTATACTCTATTTAGCGTGAAATGGCCATGTTATTTATTTCACATGAGAGAAAAACCGAGTGTTTGAGGCTACTTCCCCCTAAAAAGAACCCGCAAACAACACCACAGGCACCAAGTGGAATGCAAGCAAGAACCGTCCCCACTTGCATTCTAAAAAAAGCCCCTCTATTCCTCCGTTGACCAGACAATCTCGCCCTCTTTGAAGACTGGAATAATTGGTAAAATGTTTGGGGTTGAACAATAAATTAAGTCTCGTTCAAATCCCAGAGAGATGAGTTTTTTACCGTGGACTGAGTCACGGATCTTGTCCATCAAATGATTTTCTGCACTGCGATATAACATTCGAGCAGCTTCACCTAAATCATTGATCGCAACATCTGTACCCAAGGCGTCGATGAGCATTCCCGCACAAAGTGTGTCAGGAAGATCAAAGCGATCTTCCGTACCCGCACAAAAAACTACAACCCCTTGAAATTTTCCGTTATCTTCAAATTGCCGTAAGACAGCAGAAACAATACTCTGCATATTTAGAAAAGAAGCCATCCAGATCATCGGTGCAGCGACTGAATCACGTATGGCCCGCGTTCCGTTGGTCGTTGTCATAATGACTCTTTTGCCGCCCACTTTTTCCGGAACATAATCAAAGGGTGAATTCCCTAGATCAAACCCTTCAATCACTATCCCTTGGCGCTCCCCACCCAGTAGAGACCCTGGAAGGGTTAATCGCCTTTCCATAGCCTCTTCCGACGTAAGCACAGGAATGATTGCCTGACACCCATTGGCTAGTGCGGTTACCATTGTGCTTGTGGCTCTCAAAACATCTATCACAATGACTAATTTATCTTCTAAATATGGTATAAGTGGCGAACCTGCATTCGGTAATACTTCAATCTGCATACATTACTCCATCCATATTGCTTATACTTTTACGCTATTTATTGTTCCTGGATTTGAGTTTAACTATTTATCAATTCCGAGACACGCACTTCTTAAAGTGGGTGTTCCTATTGCCACTCTATGACTGGTAACCTTGATAACATTCAACGTAATGTCCGAAAATCCTGCAAGATATTCGAAGATTAACCCTTTATTTTGCTAGTGATTCCTCCGATAGGATGAAAAAGCCGCCCTATAAAAATTAGAGCGGCTTTTAAACTTATTCATATTTAAGTAAAGTCTGCCTTGTTACCCTTTCCGCCAACGCAGGTTTGGTTTCCGAGCTGCAGCCACTTCATCCATTCTCGTCACTAACGTCGTATGCGGTGCATTCTTGACGAGATCGGGATTGCTTCGAGCTTCCTCTGCGACCTGTATGAGAACCTTTGCAAATTTATCAAGCGTTTCAATACTTTCGGTTTCTGTTGGCTCAATCATCATAGCTTCTTCAACGATCATCGGAAAATAAATGGTCGGGGGATGATAGCCATAATCCAACAGACGCTTGGCAATATCCAAAGTATTAACCCCTGTGGATTTCAGGTTTTTCGAGGAAATGACAAATTCATGTTTGCAAACTCGGTCAAACGGCAAGTAATAATAGTCTTTGAGGATACTCATTAAGTAATTTGCGTTTAAAACTGCATTTTCTGATGCCACCTTGAGACCTTGACCTCCTAAAGCACGAATATAGGCATAGGCCTTTACCAGTACTGAGAAGTTAGCATAAAAAGAACGTACCCGCCCGATGGATAAGGGTAAGTTATCCTCAAGTGCAAATGTCCCGTCCTCACGGCGAATCACCATGGGCTTTGGCAGAAATGGTGCCAGGAATTCTTTGACTCCAACTGGGCCAGCGCCAGGGCCTCCACCTCCGTGAGGAGTAGAGAACGTCTTGTGCAAATTGAGATGTACAACGTCAAAGCCCATATCTCCAGGTCGAATGATTCCCATAATGGCATTAGTATTCGCCCCATCGTAGTACAATAACCCTCCCACATCGTGGATAAGCTTAGTAATTTCTAAAATATTTTCATCAAAGAGGCCCACCGTGTTGGGATTCGTCAACATGAAGGCGGCAACTTCATCATTAGCGACTTTTTTTAGAGCCTCAAGGTCCACCCCTCCACGATCATCGGATGGAACTTGGATAATTTCAAATCCAGTCATCGCTGCCGTCGCAGGATTCGTCCCATGAGCAGAATCTGGAACAATTACCTTGGTGCGTTTAGTGTCTCCACGGTGCTGATGATAGGCTTTTATGATTAACATCCCCGTCATCTCTCCGTGGGCACCAGCGGCTGGTTGGAGAGTGAATGCGTCCATACCTGCTAATTCACATAAGTCTTCTTGAAGCTCGGCCATCAGCTGCAAGGCCCCTTGAGTCAATGACTCTGGCTGGTAGGGGTGAAGGGCTGTAAAACCGGACAATCGAGCCAATCTTTCATTTACCTTGGGGTTATATTTCATGGTACAAGACCCCAGTGGGTAAAACCCCGTGTCCAAGCCGTAATTGAACGTGGAAAGCCGAGTAAAGTGGCGAACGACGTCCATTTCAGAGAGTTCCGGAAGTTCAGGTTCCTCCTGCCGTAACAAATTGTTAGGGATAAGTGTTTCAACTGGAACTTCCGGCACATCACAAGAAGGTAAGCTGGCCCCGCTTCGCCCCTTGGCGCTGAGTTCAAAAATGAGAGGTTCTAATGCTTGCATTGGATTTCCCCCAATCTGACCACAAGTCGGTCAATATCCGCTTTGCGTTTCGTCTCGGTCACACAGAAGAGAAGATGATGATCGAGTTCCGGATAGAAGCGGGCAAGATCAAGTCCTCCGATAATCTGATCTTCTAGAAGCAAAGCGTTAACTTTAGCAGGTTCAACCTTCGTCTCAATCACAAATTCATGGAAGAATGGCCCTGTAAACGCCAAACTCATCCCTGGAATTTTGGCAATCTCCTGAGCTGCATAGTGAGCGTTCTGCAAATTGAGATAGGCTAGTTCTTTAATCCCTTTCTTCCCAAGTGCACTCAAATGCATCGTAAAGGCTAGAGCACAAAGCGCCTCATTGGAGCAAATGTTCGACGTAGCTTTCTCCCGCCGAATATGTTGCTCGCGGGCTTGCAAGGTTAAAACATATCCATTTCTCCCACTTTTATCCATAGCAGCCCCTACAATCCGGCCTGGCATCCGCCGAGCAAATTTATCCCGAGTAGTCAAGAAGCCCAGATACGGGCCTCCAAAATTGAGGGGATTACCAAAGGGTTGGCCTTCACCAACAGCAATATCTGCTCCATTCTCGCCTGGGGACTTTAGCAACCCCAAAGAAACGGGATTGACCGCCATGACGAGAAGAACCCCCTTGGCATGCGCCAGCTGTGCAATTTCCTCCGCCTTTTCAACCCCTCCAAAGAAATTGGGGTTTTGAACCAACACCCCGGCGACATCTTCTTGAAGTGCCGCTTCAAGAGCCGATAGATCGGTTACGCCATCCTTAAACGGAAGTTCAACAATGTCTACGCCCCGCGGTGGGAGATAGGTTTTCAGGACATCGCGATACTCTGGATGAACGGTTTTTAACACGAGTACTTTTCCTCGTCGTGTGACATCGCAAGCCATCAGAGCGGCTTCAGCTAAGGCGGAAGCTCCATCATACATAGAGGCGTTAGCCGCATCCATCCCTGTTAGCTCACAGACCAACGTCTGATATTCATAGATTGCCTGTAGGGTCCCTTGACTGATCTCCGGTTGATACGGGGTATAGGCGGTGTAAAATTCCGACCTCAGTAACAATTGATCCACAAAACTCGGAATAAAATGTTCATAGGCACCCGCTCCAAGGTAAGAGCTATAGTCCTCCACCGTTTTATTAAGATTTGCTAACCCTTTCACGTGTCTAACTAATTCCTGCTCTGACATCCCTCCACGAATAGCGAGAGGACGTTGCAAACGGACTTCCGTCGGTATATCCGCAAAGAGATCTTCGGTCGACTTAGCCCCAATACGGGCTAAAAGCTGAGTTCGCTGGCTATCCGTATTTGGCACAAAATCCATTCTAATGTTCCTCCTCTGCCAAAAACGTTTCGTACTCAGCAGCCGTCATCATGGTTTCAAGGGCGGATAAATCTTCTGCTTTGACCTTAATCAACCAGCCTTCCCCATAAGGGTCATTGTTTAACAACTCAGGTGTATCCATGACCAAAGTATTCACATCAATAACGATTCCGCTGATCGAAGCCTTAATATCAGAGACTGCTTTCACCGATTCTACCGTACCGTACGAGTTCCCAGTTTCTACCCTAACACCTTCCTCTGGAAGCTCAACAAACACAACGTCCCCAAGACTTTTCTGAGCATGGTCCGTAATCCCTAGCGTTACGATGTCCCCTTCTATCTTGGCATAATCATGCTCTTTGCTATATTTTAATTCTATCGGATTCATGACATCATCCCCCTCATATTTTTGTTATCCCGTTTATAAAACAGCGTTGGAATGATCTTAGCTTGCACAGCTTTCCCACGGATTAACACGTCTAGCATCTCCCCTTGAACAGCCAAATCTGCACAAATCAACCCTAAAGCAATATTTTTATTAAGGGTTGGCGAGAACGAGCCGGAGGTGACAAAGCCGATGTCTTCACCGTTCTTTTGAAGTGGATAATGGGAGCGGGCAATGCCGCGTCCAATCATTTCAAGGCCTACGAGTTTACGCGTTACCCCTTGCTCCTTTTGGGCTTGGAGAGCGAGTTTACCGACAAACGCTTGCTTCGCTAATTCTACAAAAGAGCCCAAGCCTGCTTCTAACGGAGAAATTTCCGCACCTAATTCATTACCATACAAAGGCAGGCGAGCTTCAAACCGTAAGGTGTCACGAGCGCCCAACCCAATAGGCTCTACTCCTTCAGGACCTCCGATGTCTAAAATCTTCCGCCATAATTGTCGTCCATACTGAGGTGCAGTATAGATTTCAAATCCATCTTCTCCAGTATAGCCCGTGCGAGAGATAAGGCACTGCGAGCCGTCAATTACTCCGTTTGTAAAAGTGTAATACTTTAGTTTGGTCAGATTAACGTTTGTAATTCGTTGTAAAATTTCTTCCGCCAAAGGTCCTTGCAGAGCGAGTTGAGCATACTGATCGGATACATTGTCGACTCGCACGTTGAAATCGTTGACTTGCTTAAGCATCCAGGTGTAATCCTTATCCGTATTACTAGCATTAACGACGAGAAGGAAGTGTTCCGCATCGTTGCGATAGATAAGCAAATCATCGACAATCCCACCATTTGGGTAACACATCGGAGAATAGAGAATTCCACCATCCTCAAGTCTACTTGCATCATTAGTAACTAGCATTTGAACAAATCCTAGTGCCTCTTTACCGTGAACAGCAATTTCCCCCATATGTGAAACATCGAAAAGACCAGCCTTTGTCCGGACAGCATGGTGTTCTTCAATCACACCGGCATATTGAACAGGCATTTCCCACCCACCAAAGTCGATTAGTTTTGCTTTTGCTGCCATATGTTCCGCGTAGAGCGGGGTTCTTTTCGCTTCATCCATAGTTGTGCCTCCTCAATTTTTGTCGAAAAAAGGACAGAGGAGGTGCATCATCGCACCTCCTCTGTCCTTTAACCTGAGAGATTCGCCGTTTCCAGCTTCCCCTTTGGTGTTCTCAATTAGGCATATGAATTGAAATTAACAAGTCAAAGATAACAGAAAACGACTGGCCTGCTGACTTGTTATTTTTTCGAATGTGCCTTATGAGAAGCTCTCCAGAGTTCCGTCTTCTAGCAGTACTTTTGCCTGAGAGTTTCCCCCCCTCAAAAGCGAATCAAGGGGTTTTCTCCTTCGGCGTCTGGATTCACCAGATCTCTCCTACTAGTGTCATCCGGTATATGTAGTCGTTATTATCCTAGTTGTATTCTATGCCTAATCTTTCGTTTCGTCTACTTTATTTTATTAATCCTCGAAAAGTCCCTAATACGAGGGCATGACCTATCGTACTCCTACACGAAGAAGGCTGCTATACGCGGAAAAAACCTACTGTGTGGGCACGATGCAACGTAAGTTAGGTGTATCACGAACGTCAAATAATGCACCTCCTTTGTTAATTAAAAAAGAAAAAATCCCGTCCTCATAAAAAAGGGACGAGATCATTCTTCGCACCACCCTTGTCGCCATAACCAGCCACTAGGAAGTCTCTTAACGGAGATAAACCAAAAGATGCTTACTCGGATTTGAATGGTCCCTATTCTTTCAAGATAACTTTACGCAAGATAGTAACAAATTTTGCTTGTTCTTCTAATTCAATGGGCTCTACCATCCACATGCATAGAAAAGAAACTTTGCGACTCTTCCAGTCCTGAACATAAGGACCCATGAGGTCCTTAGAAAGGTATAAATGCGTCGAATCTTGAGCGGAAACCAAACTGACAACGACGGCACGCTGCTCGATATCATCCATAGCATTAAACGCGCGATCCAGCAAATCATCACTCCCGGTCATCAGAACATCCCCGGGGCGAAAATTATGGCTCGTTGGGGCAAGCCCAACGTTAAAGATCTTTGTGTCCTTTTCAAATGTCTGTAAATCGTCCAAGGAAGGTAGAAGCTGGACTTCTTGGCGCCCTACTTTACCAATGTAAGTCTGATTCTCACCCTGATGCAACCCAAATCCTTGAATGAGAAAGTTTGGAACCATCTCACTAAATAATATATTCATTGACTGCAATCCTTCTCCTTCAACGTAATCTGTAGATTATTTTACCACGAAACTAGGCTTATTCGCAACCTCAAGCGTTCTGATCTTCGTTTCATGCGATGTCTTCCTTGTGATCCTGTAACTTTTCTAAATCTAAGTGGGCAAGCAGGAACGACCTGAGTTGGGTCTTAAGTAAATCACGTTTTCTCGAAAGTCCTTGCATTTCTTCCTGAATTTCTTCCCACTTTTTTTGAGCCTCAGACACCATGCTCAGCTTTTCATGTTCGGCTTCCCTTAACAAGAGTTCAGCTTCCTGGCGCGCAGTCTTTAGGACCGCTTCTGCCGTTTGCTGAGCTAGAACCAGGGTTTGTTGCAAGGTACTCTCTAGTTGACGATAATGACTAATTTCCGTTTCCATTCCTTTTGTCTTTTCACGAAGTTCGAAATTCTCAGTATAAGCAGATTCAAATTCCTTACTCACATATTCGAGAAACTTCTCAACCTCCACGCATTGATAACCTCGGACCCCTTTGCGAAAGGTTTTATTGCGAATATCAAGAGGAGTCATTTGCATCTTATTCCCTCCCAATGCCATCTAATGCCGTTGCGATCGGAAAAGCAGGATTTGCCAAGCCGTCCGTTCCTTACGGGTCTGGGAACAGTCTAATAATTTTATACGCCCCTGTCCCCGGCAAGAGATCATATCGCCAGGCTGAACTTCGGCTTCCGCTTTGCTCACCACAAGGCCATTTCGCCTCACCTTACCGTGCGTAATCATGACCTGGATTTCAGACCTCGAGATCATAAAAGCAGTGGCAATCAGTGCATCAATGCGTGAGGAATTAACTGTGATCCGGCGCTCTTCCCCCAGATCAGCATTCACGTCTGGTGTTTCTGTATAGAGTGAAACCTTAAGTTTTTCACGCCCCGCTTGTGTCCAATGATCTAATAAAAATGAGGCGATTTCTGCGGTTGTTGCAATATATTGACCACTCTGTCCGGCTTGAATATCTCCCAATACATCCCGCTTGAAGCCTAAACCCATAAGGGATCCCAATATTTGCCGATGTTCAAGTTGTGCACGGGGGTTCGTTGGACGCACCCAAAGTAGTGAAATCTCCGCATCTTTAGACTCTAATGGTTCTCCCCAAGGACCTAGCAGCATTCGAACGCGTTCTGCCTCCGGAAACCCGCCCTCGGCTATAAATGATAGATGTTCCTTTCGAAAGACCGCTTCAGCCCACTCTCTCAGTGCAAAGCTTAAAAAAGGAGTCACTTGCCTAGACTCCTTTTCTAGAACGGCATCCACTTGGTCTAAAAGATGGGCAGCTTCTAAACGTAGTTCCTTTTCACCCCAATAACCAAGTCCACTGCGATCTGCCGAGCGTTTCATACTAGAAGAAAAGCCTTGCGATCAACGACCGTATGAGTTCCAAAGCGATGATGGCAATAATTGGGGAAAGATCCACAGCCATTGCCGGTCCTCCGATTTGAAAACGCTGGAAAGGCTTAAGGATTGGATCTGTCACGTCATATAGATGGCTGACGAGAAAGCCAACCAGCTTATTATTGGACGACGTCAATTGGGGTACAAAGGAAAGAATAGCTCGAATCACAATCGCATAAATCAGAATCGTAATCACCATAATGACAATTTGAGCAATTAGAGAACTCAAATAAGAAATCCCTCCTTATTTTGAACTCGGCCAGAATAATCCCTTGTCTTTCAGTTCATCACGCATCTCGCCGGAAATATCGACGTTATTGGGCACAAATAAGAATATCCCATTCCCTACTTTTTGCATATTGCCGTTTAAGGCATAGGTTGTCCCACTAATAAAATCAACAATACGTTTGGCTAATGTCTTCTCAGCGTTTTCAAGGTTCACAATCACCGGTCGGCGGGCTTTCAGCTGATCCGCAATGTTTTGGGCTTCTTCAAAGGAATTGGGTTCCATCACAACCACACGCATTTGTTTTTGAGTGTGAATACTTACGACCTGGGCGTTTTTACGACCTGGTCGCGCCTCTTCTTGTTGTATATTTTGCTCTCTGTCAGTCTCTTCAGAAATATCGTCTTCTTGTTCCTCGTCAGCGAATCCCATTATCCCAATAACTTTGTCAATTAATTTTGCCATTTATATTTCATCCCTTTCCAGGTTTATTCACGTTTGAGACTTCCATTACAATCTGTCGAGGTTCCATAACTCCGACTTTCACCTTCTGATCTCTGATCTCAAGTTTCAGACCCCGGACCTCTATTCACGTTCTCCGAAAATCCGTTGTCCTACACGAACAAGGGTTGCCCCTTCTTCAATAGCTAGCTCAAAATCTCGACTCATTCCCATCGAAAGCTCCCGCAAATCCACTCCAGGCCATTTTCGGGATTGCAAAGCATCGCGTAGGCTTCGAAGCTCCCGGAAAAAGCCTCGTGTTTCCGCAGAACCAGCTTCCAACGACCCGATCGTCATGAATCCCTGAACTAGGACACGGGGATAATCTCCAACAGAATCTAAAAAATCCGGAACTTCTTCTGGTTTGAGCCCTGCCTTTGCAGGGTCCCTCGCAATATTGACTTGGACTAGTGTCTTCCAGCTCCTGTCTCGCCGTTCGCCTTGCGCGTTCAGTGTTTCTAATAAGGAAAGCCGATCAAGTGAATGAATCATCGCAACGTTATGATCTAGATACTTCACTTTGTTGGTCTGCAGACTTCCCACCAGATGCCATTCACAGTCGCTTGGCAGTGCAGAAACTTTTTCTAGCCATTCTTGAACACGATTTTCCGCAAAGGCTCGTTGTCCGGCCTGATAAGCCTCCTCTATACTCGAAACCGGTTGATTCTTAGACACCGCCAATAATCGAATGGAACTTGGATCCCTTTTACTGCGCGCTACGGCCTGATCTATCCGCTGACGAACCTCAACTAAGCTTTGAGCAATACCTGGCTTTGTCAACATCAGAATATCCCCTTCGCAATAAATTCTACACAGTTACGTAGTTTCCTGCATGAAAAGGCCATTCCTATATATTTTTTACATTAGCTGCTAACCCTTCCAGTCCGTCACGAGGTGTTATCACGACAGGAATACCATTCGGAAGATTTTCAATGCAGGCTTGACTGTCATCTTGATCAAGAACTTTCACTTTCTTAAAATGTACACCCCCCCCACTTCCCAAAAATATTCCGGTTTCTTCGCCTCGAGTCCACAAGGCGCTCCGCGGAACTAAGACGCCGCTCGTCGGGGGAAGGAAGATCCAGATCACATCTTGACGCCGTTCGGACGCTGATCCGTCGATATAATAGGGAAATTGAACGACAACACCCAGCGGTTTATCAGATTTACGCAAAATCTTAGCACTTACCGTTTGATTTCCTGCCGTTAACCGTATCGTCTTTCCGACGATGAGCCCATCGATATTCGGCAGTTCAAGGAACGCTTGGGTCGGAATGAGGTTATTCACTATTTTCCCCACAACTTCCCCAGCTTGAACCGTTGCTCCCACGCTTTTCACGTTAGCCGTCTGACCCAATAGTTTTGCCAAATCCATCGAGGCCAGGTTTTCACTGGTCATAATCGATTCTAATCCATCGCTCTGGCGAAAGAACAGCCCTCCTATGGCTGCCGTAATCGTTTGATTCCCAGCATAATTCGTCCCCGGAGAAGCCCCTTCAGGTTGCAGGGTTGCCACAGCCTCCCAGCGCCTGAAACGTTGGCCGTCTTCACCCACAAACGCTACCTTTCCAGAAATTGGAGCAGTAAGCGGTAGTTCCTGATTTGCAAAGGTTGCGATAACTTTTCGTTCATGGCTAATCGTTCCAGTTTGAGCTACCGCAAATTTGATAGGTCTGGGGGTTAAACTAAATCGATAGAACCACAGGACTCCTCCGGCTAGAACGATGAAAAGAATGACCCAAAACCAATACTTCGGTTTTCTTCCCTTTTCCTCCATTACACCCTCCAGTTCGATGTTCGATCTACCTTTTCAAGATTCGTTGCTCAACCTTCGAACCACGAACCACAAACTACAATATAGCCCGGGGCAGTTCACACGTGAAGACGGTTCCAACTTCCAACTGAGATGCAACACTGATTTTACCGCCCGTACCTTCCACCATATGTTTTACAATGCTTAGTCCCAGCCCAGTTCCTCCTTGTTCTCGCGAACGGGCCTTGTCTACTCGATAGAAACGCTCAAAGATTCGAGGCAGAATATCCTCCGGGATGCCACAGCCCGTATCTCCAAATTCAAGATGGATGAATTCCTGACCTGCTTGTGCATGCAACCAGACGCGTCCCTCCGTCGTATATTTCACCGCATTCTCTAATAAATTCAGAAGAAGTTGACTCAACAAATCTTCTCCTATTGCAACCGGCGGTAAATTTTCTAGGAACGCCACCTCAAGCATAATTTTTTTGGACTGGGCGAAGCTTTGAATCACCGGTCGAATTTTCTCATAGGCCTTGTGTACGTAACTCACTTTGTGGGACTCTTCTTCCGCCCGATTTTCCCGTCCTTCAAAATGGGCTAGCGTCAGCAAGTCTTCGATGAGCCGTTGTAACCGCAGGGTTTCCGCCTGAATTATCTTCAGGAATCGATCACGCAAGGAAGGTTGCTCCGCTGCCCCATCTAGGAGTGTTTCCACAAACCCTTTAATAGAGGTCAGAGGAGTTCTTAACTCATGAGACACATTAGCAACAAATTCCGTCCGCATTTGTTCAAGGCGTCGAAGCTCAGTTACATCATGAATCACGATGACTGCACCTCTTGGCTGACCCTTTTCACTCAAAATTGGACTAACTTGGCTTTGCACGGTCCGTTGTGCAATATGTGTTTCAAACGCACTATGGTTTTGCCCTAAAAGGACCTTACGGACTATTTGCTCCAATTCCAAATCGCAAACCAGTTCAAGTAGATATTTCAACTCGACGTCCGAGCCTCGACGTTGAAATATCCTCTCTGCAGCGGCATTTACTAAAACCACCCGCCCCATGTGATCCACCGCCACAACGCCCTCTTGCATCCCCGCCAGAATCGCTTCCATCTTGAGTGCTTCTTGAGTCCCTTTTTGAACAATCCGCTCGACATGCCGTGAAAGGCTGTTCAGTTCCTCAGTGAATTGCCCAAGTTCATCGGTCGAATCTGATAAATGGATGTGCTCAAAATCTCCCCTGGCAATCCGCTGGGTCGCAAAGTGAAGTTTCTCCATACGACGAGAAAGTTGGCTGGTGTAAAAGAAAACGACTCCTGCGGGGAGGCACAAAGCAAGGATGACAACGCCAATATCAATCTGTTGCTCGGCAGACGCTATCCTCACGCTCTCCCCAACCCAAAATAGAAGTAGGGAAAGCCCAGTCATCCCTATAAACAGTGCCGTTAATCGCCATTTTATACTCATCATCGTTTTATCCTTTAAAGCGGTAACCAATCCCGCGTAATGTCTCTATGTACTCGGGGTTGGAAGGATCCCTTTCAATTTTCAGACGCAGGTGACGGACATGAACATCCACCGTTCTGGTGTCTCCGTCATATTCATACCCCCAAATCCGTTCCAAGAGTTCGTCCCTAGAATAGACCTTACCAGGGTGAGCGACCAAGACACGCAGCAGTTCGAATTCCTTGGGCGTTAACTCAGTTTCTTCTCCTCGAACATGCACCCGAAACCCTTCTACGTCAATCCTTAATTCCCCCCGAACAAGCTCTGAGTCCGCTTCCTCCGGCGAATTAATACGACGCAAACGAGCTTTAATGCGAGCCAACAATTCACGGGGACTAAATGGCTTAGTCATATAATCGTCTGCCCCAAGTTCCAGACCTAAGACCTTGTCAATTACTTCGCCCTTAGCGGTTAACATTATGATAGGTATCTGGCGAAATTTTGGATTTAACCGAAGTTGCCGACAAATCTCTAAGCCATCCATTCCCGGTAGCATGACATCAAGCACGAGGAGATCGGGTTGTTCCCTCTCCACACTTTGTAATGCTTCCGGACCGTCCTTGGCAACGCGAACCTGATACCCTTCCTTTTCCAGATTAAATCTGAGGAGTTCTTGAATCGGTTCCTCGTCATCCACTACTAAGATCGTTGCCACTTAGCTCCCCCTATCCATCCTGTCATTCTGCCGGTTCTGGCCCCATCGCGTCGATGCGAGAAAAACCACTCTGGATTATCCGCCGTACAGATCGACGCAACATCAATATTTTCCGGGCGAACGCCCTTCTCCATGAGCAGCATCCGGTTAGCCTCCCATAGATTGAGGAGGTAATGCCCATCCCCTTGTGGAGACAGGAACGGTGTCTCTCCAAAACTAGCGCGAAACTGCACTGCTACCCTTTCATCGACTGAATAACAACACGGGCCAATACTTGGCCCGATGGCGACCCAGGCATCCTCTGTACACCCTCCAGCCTCTTCAAAACGATCTAAGACTTTTTGCCCAATCTTATGAGCAGTACCTTTCCAACCAGCGTGCGCGATCCCTACCGCTTTAAGATCTGGATAATAGAAAAACAGGGGGACGCAATCTGCAAAAAAGGCCATCAGTGAAATGGCGCTCTGGGTCACTAACCCATCCACAGCGGGGATGGACGTCTCGGCTTCATGAACCCCCCTGCCTCCATCTTCCTCGTTAACCCATAATACATTTATTCCATGAACTTGTTCCCCCACTGCCACTTTAGACCAGGGAACGTTCCATTGATCCAACCAACGCTTCCGGTTTTCCAAAACCGCAGTGGGGTCATCTCCCACATGAAGCCCTAAATTCAATGTATCATAAGGTACCTGACTGACTCCCCCGACACGTGTCGAAAAGCCCAAGTCAATTCCTTCAGCTTGCCATTTAGGAATGGTTAGGTAGGGTAAATTTCCACTTTTATGCCATTTCCAGCTCATTCCTCTAACTCCTTTGATTTCCTTTTAATATATCATTTTATATCCCTAAGGACAAACCTGACCTGACTCCTATCAGAGGTGGCACGATGCATCGGCCACCCCTCTCGCCCGTTCATAACGCGTATGAGTACGTTCTATCGTGCCCTCCCCCCTCGTCCGTTCATAATTGCGTAGGGGCACGATGTATCGTGCCCCTACGCAATTATCCGCGATTATCATTTTCCGTGTTAAATTCAGGTAGATCATTCACGTCGACTAAGATGACGTCAACCCCTATTTTTTTGACGCGCTCCCACGGGACAAAAAAGTCCTCTGTCTTACCACCGCCAAAAAAGCCCCAGCTTCGTGAGGGTCCTGGCAACACAATCCCTTTAACTGCGCCTCGTTCGAGATCTAGGTCAAGATCTTTAATTGGTCCTAACCTTCGTCCATCCTTAACATTCACAACATCTAATAATCGTAAATCTGAGATCCGCATCGTTAGGCCTCCCTCCTTATTCGAGGCTTGATGTTCGAAGTCCGATCTTCGAATGTCAAATGCTATTTCGAAGATCGTGCATCGCTCATCGTCTATTTAGCCCCAATATAAGTTTACTATGACTTATGATGAACACTGGAATTTGAATCATAAGTAAGTTTCTATAGGTCATCATATGAGGGAGAGACTTAAAATAGCCTACGGTTCACATATATTTCCGCATATGAAGCATTGCTGTTTTCTCAAGACGGGAGACCTGAGCTTGAGAAATTCCGATCTCGTCGGCAACCTCCATCTGAGTCTTACCATGGAAAAAGCGCAAGGACAAGATTAGCTTCTCTCGTTCACTAAGACGCCGCAACGCCTCACGAACCGCAAGTCCTTCAACCCACCCGGTATCAGACTGTTTATCATCTCCAATTTGGTCCATTACATAGATAGGATCTCCTCCGTCATGATAAATGGGCTCGAACAAGGAAATCGGTTCCTGAATAGCATCTAGGGCAAAAACAACGTCTTCTCGGGGAAGAGAAAGTTTATGGGCAATCTCTGCAACGGTTGGTTCCCGTGAGCGTTCACTAACCAGTTGGTCCCGAACTTGGAGCGCCTTATAGGCAATATCCCGTAACGACCGACTTACACGTATTGGATTGTTGTCTCTTAAGTAACGGCGTATTTCCCCAATGATCATGGGGACGGCGTAGGTGGAGAACTTGACGTTCTGTCCAAGATCAAAATTGTCAATCGCTTTCATCAATCCAATACAACCCACCTGAAAAAGGTCATCCACATATTCTCCTCGATTTGTAAACCGCTGGATCACACTGAGCACTAGACGAAGATTTCCATGGATGAGTTTGTCCCGAGCACTACGATCTCCAGCTTGATAAATCACAAACAGCTCTCTCATTTTCACGCTGGATAAAACAGGTAACTTCGAGGTGTTCACTCCACAGATTTCAACTTTATTTAATGCCAAACTACGAGCACCTCCCAGCCAATTCTGTTGGGAAGTATGCCCGAACCCAGTTTAGGTTATTCCAATCGGCAAAATTCTTTACGTAATCTACGAATAATCCTTTTTTCGAGCCGTGAAATATAGGACTGTGAAATCCCAAGTCGATCTGCTACTTCTTTCTGTGTCTTTTCCACGCCGTTATCCAGTCCGAATCTTAATTCCATAATCACTTTTTCCCGACTTGCTAGCCTCCCCATCGCCAAATGCAGCAGTTGTCGGTCCACTTGTTCTTCAATCGGTTTGGAAATGATGTCATTTTCCGTACCTAAGACATCCGATAGGAGTAATTCGTTTCCATCCCAATCTATGTTTAACGGTTCATCGAAGGAAACTTCTGAACGTGTCTTATTGTTTCGCCTAAGGTACATCAAAATTTCGTTTTCGATACAGCGGGAAGCATAGGTTGCTAGTTTTATTTTCTTCTGAGGATCAAACGTATTCACCGCTTTAATCAACCCGATCGTCCCAATGGATACAAGATCTTCAATCCCAATTCCCGTATTTTCAAATTTCCGAGCAATATACACCACAAGCCGCAAGTTCCGTTCGATCAAAATATCCCGAATGGTAGGATCTCCCATTTCCAGACGTTCCAAAAGGATGACTTCTTCGTCAGAGTTGAGAGGAGGCGGAAGGGCTTCACTGCTTCCGACATAATATATCCCACGAACTCCACCAATTTTCCGAAGCAACATGAGCCAAAGGCGTCTAACCTTATTCTGGGCATGCTTCCACCACTTCATTGTTAATCTCCACCTTTCTGCACATGTTCCGGGTGTAATAACGCTTGATATTCATTCTCCGAACTTAACACTTGTTTCACGAGTGCCACCGTCGCACGGATTTGTTGAGACCCTTTTTGGTCAAAACACGTCACACGCTCGGGTCTAACACCCAAAAGCCAGCTCTGCCGGTCAATTGTTTGAAATGGAATAAAAACAAGGTGTTGCATTAAGCTGGGGTTAACGCTCCATAATAACGGCCAAGGATCTTCATAATCTTTCCATGGGATCGTTAGAAATGACCTTACATTATCAGGTAATGCTGTCGCTGCAACCTCCTCTTCCAAGAAAATAACTGGATACCCAGTCAACGGGTCTCTTAAATGGTTTCCTGTGTCCAGCAACGCTTTAACGTGTACGACCCCACGTTCCTCACCGCCAAAATCAATTTCCAGGTCATAGATCATTTGCGCCAGAACTGAGTTTCTCTCCTGCCATCGCTGCCAAAGATGCTGCAAAAACCACCATATTAGTGCCCCTAACGGAAGGATCCAAAGATTGTATAAGGCCAGTGAAAAGAGTTCGCCTCCTACTCCCTGATCAAATTGAGCCCATCCCCATAGGGCATACACAAATCCACCGAGCCCTGCTGAAAGGAGCCAAAATCCGACCAGCGCCTTGAAATAAGTGATCAGTCTCCGTGTCGGAAATGCGGCTCCGACCATAAACAGTGGAATCACCCATTTGCTGAGCGTCGTCAACTGTGGAACTGAATAACAGGCTAAAATCACCGGGATTTCACCTAGAAGGACTCCCGTCAGGATTCGGACAGGACGGACCGGGAAGTGAAGGAGTCGGCTGGTAAGTATAAGAATAAGAGCGTCCATCCCCCCGTTAATAAGAATATCTAGGTCGAGGTAAGTTTCAGCTACGCCCATCCAGTGCATCCTTTCAAAACGCTTCTTTCAAAATTATATCTAAAGAAGGTAGTAAAACCTGTCGCTTCCCGGGGGGGAGTATGGTATTTTTTAGGAGAACTAATGCAGTTACTGTAGATTTTTCTCTAGAAACATAAAGGGCGACAGGATGCGCATATTTATGTCAGGTAACGCTAAGTTGGAACACCTATTTATGCAAATAAAAAGCCTGTCAAGAATAGACTGCTGGTCTATTCCTGACAGGTTTTTTATTTTCGATTTAAAGTTTCGATGTTCAACTTAGTTCAACGTTCGTCGAACGAGTTAACTAACGACGTCGCCTTAGAAACTCTGGAATATCGATATCTACTTCTGTGGCAACCGGTTTAATAATGTTTTCCTGAGCTTTTCCTGGTGCAAGTCCAAAGCCAGCCCAATGTTGATCAAATCCAGTAGCAATGACGGTAACCCTTATTTCTTCCTTGAGGTTCTCATCAATGACCGCTCCGAAGATAATATTTGCCTCAGGGTCTGCGGCGTCCGCAATAATTCCTGCTGCTTCGTTCACTTCGAAGAGAGTCAAATTAGTCCCACCAGTAATGTTGAGCAGCACGCCTTTGGCTCCTTCGATTGACGTTTCCAGTAACGGACTGGAAATTGCTTTACGCGCTGCATCCGCTGCACGATTCTCCCCTGTTGCCTGACCGATACCCATTAGGGCAGAACCCGTATTCGACATAATGGTTTTAACATCGGCGAAGTCCAAATTAATCAGGCCGGGCACCGCAATTAAATCTGAAATCCCCTGTACCCCTTGTCGCAGGACATCATCTGCAATCCGAAAAGCCTCATGAATCGTCGTATGCTTGTCCACTACTTGCAACAAACGATCATTCGGAATCGTAATGAGTGTGTCCACTTTGCTCTTAAGATCGGCAATTCCTTTTTCTGCCTGCATGGCCCGTTTACGGCCTTCAAAGGTAAACGGACGAGTCACCACACCGACTGTTAGTGCTCCCATTTCCTTAGCCACTTCCGCAACAATGGGCGCCCCTCCTGTGCCAGTTCCGCCTCCCATCCCTGCTGTGACAAAGACCATATCCGCGCCCTTTAAGACCTTAGCGATTTCTTCACGACTTTCTTCCGCTGCTTTAGCCCCTATTTCCGGATTAGCCCCTGCTCCAAGACCTTTGGTCAATTTAATCCCTATTTGTACTTTTTGACCTGCCCGAGATAGTTGTAAGGCCTGGGAATCAGTATTCACAGTAACAAAATCAACACCTTGTAATCCAGCGGTAATCATCCGGTTAACTGCATTGTTTCCACCACCACCGACACCAATAACCTTAATCTCAGCAAACTGGTTTAAATCCGTATCAAATTCTAGCATCTAGGCTCTAACCCCCTCGCTTCATTGTGACCTGCTCTACTTTAAAAAAATGCAGGTATAACTAATATTCACTGTGCCGTCCACACGCGCGAATATATCGAACGCGCGCTCTAACCTGCCTCTATAAGCAACTTACTTTTATGACGTTCCAAGTTCATTAAAGTTTTAATTAACTTATTCAAAGCTTACCGACACTTACTTTTCTGCCGAAGATACCCATGATCTGATCTCTGACGTCTGAAATGCACATAACGTAATAAATTCTATATCCCTATGCTTATTCCCTTTTTTAAATTAAAGTTTTTTAATAATTTTTTCACAGTAGGGACACATAAGTGCCCGTACTGTAGGGGGTAATAACCAGTCGAGATTACCTTTTTATGAGATGACGACGAATACTCCCCAAGTTTTGGAATAAACGCACACCGAAAGCGACGATCGCTGCCAAATAAAGGTCAACCCCAATGCGGTCTCCGACGTATGCCAACAGAGCGGCAAGGAGCATGTTACTAAAAAAACCGGTCAAGAACACCATACTGTCGAAATGATCCTCCTGGGCCGAACGTATCCCTCCCAAAACGGAATCCAACGCGGCCAAAATTCCAACGGATAAGTATTTGGCATATTCGATCGGTACTGAAAATGGGCTGACATACCCAATGGCCAATCCTAAAGCTAAGCCTAATAGTGGCAACCACATGTTCCTTATCCTCCCTAACTTAGCGGCCGATTACTGGTTTGGCCGCCGTAAAATCAATATATCGTACCCCTTGTTGGAACGATTTATAGCCATTATCGCTTATTAATTGAAACAGCGCATTTAATTTACCTTTCCAGTCAGTGGCTTGTCCCAGTCGGACCTCCACACCACTGGTCAGGAACAATGTCATTTGCTGAATAGCGTTAACATGGAGTTCTCCAATCTGAGCAAGTAATTCTGGGGGAGCTTGTCCCAGCAAGTTTAGTGCTGCTGTAAGGAGAGGGTTTGCTAAATTTTGCCCCGGTCCCACTGTATCCGCAATCTCAATTCCGGTAATCACCGGCCGATCCATTTTAGGCCAACTCTCCATACGACGCAAGAAAACCCCTTGCGAGTCCACCTCCAAGACTCCTTTAGGAACAACTACTAAGGCAACTGGAGTCCGTTCCGTCACTTGAATGACAAGTGTATGGGGAAGCTTCCTTTGAAATTGAACGCTTTGAACCAGAGGATGTAATGCAATTTTATGGTTGAAGGCATCTTGATCAAATAACAATAAGTTTTGTCCTTGAATACCATTGGACAATTTTAAGATTTCATTTTCTGGGATAAGCCTAAGACCCTGCACGGTTACCTGTTGAACTGCAAAAGCGCTGGAGCGCAAAAATAGAGCCAAACCCAGAGTCAGTAAAATAGTCAAGACCGCCACATAGAGCAGGGACGTATTCATTTTCTTGGGTTCCATAGTAGGCATTTTCCTCCTTATACCAAGTATAACGAATACAGTCCTATTCTGTCATGCATTTTTAAAAACTTTTTATTGACAAAATACCCACTATTCTTTTTCAGCACCTCTGCTGGTGCTTTCGTAGGTCGATGTTCGTGTTCGAATCCGCAGTCCGCGGTTCAAAGTCCAAGGTTCGTGGTTCGAATCGAACCACGAACCTCCTAGACTATCCCTTCTGGATAACACGTCGAAGCTTTGCCCCCAACTGGCGATATTTACCTTCAAGATTTTCATAGCCTCGATCAATATGATCGACTTTTTCTAGCACGGTTGCTTCCTCAGCAGCCAATGCTGCCAAGAAAAGCGCTGCACCAGCTCGGAGGTCTGTGGCCTCCACGAAAGCCCCTTCAAGGGCGCCCCTCCCACGGATGACAGCAGTTCTTCCTTCAACTGTGATTTGAGCTCCCATTCGACATAACTCATCCACATGCTGAAAGCGGTTTTCAAAAATCGTTTCTGTAATGATGCTGGTTCCTTCCGCGCACGAGAGCATCGCCATAAACTGGGGTTGCATATCCGTCGGGAATCCTGGGTACGGCATTGTCTTCAGGTCCATACTGTGAATTCTGCCCCGATGTCGAACCCGAACCGTATCATCCAGGAGGGTTACAGTGGCTCCTGCTTGACGCAATTTAGCAATCACAGGTTCCAAATGTTCCGGTATGACGTTCTCTAAGACCACATCTCCTTCGGTCATGACTGCGGCAATCATATGTGTACCAGCTTCGATTCGATCTGGGATCACCTTATGTTCTGCCGGATATAGCCTCTCTACCCCTTCAATCCGCAAGACATCCATACCCGCTCCGCGCACATTCGCGCCCATTTTATTAAGAAAATTTTGCAGATCAATTATTTCTGGTTCACGCGCGGCATTACGGATCATCGTCGTTCCTTTTGCTAAGACGGCAGTCATCATAATATTTTCAGTCGCCCCTACACTTGGAACATCCAGGTAAACATCCGCCCCCAGTAGTTGATCTGCCCATGCTTCGATATACCCATGTTTCTCTTTAACCTTCACCCCTAGTTGTTGTAGCCCTTTAATATGTTGATCCATTGGTCGTGTTCCAATAGCACACCCTCCAGGTCGGGAGATTTTCACCCGCCCGTTCCGGGCTAGCAGCGGGCCTAAAATCAGATTAGACGCACGCATTTGTCGCATCAGTGATTCATCAACTTCACAAGACCCCAAAGCACTTGCATTAATGAGCAACGCCTCACCTTGGCGCACAACTCCACAACCAAGGTTTTCAAGCACTTCGATCATATGTGTAATATCCGCCAACACTGGAATTTCCAACAGGGTTGATGTCCCTTCAGCTAGTAAGGTTGCTGCTAACAATGGAAGAGAAGCGTTCTTCGCTCCACTTACCCGAAGACTTCCTTCTAACCGCTGTTTTCCAGTGATGACATAGCGGTCCATCGACATGGTCCTACCCCCTTTTATCGAGGTTGATCTAATATTGTTGTTGGAGATATTCTACTTCCGTTTCCAATGAAATCCCAAATTTCAGCTGAATATCTCCCCGAATGGCCTTTATTAAAGCTAGCACATCCGCGGACTTGGCATTTCCCATATTAACAATAAAATTCGCATGTTTATCCGAGACCTGAGCACCGCCCATATTTCTTCCTTTCCAACCTGCTGCCTCAATCAATCGGCCAGCAGAATCTCCGGGTGGGTTGCGAAAAATGCTCCCAGCGTTCGGTTTCTCGAGCGGTTGATTAGCCGTTCTCTTCGTTAAATTGTCGGTCATTTGACTTAGAATTTGTTGACGATCCCCTGGTGAAAAAGCGAACTGAGCTGCCAATACCCACGCTTGACCTCGCAAGGAACAGAACCGATATCCAAATTCGAGCTCAGCTCGCTCTAGCTTCTTCACTGACCCATCAGCACAAAGCGCGGTAACGCTCATAATTTGAGAAGCCACTTCTCCGCCATGTGCACCCGCGTTCATCATGACCGCACCCCCGACAGACCCGGGGATTCCTCGTGCAAATTCTAGTCCACTCCAGCCTCTTTCCGCTGCTTCTTGAGCTAAACGGGCTAACATGAATCCCGCTTCGACCTGAGCCGTATGATCCCCCCACTCGATCGCACGTAGCGAGGTGGTAACCAATACAATTCCAGGAAGCCCTTCATCTGGAAACAGAAGATTAGAACCCCGCCCGATCAGCCAAACCGGGATTTCCGCTTGCAACGCCCTCAGCCGTACATTCGCCATGTCCTCCATGGTTTCAGGCCAATACACGGTCTCAGCAGGCCCGCCAATCCGCCATGTACTCAATCGGTGGAGCGGATAATTTTTCTCCACACGACCCCGGATTCCATCCAAAATCATCGATGTTCCACCTCAAGTTATCTGTCATTATTGTGTCATTACTTCCAAGACTCCCACTTCGATAGGTTGGAGTTCCGAAGTCTCAATGTTTAGCTTTAGTTGAGCGCGTTCACTCCAGATTGAGCTCAACGCCAACCTGATATCCCGCCAGGAAACTCCTAAGTCTAGACACTTCGCGATAGTTTGATAAGCCTCTTGCTCTTCTAATGGTTCCGGCCACCTAGGTAATTGACCCACATACTTCAAAGTATTTTGCCTACGATAAAAGTCAACCCTTGTGTCGCGTGCCACCCAGGTCGCATTTTCCGAAGCCCATTCAGTGTCTCTACCAAGCGGTCTATCTTCCGTAAGTCCAAGTTCCACCAGCCACGATTCCGGTAGAAGCCAAAGGGTGCCTTGTTTTCTTTCGCATTGCCATTGACCATCTGCTGCCGGCCAAAGTAGGGACGGTTCAAAACCCGCCTCATTCAAAATGTGTCCTAACAGAGGGCGTTCTTCAATTATAACAGTTGTTTCCGAAATCCCTAAAATTAAGTCATCTTCCAAAATATTATGTATGAATGATTGAATGGAATGCTGGGTCAGTCCTTGAGCAAGTGCCTTCTCCCGGCAGAGATTATATTCCGTCGTCCCAGGCCAAAATACCAATTCCGTCGCAGGACTTGATTCTTCGAATGTGGATGTGGATGTGGAATTACATTCCAAAGGCTTCTCCCACCAGCTTTCCGTGAATCCTTCGGTCAATTCCTCCGTTGATGGGTCACTCTCGAAGAATTTAAGTTCGCTCCCTTTCAGCAAAGCCCTAACTCCATCTATTCCGGGAGCCGCAGAAGAAGCAACTAATTTTATCGTTCGTCTTGGCCACACCACGCTCACCCCTTTCCTTTACCACTGCCATATGCTATGCATGGGAGTAGCAAGGTGTGAGCATTTTCGATGTTCCATATTAGTGGTCGTTCTGTAGTTCGAACTGCGACTACGAACCACGAACGACGACCCACGAGCTAGTGCCAGGCAGTAGCCCTACAAAGATCCACAATTTTGTTTAACGCCTGAGGTTGTGCCAGCGTCTGAGCAGCGGCACTCATTTGAGCAAGAAGCTTTGGTTGAGAGATTAGCCCCTCTACCGCTTTCCATAATCGTTGCCCCTCTAATTCCGAGTCAAGAATGATCTGCGCTGCCCCTGCTTGGACCAGTGCCTGGGCATTATGCTCTTGATGATTCTCAGCTGCGTAAGGGTAAGGAATCAACAGACTGGGAATACCAGCAACCATAAGCTCTGCTAAGGAGGCTGCCCCCGCCCGTCCAATATACATGTCTGCACAGGCCAAGGCCTTCGGCATGTCTTTCAAATATTCCAGGATGCACCACTCCGGACGCTTCCAAGCAATCCCTCTGGCCCTGAATTGTTCAATAGTTTCCTCATACGTCGCTTTTCCGGTTGCCCAAATCACCTGAATGTCCGAGCGATGGGTAAGCTGTTCCAAGACCCCGATCATCGCCTGATTTAACGTACGAGCGCCTCTGCTCCCACCTGTCACGAGCAAGGTCAAGCGATCCGGCCGTAACTTAAAGTGCTTTGCACCGACTGCACGAGACACCTGCCCGATTTCCGAACGGACTGGGAGCCCGACGAGTTCCAGTTTTTCCTTAACGCCAAAACGCTCGATACTCTCGGGGAACGTCACCATGACACGGCGTACAACCCGCGCCAAAATTCGATTGGTAATCCCAGGTAAGGCATTCTGTTCGTGGAGCAACGTCGGAATTTTGAAAAGTGCCGCAGTCAAAACAACGGGTCCGGACACATATCCCCCGGTTCCTACGACCAGATCTGGGTGAAATTGATGTAATATTTTCTTCGTCTCCCAGAGGGCCTTGACACTGCTACCGAAAACTTTGAAGGTGTCTAGACTTAATCGACGCGGCAGACCTTTGCCAGAAATTCCTGCAAACGCAATACCCGCCTCTGGTGCCAAACGTGCTTCCATTCCATCCCGAGTTCCCACATAAAGAATTTCTGTCTCAGCATCCCTCGCCAACAACCCTTTGGCGATGGCTAAAGCTGGATAAATATGTCCACCAGTTCCTCCACCGGTCACAATTACACGCACTATATACCCCTTCCTCCATCAACAATCCCACCTCTAACGGTGGAAGTTCTGATGTTCAGCTTTTGCTCAACGAGTTCACTATCTTATTTCCTTGGAAATATTCAGGAGCACTCCTACACCTAACATCGTGAAAACCAGCGATGTACCACCATAACTTATAAACGGCAGGGTGATCCCTGTCACCGGCAATACTCCGCTCACCACGCCCATGTTAATCATCGCTTGGATGGACACCATAGCCGTTAATCCGACCGCGAACAAACCCGTGAACGCATCCGGAGCCTTCATTGCTACCCGGAACCCCCTCCACGCGAAGAGGAAGAAAAGCAAGACCACTATGGACGCACCGATAAACCCAAGTTCCTCACCAATCATGGCAAAGATAAAATCCGTATGGTTTTCCGGCAAATAAAGAAACTTTTGGCGACTTTGCCCTAAGCCTAGGCCAAACAAGCCACCCGGTCCCAGCGCCAAAAGTGCTTGAATCGTCTGATATCCGTTACCCAAGGGATCAGCCCAAGGATCCAAGAAAGCAAAAATACGCCTCATCCTATAGGGAGCCGCCGCAATGGCTGCAACCACTAAGCCGAGCCCAGTACCCGCTAGCGCAAGAATATGTCCAGTCCTTGCTCCTGCCGCGATCAACATGAAAAACGTCGTAGCCGCTATGACCAAGGTCGTTCCAAGGTCCGGTTGAAGCATAATCAATCCAGCAATCAACCCCATCAAGCCGAGAATAGGCAGAACCCCTTTGCGAAACGATTGAATCTTATGGGGATCAAGCGCTAAAACATGGGCCATCACCAACACCATAGAAAGCTTAATCACCTCTGAAGGCTGAATTGACAATGGCCCAAGACCAATCCAACGGTCCGCGCCATTGACTCTGCGCCCAAGTCCAGGAATTTTAACCATAACCAGTAAGGCAATGGCAATATAAAGGGCTGGCTTGGCAAATCTGCGAAGCATACGCAAATCCACCAGCATACTCAAGATCATCGCTGCAAGTCCCATACTAGCCCATATGATCTCCATTTTCAAAAAATGATAGGAGTCGTCGAACTGTATGTAGCCTCTAACTGCACTTGAGCTGTAAACCATAACAAACCCTATACCCAACAGGGCTAAAATTGTTCCGAGCAAGACTAAATCCGGACGATGAAGCCTACGACGCATGTATAGTATCCCCCTTATTGCTAAATGGGTTCTCTATAATGCCTACGCACTAACTCCTTAAACAATTCCCCTCTTTCTTCATAACTTTTAAACATATCCCAACTTGTACAAGCAGGCGATAATAATACGACATCACCCGGTACGGCCTCAGCTATCGCTTTCTCAACCCCATCTTCAAAGGTGCCCGCCCGAATGATTCTCTGAACCCCTTCATCCCGCGCCGCCTGCTCCATCTCATTAGCCGCTAAGCCCAGCAAAACTAGACTTTTGACCTTAACCCGCACAACCTTCATAAAGTCATGGAAATCAAGCCCTTTGTTTTTCCCACCAGCAATTAGAACTAAAGGTTCATCAAAGGCCATTAAAGCCTTGGTGGCTGCATCCGTATTCGTCCCTTTGGAATCATTTACAAAAAGGACTCCCTCGAACATCCCCACAATTTCCTCTCGATGCTCTACCCCTTTGAACTGACGGAGCACCTCGGCAATATCAGTCCAAGAAAGGCCGAACTCTCTCGCAGCGCCTACAGCCGCCATGACATTCTCCAGATTATGATTCCCCCGGAGCTGAAGTTCTTTGCGTGAAATGATAGGGATAATGTTCCCTTTTTCCGCATAGACGATTTGATCGTGACTCAGGCTAATCCCATCAGGCAAAAAAGATGTCGGGCTGAAATATATAACCCGGCTTCTTAATTTCGGTCCTAAATCTCGAACTAAGAGGTCATCCCAATTTAATATTGCCAGATCCGCCGCTGTTTGATTCTCGAAAATTCGTACTTTCGCCGCAAGATAATTTTCTAAAGAGCCATGCCGGTCCAAGTGATCCGGCGTAATATTTAGCAAAATTGCCACCTGTAACCGAAGTCTATCGGTAAACTCCAGTTGAAAGCTAGAAAGTTCAGCTACTACTATACCGTTCTCTTTTATTCCTTCAACCTGCCCGCTTAAGGCCACTCCGATATTTCCGGCAACGACCGTCGGCCAACCGGTTCGCTTTGCTAATTCCCCAATCAAGGTGGTGGTTGTCGTTTTTCCATTAGTACCGGTTACTCCAACACATAGCGCAGTGCAATCATACATAGCAAGCTCAACTTCGCTCCACACGGACACGTTTTGGGAAATACCTTCTTGCACGAGGGATAGTTTGGGAGATACCCCTGGAGATAAAACAATAAGCTCCGGGTTAATTCCTCTTAATTCAGGTACACTGCCAAGAAGCAAATGAGCCCGATCAAGGCCTAACTCCTCAACACCAGCGAGCTGCCCTAACTCCTTACTATCCGTCAGAAAAACCTCCGCACCCAAACGCTGAAGTTTCCGAACTGCCGCTTGACCACTTAAGCCAGCACCTATGACCAGAACACGTTTATTCATCCATTCCACGTAAGTAATCCTCCGTTTTTCAGTCAGTTTATTGGTCCGTCATGCAAGTAGGTCATGCATGCAAGTAGGGACGGTTCTTGACTTGCATACTTTGCAAGTAGGAACGGTTCGACTTGCATACTTAGCCTGCATACAGACAAATTTAGAAATATGAAACTATCGAGAACTATAAGTATTTACTTGCTTCACGTACACTAAGCGGTTGCAGGGTAGTCGATTCTAGAAATGACGTTACCCATTCTTTATTCGTCTTGGAGTATTCCCGTAAGGCCCAGCCAATTGCTTTAGTAATGAAAAACTCCTTAGAATGACTGTTTTTACTAATAACTAACTTCAGTAATTCTATATTTGTATTTTCTTTATATTTCAGTTGGAATAAAATTGCAACTCGCACAAGCCAGATATTTTCACTTGCAGTCCAACTTAGAATATGACTTTGGACAAGTTCTGGATATTTGTCACATAAAATTCCGGTTATATTTGTCGCAAGACCATCTACGCTGTCCCACCAAGATTTAGTTATTATCAAAAACTCAACTCTATCAACATCTGATTTTAGCAGATTGTCTTTTAAAGCAAGTAAATAGTCTAACGCCAAATATTGAAATTCTCGTTCTGGTAAATCCCAAAGTAGAAAAACAAAATCCCAGTCAATTTTTTTCTGTTTCTTGGCCTGTTTGATAAACTCTTTCTGTAATTCTGTCCTCTGCGGTTTCTGTATTCCTAAATACAGGAACTTATCCTTCATATAAGCTGACATTTTTCTTGCTTGTTCTTGATTTCCCTGCTCATAATACGACTTAATGAGTTGCTTATCCAAGACCTCGACCTCCTAAAAGGAGAATATATACTGCTCAATTTTATTCCCATGCCAAGCAAGAACCATCTCCACTTGAACCTTGCGAGATATCCAGCAAAGCGTATTCGCGTTATGAACGCATGCAAGCAAGCAAGAACCGTCCCGAGTTACATCCACATGCATACGCATTTGCGTCAAAGACGCAAACAGCTCCATAGAACACCTAACGTCGTTCCAACCTCCGTCGCCCCCCTAGCCTGGAGGGTCGCGATCACACGCTCCGACGCCTTTGCGTGAGTCGTAGCCTAACTCGGCTTTAATCCTCTTTCCTCAGAAGGACGGGAAACAAGGTCCCTTCTCGCCATCCTTGGCTACAGGGACACTCGGCCATCCTTGGCCAGCGGATGTTTCCCGCCGGCCATGCGACAGGGACGACGGCACAGGACGTGCCTAGTGCAGGGTGCGCCAAGACTCGAACAGGACGTTCGAGATTAGAGCATCGCCATGGATGGCTAGATGCCGTGATGGCAAAGCACACTGCCGTCGCATTGGCCGGGAATCCTGCCCTCTTGCATCAAAGGATTTAAAGGCCCTAGTTCGTCACGACGACCGCATGGCCGAGGACGCGTCTCTCGACTCTCCCTACCCCAACGTCGGTAAATAAGACACGACCCCCAAAACTGCGCAAATTAGAGCAGCAGCCCAAAAGACGAGAACTACCTTCCACTCGCCCCAGCCCCCGAGTTCAAAGTGATGATGAATCGGGCTCATTCGGAAGACCCGCTTTCCTGTAGTCTGAAACGAAATAACCTGAATAACCACGGAGAGAATTTCCATTGCATACAGCCCCCCGATGATCAGCAACACTAATTCGCTCTTCGTGAGTACTGCCAAACTAACTAAGGCCCCGCCTAAGGCCAAAGACCCTGTATCCCCCATGAATACGCGGGCAGGGTAGGTATTAAAGCGCAAAAATCCAAGGCAGCCACCGACCAGAGCCGCTGCAAAGACCGCCATATCTGACTCATGCGCCAGAACAGCAACCCCGCCCCCTTGGATGGCGGCTAGTAGAGCTATCACGACATAACCGATTCCGGCAAACAAGGTACTTCCCGCTGCTAAGCCGTCCAACCCGTCCGTAAAATTGACGGCATTCGTCATTCCGACGATCACTAAGGAGATCAGACAATAGTAAAACCAGCCCAACTCCAAGTGGGTAGACGTGAAAGGAATGGCCACATCCGTTCCTCGTCCAAGCCAATGGATGGAAATCCACATAAGAAGAAAGGCCAAGCCAAACTGCCCGATAAGCTTCTGATAAGCTCGTAGACCTAAGGAACGATGCATAACCACTTTTATAAAGTCATCTATAAATCCGATGAGCCCATAACCGAGTGTGATTCCGACCATAGTGACCATTTCCAAAGAAGTGGGTTGTTCAGCCATAACTAACGCACTGCCAATAATGCCCACCAGGAAAATTAGGCCACCCATTGTTGGTGTTCCGGCCTTTTTCAAGTGCCTTTGAGGGCCATCGTCGCGTATAGTTTGACCGAACTTAAGGATTCTTAAGACCGGTATTAAAAAAGGGCTTAGGACCAGCGTTATAATGAGAGCTAATCCTGCCGCCATGACCAAACGCTCAGACATGTATTATTCCATCCTTTACTCTCCGGCATATGAAAGCAAATAACCAGTCAGTATGCCAGTCTATTTTCTTTCATATGCCTGAACTTTCAAGTTGCATGGTGATCTCTTCCATTTTCATTCCCCGCGAACCTTTGACCAGTACCCATATCCCCGGCCCATAGAGCTCGAGGAGATCCCGAGCTTTCGTGATCGCTTCTTCGTACGAAGATGTCACCGTAATCTGATCTTCTGAATATCCTGCCATCCGAGCCCCTTGCGCGATCTCTTCTGCCAATTTTCCCACGGTGATCAGCTCACTGACTCCTAACTTTGCAAGAGTCCGACCGACTTCACGGTGACCTGACTCTGCCGAGGTTCCCAGTTCATACATATCCCCCAAAATAGCCAGGGTCTTGTTCTCACCCGCTCGCTCCTTCAGCACCTGCAACGAGGCCTGCATCGACGTAGGATTGGCATTATAGACATCGTTAATGAGAGTGGTTCCAAAGATCCCATAACGCACCTCTAAGCGCATCTTGGACAATTTCAATTTACCCAGTCCCTCACACCCTTCTACTAACGAAACCCCTAAAACCTTACCTACAGCTAGTGCAGCCAAGGCATCCAGAACATTGTGTTTACCGGGCAGCGGAAGATTAACCGTTGTTTTTTCGCTCATATAACTTACGTCAAATGTTGTCCCCAGTGCGCCCCAAGGCCGCAGATGAGTTCCTATAATGTTTGGCTCTACAAAAGCACCTTCCAGGCCATAGAATCGAATTGAATGTAGATCTTCTTTTGCCTTTTGTACAGAAAACAAATCTTCAGCATTTATGATTGCAATTCCATCGACTGGCAGGGCCTCTATTAACTCCCACTTAGCCTGAGCAATTCGCTCCTGTGTCAGTAACAGCTCTAAATGAGTTGTACCAATATTAGTAATCACCCCGACATCTGGTTTCGCGATCTCACATAAAGCGTTGATCTCACCGAGTCCGCGCATTCCCATCTCTAGAACCAAGATCTCAGTATCTGATGGCGCATTGAGGACCGTTAACGGAAGCCCCAATTCATTGTTATGGTTTTCCTTATTGGAATAGACGCGAAACCGCTGAGACAGTACTGCGGCGATCATATCCTTCGTCGTGGTTTTCCCATTACTCCCTGTGACTCCGACCACCTTGGCTCCCAGTTCTAAACGCCAGGCCTGGGCTAATTCCTGAAATGCCCCAAACACGGACTCCACCAGAAGAAGGGCCTTACCTTCAGGAACAACGTGCTTCTTTTCATTTTCTCTGAAGCGACTTTCTTCCACAACTGCGAGAACTGCCCCTTTTTTCCAAGCGGCTTCAATATAGTCATGCCCATCGACCTGTTCACCGGGTAGAGCGAAAAACATTTCTCCCCCCAGGGCTTGACGACTATCTATGATGCAACCATGAACTTCTAGCTCTGCGTTTCCGATCACCGTCCCTTTCGCGATCTGGGCTACCGTCTCAACTGTCCACTTGAGCATATCCTAGCCCCCTTAATGCTTCACGTGCTACTTCCCGGTCATCAAACGGATGAACCTCTGTCCCGAAAATCTGATAGGTTTCATGCCCTTTACCCGCGATAAGGATAGTATCTCCGGGCTTTGCCATGCGGCAAGCGCTCCAAATTGCTTCCTTTCGGTCACGCAGAGCGACATAATCCACGCCAGAAACTCCGACTAGTACCTCTTTAATAATTTGATCCGGATCTTCTGTCCGAGGATTATCCGAAGTCACGATAACAAAATCACTCCATTGCGAAGCGGCCTCACCCATAAGCGGTCGTTTCCCTCGATCACGATCTCCTCCGCACCCAAAGACAGTAATAAGCCTTCCCTTGGTGAAATTCCGAGCTGTTTTCACAACATTTTCCAAGCCGTCTGGCGTATGCGCATAATCAACAATCACCTGAAATGATTGTCCAAGACGAATACTTTCAAAGCGGCCTGGTACACCAGGAATTTCTGCCAAGGCTTCAGCTACCGCCGAAGAGGCATATCCCCTTTCAACGCCCCAAGCAAACGCAGCCAAGGCGTTATAAACACTAAATATCCCTGGAGTTGCGTACCGGATGAGCTGAGTCTCTTCACGGAAACGAACCTGAAAGTGCACCCCTTCTGTGCTGACTTCGACATTCTCTGCTCGGTAATCGGCTGCGTTGTCAATCCCGTAACTCACGACTGGAGCAGCCGAGGCTTGACGCAGTTTGGAAAATGTGGGATCATCTCCATTTAAAATACTCACTTTTGGCTGTTTGACCCCTTTAAGATCTGCAAATAGACGGGATTTGGCAAAAAGATAGTCCTCCATTGTCTTATGATAATCTAAATGGTCTTGTGTCAAATTTGTAAAAATTCCCGCATCAAATTCGCACCCCGCGACACGTCCAAGATCGATTGCATGGGATGACACTTCCATGACGGCAAGGCTAACCCCTTCATCGACCATCTCTGCTAGGAGCTTTTGAACGTCAATGGCCTCCGGCGTCGTCCTTTCCCCTGGAATATCTCGCCCGTCAATCCGAGCCCCGAGCGTTCCTATTAAGCCGACTTTCTTGCCCTGCTTCACAGCGATCTTTTCGATAAGATAAGTAATCGTGGTTTTCCCGTTCGTCCCTGTCACTCCGACTAACTCCAGTTGACCACTAGGGTCATCATAAACCTTGGCCGCTAACAGCCCCATGACTTGGCGCATATTGGCCACCTTCACTTGAGGAACATCGAGCGGTAAAAATCGCTCAACCACTAAAGCCACAGCTCCCGAGGCAATGGCCTTCACCGCGAAGTCATGACCATCCACTTTAAATCCGGGTACACAAGCGTAAAGATCCCCTGGCCGGACGAGCCGTGAATCCATTGACATTCCTTGGACGATTACTTCTATATTCCCCGATGAGGAGATGACCTCGATTCCCGTTATTATCTCCGACAGTGATTTGTTCGCTGTATGCATTCCTCATCATTCCTTTCCAGGTTAATAAGCTCAACCATTAACTGTGATCAACCTAGATTTATTATAGACAAATTACCCCTCCAGCAGACCTTGCCAACTGATCATCCACTTTCATAGCCCTCCACTTCAATTAACTGGAGTTCCATGCTCTGCGTATATGTCATAGACTCCAACTTCCGGTTTCTGACCTCTGACGTCTGTTTTACTGACGGAGTGGACTTGCTGAAAGCGGAACGCGCCCTGTCAAACTCTTCATGGCTTCAATATCTTCATCTTTCTCTTCCCACCAATTGGCAAGCGTCGGAGCAGCTGCATCCTTTCCGAGATAGAGGAGAATATTCGATCCAGCCTCCACTTGTGCATCCCCATGAGGGATTTGGTCGAGAACCATCTCACCCTGACCTTCCGTTAGGCCCTTAAACCCGGCCCCAGTCAACGCTCTTTCCGCCTCAGCTAAAGGCAGGCCTATGACCGAAGGAACAGTAGCAGCCTTCTTAATCGGTGGAAACTCAAGACCTGGTAGAGGTTTTCCAGGGGTCAGCGGCGCCTGGGTGTCAGGTTTAATGCCGAGATATCTCAAAGAATCGAGCATAACGCTCTGTAGCACGGGTGCTGCGACAACCCCCCCATAAAACGGAGTACCATCAACCACGGCTAGCATGGCCAAGCGAGGTTTGTCTGCAGGGGCAAACGCCACAAACGAAGCAACATATTCCCCTTGAATATACCCTCCGTTTGCCACTTTTTGCGCTGTCCCTGTTTTTCCAGCCACACGGTAGCCGGGCAGAAAAGAGCGACGTCCGGTTCCATTAGTCACAACAGATTCCAGAACTTCACGTTCTAATTTCGATGTATCCTCACTAATAACGCGTCGGACTTCTTCTTTTTTAAAAGGCGTTACTACCCTTCCGCTAGGGCCGACAATCTCTTCTACCAGTTGTGGTTTCATTAGAGTTCCACCATTAGCCACCGCTGAAACCGCCGTTAAAAGCTGAATAGGGGTGACGTTATTCGTTTGCCCGATGGACATGGTCGCCAGATCCAAGGCCGTCGCTTTTTTCTTATTTGCAAGAATGCCATAGGCTTCACCGGACATCTCAATCCCCGTTTTCTGCCCGAACCCGAAATCCCGAAGATATTTATAAAAATTGTCCATCCCGAGGCGTTGTCCCATTTCAATAAAGCCAGGGTTACAGGAGTTCTCAGCCACTTGCATGTAGGTTTGATCCCCATGCCCGCCCGCCTTCCAACAACGCACATTTTTGCCTAGAACCGTATAAGCCCCTTTATCAAAAAAGTGCTCCGTTAGCTTAATTTTCTTTTCCTCCAGCGCGCCAGCTAACGTAATAATCTTAAAAGTTGACCCCGGTTCATAGCCGTTCTGAATCGCAATATTACGTCTCGCACTGGGATCCGCTTCCTGATAATGATTCGGATCAAAGGTTGGTGCTGAAGCTAGGGCTAGCATTTCTCCCGTATTGGGATCCATCGCCAAGATCGACGCGCTCTTAGGGACCTGCCCGTTCATGTTAATACCCTGGCCTGACATCAGCTTTTGCAACTCCCGTTCCGCAAAAGCTTGGATATTTTTATCGATGGTTAACCGCACAGTGTTTCCTTGTTTGGGAGCTAAGTACTGATGCTCCGCTTGGGGAAGAGGAATCCCATTGGCACTAAATTCTTGGAGAATACTTCCTGATATCCCTTTCAGCTCTGATTCTCTGGTTAACTCTATCCCTTCAAGGCCCTGATTGTCAATTCCGGCGAATCCGATAATATGAGACGCGAGTGTTCCGTTCGGGTAATATCGTTGGCTGTCCTCCGTGGTTCCTATTCCCGGTAAAGCTAACGCTCGCACTTGCGCTGCGACTTCCGGTTTAACACGCTTTTGAACGTATTCCAATGCCGTACGTTTTGTAATATGCCCTTCGACCTCGGACGCAGATTGCCCCAAAAGCTGAGATAAGGTCAAGGCCATTTCTTTGGCTCGGCCAGACTGCCGAACCTCCGCTGGAATGGCATAAACCGTTTCACTGCTGACGCTCATCGCCAAGACATTTCCTTGACGATCCTCAATATTCCCCCGTTTTGGTGCAACAGGAACACCACGAAAGTGAGAATCATCCGCTTTCTTCCGCAAATCAGCGCCCTGACTGAGTTGCACGAAACCCAGCCGAACGATTAACACCACTAAAAAGGCACTGACACACAAAAAAAGAAAAGCGATTCGTTTACGCATGACAACAAAAGGACTCACAAGTCCTCACCCCCAATTTCTGGGGTCTCCGCGTAACCAAAGCGCCATTCTCTTAATGTTTAACGTTGAGTTGAAGCAAAAAAGCTAGTAAATATCTGTGAAAATTGATGAAGCATTGTCGGTTTAGCCTCAGCGATTGGCGTGGCGACTTGCGTTGACGGAGCCCCCTTTTGATTCTTGGCCATAGGCACTGCACCAGTTACATACACTACTCCAGCAGGTTTTACCATACCCATTGATTTGGCAACACTTTCAATCCTGCTCACCGCACGGAGCTTATCAGCCTCCACTTGCAGCAGATCATTCTGTGCTTTAATCGTAGAAATCTCTTTCTGCGCAGCCCGGACTTGTGCCCCCTGAACGACGGTCAGCTGAATCGTCTCCGCCCCGATTGAACCGGTTATTCCGACGATAAAAGCCAGAACTAAAATACTTTTCCCTTTGGCAAACCGTTTTCCTCTTCTCGTGGATCGGGTTTTTCTTTCTTCAAATTTCTGTTTTAATGGCTGCTGCCACTCCATTTTTTCCTGCGCCACTACCAAGGATATTCCTCCTCCTTTTCCTTTAGACCGTTATATTTTTTCAGCAACCCGCAATTTAGCACTTCTAGACCGCGGATTTTGCTCGACTTCCTCTTCTGATGGGAGAATGGGTTTTCGCGTCAGTACCTTGGCCGTTGCCTTTGCCTCGCACCGGCATATCGGCAATTCTGGTGGGCACGTACACCTCCCGAGCCAGGATCTCATTCTCTCTTTCACAATGCGATCCTCCAACGAATGAAAGGTAATCACGCCGAGTCGCCCCCCATGATCCAGACAACGCAGCGCTTGATCCAGCACTCGGTCTAAAACACCAAGTTCATCATTCACCGCAATACGAATTGCCTGAAAGGAACGTTTTGCAGGATGAGGCCCGCTACGCCGGACCGCTGCCGGAATGGCCGCCTTTATCGCCTCGACGAGGTCACCAGTTGTTTCCAACGGTCGCTCGTTGCGATTATGTACGATGAATTGGGCAATCCGTTTTGACCATTTTTCTTCCCCATATTTCCAAATAATCTGCGCTAGGTTCTCTTCGCTCCAAGTATTCACGATTTCTCGTGCGCTCAGGGAGCTCGTAGGATCCATGCGCATATCTAAGGGGGCATCCTGCATGTAACTAAAGCCGCGTTCGGCTTCATCGAGTTGAGGGGATGACACCCCTAAATCGAATAAGATTCCATCCACAGGCAGTAAGTCTAGTTCCTTTAAAGTTTCTTCCAGGTATTCAAAGTTTCGGTTGACTAAAGTGATACGTTGATCGTTGCCAAAGATTTCTCTCGCGTGACAAATCGCTTTGTCATCTTGATCAAAACAGATCAGTTTTCCGGTGGCGTCGAGCTTAGATAAGACCCTTTGGCTATGTCCGGTTCCACCGAGTGTACAATCGACATATTTACCCGAAGGGTTCGTAACGACCGCATCGACAGTCTCTTCCAATAAAACGGTGACATGATGAAAGTCCAAGTAAAACCGTTCCTTTCTATATACCTAGCTGGACTAGGGATTCAGCAGCACTGGCATAAGCGCTTTCTGCTTGCCGACTGTATTCTGTCCAAAGTGTCTCGCTCCAAATCTCAACGCGACTAGAAACTCCAACCAGAACCAGATTCTTCTCCAATTGCGCATAGTCACGCAAATTAGCCGGCAATAGAATTCTTCCCTGCTTATCCAGCTCACATTCCGTCGCCCCAGAAAAAAAGAAACGGACAAAAGCACGAACATCGGGTTGTGTAAACGGTAAAGCGCGCAACTTCTGTTCCAAGGTGACCCATTCTGATGGAGGGTAAACAAACAGACAATGATCTAAGCCTTTGGTCACAATAAATTGCTCTCCCAAGGCTTCTCGGAATTTGGCCGGAATAATCAGCCGACCTTTTCCATCGATTGTATGAATATATTCCCCCATAAACATGTTGTTCACCCCACCGTTGTGGTCACTCGCCCCACTTCACTCCACTATACACCACTTATTCTCCATACGGAAGGATTATCCTGCTAACAAATCTATCCTTTTTTACAAATAAATAAATAAATTAAGGAATAAGGTCCTCCCCCATGTACCCATTAGACTGACTGATCCCGTCGGCTGACCTACCTTAACTTTCAATTCAAGGCATTTTTTCCTAAATTTATGTAATAAAATTGCTAAAGTGACATATTTAATTTAATATTTTTATTGATTAACTATAATAAGTTCGAAAAGTAACAAATGTTTTCGATTTTTTTGAATCAGATCTAAGTTTTCGGACGAATTAAATAATTTTCAGTAAATTAACCAATACGACGTTATTTAAGACCTATGAGAAGTTGTGCTCGTCAAAAAGGCTCAACTCTCAGATTACTGATAGTTGAGCCGTAAGGATACCTACGTGATTGTTTCACTATAGTTTCGCTATAGTTTAGATAAATTTTTGGCTACAATTACGCCAAATGCAGCGGTTTACCTCCTATCCCGTGCGCCGCTTCCATAATCGCCTCCGGCAACGTCGGATGGGCATGCACCGTTCGAGCAATCTCCTCTGCTTGAATTCCTCGCTCTACTGCAAGCACCAATTCCGAAATAAGGCTACTAGCCTGGGGTCCCATAATACTCGCCCCCACAACCACGCCCTCATGATCAGCCAAGATTTTAACTAATCCAACAGTCTCCCCCAAGGCTACAGCTTTCCCATTCGCAGAAAATGGGAACTTGCTCACCCGATAAGCCTTCCCGGAAGCCTTGAGTTCCTGCTCTGTAGACCCAACCGAAGCAATCTCTGGATGCGTAAAGATTGCACTTGGTATAGCTCTGTAACTCATCGAAGCAGCACTCCCCCCAATATGTTCAGCTGCGATAATCCCTTCCGCAGAAGCCACATGAGCCAGCATGATTCCCCCGACTGCATCGCCAATGGCATACACCCGAGGAAGATTGGTCTGCATCTGAGCAGTTACTTTAATGGCCCCATTTTCCGTTTCCAAGCCTAGACCCGCCACATCAATCCCTTGTAAACTAGGCCTTCGCCCGGTGGAAAGAAGAATGCGGTCAGTTGATATTTCTCTGACACCCTTAATATCTTCGACCTGGACAACGAGGTTATTCCCCTCTTGGCGAATCTCTTTAACCTTCGTTTTAGTCAAAATCTCCATCCCGCTGCGCTTCAACAAGGGGATTAACCGCTTCGGAATCTCCTCATCCATAGTGGGTAGCAGGGTTGAAAGCGTCTCCACCACGCTAACCTGAACTCCGAAAGTTTGAAATATTGAAGCAAATTCTAAGCCAATGACACCCCCTCCGATAACAACCAGACGCTTGGGCAGTTCTATTTCCTCGAGGATCTCATCACTAGTTCCTACGCCCGGAAGATCTGCCCCTGGAATTGGAATACGTACAGGCACCGACCCAGTTGCCAGCACTACATTCTCCACACTGATATCTTCCACCCCAGTTTCAGTCGTCACTGAGATCTGACCAGCCTCTTTATATTCTCCCCACCCTTTGACCACACGTATGTTCGCCGCTTTCATCAATTTTTCCACACCGCCTACAAGTGCATTGACCACTTGGTCCTTGCGAGTGATCACCGCGGCATAATCCACATGCTTGTCGCCAACAATCAAGCCGAATTCAGCAGCTCGCCCTATTTCACGCCATAAATCAGCGCTTTTCACCAATGCCTTGGTAGGAATACACCCGCGGTTCAAACAAGTTCCACCCAGACGTTCACCCTCAATAAGTACGACGGATAAGCCAAGTTGGGCAGCCCTTAAGGCACACACATACCCACCCGGACCCCCTCCAAGAATACCAACCTGATAATCCATATTGTCCCCTCCTTCCACAACCTTTCCCCAATATTTCGACTTACATCAACATTTTTCCTGCTTAAGGAGGATGTGTTGAAGAAGAACCCGAGCCCCGAGTTCTCACTCAGGATTCAGGTCCTTCTTCAATGAGTTTGCTTATTGACGCTTAATAGTATTTGTTTTAGCCACGAAAATCCGCTGTGGATGCTGCAGGAATTAATAAGATTTGTCCTGGATAAATAAGATTAGGGTTACGCAAGTTGTTTGCAAGGATAATGGCTTGCATTGTCGTCCCATGACGTTTCGCAATTTTATAAATGGTATCCCCTTTTTTCACAACATAGACTTCAGGTGCTGGAGTTGGGGCAGGGCCTGGAGCCGGCATTGGGCAATGGTGAGTCTCGTACGCTGGGCAAGGACAAGGTAAAGGGCAACAAGGATCCATGTCAAGATGTTGGTACATTCCAGGAACTCCATGCATACCATGCAGCATTCTTTCCATTTCAGACATCCCTTGCATTTCTGGGTGCATGCCTTGCATTCCAGGTTGCATGCCTTGCATTCCAGGTTGCATTCCCTGCATTCCAGGTTGCATGCCTTGCATTCCAGATTGCATGCCTTGCATATCTTGCATTCCGGGCATCATTCCACCCATACCGGGTGCGGGAGTTGGATTATAAGCAACGGAACGTAATTCCATATTATTTTCCTCCTTCAACTATAACAAAGCGTTTATATTTTAATGTCCAGCTTCTTTCCCTTTAACTATTAACAATATATGGGGGGAGAGAGAGATTGTGTTTGTACTTTTAAAATAATGTATATTCTAGAAAATTTTATTTAATAAAACTTGATTAATAAAAACGAGCTGACCTTAATAGGTCAGCTCGTCTAAATAATGAGAATTAAACTACTTTAATCGCTTTGTTTAGTTGTGCAACCAAGTCATCCGCATTCTTACCATGGGTTAAAGCTGCACCTTCGATACTTTCCATCGTAGAAGACGGACATCCTAAACAATGCATACCAAGCTCCAGAAAAACCTGCACCGTCTGTGGATATGTGCGCAACACTTCTCCTACTGTCATCTCTTTGGTTAACATATTAATATTCCTCCTTTGGATTCCTCAGTTAAATACTCGGCTTTATTATAAATTAAATTTATTGGACAAGCAACCTCAAGATGAGGCCGCATGCAAGAGGGGACGGTTCTTGCTTGCATAATGTAATGTAAGCCAAGAACCGTCCCCTCTCCCCCCAAGCTTTCACGCGGACGGTGCACATGAAATGTGCCGTCACCCCAAACGGTTCCCACCAACGTGGTTCCCCGACCCAAGCCCAGGACACAGTGTCACACGAGCGTGACGTCTTTACGTAAGCAGCCCAGCAAACTTCCGTTCAAGCAACCGACCCCAAACGTGCAAGAGGGGACGGTTCTTGCTTGCATAATGTAATGTAAGCCAAGAACCGTCCCCTCTCCCCCCAAGCTTTCACGCGGACGGTGCACATGAAATGTGCCGTCACCCCAAACGG
>DATCQU010000049.1:0-3942 GCA_036569365.1 Desulfosporosinus sp. | reverse complement strand
TCTCACAACTGGGTAAACTTGAACGGATGCAAGGGTTACGCCTAGAAATTGCTGACTATTATAATGCGGAGTTCGGCAAATTGCCGGAACTTGAAGTGCCGGTTGAACTCGAGTATGCACGGCATGCTTGGCACTTGTATATCATCAAGCTGAATCTGGATAAACTATCCATAGATCGTGGGAAATTCATTGAAGAACTTAAAGAAGAAAAAATAGGAACGAGTGTCCACTTTATTCCGCTTCATATGCATCCGTATTACCGGGACACATATGGGTATAAACCAGGGGATTTCCCAGTCGCGGAGGGTGTCTTCGAGCGGATTATCTCCTTGCCATTGTATCCAAGGATGAGTATGCAAGACGCCAAAGATGTGGTGGATGCTGTAAAACGAATTATCGAGCGTTCCCGGAAGTAAGACGACGCTGGGTTCGTTCACAACCGTTCATTCCGTGCGTTTCGCAGGCCAAACTAACGCCTCAAACTCGGGCTTCGGCGGGATGCCCGGCAATTCGCATCCGACGGCCATGGATGGCCTAGTGTCACTGGAGCCAAGACTCGAACAGGACGTTCGAGATTAGAGCACCGCCATGGATGGCAAGGTGCCGTGATGGCGGGAAGGGACCTTGGCTCAGGTGCCGGCGGAGCACGTCGTGTGCTCCGTCCCGCCTACGCCCGAGTTTGAGACGAAGTTTGGCTACTGCTTACGCAAGTCGTTCACTTTTTGCAAACAAAGCCTCTTGGATTTGAAGAACTTGGATGTCCTTACAGGGTAAACGCTGAGCTTGGTTACGTTTTGGTTCTGGGGGGACGCCCGACGAAGCGCACAGCGAAGAAAGGAGAAATACAAATGGCTCAGAGATCGGTGGAATTCGCGGAAACTAAAGAGTTTGCATACTCTAGGTGGCAACTTGTTCTGAAGCGTCTGCTGGACCTTTTGGTTTCTGCGGTTCTCCTTGTGATTGTTTCTCCGCTTTGGCTCTTTATTGTTCTTTGGATTCGGTTAGACTCTTCGGGGTCAGCAATCTTCAGGCAGACACGAATCGGTCTGGGGGGAAGGCCTTATACAATTTATAAGTTCCGTACGATGGTACAGAATGCTGAGGCCTTGATGAAGGACAAACTTGAGAAGGTGAGCGATCTTGAGAACTTTGTTTTTCAGGAAAAAGATGACCCGCGTATCACCCGGAGCGGTCAGTTTCTCAGAAAGACAAGTTTGGATGAGCTTCCTCAGCTTATCAATATACTCAACGGAACTATGAGCTTGGTCGGCCCTCGTCCAGAGGTTCCAGAACTGGTGAAGCTCTATACACCCGAGCAGCGCCAACGGCTCAATGTCCTGCCCGGTGTCACTGGGTTAGCCCAAGTGAATGGGCGAAGTGAGCTGACCCTGGGGGAGACAATGGCTCATGACTTGGAATATGTTCGTACTTGGAGCGCGTGGTTAGACCTGAAAATTTTATGGAAAACAGTGTTCGTTGTTTTTTCAGGAGACGGCGCATATTAAAACAGCGAAAGAATCATTGAAATGTGGCCTCTCTAGGCAACCGTGTGGGTTAACCTAGGGGGGCCTTTGACGCGCTCAGGACCTGAAACATCGTCAAAGCGATCTTCATATAATGGACACAGAATAGAGAGTTGATCCTAATAACTCCTTGATATGATAGGACATGTACAGATCACAAAGACGCCAATAGACGTTAACAGGTTAAAGACAAATAGGATATTTTTGTAAGGTATGGTTATTATACCTACTAAATTGTTAGGGTTTACATTAAATGAATTGGCTTACTAGATACAATTTCATTAGTGCTATAAGGAGTGGGTTTTTCTGTGTTGAACTATAAATACCATGATAAGCTAGATGATAATCCAGATATTCAGGTTCGTCGTCTGAGACTAAATGACTTACCAGAAATTGCCCGATTATACGAAGAGGTGTTTTCAGATCATTTCCTCGGACACATGGGTCAGAAATTCCTTAAGCTCTTTTGTTCCCAATTTATTAATTCTGCGACTAACTGCGGCTACGTGGCAAAATGCAATGGGAAATCCGTTGGCTTTCTTCTAGGAACTATCGACAATGCCCCTTTCAATCAGTTTTACCGCCAGAATTTTATTGCATTAGCTTGGATCGTTGTTAAGAAATATTTAACGGACTCTTATGTAAGAAAACATATTTCGAAAAGGTTAGGAAATATTCTCGTTGCGATTCAGACATTACTTCCGTCGTTTAAAAGAGAATGTACTACTAGTCAGTGCAATACATTGGTACCTGCGAGGCTATTAGCGATTGGAGTTGAAACAAACTATAGAGGCATAGGGATCGCTAATAGTCTAACTGGCCAGTTTTGTGCAGAGATGAAAAGCGAAGGTTTGAAAGCAGTCGGGTTATCCGTTTTAATTTGGAATAAACGAGCTATCAACTTCTACAAGAAAGATGGTTGGATTCAAGAAGCAAGTTGCGAGACATCTCTGAGTTTTACTCGTAAAATAGGACCTAACATCCTGGTATAAGTCATGGGAAAGATGGTGGCCCCCCTAGCTAACCTTTATGGGTTAACTTAGGGGGGCTTTTGAGGTCTAGTGGCGGTCCTCCAAGCGAACTATGGCCTACTTCGCTTGGCTGGGGAGTCAAAATATGATACGATACTATTCGTTGTAAAGTAGTTTGACCAAAATCCTAAATCAACGGAGGTTGGACGCGTCATTGGATAAACGGTATAAAGGACTGTGGTTTACAGGACTTTTGTTTTTCATTGCCTTAGGGATAGAGCTTCTATACCTAAAATCATATAATGTACGTTACTTAATTTCCCCTGATGGGTTTCTCTATTCCAACATTGCCGAGAATTTTCTGCGAGGGAATGGACTCGTGAATACGGCAAATTTTGTGCAGGGTGATGACGGCATTGTGCGCGCGGTCGCTCTAGTACGAGAGTATGTGGTTGGTCCGATCTATCCCTTGCTCCTTGCTTTGGTGTATGGGATCTTCGGATTGAAGAGTTACGGCATGGTCATTGTTTTACACGCTGTGCTTGGAGCGGCCAGCGCGGTGCTCGCCTATAAGACGGGTGAACTATTATTTGGCAAGAGGTATGCCTGGATCCCCTATGGGTTGACCCTTGGCTACCCTTTGTTTGCTTTCTGGGGGATGTATGTTCTCACAGAGGCGACCTACGTTTTTATGAGCACGCTTTTCTTATACATATTGGCTCTCTATTCTAACGAGGTTAAACGACCGAAAGTCAGGACCTTACTGATCTTAGGAGCAGTCATCGGGATCTCCAATCTCGTTCGACCGTTCCTGTTGCTTTTTTTCCCGGTTCTGGGATTTTGGATTTGGTGGCTGCAGGGCTGGCGTCTTAAAAAGGCCTTAAGAGACTTCGGGCTCATCGTCGTGATGACGATTCTGGTCATGAGTCCTTGGTGGATACGTAATGAGGTCAAATACCATCAATTTATCGCGGTTTCAAACTATGGCAACTATGAGTTTTACTTGGGGAATAACCCCTTGTCCATGACGGGCCAATACTTTACGTTCGGCCAGCCAAGCTATGACCCAGCGGTGAAAGCCCGTATTGAAAAACTGCCGACACTAGAGCAAGAAACGGAATATAAGCAACTGGCCGTGGCTTATATCGTTCAGCATCCTGTGCTGTTTCTGAAGCGTACACTATCGAAAGAAATCAACCTTTTCTGGCAACCGGTTATCCCTGCCGAAGGACAAGCCTACAAAATGCAGGGTGATCCGCTGGATAAATGGTATCTTCTATTGGGACTCGGAGGGGTATTCTTAAGTATCTTTTATTTGAAAAGGTTCAGTTTTCTTTTGCTGTTTACGGGTTATTATAGTTTTGTGGTGAGTATGATCACCGTTGTTTCTGGAGCTCGCTATCGGCTACCGGTGATGCCCGCAATGATCCTCTTGGGATCCTTAGTGG
>DATCQU010000048.1:0-8790 GCA_036569365.1 Desulfosporosinus sp. | reverse complement strand
TGGTATTGCCATCGGGTATGGAGGATCTAGTCTTGCAGGCAAGGCCTTGACGATGAACACCAGTATTTCCATGACGTCCGTGTTGGTTGCTTTCTTCTTTTCTGCCGCGATTGGGATCATCTTCGGAGTTTTCCCGGCGCGTAAGGCAGCTGCCATGGATCCGATTGATGCTTTAAGGTACGAGTAAATTTGTGTTAGTTATAGGGTTTTGTTGTTAGTATAGCTGGAGGTTAGAGAGGGGAAATAGTTCGTGGGGAAAAAGAAACAGACCCGAAAGGTTTTGGGTGTACTGATGATGGTGTTCTTGCTGATTGGAATGATACCGGGGGTTGCTTCAGCAGCCATAGTTGATGATGGTAGTACATGGCTTTCATGGCTCAATTTTGCGACCAGCGCAGACTCTACACTGATCGCCGGTGAATCAACCAATATTAATGTTCAACTTTGGAATAATGTTTCCGATCCTTTTAACGGATCTGTGGGTAGCGCTACCATTACAGACTCTAAAGGAACTCAAAAGTTATTCCCTATTTCTGGGTCAGCTGGAGATTATACAATTTCCGGTGTAACGTTAGAAACCGCCGGAGAATATCAGTTAGTCATCCGTCAAGGCGCGATGGGGACAGCTTTAGCCGCAGGGAAAATAACTGTGCTGAATGCTAGAACAATCATTCAAGATTCTCTCATTCTTAACACGAATAGAACCATAAGTGTCAAGGTTACGGATTCAGCCGGGAATCCATTGGTACGTAAATCTGGAACGGTAGATGGAACAGCAGTAGGGGCATCGAACTCAACCTATACAACGCTTAGCGATGGAACGTTTACATTCACCATGACGCCCTCCACATTGGGAACAGTCAATATTATCTACGCTGGGCATGTAGTTGGTTCGATCCCGGTTCTTCCCGCCTACACCCAAAATGCACGGATCGGAGGGGCGACGGAGGATAACGTATCCTTATCGGTTGCTATTGCTCAAAGTAGTTGGGCAACTGGGACGTCTAATGTGATCTTGGCCCGAGATGATCAATTTTCGGATGCCCTCGCCGCGGCGCCGCTCTCTAAAAAACTCGCGGCTCCGATTCTTATGACTGATTCAGCAAAATTAGACGATCGGACGTTAGCGGAAATTAATAACCTGGGCGCGAAGAACGTCTACATCCTTGGTGGAACTGTTGCAATTTCTCAGGGTATTCAGGATAGTTTGAGTAATAATGGGTTTACAGTTACTCGGATTTCCGGACAGCAAGGTTATGATACGGCTGCTATGATCTCCTCCAATGTGGGGATTGATCCCACCCATACCGTCTATCTCGCCAATGAACTGGCTATACCAGACGCCATCGCGATCAGTGCCTTTGCTGCTGAGCAAGGAAACCCAATTTTGCTCACAGATAGAGACTCATTGCCAGCTTCTACAGTTCAGGCCTTGACAGATCTCGGGGCGACCAACGTCGTCTTACTGGGAGGGACAGGGGTTATTGGTACTTCGATAGAGACTGAATTGAGTTCAAAGTACTCAGTTAAACGTTGGGGTGGCTATGACCGCTATGACACTCAAAGTATTATTTTTCAAAATCTTTTCAATAGCTCACAAACAACCTCTCAGTCCCCGCTTTACTTTACATCAGGACTGGTGCGTCAAGATGATGTCATTTCAGGAAAACCATATGCAGATGCCTTGCTAACAGCTGCATTGGCTGCTAAAAACGGTGGATTTGTGGCAATGGTTCCGCAGAATGATATCCCGGCAGGTTTGAATTATTTCTTGTTATTCAATAAAGGATACATTCCCAAAGCGCAAGTTGTAGGTAATAATAGTGGAGTCTCACAGGATTTAGAGCTACGACTTCAACAAACGTTGATCCATTAGAGGACTTGTGTGACACAGCGCTCGGTGCTTACGACGCAGAGCAAACGGGGGAGAAGGGACGGTTCTTGCTTGCATAATCAATGCAAGCAAGAACCGTCCCTTCTTGCGTGCGAAAATAGAAGATAAATAGTTTCCACCAGTTAAAGGGAAATAATAGGAGTTAGCGAATACATAATATTGCAGATTCTAAGTAGTACAAAATCTATGGCTATTTTAAAATTAAAGACGAGAGAGAGGGAGGGGCTTTCCAAGATAAGAAAGGAGTGATGAGGCTTGTTAAGAAAGATTCGCCATTTGAATATTTTGGTTGTGGTTATGCTCCTGTTGCAATTATCGGTTTATCCTATGAGTGCTCTAGGAAGTGAGAAAGCTGGTATTACGCTTGAGCAGGCAGTACAGATTGTGAAGGATAACTTTAGTATTCCTGAAAAATTTACTCAGCTGTCGACTGGATATAACAATTTTAACAATCGTGCAACCTACTCTCTCAATTGGAATGCCATTGCGGTACAACAGCCGAGTGGAGGGATTAATGCGGAGGTAGATGCAACGACCGGAGACATTGTGAATTTCAATCAATGGGAACCCCCGTTAAGATCATCGTTTAAGTTGCCTGTTCTAACTGACGTTGAGGCAGAGAAAATTGCCACAGGTGTGCTCTCCAAATTAGCAAGTAAGCATCAAGCTGAAATGCAACTGCTGAAAGATGAACAGCAAATTTTCACGTTGAACAACGCCGACCCCTTTACGTACAATTTCCACTGGATCCGTATCGTAAATGGTATCCAGTTTCCTGAAAATGGAGTGAACGTGAGCATTAGTGGAGCTGACGGTCAAGTTAGAGGCTACAACTTTAATTGGACTCAAGATCTCGTTTTCCCTGAGGCAGCGAAGGTTATTTCCCCTCAAAAAGCTACTCAGGTATTTTCAGATACTCCGATGCTGGAATTACAGTACTTTTTGCCGCAGATGATGAATCCTCAATCACCAGAACCTCAACGTGTATCTCTAGTATATCAGTTGACGAATAAATACCCTGGGGGAGCCATTGATGCCCTGAGCGGAAATCCAGTGACCATCGATCCTCAGGTAGGGATTTATCGATCCATGAACGCTGTAAGTAATATTCCTGCAGCGACATCTACGCAAGGTGCTATTCCAGCTTCAGACTCCTCTACCAGTCAGAATACGCAAGTGAATAGCCAACAAAATAGCCAAGGAAATAGTAAACAAATTAGCCGAGATGAAGCGGTTGACGTGGTTAAGAAAATTGTTGAAATTCCGAGAGACCTTGTCCTCCGCAATTCTAGCTTGAATCCGGACTGGCTAAATTCCCACGAACAAATCTGGAATTTGGATTGGATGAGTGAGCCTGCTAAAATGGGAGAGCAACGTTACCTTAATACTCGCGTGAATGCGACGACCGGGGAATTGGTCAGTTTTAACCGGTCCTATGCAATAACCCCGGACGATAAGTCTAATCCCCTTTCGCGTGATGGCGCGCAAAGGTTAGCGGAGGATTTCCTCCAACGGGCGCAACCTGAGCACTTTAAGCTTGTTAAAGAGGAATCTGGAATCGCTTATGGAGCTAAAATGCCTTCCAATCTTCAGATGTTTAACTATGTGAGGGTCGTGAACGGTATTCCTGTCTCGCGAAACGGTATGACTGTAGCCGTAGATACGGTTGCCAAACAGGTGATGAATTATGATCAGACGTGGTCTAATGTAGAATTTCCAAGTGCCTCTAATGTACTTCCTCTGAACCAGGCTACAGAACGGTTCTTAAAAGAACGGCCTCTGGTGTTGAATTATTCCCTGATTTTCCAACAGAACAGCCTACAGGGTGGTATACCGGAAGTTCGCTTGGTCTATCAACCTACTATGAACAACGGTATGTATATGCCTTCGCTACTCGATGCGATAACCGGTGACCCGGTGGATTGGAATGGAAAATCACAGTCCCAGTGGATTAAAGCTCACCACTATACAGATATCCAGGGCAATTTTGCGGAAAAGGAAATAGGCATAATGGGTCTGACGGGAGCCTTTGGGGAATATAAAGAGACCTTCCGTCCCAATGAAAAAATCACAACCAATTCGCTTTTACGGGCGATGGTCGTTGCAGAAGGAAATAACCGAGATCGTGTTTTGAGCGATGAAGATGTTTTTAAAATTGCCAAAGAGCGTGGTTGGCTTCGTGATGAGTTGAAACTAGGGTCTGAAATGAGTCGAGTGGATCTGGCTAAAATCATGATTCGTCTCATCGATATGGAACCGTCAGCGCAGGTTAAAGGCATTTATGTTGTTCCTTTTACTGATGCGCAAACGATTGAAGCGGATTCACTGGGTTATGTTGCGCTCACCTGGGGATTGGGCATTCTGAAAATCGAGGGGAATGCAGTACAACTTAATCAAACCGTTACAAGAGCGGAGGCCGCCTACGCTTTAGTCCATGCCTATGCATTGAAGCCGCAAAATTCTTATATGAAATGAAATAGATTGAAAGCACTATGATTCTTGGGACCTGTCACAGAGTGACAGGTCTTTTAGTCATATTTACCGGCGTGCGCTTGCGTTAGGATTGAACCGAGAATAGTATATAAGAAGGAGTTGCAACCCACGTTTAAACGTCGATTCAGTGGAATCAGGCCTTTTGCAGGATATTAAGGGGGAGAAACTTTGAAAAAGCAACGTGTAATCGGCATTTTCGACTCTGGAGTTGGCGGACTTACCGTCATGAAAGAAATTCTGGAGCAACTGCTTGATGTTCGAATCGTTTATTTTGGAGATACAGCTCGGGTACCGTACGGGAACCGTTCCCGCGAAGAGCTGATACGTTTTGGAGAAGAGATTGTCACTTTTCTCATAGGTCAGGGGGCAGAGGTGATCGTCGTAGCTTGTAATACCAGCTCGGCAATGGCGCTTCCTGTTCTACGTGAACGCTTCGATATTCCGATGATCGGCATGGTTGAACCAGGGGCCCGCTTGGCCGTTGAAAAAACAATAGCGGGCAGAATTGCCTTGATCGCCACAGAAACCACTGTGCGTAGTAAGGCGTACTCGTCGGGGGTCAGTCGCGCGTTGGCCAAAGGGGTCTTGCCCCAGTTCTCGGTAATTAGGGAGGCTTGGCAGCAAGGGGAACAGGCGATTGCTTTAGTGAAAGCCCAGGGTTGTCCGCTCTTTGTACCCTTGATTGAGGCGGGATTGGCCAATTCTGTAGAGGCACGAGGGATTGCTAAAACCTATCTCGCCCCGATACAGGCTGCCGGGGTGGATACCCTTATTTTGGGATGTACACATTACCCCTTTCTTGAACCAGTCATTCGGGAGATCTTAGGGGAAGATGTGTTAATCGTCGACCCAGCGTTGGCTGTTGTGCATGAGCTCGAGATGATGCTTGAGCAAATGGACGAGCGCGAACGATCGGGACCGATTGGTTTAGCGTATGCCGCAGTTCTAGGATCCAATCATTGGCGGGCCCGTTATTTTGTGAGTGGGGATCCGGGGTTATTTCGGCAAGTTGGAAATACGCTCCTCCAAGTGCCGATCGATCTTGTGGAGCAAGTGATACTGGGTGAGTGAACAAGGAACACCCACTTAAAGTAGTGGGTGTTCCTCGGATAGGTGGATCATCTATCTTTGCGTGCACCGTGATTAAACAATAATATGAAGGTAGCAACAACTATGAAGAGAATTATCCATTTCATCGGGATCCCTCTTTTCAGTTTTGCTATGGTTTCCCTATATCAGTTTATTAAATAGTTTTGAAGAAAGTACCTGATCAGAGCAAAATGCCATTATTTACTTTAATCTCATATTTACTCATATTAATATTCATACAAATAGTCATATAATGGTGCCCTTCCAGGCGCCATTTACTTAACATTTTTGGTTTGACCCTTTAGAATAGAATAAGGAGTCCTATTAAGAGGGTTAGCGAGGAGTCGACAATTATTATGGCTAAAATCGGGTTAACAACGACGGTGCCTGTGGAAGTGATTTATGCTGCAGGCGATACACCGGTTGATTTGAATAATATTTTTATTACTAGCTCGGAAGCCATGCATCGAGTGGAAGAGGCGGAGCTCGCTGGTTTTCCGCGAAATGTATGTGGTTGGATTAAGGGGTTGTATTCGACGGCATTGCATAGCCCGGAAATTCAGCGCATTGTTGCTGTGACACAAGGAGATTGCAGCAATACCCATGCTCTGATGGAGACGTGGGAGGTGGAAGGGATCGGAATTATCCCCTTTGCGTTTCCGTATGATCGAGACCCTGATATGCTTCGCCTTCAGATGGATAAACTGATTGAAACTTTGGGCGCAACCTGGGAGGGTGTGAACCAGCAGAAGACACGTCTTGATCAAGTTCGAGCTTTGGCGTGGGAGATCGACCGATTAACCTGGGAAGAAAACCGTGTGAGCGGATTTGAAAATCATCTCTACCTGGTGTCGTGTTCGGACTTTAATGGCGACCCTGAGGGTTTTGCTCGGGAGATGGAGGGCTTTATTCAAACGGTAGGTGAGAGGAAGTCATTATCTGAAAGGGTACGTTACGGATCTCGAAGGAAAGGGCGGGAAATACGTCTTGGCTTTATTGGGGTTCCCCCTATTTTCCCCGAACTATACGATTTTTTGGAAGAACATGGAGCGCGTGTTGTTTTTAACGAAGTACAGAGGCAATTTTCGATGCCTTTCGAGACGGAGGACATCGTCGAACAGTACCGCTTATACACGTACCCATATAAAGTATTTCAGCGAATTGAAGATATCGCTCGCGAGATGGAGCGACGCCAACTTGACGGAATCATTCACTATACGCAAAGTTTTTGTTATCGCCAGATTGAGGATTTAATTATTCGTAAAAAACTGGAATGCCCGATCCTGACTTTGGAAGGAGAAAATCCAATGGGACTAGATGCGCGAACAAAGATGAGGGTGGAGTCTTTCTTGAGTATGCTCGAAGATTAGGAGGCCAATATATGGCTGGACAAACTATTTGTGGAATTGATTTAGGGAGTCGGAGTGTAAAGATCGCCCTCATGCAGCAGAAGTCGGAGGGGGAACGTTTAGAGATCCTTCGGTTGGAGAGCTTGGATACGATCCGTTTTTACAGAGAGTATGGCCGCAAGCAAGGGGAGAAACTGGTCGTAGACTTTGAGGCCTTGGGGCTGCCTACGGTGGAGCGCTTAGTTTCTACCGGTTATGGTAGAAATACCTTGGAACTTGCTGGTGGTGAGGCGATTCCAGAGCTTAAGGCGCATGTGTTGGGCGCGATTTATCAGACGGGGCTGAAGGATTTCACCTTAGTTGATCTGGGTGGGCAAGACAGTAAAATCATCCAGGTGCGTAAGGGCAAAATGATCGATTTTTTGACGAATGATAAGTGTGCAGCTTCTTCGGGCCGCTACTTGGAGAATATGGCGAGTATCCTCGACGTGACACTTGAGGAATTGGGACAATATTCTGATGCTCCCGTGGAGTTGAACTCTACGTGTGCGGTATTTGGGGAAAGCGAGCTCATCGGGAAGATTGTAGAAGGGTATTCGCTGGCAGAACTCGCAGCTGGGGTTAACGCTACAATTGTCAAACGCATTTTGCCCCTCTTGCGTTCTTTCACTGGGGAAGTTTTGGTCTTTACCGGGGGCGTGGCGCATAATCAAGCAGTAGGTAAGCTCTTGGAGACGGGGACGGGCCGGCGGATTGTTATACCCAAGGAGCCCCAGTTTAATGGGGCGATTGGATGTTGTGTGGAGGGTTGGGAGAAATGAAGGAACTACGCGTGGAAGAAATCGTTTCAGCCGTTGAGAAGCTTTGTATAGAGGCAAATTATGACCTCGGTTCGGACATCATGGCCGCGTTTCATCAGGCCTTAAAGGATGAGACTTCTCCGTTAGGCCAAGAAGTGTTGGAACGTCTCATTGAAAACGCCGAAATAGCGCACCAAGAAAGAGTCCCGATGTGTCAGGACACGGGGATGGCAGTGTTCTTTGTAAGTGTTGGTCAAGATCTGCACGTGGTCGGTGGAAGCCTCACTGACGCGATTAATGAAGGGGTACGTCGAGGGTATGACAAAGGATATTTGCGCAAATCCGTCGTCAAAGATCCGTTCGAGCGGGTCAATACGGGGGATAATACACCAGCAGTGATTCACTATGATATTGTGCCTGGCGACTCTCTACACCTAATCGTGGCTCCGAAAGGGTTCGGGAGTGAAAATATGGGGGGCATAAAAATGTGCAAGCCTTCTGAGGGGTTAGAGGGGGCGATGCAATTTGTCGTAGACACCGTCGATCGAGCGGGTGGAAATCCCTGTCCCCCGATTATTGTGGGCGTGGGCGTGGGAGGAACGATGGAAAAAGCGGCTATTTTGGCTAAAATGAGCCTACTCCGTGACGTAGGGAAACATAATCCGGAAGAACGTCTGGCAAAAATTGAGGAAGAGCTCTTAGATCGCGTGAATCGCTTAGGCATCGGTCCCCAAGGATTTGGAGGAGTGACGACCGCGTTGGCTGTTAACTTGGAGGTGTATCCGACACATATTGCAGGAATGCCAGTAGCCGTTAACATTGGCTGTCACGCAACGCGGCATAAGGAAATCACCTTGCAAGGGAGGGAGAAATCATGAGTGAAGCCATCCGCATTGAAACACCCTTAACCCAAGACAAGGTCAAAGGCCTGAAAGCGGGGGACAACGTCTTGATTAGCGGTGTAATTTATACCGGACGGGATGCCGCCCATAAAAGAATGATCGAAGCACTGGAGCAAGGCGGTGATCTCCCCTTTTTGATGAAAGATCAAGTGATCTATTTTGTAGGGCCAACACCAGCCAAAGAGGGGCAAGTGATTGGTTCGGCTGGTCCGACGACGAGCGGACGGATGGATGCTTATTCGCCAAAGTTGATCGAGAGAGGG
>DATCQU010000047.1:0-62660 GCA_036569365.1 Desulfosporosinus sp. | reverse complement strand
CATTGGGCCGAAGGACCTATATATGGTATGACAACACGATGCTATTGTTAGAAATAATGATCTTAATAGGAAAGATGTTGATTGCTTATTGGACCAAATATACAAAAGAATGCAAATCTTTGCACTATGTTTATTTTGTGCCCTAATTTCTTAACATTATTTGTCGAATAAACTATATACGGTTATGCAACTTGATGCTAGTATTAGGAAATAAGAGCTTATGGATGTTTATATGTTTTCGTGGAGGAGATTTGCTAAAGATGGCGAATAAACCTTAATTAGAGAAAATTAATTCCTTGAATTATCTAAATATAGGGATTTATACGATTATACAGATACATATAGTTGAGGATTGACGAAGTTATATCATTGGCGTTTTAAAAGATAGGGGTGGCAAGGCATGAGTCAGGATGACGACAAAACAATGGGGGTCGATCTGGGGGAATTCTTAGATTTTTACCTGTTGGATTCTCAGGAACAAATCGATAGGCTCGGAGCAGGTCTCTTGCAACTGGAGAAAGAGGGAGAAAATATCGGTCTGATTAACGATCTTTTTCGCTCGGCTCACAGTTTGAAGGGGGCTTCGGGAACTATGGGGTTCACGCCGATTGTTGCGATGACCCATGCGGCTGAAGACTTATTGGATCGTTTACGTCAGGGGAAAATGGATGTTTCTCTCGAAATGATTGACATTCTCTTAGCGGTGACGGACCGGGTCAAAGCGATGCTGGCTCAAGTCGAACAGCGTCAGGAAATCACCATTGGGTCTGAAGATTTAGTGGCCTCCATGAGAGCGTTATTGAATGGAGAAACAACGGTTGTTACGGAGAAGCCGGAGCCTGTCCAAGCAGCAATAGAAGATGAGGAAGTAGCGTTGACGAAGTTTGTTCCGCTGAACTTCTCTTTGACTCAGTCTGAAAGTGAAAAAGTGAACAATGCTCATCTTATGGGACACGGCATCTATCAATTGGATGTGAAGCTTGAGCCGGGTACTCTCATGAAGGCGGTCCGTGCTGTGATGGTGACCCAGCGGATCGAAGGGTTGGGTACCGTTGTAAAGCTTCTTCCGAGTATTGAAGATATAGAAGTTGGAAATGCGGAGGAATTTTCTCTGCTCGTGCTTTGTGATGAACCCGTCGAAGAGATCCGGAGGGAACTATTAGATGTTTCTGAGTTGCTGGATGTCCTCATTCACCCCTATCCGGTCGGTGAGGGGGTAGCGGTAGAAACCGTTCAGGATATGACAATGGTTGTTGAAGCACCTGAATTAGAATCGGTAACAATGTCGAATGTCATCGCAAACGTTGTGACGGAAGAGAAACCATTAACTCCTTCCCCTAATCAACTAGCTCGCGTCGAACCGAAAGACGCAGTCGTAGCACCCGTGGCACCGATTGCCGGGGCTGCAAGTGGGGAAGGCAACACGCAAGTACATACCATTCGTGTAGATACGGTTCGTATGGATAATCTGATTAACCTCGTGGGAGAAATGGTCATTACTCGGACTCGACTGGTGCAAATTGGGTTGGATCTGAAGGCCCAGTACAGTATGGATAGCATGGTAAGTAATCTAAACGAGACCAACGTGTACTTGGGTAGGTTAATGAATGACCTTCAAGAGAGTGTCATGCGCTTACGTATGGTCGCGATCGGGACCGTCTTTGGCCGTTTCCCTCGTTTAGTCCGTGATCTTGCTAAGAAAACCGGGAAAGAAATTGAACTTGTCTTAAAGGGTGAAGATACAGAACTGGATAAGACGGTCGTTGAAGTTATCGGGGATCCCTTAATGCACCTCATACGAAATTCGGTGGATCATGGGATCGAGTCTCCGGAAGTGCGCCGGGCCTCAGGTAAATCGGACCTAGGCACGATTACGCTGGATGCCTATCATGACGGAAATCATATTGCAATCGTGATTGCTGATGATGGGGCGGGGCTAGATCTCGATAAAATTCGGCAAATAGCGGTTACTAAAGGTCTGATCGGAGAGCGAGAAGAACTTTCTGAAAGCGAAATCGCCAACCTTATCTTCTTGCCGGGCTTTAGTACGGCAGATAAGGTGACCGATATTTCCGGTCGTGGGGTTGGGATGGACGTTGTGAAGAAGGCCCTGAATAATCTAGGGGGAATGGTGGATATCGCGACCCGTAAAGGGAAGGGAACCACCTTTACCATCCGACTGCCGTTGACGTTGGCAATCATTCAGGCGCTTCTGGTTGAAGTTGGAGAAGAGATTTATGCAGTGCCACTTTCGTCTGTGTTGGAGACCCTTCTTGTCAGCCGAACGGATATTAAAACGGTCGGAGGGTTCCCGATGGTGCAACTGCGCGGGAACACGTTACCTTTGATTTCTTTACTAGAAAAGTTTGGCCTTCCGTCTCCGGAAACCGCCAGTAACGAGGTCTTTGTCGTCGTTGTGGGCTTTGGAGATAAAGCGCTGGGGCTTATTGTGGACGAACTGCGCGGACAACAAGAAGTTGTGATTAAGTCGTTGGGCGATTTTCTCAATAATCTACCGGGAATTGCCGGAGCAACGATTCTCGGAGACGGCAAAGTTACGTTGATTCTCGATATAGGATCCCTTCTGCAAGACGTCTTAGTCAGCCGCTAGGCTAGATTTAAATGTAAAGAACATTGGAAATAGAGCATCTCACTTAGAAGATCGCAATAATGGAGGGAAGATTAATGGCGGAAGAACAATTAGTGACCTTTAGCTTAGGGTCTGAGGAATTTGGCGTCGATATTATGTGTGTCCAGGAGATTATTCGCATTCCACCGATTACAAGGGTGCCGAAAGCTCCGGACTATGTAGAGGGTGTAATTAATTTACGGGGAAATGTGATTCCGGTGATCAGTTTACGTAACCGTTTTGGCATGGACCGCGTGGAAGAAACCGACCTTAGCCGGATCATTGTCTTGCAAGTTCAAACGAAAGTCTTTGGGATTCGGGTGGATGCTGTAACGGAAGTCTTGCGCATAGACAGTGAAAGCATCGAGCCGCCGCCACCGATTGCCTTAGGCATGGACTCCCAGTATATACGTGGCGTTGGGAAAATCGGCGAGCGCTTACTCATCCTCTTAGAACTCGATCAGATCATGGGCGGAGAGTAAGTTATGAGTGAAAAGACGAAAATGCCGATCGGGGTTCTGATCGTCGATGACTCTCCTTTTATGCGGATGACCTTACAAAAAATACTGAGTCAAGACCCTGATATTAAAGTTTTGGATACTGCTCGGGATGGGCGGGAAGGGATATTGAAGCTCCAAGCGCTTCGTCCCCAGGTTGTGACGATGGATGTCGAGATGCCCGTCATGGACGGACTTCAGGCTCTGGAAGAGATTATGCGTTGGCAACCAACGCCGGTGATTATCTTGAGCGCGGTGACGACGGAAGGAGCACAAGCTACGATGAAGGCCCTCGATCTCGGAGCGTTTGATGTTGTGGCTAAGCCTTCAGGCAGTCCTGGAGCCGATCTACAGGTGCTTTCTCGTGATTTATTGGAGAAGGTGAAGGCAGCAGCGGGAGTAAATCCAGCTCGGCTTGGACGTAAGTACGTACCCTTGGGTACTGTCGTTCAACCTATCGTGAGCTCCACTACAAGAGTTGGATCACCGACTGGGGCCGTGGGCGTTCCTTCGGGACAAGCACCACGCTCTTCAGGTACAGGGAAGGTGGCCTCATTACCGAAGCATCCGGTTGAAATTGTGGCCATTGGTACGTCCACAGGGGGGCCTTCGGCCTTGCAAGCGGTTCTACCCATTCTTCCTGCCCATTTTCCGGTTCCAGTGCTGGTCGCTCAACACATGCCTCCGGGTTTTACAGGGCCTCTTGCCCAGCGCTTGAATGGACTTTGCGCACTCAAGGTTCGGGAAGGGATCGACGGAGAAGTACTGAAAGCAGGAACCGTGTATGTGGCTCCGGCTGGTAAACAGATGCAGGTTCTAAGGAAGTCAGGGCAGTTGACCTTGGATATTGGCGATGAAGCCCCGATCGTCACGCTTTATCATCCATCCGTGGATGTCATGTTTCTTTCCTTGGCTAAGGCTGTTGGTAAAGGGACGCTTGGGGTGGTCATGACGGGAATGGGAAATGACGGTATGAAGGGTATGAAGGAACTCAAGGGGTTAGGGGCTTTCGCGATTGCCGAGTCTGAGGAGACTTGTGTGGTCTATGGAATGCCCAGATCCATAGTGGATGCCGGCCTAGCAGATCGAGTAGTACCACTTGGGGAGATCGGGAAAACAATTGTGGAATGCGTTACGAGGAGGGGATGAACCCATGAGTCTTTTTGGAGCGATCGATATTAGTGCTTCAGGTTTGACCGCCCAGCGTTTACGAATGGATCTCGTGGCCAATAACGTTGCCAATATTAATACCACGCGCACGGGAAAACTGACCTCAGCGGGAAACCAGATCCCTTATAGTCGGCAAGTGGCTTCGTTTGTCCCCCGTCCCCCAGAGACGCCGTTTGCGAGAGTCCTTGGAGAAGCTCTGGGGAGTCAAAACGTAGGGAATGGGGTCCAAGTGGCGAGTATTGAGAACGACGTTCAAGAACCATTTGTCTTAGAATATAATCCTGATTCCCCAGATGCGGCTAAAGTGGCCGAGCCGGGACTACCTGTGGGGTATGTGAGGCAATCGAATGTGAATATCACGACCGAAATGGTGGACATGATTTCCGCATCTCGGGCGTACGAAGCGAATGTAACCGCCCTCAATGTGAGTAAGTCCATGGCGGCCAAAGCACTTGAGATTGGAAAGGGGTAAGGCTTAAATGAGTATTCCTGCAATCGTACCTATTATGCCACTGGGGGCCATGAATTCGATCACCCCGACCAACCTTCAGAGTACACCCAATGCGAGTGCTGGAGACGGAGCCCAAAAGGCGGGGACGGATTTTTCCAAGTTCTTAAACGATGCACTAAGCCAAGTTAGCGCGCTACAATCGAACGCCGATGCCGCGAGTCTGCAGCTGGCAACAGGTCAGGTGCAAGATATGTCAACGGTGATGGTGGCGTTAGAAAAAGCAAGTTTGTCTTTGTCTTTAACCGTAGCCGTGCGCGATAAAGCCATCGATGCTTATAATCAAATCATGCGCATGCAAATGTAAAGAAAGTTAGCGCTTGTCAGTAAATACGTATGGAGTTGCATTTTTTAAGGGGTCTTAATGTAGTGAAAGAAATTTTAAATTATGGAAAAGGAGGAGTGAAGGATGGATTATTCATGGGTTGGAATACAACAATCAGTCAAGACGTTTTGGAATAAGCTTTCTAACCCACAGAAAATTATTACTGTGCTTGCTCCTCTTTTGGTCGCTGCGCTATTGATCGCCTTGATTACTTGGGCGGGCACACCGCAATATATTGCGATTTTTACGAAGCTGAGTGATGCCGATGCAGGAGCAATAACAACGAAGCTGAAAGACTTGAAAGCAGATTATAAGCTGGCAGATAACGGGTCGACCATCATGGTCCCTCAAACGTCGTCCGCTGATATCCGCTTACAGCTGGCCAGTGCCGGGCTTCCTCAGCAAAGTAAATTCAGCTTTGACAGTCTGAATACGATGCATCTTGGGGAGACGGATGCTGATCGGAAGTTGCGTTATGTTCTCGGGTTGCAGAACGAACTAGAAAATACATTAAAGGTCTTAAACGGTGTGCAGGATGCGCATGTAAATATCGTGATGCCTGTCCCGTCACTCTTTGTCGATAGTCAAAAACCAGCAACAGCTGCGGTGACATTGAAACTCGTCCCGGGCACAAAATTCGGAGACGACCAGGTACGTGCGATTGCCAATCTTATGGCAGGATCAGTTGAAGGACTGCAAATGGAGAATGTGACGATTGTGGATACCGGCGGAAATGTTTTATCGGACGTTTTAGGAAAAAGCGGAGATTCCCAACATATGACGGGGACGCAATATCAGCTTCAACAAACGGTCGAAGAGAACACTCGGAAATCGGTCCAAAGCATGCTCGATCGGGTGTTGGGTTCGAGTAAGACCGTCGTCCGGATCAACGCGGTGCTCGATTTCGATCAAATTAAACGAACGAAACAAACGAATGGCCCTGGCGCTGTGGTGAGTGAGCAGAGTTCCACGGAAACGAACACGAATGGTACGGCCGCTGGGGGGACCCCGGGAGCGACTGCCAATGCTGCTCCCACGTATCCCACCGCAACCGCGGGTGTAAATTCGACCTCCACAAAGACGACTGCTGCTAAAAATTATCAGGTGGATACCACACAAGAAGAGCAAGTGGTGAGCCCTGGCACAATAAAACATCTGTCCGTGTCCGTGATGGCGGACGCAGACACGATCACCCAGGCCCAGCTTGATCAGGTTAAAACGATTGTAGCTTCTGCGGCCGGAGTTGACCAAATCCGTGGGGATCAGATTCAAGTTGCTGCGATTCCGTTTAATAAAACCGAGCTACAGCAAGAAAAAGCTGCCATGGATACCGCTCAAAAGCGGCAACAACTGGTTAGTTACATCGAAATGGGTGTTGCCGCACTGTTTGGCTTATTGTTTTTCCTCGTGCTGCTTCGAACGCGTTCCAAGAAAGCACGCTCTGGGAAAATGGTGGGACTGAATGGCTCGCAGCCAGTCTCACTTGCTGATGCAGAACTTCTCATGTCCCAACAGCAGGCTGAGGAAGAGGCAAGGCTTAAATTTAACAACAAAAAGACGAAGTCGGTCGATGAACTCCAGAGACAAAAGACCAAAGAGGCAGTCGAACAATATTCTCGCAATAACCCGGATGAAGCTGCTCGTCTTATGAAAACCTGGCTATCGGAGGAGAGTTAGATGGCGCATGCTTTAACGGGAATCCAGAAAGCTGCGATTCTCATGATTTCTTTAGGCGCGGAGAATTCCGCCCATGTAGTTAAGCACCTTGCAGAGGGAGAGATAGAACAGCTCACCCTGGAGATGTCGAATGTCGGTAAAATCTCGCCAGAGCAGCGGGATAATGTCGTGGAAGAATTTCATCAGATGTGTATAGCCAATGATTATATTTCTCAGGGGGGTGTCGATTACGCACGAGAAGTGCTGGAACGGGCTCTTGGGGAAACGCGGGCCTTTGAGATCATCAGTCGTTTATCCACCTCCTTGAAAATGCGGCCGTTTGATCTCGTGCGTCGGACCGACCCCAAACAACTTTTCTCCTTTATTCAAGGAGAACACCCACAGACGATTGCGCTTATTATGACGCACCTTCCAGCAGAAAAAGCAGCCACCTTACTCGCCAGCCTGGCTCCGGATAGACAGGCTGATGTGGCGAAACGCGTCGCGACGATGGGCCGAACGAGCCCAGAAGTGCTCAAAGAAATCGAGAAAGTCTTAGAGCGCAAGATTTCTAGTTTGGCTCCGACGGATTATACGACTTCAGGTGGGATTCAAAGTATTGTGGATGTCCTCAACCGGACGGATCCCGGAACAGTCAAAGTGGTCATGGATGCCCTGGAGATGGATGATCCTGATTTGGCGGAACAAATCAAGCGTCAGATGTTTGTCTTCGAAGACATCGTCATGCTGGACGACCGCGGCATTCAATTGGTCTTACGCGAAGTAGAAACCAAGGACTTAGGGTTAGCCTTGAAAGGGTCCAATCCCGAAGTTGCTCAGAAGATCCAGTCAAATATGTCCTCACGAGCAGCTCAGATGCTCAAAGACGATATGGAATTCATGGGTCCAGTCCGGCTGCGTGATGTTGAGGAGGCTCAGCAACGCATCGTGAAGGTGATTCGTAGACTCGAGGAAAATGGCGCCATTGTCATCTCTAGAGGAGGTAGTGACGAGATTGTCTATTAGCGGACGCGTCGTCAAACGTTGCGATGTAGAAGTATCTACACCGCGTATGGTGGAATGTAATGAGGGGTTTCAACAGCTGGGTGACTATTTGACAGTTCTAAGTGTCGGTGAGGAGGGTCCGCTAAGATCAGGAAACCTAGAACACCCGGGTTTGGTCGTTAGCTCGTTTGAGACTGAGGCCCTGGAGAAAGCGGCCATGATTGTCGCTGAGGCTGAACTCCGCGCCCAGGAAATCCGTACTGAGGCCCAATCTGACTTGGAGCAGTTGCGTCAAGAGGCGATCCAGTCCGCGCAGGCTGAGGTATATCCCGTGGCTCAAGCTGAAGGTTATCAAGCTGGCTTCGAAGCCGGATATAACGCGGGAGAAGCGGAGGGAAAAGACTTTTCCCAAAAGGCAAACCAGCTCTTCCAGCTGGCTCAGCGAGCGGTTCAAGAGGAATACGCCAAAGTTGACGAGGAGTTGCTGCACCTAGCGATTAAAATTGCTGAACGCTTAGTACGTTCAACCTTAACCGTTGAACCCCAACGCTTGGTGGGAATTATTCAGGCCCTCTCGCTGTTACCTCAGGAGCGAGAGGGATGGAGGCTTCATGTAGCCCCAGATGATGCCCGATGGCTTGAGGGTAATCAGCCGCCCTGTCCATGGGTTATCGATGAGTCGCTTAGTCCAGGAGACTGTTTCCTAGAGTGCCAGGAAGGCATATTCGATGCTCGACTCGAAGCGCAATTAGACAAATTAGAACACACGTTACGAGAGGAGCTGGAACATGGGGGCGTGGAATCTACTCACCCAGACGGTTGAACAGACTGAACCGATCTCGGCTCAGGGAAGGGTCTCCAAGATTGTTGGCTTGATGGTTGAAGCAGCCGGCCCAAGGGCTAGTGTCGGAGAATATTGCCATATCATCACACGTGGTGGGCGGGAGCTTCCTGCCGAAGTCGTCGGCTTTCGAGATTCAACCACCTTGCTCATGCCTTTAGGAGAACTTGAAGGAATTGCTCCGGGTGATCGTGTGATTCCTCAGCGCCAAAAGCTGACGGTGCCTGTCGGTCCGGGGCTCCTGGGCCGAATCCTTGATGGGTTGGGCCATCCGATGGATGGGCGCCCGCTGAAGACAGAAACAGCTTATCCTTTACAGAACAAACCACCGAATGCCTTATTGCGTCCCCGAATCAAGGATGTGCTTAGTGTCGGAGTTCGAACGATTGACGGGATCCTCACGATCGGTCGTGGACAACGGATGGGGATATTCGCAGGGTCAGGTGTGGGCAAGAGCACATTGTTGGGCATGATGGCCAGAAACACCGTAGCAGAGATCAATGTCATCGCCTTGGTCGGAGAACGTGGGCGGGAACTGCGTGACTTCATCGAGAAGGATTTAGGTCTAGAGGGCTTGGCACGATCGGTCATCATTGTGGCGACGTCCGATCAACCTGCTTTAGTGCGTTTGAAGGCGGCTTTTACAGCGACAGCCATTGCCGAGTATTTTCGGGACCAAGGGAAGAACGTGCTCCTGATGATGGACTCGGTGACCCGTTTTGCCATGGCTCAGAGGGAAGTGGGGCTCACGGTGGGTGAACCCCCAGCGACCCGGGGATATCCCCCTTCCGTATTTGCCCTATTGCCAAAGCTTTTAGAACGCTCAGGTATGGGCGAGACGGGAAGTATTACGGGGATCTACACGGTGTTAGTCGACGGGGATGATCAAAATGAGCCAATTGCGGATTCGGTTCGCGGGATCCTCGATGGACATATTGTCTTGACCCGAGAGCTGGCCATGCAAAACAATTATCCTGCCATTGATATTTTACAATCGGTCAGTCGGGTCATGAACGACGTCATCACTCCAGAACAGAAGGGCTTAGCTGGAAAAGTGCGTGAACATATAGCGGTGTATCGTAATGCTAAGGACTTGATCGACATTGGGGCGTATACGCCGGGAAGTAACCCCAAGATTGATGCCGCGATTTCACATATGGACCGTATCTTAGCATTTACTAGACAAGGCGTGGACGAACATGATGGCTTCCAAGAGATGCTGAAGCTTTTAAGGGGGATCATTGATGGCACGATTTCTGTTTCGGTTGGAAGCAAGCCTACTAATAGCTGAACAGGCTTTGGAAACGGCACAACGGGAGTTTGCCCAAGAAGTCCAGCGATGGGAAGCCTGTGTCCTAGCTTGCGAGCTTCAACAGGCGCGTTTTCACGATGCTCAAGAAGGGCAACGGGATGCCGGACGACACCGGCCTCAAGATCTTGGACTTTGGCAAGTCTTTTCTTCAGAGCACCAGCGGCGGTTGAGAAGATGTGAGGGAGAGCGGAGGGAGCAAGAACCCATCATGGAGAATGCGCGACACAATTTATTGGAAGCGCACCGCGAAGTGGAGAAGTTCGGGCGCCTTAAGGAAAAAAAAGGTAAGGCCTTCCGGCTAGCTGAGTTGCAGAAGGAACAGAAAGTATTGGATGAAACCGGCCAAGTTCTTCACTTTCGTCAGCACAAAATGAATAAATAATATCAAATTACTGGAGGGCGAATTAATGATTTACGTCACTCGCTTAAATGACAAAACCTTTGCGATTAATCCGGACTTAATTGAGATGATGGAAGAAACCCCGGATACGGTCATTACCTTGACGGGTGGAAATAAGTTTGTGGTGTCAGAGCCTATCGAGGTTCTCATCGAGCGGATCGTTGAATTTCGTCGGCGCTGCGGTCCGATTTGCAAAATGGAGGAGCGATCAAAGCTATGAACCGAAAATCTCTCATTTTTCTGATCCTTGCCCTGCTCTTGGGCGTGGTTCTTGGGGTAGGGGGGACACTTGGCGCTCAAATGTTTATCTTTAAGGCTCCCGCACAAGGTTCAACAGCGGCAAGCGTACCGAAAAAAGTGGGAGTACTGTTGCCTATCGGTGAGTTTACCGTGAATTTGCAAGGGGGGTCCTTTCTCAAGACGACGATTACCGTTGAAGTGACTGATGCGAAAGCAGAAGTTCTGTTGAAGGAAGAGGACGCGTTCTTGAAGGACCGGGTCAATACGGTATTATCGAACAAATCTCTCGCCGATGTGCAAACTCCCGCTGCACGTGAAAAATTGAGAGAAGAGTTAATTAAGAAACTCAATGAAGTAGCGGATAACAAAGTCACGGATGTCTTATTTCTGTCCTTGGTCTACCAGTAGAATCAGAAGTTTTCATATCGCTTAAAGTCGTTAGGGGAACGAATAACAAGTATGTAGTTCTTAGATCGAACACCGAACAATGAACATCAAACTACGAGTTGAGAGGGGGGGTTCTATGGGAGACGTCTTGTCCCAAGCAGAAATTGATGCTCTGCTGAGTGCACTGTCCGACGGGCAAGTCGATGCGGAGGAAATGAAGTCAACTAAGACCCAAAAGCGGATTCGAGTGTACGATTTTAAACGCCCAAATAAGTTTTCCAAGGATCAGATTCACTCCCTCCAAAACATTTACGAAAATTATTGTCGAGGTCTGACAACGTATTTTTCCGGAAATTTACACGCGATCGTGGAAAGTAAAGTGCTTTCCATAGAGCAAATTACGTATGACGAATTCATTCGTTCTCTACCGAACCCAACCATACTTGGCTTGTACTCGTTGAATCCGTTAGAGGGGACAGTGTTGATGGAGGTGAGCCCTGCGCTCGCGTTCACCATCGTGGATCGTCTTTTGGGAGGACAAGGACAAGATGTGGAGAAGAACCGGGAGTTGACGGAGATTGAAAGAACCATTGTCGAACACCGTCTGATGCAAATCATTGGTATCACCGGAGACGCCTGGACAGAAATTTACGAGCTTTCTCCTCAGTTTGTGTCGTTGGAAAGCAATCCTCAGTTTACTCAAATTGTGGCTCCGAACGAAATGATCGTGCTGATCACTCTTGAAGTTAAAATCGGTGAAGCGGTGGGGATCATTAATGTATGTATGCCCTATCTGGTACTTGAGCCCATCTTGGATAAGTTAAGTACGTTTTTTCTCTTTTCCACTCAAGCCAAGGTCAGCTCTCCGGAGCAGGTACAGGTGATTCGGCAGAAAATCGAATGGGCGAAGGTGGATATGGTCGCGTTTTTGGGTCACTCAGAAATTCTCGTACGGGACCTTCTCGACCTGTCTCCAGGAGATGTGATTCCGCTGAACCAACTTGTAAATGATCCGTTGCCAATTTATGTGGGTGAATTTATGAAATTTAGGTCTATCCCAGGACTAAACGGAGACCATCTAGCCGTTCAGATTACGGAAATAGTAAAGGAAGGAGGGGAACAAGATGGGTAACGGGATGCTTTCCCAGGAAGAGATCGACGCGTTGCTTCGAGGTACCATGGACCTGGATCAGGACTCTGACTCAGAACCGGAGACATTAGCAAAAGAAGACTTTCTTAATGAAATGGAAAGAGATACACTCGGTGAAATTGCTAATATTTCAATGGGCACTGCGGCCACGACATTATCACAGCTCTTGGGCAAAAAAGTGGACATTACTACGCCGAAGGTCGACTTGACTACCATTGAAGAGATCCGCAAAGATTATCCTATTCCTTCGGTAGTTTGTGATGTGAAATACAAAGCCGGGATTGAGGGCTCGAACCTCTTGATTCTTTCCCAACGGGACGGTTCGGTGATTGTAGACCTAATGATGGGGGGAGACGGTAAAAATCCGACTCCGGAGCTCTCGGAGCTACAAATTAGTGGAATATCCGAGGCTATGAACCAGATGATGGGGTCTGCGGCCACCTCTATGTCGACCATGTTTAACGCTATGGTGGATATTACCCCCCCCAATTTAGTGCTCAATGATTTGTCGACGGGCAGAGATGTTCTTGGAGACTTCCTAACGCCGGATGAGCCGCTCGTGCGGATCTCGTTTCGGATGGTTGTGGAAGATGTCATTGACAGTATTCTTGTTCAAGTGCTCCCGCTCAGTGTGGCTCAAGGGATGGTTAATAAGTTAATGGGCGCGATGAGCGGTGGTTCCTCGGCAGCTCCGGCTGCACAGGCTGAGGCTGTTTCTCAACCTATGCCTACTACTACGCATACACCTCCGCCAGTATCCTATCAAACTCCACCTCCCTCGCCGCCACCAGTTTATGAAGTACCGCCTTATGCCCAGGGAGGAAATCAAGGCGGCGGATATTATCCACCACCCTCAAATTACACTCCTGGGCCGACGACGCCTGTTCAACCAGCCCAGTTTGCGCCACTTCAACCGGGGCATCCGATGGTACAGCAGGATAACTTGAACTTGATCTTGGATGTCCCGTTACAAATTAGCGTAGAGTTGGGTCGCGCGAAGAAGACGATTAAAGAAATCCTAGAAATGGGGCCAGGTTCAGTCATCGAACTGGATCGCTTGGCAGGGGAATCAGTGGACATGATTGTCAACGGCAAGCTGATCGCCAAATGTGAAGTCGTGGTCATTAATGAAACGTTCGGGATTCGTATCACAGATATTGTCCATCCCATGGAACGAATGAATTCGCTAAAATAAAGGAGGAAAAATAGTGAGTGCTACTATAATGATCGTCGACGATGCCGCGTTCATGCGTATGATGCTGAAAGATATTTTGACTAAGAATGGTTTTACCGTGGTGGGGGAAGCAGAAAATGGGGCAGTTGCCGTGGAGAAGTACATGGAATTGCAACCGAGCTTGACGACAATGGATATAACGATGCCGGAAATGGATGGTCTCCAAGCTTTGAAAGAAATTCGCAAGCGAGATCCTAAAGCCCGTGTGATCATGTGCAGTGCTATGGGCCAACAATCCATGGTTATTGAAGCCATTCAAGCTGGAGCTCGAGATTTCATTGTTAAACCTTTCCAAGCGGATCGTGTGGTTGAGGCTATCACGAAGGCGTTGAAGTAATATGCCTGACATAGAAAGCCAGCCATATCCTGCGAGTGGAGCCGCTACGGTTGTTCCACAGACCGCTTTCTCATGGTGGGGGATTTTGGAAATTTTGTTGGTTTTCCTCGTTATTTTCGTTGTGTCCCTTTGGATACTCCGACGCCTCAACCGGGCTAGCGTTCGGAGTATGAATGCGCCGTGGGCAAGGGTCCTTGACCGACAAGTGTTAGGTGGCCAGCAGAGCCTATACCTCGTCGAGATTGCTGGCCAATTGCAGGTCCTCGGGGGATCAGATCATCATTTGTTGAAAATCAGTGAGATCAATGACCCCGATGTTGCAGCCGAAATCTTGGAGGAGATTGCGACTCGCCCGGTTGAACGAGTGGAGGGGTGGGCCAAAAGGATCCAAAAACTTTGGCCGGTATCGTCTCGCAAGAAACAATCTTTTTCGTTGGAACTGGAGCATTTGCTTGAGGAGGTCAAGAAATGAGGTCTTCTTCAAGCCGTTTGATTGAACTCCTTAAACGGAGTATACCCTTTGCGTTGACACTGGGATTAGGTGTGTTGGCCAGCCCCAAAACGGTCGGGGCGGCAGGCATCACGTTGGACCTCGGAAACTCGGCGACACAACAAACCGGCTCGACACTGCAAATATTAATGCTCATGACAGTATTGTCTTTGGCTCCGGCCATTCTCATGCTGATGACGTCCTTTACCCGTATTATCATTGTGCTGTCCTTTGTGCGAAATGCGCTGGGTACTCAGCAACTTCCCCCGAACCAGGTAATGGCGGGATTGGCCTTATTTCTTACTTTCTTTGTAATGGCTCCGACGTGGAATCAGATTAATACGACGGCCATTCAACCCTACATGAAGAATCAAATTACCCAAACGGAGGCCTTGACCAAAGCGGAAGAGCCGCTCCGGATGTTCATGTTTAAGCAGACTCGGGAAAAGGATTTGGAGCTTTTCGTAGGATTAGCTAAAATGGAACGCCCCAAAACGTACCGAGAGGTTCCAACGTATGTACTCATTCCGGCCTTTGTGATTAGTGAATTAAAAACGGCGTTTCAAATGGGATTTGCCATCTTTATTCCCTTCATTGTCATCGACATGATCGTCTCTAGTACGCTTATGTCGGTCGGGATGATGATGCTCCCGCCTATGATGATCTCACTGCCGTTTAAATTACTGTTGTTTGTGCTTGTCGACGGTTGGCATTTAGTGGTTCAGTCGTTGGTTACGAGCTTTAAGTGAAAAACCGCGGAGAAAGGGGGCGAGTGAGACGGACCAAAGCATGGTACTGTATATGGCGAAAGAGGCTGTTGGCGCTGTGATTCTCGTGGGAGGTCCCATCCTAGGGGTGAGTTTGTTGGTCGGTCTTCTGGTGAGCATCTTTCAGTCTATGACGCAAATCCAGGAGCAGACGCTTTCCTTCATTCCCAAAGTTGTGGCAGTGATCGCCGTCCTCCTTTTGCTGGGTCCGTGGATGTTGTCTGTTCTGACGGCCTACACCACGAATTTGCTCACACAATTGGCGACGTTCGGAGGCTTGTAATCAAAGATGAGGGGGGAGAAATTTGAGTCTGTCACAGCTGCTCCAATGGAACCTCTCTTTATTTCTGCTGATTTTATCCCGTTGGACCGGTATGATCATGCTCGCTCCAGTCTTTGGAGCCAGGGGTGTCCCGGGAGTGGTCAAGCTGGGGTTGGCTGCAAGCCTATCTGTGGTTGTATATCCTCTGATTTCTGCGGCTAAGCCAGCCATCCCCGTCGAGCTATTGCCGTATATCGCGGTGGTGATCAAGGAGGTCTTGGTGGGATTAGTCATCGGATTTCTGATTTATACGATGACTGCCGTCTTACAAGGTGCGGGGCAACTGATCGATTTCCAAATGGGTTTCACCATGGGGGCATCGATTGACCCTGTTTATGGAGTGCAAAGCCCTATGATGGGTAACTTCCAGATGGTTCTGGCGACAATGCTGTTACTCGCGACCAATTCCCATCATTATATAATCGCCGCTATGGTCAAGAGCTATGCTTATATTCCGATTAACCCGTCGAACATGCCCAGTAACTATCTTTTTTACGGTCAACTTGTCTCACACGTGTTTGAGTTAGCGATTCAATTGTCGATGCCTATCTTTGGGGCGCTTCTCGTTTCAGATGTCGGGGTCGGGCTTCTGTCCAGAACAGTGCCACAACTCAATATTTTTTCGGTGGTTTTTCCGGTCAAAATTATCTTCGGATTTGTCGTGCTGTTCCTCGCAATTCCCTTTTTCGGGGAGTCAGTAGCGCATCTCTTTAATACGAATATGTCTTGGGTCTTAGAACTTTATCAGGGGTGGAAGCAATGAGCGAAAAAAAACATGCTGCCACGCCCAAGCGCAAACAGGATGCGCGTAAAAAGGGCCAGGTATTCAAAAGCCAAGAAGCAATCTCTGCGCTTATGCTCTTAGGACTCGTAGCTATTCTTAAATACTGGATTCCGACAATGTTACAGAATATGGAGCAACTCTTTCCGTATGTTTTAGGCCTTTCTTCAGATTGGACGGAACGTTCGGTGTCAAGTCTAATGATCAATGTTCTTTGGCTGGGGATTCAAATCATGTGGCCTATTTTTGGCACTGGGTTATTGATTGCCTTAGCCGCAAATTACATGCAAGTGGGAATCCTCTTCACCGGAGAGTCTATGAAACCTCAACTTTCCCGCTTGAGTATAACTAGTGGTGCTAAACGAATGTTTGGGGTTAAGGCTTACGTCGAATTAGCAAAATCGCTGGCTAAAGTGATCCTGATCGGATATTTCCTGTATGCCAGTATTCGAGATCGTATCCAAATTTATCCCGCAATGCAGCAACTCGATGTCGGCCAGTCGGCCATTTTCCTAGGACAAGCCTTGATGGAACTAGCCTGGAAAATCTCAATTTCCTTTTTGTTCTTGGCGGGTCTCGATTACCTCTATCAGCGCTGGGAATATGAAAAAAACTTAAAGATGTCTCACGAGGAATTAAAACAGGAATATAAACAATCAGAAGGAAATCCGGAGCTTAAAAGTGAGATCAAGAAACGACAACGGGCCATGGCCATGAGTCGAATGATGCAGGATATGAAAAAGGCCGATGTCGTCGTCACCAATCCAACCCACTTTGCCGTTGCCCTTCGTTATGACCTGAAAGTCCAGAAAGCACCTTACGTCGTCGCCAAAGGACAAGATCAAATCGCCCTGCGCATGCGGGAATTGGCCAAAGAATATGACCTTGTAATTATGGAAAACAAGCCGCTGGCCCGTGCCCTCTACGCTCAAGTTGACATTGGGCAGGGTATTCCGGCGGATCTTTATAAAGCAGTTGCCGAGGTTTTAGCATTTGTATATCGGCTGAAGAAAAAGTCATCGATGGGGTGAAGGAATAAAATTCAATTACACGTTCACCAAAGCTTCAAGATGCGGTTTTGGTGGTTGGCTTGATGGTTCTCTTTGCAATTCAATTTCATTCCTTGGCGCGTCTACGACCGGGCTGGGTTACGGCGGAGAAGGCGAAAGGTCATCGTAACTAAGCCCAGTATGCAAGCAAGAACCGTCCCCACTTGCACTGCACGTGCACTGAAAGGAGGAACACTCATGGCCATATCGATGAAACGTCGAGTTCTGGATAATACAGACATCATAGCAGCAATCGGAATTGTGGGCATCGTGGTCATGATGGTCGTTCCCCTGCCTCCGACGTTCTTGGATATTTTAATAACCTTGAATATCTCGGGTTCGGTGCTCACCTTGATGCTCGCGGTGTTTGCCAAGGACCCATTGGAATTTTCGGCCTTGCCGTCCCTGTTGTTGATGATGACCTTATTTCGATTGTCCTTGAACATCTCGACCACTCGTCTTGTTCTCCTAGACGGTTATGCAGGACAGGTTATCCAACAGTTTGCACAATTTGTTATTCGGGGAAACATGGTGGTTGGGTTTATCGTCTTTGCCATTTTAGTAATTGTCCAGTTTATCGTGATTACCAAAGGAGCAGAACGTGTCTCCGAGGTGGCTGCACGGTTTACCTTGGATGCTATGCCAGGTAAGCAGATGTCTATCGACGCGGATCTCAATGCTGGGATGATTAACGAACTACAGGCCCGCGATCGGCGTAAATCAATTCAACAGGAAGCTGATTTTTATGGCGCGATGGATGGTTCTACGAAGTTTATCAAAGGGGATGCCATAGCCGCCATTATCATTTTGTTTGTCAATATTATCGGGGGTTTTATATCCGGGGTCGCGATGCAGGGGATGCCTTTGCTGGAAGCTCTACAAAAGTACACGATGCTGACGATTGGAGACGGGCTCGTTTCCCAGATCCCGGCGCTATTAATCTCCACCGCAACAGGGTTAGTGGTCACGAGGGCAGCTTCGGATAAAAACCTGGGTGAAGATTTGGCGAAACAGTTGTTTAAAAATTCGAAGGCTCTGTACATTACGGCCGGGGTTTTGACCGTGTTAGGCTTCCTAGGGCTGCCCAAATTCCCGATGTTTAGTGTGGCTGCCGTTTTACTGGGTGCAGGAATTATGCTGCAAAAAAACTCCAAGGTGTCGGTCGTTGAGGAAACGGCAGCTGCTCGCGAGTCGGAAATCGAAGAGAGCAAGAAGCCCGAAAATGTCCTCAATCTTTTGCACATTGACCATATGGAGCTCGAACTCGGTTATGCTCTGATCGCCTTGGTCGATGTCCAGCAAGGGGGGGATTTGCTCGACCGCATTGTGCTGATCCGTCGCCAAATTGCGAGTGAGCTTGGGTTTATCGTTCCGGTGATTCGGGTTCGAGACAATATGAACTTACAGCCCAACCAATATGTCATTAAAATCCGTGGAGCAGAAATCGCTACCGGTGAAATTTTAGCGGACCATTACATGGCGATGAGCAGTGGCTTTGACGATGATACCATTCCAGGCACCCCGACCAAAGAACCTGCTTTCGGACTCGATGCCAAATGGATCAATGCCATGTACAGGGAACAAGCGGAGCTTAGTGGGTGGATGGTCGTGGATGCTCCGACCGTTCTGGCGACACACATCACGGAAGTCATTAAGACGCAAGCTTGGGAAATTCTCAACCGTCAAGATGTCAAAACTCTCATAGATCATGCCAAGGAACAGGCCCCTGCTGTGGTGGATGAGTTGATTCCGGACTTACTTAGTCTTGGTCAAGTTCAGAAGGTTTTGGCGAACTTACTGCGCGAGAGGGTCTCGATTCGAGACATGGTATCGATTCTCGAAACGCTTGCGGATCAGGCTCAGGTTACCAAAGATCTGGACCGCTTGACCGAACATGTTCGGCAGTCCTTAGCTCGACAGATTTTACAGCCGCTTCTCGGTAAAGATAAAACCCTACCGGTGATCACGCTGGATCCACAGATTGAACAACAGATTCTCGACAGTATTCAGCCGTCCGATTATGGTGCTTATCTAGCACTGGATCCGAAAATGTTACAAGTGCTCGTACAGAACCTCTCGAAAGAGGTAGAGAAGGTCATGCTTAAAGGGTTTACGCCTGTGATTGTCTGCGCACCGCTGGTGAGAATTAATTTAAAACGCGTGACAGAGCGTCAACTCCCACAACTCATGGTGCTTTCATATAATGAATTAGTTCAAGGTGTACAAGTACAAGCTGTAGGAATGGTGGGGATGGATCGTGCGAGTTAGACGTTTTGTGGGCGTTAATGTGGCAGAAACCATGGGAAAAGTAAAACGGGAACTAGGATCTGAAGCGGTCATCCTTCAGACCCGTGAGTTTCGCGAGGGTGGTTTCCTAGGCTTCTTTGGGACGATGAAAGTAGAAATCACGGCTGCCATTGAAGAACAACCGGTGATCACGCAAAAGATACAAGATCAGAATTATGAGAGTGATCTAGCGGCGGTAAAACTCCAACCGTCTATTCCTAGTCCAGTGTCTGATTCTAAGGATCAGCCTGGAGCCCTTCAAGCGGAAATTAAGTCTATGCGCCTAATGCTTGAGAAAATGAATAAGCAAATGGAGGGACCGGGAGAGGGAAAAAGTGTTTGGCCACCGGCGCTGCAGAGATGGGCAGATCACTTGCAGGACAGAGGGGTAAGCGAAAACCTAGTTAAGCGTTTAATGAGTCACGTGCAACAAGATTTGTCTCCAGAGGAGTGGGGCGATGATCCCCAGGTATATGCTCAGATTGAAGCCAGTGTATGCCGAATATGCGGCGAGACAGGTCCTATACAGCCTGGGGTTGACAAGCCGCGGATTGTTGCAATAATAGGGCCTACTGGAGTGGGCAAAACAACGACGATCGGTAAACTTGCCGCCGGCTTTAGTATTGTTGATAAACGTAAGGTCGCCTTGATCACGGCAGATACATATAGGGTCGCCGCCGTAGAGCAACTCAAAACGTTTGGTGAAATTATCGGGGTGCCTGTCGAAGTTGTTATGACTCCGGCCGAACTTCTAAAAGCTCTCGATCGTCATACGGATAAAGAACTGATTTTTATTGATACGGCAGGAAGAAGCCCCCATGATGACTTGCATATGTCTGAACTGCGAGCATTTTTGAATAAAGCAACGCCGGATTTAACAATGCTCGTCATGAGTGCGACCACGCAACTAACGGATCAACTTCGGATCTACGAACGCTTCGAAGCCCTGTCTTCGCATCTTATCTTCACAAAGTTGGATGAAACTGCGAGTGCTGGATCTTTAATAAGTTTCTTGGAGCAGACAACGCTTCCCACGGCCTATTTGACGAACGGCCAGAATGTGCCGTATGACATTGAGGTAGCCACACCGAACAGTTTGGCGCACTTTGTGTTAGGGGAGGAGATGCCCAGTGCATGATCAGGCGAGCGCATTGCGCCAATTGGTCTCCAGCGTAACTCGGAAACAAAGCAAAATGAGAGTTATTGCCGTGACCAGTGGCAAAGGGGGAGTGGGTAAAACCAACCTCACAGTTAATCTGGCCTTAGCCCTGGCTGAATATGGACAACGGATCATTATACTCGATGGAGATTTGGGTCTGGCGAACGTGGATATCGCTTTTGGACTTACTGCTCGCTATACCATTGAACATTTATTATCCGGAGAAAAAACGATTGAGGAAATTCTCCTTACGGGTCCTAAAGGAATCGGAATAATACCGGGGGGGTCTGGAGTTCAAGAACTTGCCAACGTCGATCGGGATAAACTGACGAATGTTTTAACCAATCTGGGGCGGTTGGAAAAAATGGCTGACATCCTGATTATTGACACAGGGGCTGGACTGGGGCATACGGTCATCAACTTTTTGCAGGCGGCGGACGATATTATTCTCGTGACGACGCCAGAACCGACGGCCTTGATTGATGCCTATGGCTTACTAAAAACATTGAAGAAAGAAGCCGGCGAGGTACCCATTCATGTGGTGATTAATCGGGTGAGGTCCGAAGCCGAAGCGCAGGCGACGTTTAAACGGTTGGAGACGGCAGTGCTCAAATTCCTAGATGGGTCGCTTAATTTTATGGGATGGGTCTATGATGACCATCTCGTGGGTCGCTCCGTTATGCTACAGGAACCCTTGGGGATTAGTTTCCCGGAAAGTTCAGCGTATCGTTGTATTCAGTGGATTGCGGGTACTGTTTCCGGGATTTATCTTCGTCCGCCGCGCCAAGCCGGAGGAGTTCGTGGTTTCTTGAGCAAGTTGCTTGGTTCGTATTAGACAATATAAGTATTCTTAATGAAGGAAACTTACTTCAGGGAAATCGGAAGCGTAATCGATATTCGACTACGAACTAAGGGGGGTGATAATTTGGCGTATAAGAATAAGCTTTCAGTCGGGTTTGCGGTGGACCTTGTCGTTCTGGAAGGTGTGTATGAAGGACATTATAAAACACGTATCGAAGAAGTGGGAGAAAAAATCCTCTCTGTAGGTGCACTGTTTCAGCATGGAGAGGTGGTTCCTTTGCGGGAAGGGACGAAAGTGAAGCTGACATTTTGGGACGAAGCGGCGGCCTACTCATTTCAGGCTCGAATTATGCAACGAATCGCGGTCCCGGTTCCATTGTTCGTATTAGAGCTACCGGATTTCGTAACGAAAGTGCAACGCCGTAATTTTGTTCGGGTGCCTGCCCTGTATCCAGTCGCGTTCCGATCGGTGACCAAGGAAGGGTTGAGTGATTTCCATAAGGCAATGATGACTGACTTAAGCGGTGGGGGGATGCGCTTTCTCACGGAGGAACGAGTGGAGAATAATGCACTACTTTATACGCAAGTAACCCTTCCTAATGGAGAACTGCAAACCCCGGTTCGTGTTTGCCGGGCTGAAAAGGCAGAGGATAGCAAACGATACATCGTTTCGGTCGAATTTCATGACCTCCAGGAACGAGAGCGAGATAAAATTATTCGCTGTGTCTTTGATATACAAAGGGCCATGCGTAAGAAAGGACTGGTATAAAAATGGAAATCACTCAGTTCCAACTGGATGCCTTACGTGAAATAGGAAACATTGGATCGGGACATGCGGCGACAGCCTTGTCCACCCTTTTACAACGTCGCATCGATATGTCTGTACCACAAGTATGGGCAGTCCCGTTTGAACACGTCTCAGCCATTGTAGGCCAACTTGATATGCCCCAGGCGGTCATCTATGTGAAAGTTGAAGGGGATGCTCCGGGTAAAGCTGTTTTCTTCTTTCCGATAGAAAGCACTGAAATAGTCGTTCAAGCCTTGATGGGGACGACTGAGCCGATCGATATCTATACCGATGAGATGGCTCATTCGGCGTTGAAAGAGGTTGGAAATATTTTGGTAAGTTCCTTCCTTATTGCTTTGACACAGTTTTCGGGGATTCCCCTGCAACCTTCCGTACCTGCGTTAGCGGTGGATATGATTGGCGCAATTTTAGATGCCATATTTTTGGAAGAGGGCACACTCGAAGACACGGTGTTGTTTATCGATACACAGCTCTCTGGAATTCCGAAGATTGAAGGGCAATTTATTTTCTTGCCAGATGAAGGATCATTGGAAAGATTGTTGGAGGCCATGGGATTATGAGCGCTGTAATCACGGTCGGGATGGCTGATTATAAGACGGCACGATCGCCGGACCTATTGTTAACCGCCGGATTAGGGTCGTGTATCGGCATTTGCATCCATGATCCGTTCCTGAAGGTTGGTGGGATGGCTCACATTATGCTCCCGACGGCTAGTGGAAGTTTAGGGGGCAATCCGGCGAAATATGCGGATACTGGGATGGAATTATTGCTGAAAGAAATTACCGGTATGGGGGCCAATAAAACTCGTCTTAGGGCAAAAATAGCCGGTGGAGCCCAGATGTTCTCTTTCCCGGGAAAACCTGCAATTCTGAAAATTGGGGAACGTAATGCCGAAGCGGTGGTACAGGAACTCAAAAAATATGGAATTCCACTGCTGATCTCGGATGTTGGAGGCAGCTTTGGACGGACGATTCATTTTGACGTAGGGACAGGGGCCTTACGTATACGAACAATTAATCATGGAGAAAAGGTGGTTTGATGGCCGACCAAAATAGCGAACTGTTTCAGATTTGGGCCATGCGTCTTTCCTCAATCACTACCCTTATTGTTGTCTTGCTGAGCTGGATCAATGGGGTGAGGATGGTAGACTTAATTGTACGGGCTGGGGTTTCCTTTGGGGTTATGTATCTTTTAATGGCTGGAATCTTAAACTTGTTTGAAAGAACTGCCTCCCAAACGCCCGATAATAATCAAAAAGGCTCGGATTCCAAGCGTGGTGGAGTTATTGATTTTTCGGTAGGAGACGATGAGCACCAACAATCAGAGGTTCAAGATTCAAAATTACCTGGACAGGTTGACCAAGATTTAAGCGCAGGGCTGCCGGATAGTGAGCGACAAGCAGAAATGGTGCGCCGTATGGGCTGGGATAAGGGAGGTGAGTAAGACTTGATACCGAATACTTATGAAGCCGCTTCACGCGGAGCGTGGAAACAAGAACAGATTGAACAATATTTGCCGTTGGTCAAACGCATTGCTGGCCGTTTAGCGATGTCCCTTCCACCCCATATTGATGAGGATGATATCATTGGCTATGGTGTCTTTGGGTTACTCGATGCCTTGGATCGATTCGAAGCAGCCCGGGGGTTCAAATTCGAAACGTATGCCTCAATCCGCATTCGCGGTTCCATGATTGATGGACTTAGAACGATGGATTGGGTTCCTCATTCAGCAAGACAGAAAGTGAAGCGGGTGCAAGACGGATTTGCCGAGTTGGAATACCGGCTAGGACGAGCGGCTACCGTTCAAGAGGTCGCGGAGTTACTGAAAGTAGAGGTTCGGGAGATAGAAGGAGTGTTAGCTCAAGCCCAAATGTTAACCTTGACCTCGTTCGATGAAACTACGGTGGACGGTGAAGGAGACAGTAGTGGCACACCACTTAATTTGCTGATGGACCCGGAAGCTCAGGACGCGTATCAAGCTGTAGAGAAAGAGGAACAGAAGCGAATTCTTGCTGTAGCAGTGGAAAAATTACCTGATAAAGAAAAATTAGTAGTGGCGCTTTATTATCAAGAAGAACTGACCTTAAAAGAGATCGCAGCAGTTTTGAAACTCTCGGAATCCAGAATTTCACAGTTACATACACAGGCGGTCTTGCGTTTGCGAGGAAGACTGAGCCGTCAGAAAAAGAACTTATATTAATAAAATAATCGTCCTAATGTTTTATAAGGATTTTGCCGATAGACTTCTTAGAAGCTTAAGTGGGAGGTGACGGCAGTTGGCAGGTATTAATGTCCTTTCGGATACTCTTAAGGCTGGTAGCAAACTGGTGAAAACACCAGCTTCAAAGGGAAAAGATGCGCCAGACAGCCCTGAAAACGCTGCTACAGCATTTGCAACGATGCTCAGTGGTTCCATAAATCGAAACGTAGATCCGAAAGGGCAGAGCTCTAAAGCAAGCCAAGACTCGGATGAGAAGCAGAGTGCTGAAGATCCCGTACAAAATACGCAGATCCCGAACGAACTGGGGAGCATGCTAGGGTACGGTCATTTTGCGCTTTCAAATTTCTTTCAGCCGATGCTTCAGAGTAATCTTCCGGCAGGCAAGGAGGCCAATTCCGGAAACGATGTGGGTCAGGGAACAGTGGGTTTAGCTCTGTTGAATCTAGTTTCGCTGGCCTCAGACGAGGTTTCTGCGCAGTCAGGGATGACGACGCTTAAACCTCAGGGGGATAACCCTGGGATTACGGAGTTGGATAAATATAGACAGGTTATTGCAAATCTTTTAGTTGCTCTCTCCGGAGAGATTACAGACAACTCCCCAATGGGAATTCCATCTGGTCCAGAAAGCTCTGGAACAAAGGGTCTTAGTCAGGATATGACGAAGATTATTCAGGGTTGGATGACGGTTACGGACGATGTCATTAAAGATGGGCAGGCTATGAGTGGTCAAAAGGGAATTCAATCGTTGCTTGAAGGTTTAAGCAATGCGTTGAACAACCGTAACCCTGAACTAAATGCGAAGGTCTCCACCTTACTGGCTTCTATTTACACGAAATTAAACTTAGGGGGCGAAGGGGTTGGAGGCGATAGTATCGATCCTCTGGCGAAAGGGAGTTCTGAACCCGTTCTTAAACAGACGAAGGTAACTGACCTAAATCCACTCTCCACGCAAGTAAAAGACACGGTTCCTCTGACGAATGTTCAGCAGAAATTAGAGGGGATAGGTCCCCAAGAAAATAAAACATTGAGAATCATAGAGGGAACTTTTAAAGAGGAAGTTCAAAAGGGAACTAGCACGCCATCCTCCGAGCTCTCAGGAGTGAAAGACGTGCAAAGTCCGAATCCCGGCGCAGGCATTGGGCTGGCGAGCAACATTTTAGCGACAAATGTCGCTGATGGGAAAACAGTCTCAATTCCTGTATTGGAACAAATCGCTACCGTGTTTCGCGAGCAAGTCACGAACAGACATCAAGAACTGAAGGATCTCGACATTCAACTGCATCCGGCAGACTTGGGGAAAATCCAAATCAATCTACGTTGGGAAAATGGGCAAGTTCATCTACAGGTGCAAGCTTCTGAAGCCGCGACAGGTCAACTCTTACAGAAACAACTGTCAGAGTTGCGCCAAACCTTGTCGAACCAGGGTGTGAACTGTGGCATGTTAGAAATGGGACAAGGTAGAGAACGGCAACAGAATTCAAATGGAAATAAATCCCAAATGACGTTCAATCAAAACATACTCCCTAACGAGGACGAGGATCCAATCCAAGTTACTAACTCACTCTCGATTGGGCGGGATAATATCAATCAGATTAATGTCACGGCTTAGGAGGAACTATGAGCAACACGGTATATGGGACAAGTTCTACACCCTCTACCTCAAGTGCAACGAGTAAAACTACAGTGAAGACCAATGCTGCACTCGGAAAAGACGATTTTCTTAAGTTACTCGTTGCGCAGATGCAAAATCAAGATCCTATGAATCCTACAGATAACAAAGAATCCATCGCGCAATTGGCCCAGTTCAGCGCTTTAGAGCAAATGACGAATATCGCTACATCCATGGATGCATTAAACAAAAGCATGACTAATTTCTCCCAACAATCATCACTAACCCAAGGGGCAGCGTTGATCGGCAAATGGGTGAGCGGGGTAGATACAGACGGGGTAACCACAATTACAGGTACCGTCGAATGTGCGAAGTGGCTGGACGGCGATCCTAAGTTGCAGATTCGTAAGGCCGATGGAACGCTAGCTGACTTGGAGATGGGTCTGATTACACAGGTTCAGGATCACCAGCCTGCTACTGCGGTAGTTGTAACTCAATAACAATGAAAGCCCGTTTTTAGTAGGTACAATAAGTTACGAAGAGGAGGAATATGCGCTATGATGCGTTCTTTATATTCGGCAATTTCGGGGTTGAAGAATCACCAAATCAAAATGGATGTTATTGGGAATAATATTGCTAATGTTAACACAACAGGTTATAAGAGGAGTCGGGTGACGTTTGCTACAATGCTGAGCCAAACTTTGAAAGGGGCATCAACACCAACAGCAGCAACTGGGGGTACTAATCCAATGCAGGTTGGGTTAGGGGCTTCACTTGGTTCCATTGATCAAATTATGACTCAGGGAAGCGCTCAGTCAACGGGTAATCCCACAGATATGATGATACAAGGACCAGGGTTCTTTGCTTTAACGACAAATGGTACTGATAGAATTTATTCTCGTTCGGGTGCTTTTTCGTTGGATGCCCTTGGGAACTTAGTTGATCCAGCGTCGGGAGCACAGGTTTTGGATGCGGATGATGCGACGCCTATTAATATCGCCCCGAACACTTACAGTAGTTATAGTATTGATAAAACAGGTGCTATCACAGGTATTCTTAGTGCTACGGGTCTTCCGACACCAATTGGGAATGTTCAGATCGCGACATTTGCAAATGAAGCTGGTCTAACAAGTATGGGCGGTAGTTTTTACACAGTGTCCAACAACTCCGGTCCTGCCACACCATACGGGGTGGCAGCAACTGCTGGCACTTATCCTTCAGGAACTACATTAGTCTCAAGCGCTGTAGAAATGTCCAACGTCGACCTTTCTACAGAATTCACGGATATGATCGTGGCCCAGCGTGGTTTCCAAGCCAATTCACGGGTGATCACGGTATCGGACTCCCTCTTGCAAGAACTGATTGATCTCAAGCGTAATTAATCGTTGTTCTACTAGCAATAACACGTAGAAGCAACCAATGAGGATAAACTCATTTTGAGGAACGGAGGGCTGCATCATGCGCTTAATTGGAACTGCTGCGTCTGGGATCCGTGCGCAGCAGCTTGCGATAGATACCATAGGTAATAACATGGCTAATGTGAACACGCCTGGATTTAAAGCGAATCAGATGGATTTCGCGGAGACTTTGTCGACGGAGGTGCGTTCCGGGAAAACAAAAACTGCTGGAACCACAGGCGTGGATACCCTTGGCATCGGGTCAGGGGTTGCGTATAACGCCAGTGGGACAAATTTTCAACAAGGTACTCTGGCCCCCTCAGATCGCCCTTTAGATTTAGGAATAGATGGAGTGGGATTCTTTCAAGTCAAGACGCCGGACGGGACGACGGGCTATACCCGCGTGGGATCTTTCCAAGTGGATGGGTCTGGTCAACTTACCGATATGCACGGAAGTGCTGTACAACCAAGCATATCGGTACCCTCCGGAGCAACTGACTTGGCCGTGTCAAAGAATGGTGAGATATCAGGGGTTGTAGCTGGAGTAAAGACCATATTTGGTCAGATTTCCTTAGTGGGATTTAAGAATCCTGAGGGATTAGAAAAAAATGGGGACAACCTCTATTTGTCCACGGTTAATTCTGGCGCACCACAGGTTGGGCAACCAGGGAGTACATTAGGAAATCAAGTATTAGGAACGATCCGAGGCCAATCACTGGAACAATCAAATGTGGACTTAGCGACCTCAATGACGGATCTCATGCAGGTCCAGCGAGCATATCAAATGAATGCCAGGCTGGTTTCGGACGGAGATCAGATGTGGGGTATTGCTAATACCATGAGGAGGTAAGCAACATGTCCGGTTGGTTAGATGGGCCAGTTTTAAACGTTTTGCAGAAAGGTCTTGAGGCCTCAAGTATGAGGCAAAAGGTGTTGTCGAATAACGTTGCCAATATAGATACTCCAAATTTCAAGCGCTCAGATGTTGATTTTCAAGCCATACTAGGAGCTGCCTTAGGTGGAAATAGTGGAGCATTAGCGATGAAGACGACCTCTCCTAAGCACATTCCTGGTGTTGCAGTTGGCGGCGGATCCGGCGTTGTAACGGACCAATCGACATCGTTGCGCAATGATGGTAACAACGTGGATGTAGATAGCGAAATGTCAAAAGTGGCAGAGAATGGCCTTTATTACAGTTCACTTACTCGTGCCATTTCTTCACAATTAGGTTTGCTGAGGATGGTTATTAAGTAATAATAAATGAAGAACCCCTAAATAATTAACAAAGGCGGGGGACAAGGTGATACGAGGACTATATGCTTCAGCCACAGGTATGTTGGCCGCCCAGAGACGAAGCGAAATTATTGGGGATAATGTTGCGAATGTGAAGACTCCAGGCTATAAAGAACAACTTGCTAGCAATAGTTCTTTCCCTTCACAGTTGATTGAACGCATGGGAGGAAACCGGGCTTCTGAAGTCGTACAGATTGGCGGGATGGGAACAGGGGTGGGAGTGGATCGTGCTGCCTTGTCAAACGTACAGGGGGCTTTACAGGCGACGGATGTTAAGACTGACTTAGCTTTAACGTCACCGGGCTATTTTGTAGTGAAGACCCCGGGCGGAGAACGCTTTACCCGCAATGGACATTTTCAGCTAAATGATAATGGGACGCTTCAATCTCCGGATGGATACGCTTTGCTGGGTGACAAGGGCCCAATAGGGCCACTTAGTTCAGAATTTAGCGTTAAGGCAGATGGAACAATTATGGATCAAGGGCGTACTGTTGATCGTCTACGGGTTGTGGACATTCCAAATGATGGTTTAAAACGTGAAGGACAATCTTTGTATAGTGCTTCTCAACCGGTACAAGTGTCGGCTACCGCTCAAGTTCTTCAGGGGTCGGTTGAGGCTTCGAACGTTGATATTTCTGGACAAATGATTCAAATGATGACGGTCATGAAAGCCTATGAAGCCAATCAAAGAGTGATCCAGACTCAAGACGGGATGTTAGATAAGGCAGTCAATGAGGTCGGGAAAATTTAGGGAGAGTGGAAAGGAGGCTTTTGAAATGAATGCCGCCCAAATGATCCTCTTATTTCAATTTCAACAGATGAATGCGGCTTGGGGGAATGCTCAAACGGATCAGACTGGGTCGTCTGATGTTGGAGATGGAAGTAATTCAAGTTCGCAACTTTTTGCTACGTTATTTCAAACTGCACTAGGGGGAGGGACGACCGCTCCCCAAGGGTTAACTAGTCAATTAAAAGACTTGCCTACCACAGCTCAGGTTAATGGCAATCAGTTACCGCCTGCCTCAAAGGCTAAGGGCGAAAATGTTGGTTCTCTAGAGACTGTTATTTATTCGATGGCCCAAAAATACGGGGTTGATCCAAGCCTGATTCAGCAGGTTGTCAAAGCGGAGTCAGGCTTTAATTCCAATGCATCATCACAGGCTGGGGCGATGGGCCTAATGCAGTTGATGCCAGGAACAGCTGCTTCGTATGGGGTTCAGAATGCCTATGATCCGACCCAAAACCTGGATGGAGGAACGCATTTTTTAAAGGATTTGCTGGATCGTTTTCAGGGAAATGTTCCGCTGAGCTTAGCAGCTTATAACGCAGGCCCAGGTGCTGTTGAGAAATACCAGGGGGTACCACCATATAAGGAAACTCAGGCCTATGTTCAAAAGATTATGGCGGGGTTGAGCCAGAAGAATTGGGAAGCGTAGAATTCACATCAAGGAAGGAAGGATGGTATTGTGGTTAAGAAGACCTGGTGGATTGCTTGGCTTTTAGCAACCATATTATTCCTTCTATCCGTATCGTCGGTGTTTGCAGCTACATCTTCCACGAACACGGGTTTTAAGATATGGCCTGCTAAGACAACAACAGAGGTTAATAAGGTCTGGACGGTCACGTTTAATACCCCACTATCGAGTACAAGTGTGAATAGTAACACTGTTTACGTCACCGATAGTAAACAAACTAAGGTTGCAACAACGATTAAACTGGCCCCCGATGGTCTCTCTGTAACAGCGACGCCGTCTAAAGCTTATTCGGCGGGAGATTACAACTTATATATTACGAATGGACTTACGTCCTGGGACAGTGTACAACTTAGTGAGATGATTATTGTTCCATTCACAGTGGTAGCACCTTCCACATATACGTCTAGTGTAAGTCTGGTAGTCACAGTTACTGACGATTTCAAAGCCGTTTATGCAAGTGATCTTTTAGGGGCCTTAACACTTGAAGGGCAAAGCGGCAACCGCCTTGGTCCGTCTTCGAAGGATTTGTTAACAGGTAAGTATACTTTTAACATTTATGCAGATGACGATTATTCCCTGAATTTGTTCAGCGTTTCTAATGGTGGTGTAATTAATACTCGATCAATAAAATTACCCACTATTAAAGTACCCATTATTAAACTACCTACGACAGGAACAACAACTACGACAACGACAACGGTGAAGACTGCAAATTTAGTAATCTCAGACAAAGCTGGTGTAGACGGCGTTAAATCAGGGGCTATCGGGGGAAGTATAATACCAGAAAAGTGGGGTGCGCTTGTCAAAGTATCGAATGCTACTATGACGTGGACAACAAGGACAGATATCGATGGAAATTTTGTAGTTTATCTGCCTACTGGAAGTTATCAATTAGATGTTGAGGGCACTGATGCTCAATACAAGAAGCACCGCTATAAAATGACTGTAGCGGCAGGTCAAATGGCTTCCCCGTTAGACACGATTAACGTGGAGGAACCCATTAATAAACTGGGACTTAAGTTTGCTCCACTTCTACCCGTAATGGATGCAGGATTTGGCGTCTTAAGTGGTATCGATGCGACAACGAAAGAAATAGACGGAAGTGTTAACAGTGATGCCACTGTAAATATCTATGATACAGCCCCAGTGACACCGGTTTTAGTCATAGCGGCTAAACCCGATAAAAATGGAAATTTCATTGCAAAGTTGCCAAGTACTTTAAAGGGGAAAAAACTACAGATAAAGGTTATTGATTTTGCGGAAAACGTTTATATTCTGGATATGACCTCTGTTGTACCATAAAAGCTAGTCCCACTAAATCAAGGAAAGAAGCCTTTTGGATTTTTCTGAAAGGCTTTTATGTATTAAATTTAACAATTATTATTCGAAATAGTATACTGTCTATAAACCTTTATAGGAATATTGATTAAAACGGGACTAAGATAAAAATACAAAGTACAAAAAGATTGACATTTGCTTGAGAAATATATAGAATTAAATCAAATTAATAATTGTTACACATTAAGGAGGCGAATCATCATGGCTGTTTGGAAATGTTCACAGTGCAATGCAACGTCTGAAGGTCGTTGTCGTCCTAAGACTTGCCCGAGCTGCGGAGCTGGCAAGGAACAAATCGTTAAAGCAGAATAGCTCAAATAAATTTATGGGAGCAAGGAAATCTTGTTCCTTTTTCTATACCCGAAAATATACAACACATATAAAAATACTCCGAAAAAGGTCAAAAAATGACTTCTGAAAAGAAGGTGCTTTGACTTTCATAGCGAAATAAAACACAGTTGCTAATTATTATAGTAATGGATATTATCCTATGAAGCACGGTACATTGTGAAAAGGATTCGGCAGTCTTTTGAAAGACTCCCTAAGTGCGTGAATCAATTGCTTTATGACGTTAAAGCAAATGGTGGAAACGGGTGCCAATCTGAATTGAGTGGAAGCTATGCCCGGAACGATATTTCTAGAACCGCTTTGTAAAGGGGTAAGCAATGGTTGACTATTATCGCTATCTATGGAGTACGACTTGGCCCAATTTGATCGTGCTTTTTTCGATAGGGGGATTCGTTCTCTTTCGACTTGGTTGGAAATTTGTGGGCGTGTGGCGTTATGAACGTGATGCTTGGGGGTTTTTGCTACTAGCAGGGAAAACTTTAATCTGGATTGGCGTCTTAGCAAGTTACACTGAACTACTCTTGTTTTCCCAACCAGATTGGTTCGCTCAACCAAGCTTTATGCAAGGATCAGTTTTGGAAAAAACGTATGATTCTGGATTAAGGTCATATAGTTTAAAAATCAGAAATGCTTCTGAACAAAGGCAGTTCTATATCGATCGGAATACCTATGAACAGCTTAAGGTGGAAGACCAAGTCAAACTTATGTATCTCCCTGTCCGGCGAGAGGTTGTGCGCTGTGAACTTGTGGAAAAGTTGCACTAGAAGGAAAATAATACTAAAATAGGGGTACAGCGTAAAAAGGAGTGCCCCATTTGAGTTCGGTTATGAAGGCAAATCCGAATTACTAAGATTTCACAGAAAAACTTATGGCGTAATATGTTATAATGTGAATATGATAGCGTAAGCACGCGATGCGGGAAGGAGAGTGGGAATATGCGTGTTCAAAAAGTTAACGAGCATACCATCCGCATCTTTATCTCTCTGACAGAGCTAACTGACAGGGATATTACGATGGCTGATCTATTCCAACGATCAGCAAAGACGGAGCAATTGTTTTGGGAGCTCATCGCACAGGCAAGAGAAGAAGTGGAATTTAATTTAGATCAACCTTTCTGGATTCAGGCAACCGTGGCATCGAATGATGAGTTTGTTATCACGATCATGAAGCAGGAAGATCTAGCTGAGGGTTCTAATAAAGAAAAAACGGTTCGTAAGACCGCTAAAGGTCGAGTGACAGAATTGGTTTATGCGTTTGCTGATTTTGAGGATGTAGTTTCCGTTGTAGGGCGTTTACCAGAATTCAACCAACTGCGTTCCAGCCTATATGAGTTTGAAGAGGAATACTACCTTGTCCTGAACCGCATGGGAACTGGCAAGAAACGGCTATTAACAGAGGCAATCCTTGATGAATACGGAGAAATTGTGGCCACAACCGGAGTTTTCCTGTCTGAACACGGGAAGGCAATTATTAAGGTAAAAGCTGTACAAACGCTCAACGCTTCTTTCAATAAGCCGGTACAAAGCTAAAAACTCGAAAAGGGAAGCAAATGCTTCCCTTTTTCTTATCCTTATCCCAATTCAAAAGGTATTCATAGCAAGAGTTATCCGCAGGAAAAGATAGCTGGAATTTGGCGCAGACAGTGGACACAGACGGTCTTACCCTTAAACTTGTGAACCTTCATGGTGTTACCGCAAAAGATGCAAGGGTGGAAATGCTTTTTTGTCTGAGTGAGCGTATCAAAGGGAATAATAACAGCTTGATGAGGTGGGTTTTTGTGTAGAGTAGTAGAGCTGATGCTGGACATAAAATACCTCCTCGAAGTAGCTTGTACATTTATCAGGTGGCCAAGAGCCACTTTAACAGAAGTCAAAGGTTAAAGGACGGGTAACTTCAGCAAAAACCTCAGAAGAGGTGAAATCCTCATGGAGTAAGTTTCTTGTCCTTATCTTATGTTAATTGTAATGTCGAAATCCTAAAAAATGTGCGGGCCGTATTTCGAAAAATTAGTCGATAATAATTATGGTCCTTAAGGAGTGGCAATCGGTGGATCAAGAGAAGCAAAGGCGATTAAGGGCACTTCCAGCTGTTCATGAAGTGATTTCTCGGCTGGAACTCGAAACGGAATTCAGTCCGTTTTTGACGAATGAGAGGCAGTTGCCTCGTTTAACGCAGGGCGTTCGACAGGTTCTTGAAAAAGCTAGGAAAAATGTAAACCGAAATCTTGCGGATTCCTTTGAAGAGTTCGAATCATCCCTGTGGTCGTGGTTGAAAAGCCAACTTCTACTAGAACTGACCTGTCCTGAAACTAGTTTGCGGCGAGTTATCAACGCCACGGGGGTCGTTTTACATACCAATTGTGGAAGAGCTTTGCTTGCTCCATCGGTCGCACGTTTTGTTGCTGAGCAATCGGAACGGTACAGCAATCTTGAGTTGAATATTGAGACTGGGGAGCGGGGTTTGCGCTATGACCATGTTGAAGCGCTTCTTTGTGATCTGACTGGGGCAGAAGCAGCTATGGTGGTCAATAACAATGCGGCAGCCGTCCTTTTAATGATGAATACGTTTGCTCAAGGGAAAGAAGTGATTGTGTCTCGAGGCGAACTCGTAGAAGTTGGCGGTTCCTTTCGGATACCAGAGGTTCTAAAAGCCGGGGGTGCCAAACTCGTCGAAGTTGGAGCCACCAACAAGACTTGGCTTAGGGACTATGAAGCAGCCATCGGACCGGATACGGCAATCTTATTAAAAGTACATACGAGTAATTACCGGGTAGAAGGGTTTACTCACTCTGTTTCCGGTGCTGAGTTGGTGGAACTCGGGGATAAGCTAGGTTTGCCCGTTATGGAAGATTTGGGAAGCGGAAGTTTCTTCGATGGGACAAGTCTTGGATTTCCTCTCGAGCCGACAATTGAGCATACGGTCAAAGCAGGGCTTTCCGTCGTCACCTTTAGTGGAGATAAATTGCTTGGTGGCCCACAGGCCGGGATTATCGTGGGAAAGCGGACGTTTATCGATCGTTTGAAGAAGAATCAACTGACTAGGGCCTTGAGGGTCGACAAATTGACCTTAGCAGCCCTCGAGGGGACTTTGCGTTTATATAAAAATGGGGGGATAGACGATATTCCCGTCTGGAGAATGCTCTCACTCCCTCTAGATACACTGAAATTAGCTGCCTCTGAGCTTTTAGCGGACTTGGCGGGAAATTCGGACATCATCGTTGAATTAAAGGAGGATGCCTCTCAGGTTGGTGGTGGGGCGTGGCCCACGGTCGATCTTCCGACCTGGGTGTGTGCCATTCGTCCAAAGCAAGGAAGTGTCATCGAGCTAGAAGAGTTTTTGCGTCTAGGTCCGGTAGCCATTCTGACTCGGATTCGCAAGGATTGGGTGCTTATTGATGTGCGAACTTTGTTGGGTGGGGATAAAGAGGACATTGTTCGGCGCCTGGAGCAATGGGCAACCTAAGCCGGCATGCACCCGCCCACTTGCATTGATCGATGATATACGGCTATAATTAATGAGTGATGATAGGGAGGTGTTTAAGATGGATCTGACTATAAAGCAAGATACTATGACAGATAAAGTTCGGTTGACTCAGTTATCTACGAAAGCTGGTTGAGGATGTAAGATAGGTCCTGCGGACCTGGCGCAAGTATTGCGCTGCTTACCTCCGAACCTAGAGGATGCCAATCTTATAGTAGGTATGGAAACTTCAGATGATGCTGGGGTCTACCGTTTAAATAATGAACAGGCCATCGTTCAGAGCGTTGACTTTTTCACCCCTGTGGTTGATGATCCTTATGCTTTCGGGCAGATTGCCGCGGCCAACGCGTTGAGTGATATTTACGCGATGGGGGCTAAACCAATCACGGCCATGAACCTCGTTTCGTTTCCAGTAGGGAAACTGAAAATGGACGTTTTGGCTAAGATTCTTCAAGGTGGGAGCGATAAGATTCGGGAGGCAGGCGCTGTTCTTGTCGGCGGGCACTCGATTGATGATCCGGAGCCGAAGTATGGGCTGTCCGTTACTGGAATTGTGCATCCTGACCATGTTCTTTCTAATGCGAATGCCGAGCCGGGGGATGTCTTAGTTCTCACGAAACCGCTTGGGGTAGGAATTATCACGACCGGGATTAAACGAGGGATTGTCTCACCGGAAGCGGAGGCGGAGGTCATTCAGGTCATGGCTACTCTGAACAAGGGGGCTGCTGAAGCGACGATTGCTGTGGGGGTCCATGCTTGCACGGATGTGACCGGCTTCGGACTGTTGGGGCATTTACATGAAATGCTTCAGGCGAGTGGTTGTAGCGCAGAAGTATATGCGGGGGCTGTACCAGTCTTAGATAGTGTTTGGGATTGTATTAAACAAAAGGCTATTCCGGGGGGGACACAAGCTAATCGTCGTCATCTCGAAGATAAGGTCGACTTTGCAGAGGATGTCCTAGAGGATCTTCGTATCGTGCTCTTTGACGCGATTACCTCAGGAGGATTACTGTTGTCCGTACCGGAAGTGCGCGTTGATTTGTTGATTGAACAGTTAAATAAGTGTGGGACACCGGCCGCCGCGGTGATTGGACGAGTCCGGAAAGGCGAGCCCGGAAAAATTGCGATTTCTAGTCGTGCATGATAAAATACCCACGGGTACTGGAAAGGTAGCGGGGGGATAGATATGAAAGATCCAATGAAAACCATGGCTACTTGTTTTGAACAAGTGGCTTTATTTTTTCCAAGTGGTGATCCCAAGATTCAGGAAAGCTTTGAGCGGCGTGCGGCTTTGTTAGATACTAGGGAGTATCCTAGAGAGATTATGGCTGACACACTTAAGGCTTATCATACACATTTAGGAGCCAGTGCGGAAACCTATCGGATGATTGAAGAGCTTCGACAAAAAGAAACGTTAGTAGTAATCACAGGCCAGCAGGCAGGTGTTTTGACGGGGCCCTTATACACGTTATATAAAGCCTTGACGACCATCCGGTTGGCAAAAGAACAACGGAAAAAGCTTGGTCGACCGGTTGTTCCGATTTTTTGGATTGCCAGTGAAGATCATGACTGGTTAGAGATTCAAGAAACCTTTATTATAAATTCAGAAGGAAAACTGGACCTTTGTCGTCTACCAGGCGACGGGAAAGGTGAGTCTGTTGGCAATCAACCGGTGCCTTCTTGGGAAGAGATTGAACTCCAACTCAGGGGAATACCTGACAGTGAGTTTCGATCGTCCGTCTTAAAGCAATGTCGCCTATTTATGGAGCAAGCGGAAAATTTGACGCAATGGTTTGCCCTGACATTACAGTGGCTTGTTCAAAAATGGGGGCTTATTTTCTTCGATCCCCTGTTACCAGAATTTAAGCGGCTGGCGGCACCGATGTATGAACGGATATTGAAGATGCATGTCGATGTTCGGGACGCTTTGGCTGTGCGGACGAAGGAATGGGTGGGTCTTGGGTTCCAGGCCCAGATTCAGCCAACTGGCGGAGAAGTCAATCTTTTTCTCTCCGTACCTGAGCGAAAGGCAATCTTACGAATTGATCAGGAGTTTTTCTTGCGTGGGCAAAAGGAACAGTGGGATATGGATGCACTGAACGCCTTAATCGCAAAAGAGCCTGAGCGCTTTTCTCCGAATGTTGTGACACGTCCGGCTGTCCAAGAATACCTGTTCCCAACTTTGGCCTATGTTCCTGGACCGGGGGAGCTGAATTATTGGGCTCAGTTGGGGAAAGTCTTTGAAACCTTCGGGTTCGTCATGCCTATTCTTTACCCGCGTCTGTCTGTCGTTGTGTTGACGGCTTCTTGGCAAAAATCGTTAAAAAAAGAGGCATTAGTCCTTGAGGATGTTTATAGCGGGTTGGAGAAATACCGAGAACGCTGTGTGCGGGAACGGGATACGTTGGATATCGATGAACGTTTTCAGCGTATGCGTACTCAAGTTGAAAAGGCTTACTCAGAGCTTGAACCTCTCGAAGGGATTCACGTTAATGTGCATGATTGGCTGCTTCGGAATCAAGCGAAGGTGAACTTCCAATTAGATTATTTAAAGAAGAAAGTTTGGCAGGCGCAGCGCAAACAATGTAGTGAGGTGCTTATTCGCTTGCAACAGCTTGAGGATGGGATTACTCCAAATCATTCTCGCCAGGAACGCGTAATCAATCCATTGAGCTTCGTTGCGCGTTACGGACTCAGCTTTGTGGATCGGGTTGCTGAACTCCCGATGACGGGTGATTTCAGAGAGCATCAGATACTGTTATAAGGGGACGCGATGTGGGCACGAAGTACATGATGTGGGTACATGCATAGAACCCTTTCCCATATGGTTTTTAGAGGCTAAATGTGAATAATCGATTATTATTAGAGGGGTACGATGCATCGTGCCCCCTTTTTGCATTATAAATATTTTTGCGAATCTTCTTTCATATCATAAAAAGTTGGGTATAATGAAGTAAAAATGTTAAATGATGGAGTTGGTGACGTGCGGCGCGCGATCAGTTTAATTTTAGCGACTGTTGCCTTTCTTGGAGCTTTAGCTGCAGGATTCCTTTGGTACAACGGATTTATTGGAGCTGGGCATGAAGACAGGATGCCCAGCGGCGAGCTAATAGACACCGTTAATGGTGGATTGTCAAAGAGGGTCAGCGTCCTACTCATCGGAGCGGATCAACGACCTGATCAGATCAAGTTTAATACCGACTCGTTGATTTTGGCCAGCGTTGATCCGGAAACACAGCGGATTAGCCTGCTTTCGATCCCCCGTGATACGCGGGTGGCTGTTCCGGGGCATGGTTACGTGAAAATAAACGCGGTCGCGGCATTAACGGATGAATTGACATTACAAAGATGCGTAGAAGATCTGACCGGTGAAGCGATCGCAGGATATGTCCAGACGAACTTTCAAGGATTTAAGAAAGTCATCGATACATTAGGTGGAATCACGGTTGATGTCGAGAAAGATATGTACTATGAGACCGGCGATATTGAAGATGGGTATATTAACCTACATAAAGGTGTGCAGCGTTTAGATGGTGGAAAAGCCTTACAGTATGCCCGTTTTCGTCATGATGCCTTATCAGATATTTCACGGACAGCTAGGCAACAGGTTGTATTAAAAGCGATTGCCAAGGAGATGTTTCAGCTTAAGACCCTTCCGAGGCTTCCCTTCCTCATTCCACCACTAATGCAGGCGGTTCACACGGATTTATCGGCTAAGGACATGTTCGCCCTTTCCAAAGTTGCTGTAGGGTTTCAAAGCTCCAATGTGATCTCCCAGACAGTACCGGGAGCCTTCCTGGATATTGAGGGGGTAAGTTATTGGAAAGTTGATCCCACCGAAGTAAGGAAAGTGGTCAAGAATTTACTACAAGGGATAACCACGGATAAAGTGATTGACCACGAGGATGTGGATTTGTTAAAACCAGTCGCACCAACACCAAGTAAGCCGTTACCTAAAGTACCTGGTAACAGCCAAGATCCGAATGGGCGAAAATCTTCAGGGTATCTAATCGTCAAACCGGAGGGATAGTGTAAAAGAGCCTTTCTATCAGTTATTAGGACTAAAGGCCTATGGGGGTAGGTGGAGTTTCCATGCTATTATTAAACAATATATGATAATTCAGATAAAGCGGGGCGAGTAACATGCCAGAAAAAGTCGTTCAAGGACATTCTTTAGAAGAAATTAGAGAAGAGTGGGTGCTTAAGCTCAAGCTTTTACCGGAAGACATTACGATTGAAGTGATCGAAAAACCAGGCTTTTTCTCTCATCAGTGGAAGGTCCGCCTGTCCTGGCAGGATGAAAGCCAAGTTTCTTTTGGAAGTCTTAGTCAGGTGATCTGGGATGGAACTAAGTACGTAATTTCTTTGGGCGACGGGGTCATGTTGTTCCGTCCATGTATAGTAGCTGGAGAAGTTTGGTTTAACGGCACGCGCCAGGATAACCCGTTTCGCATTAGCTCAGGGGATCAGGTGGAATTTCATCCCCTATCCAAGGCCGGGGCGTTAACCTGGGAACTGCTAGTCCGCTTTCATGGATTGTCTGTTGTGGCGAAAGTCAGGCAGGAACTACCCGGACATTATATTCTTTCGACAGACATCCCTGCTTTGGAAGAACTTGATTTGGCACAGTATGTCACTTGGGAGAGCCAACCAGCCCAAGGGGAGATTTGGGATGAAGCAAGGTTGAATGGTGACTTAGAGGAATTAAAGGTGGTCTATGGACGTCGGGCCAAGAGTTGGGAGGAAGTTTTGGCTGTCAAGGGCGTTGGTGAGGTTGTTATTGCCGAAGCAACACTTCCCGTGCCGCCCGAACATGCTCGATTAGAAGATTTTGTAGGTGTTCCACAAGTGATTTCTGATACTGACCAGAAAAAAATTGATTTCTTTGCCTCCAAAGTAAAACTGGTTGAAGAAGGAGCCGTTCTCGCCCGTAAAATTCCGGGTAAGTCGGGGATTCCCGGGAAAGATGTCTTCGGCAAGGTCTTTCCCGCAGCTGGGTTTAAGGACTTCCAATTTCGTTTGAAAAAGAATGTCTATCTTTCAGCCGATGGACTCGAAGTGATTGCTGCATGTGGTGGACAGCCTTTACGTTCGGATGAACGGTCGTACATGGTTGAGAATGTCTATGTTCGGCATCAGGATGTTGATCTGGCAACGGGAAGCATCAATTTCCCGGGGGATGTTTTCGTGAATGGAAACGTTCAAGACGGGCTTCACATCTTTGCTGGGGGAAAGCTAGAGATTAGAGGATCTGTTTCTCATGCAGAGATTAGGGCGGAAAAAGGGGCTAAGATTCAGCAGAACCTTGTAGGGGGGAAGGTGGTTATTGGCCAAAAATTTGTGGTTCGTTCCAAACTCCTCTATAATGTGACCGAGCTAAGGGATCAACTGAACGTATGTTTACGCCAGACGGCGGAGTTGATGAAGTCACCAGGGGCTATCAATGTTAAACCGGAACAATGTTTGAAACTGGTTATGGAAAAACAGTTTCCCGAGCTGCCCAAATTGTCGAGTAGAGCGGAAAAGTTTGTTCTAGAACATCAAGATGACGAATTGATTACGGAGGGTCTCGTCGTTTCAATTCGAACTGCGAAACACTTCTTGTTTGGGTTAGGGCCGTTAGATCCTCAATCCTTACCATTTCTGCAACGAGTAGATCAAGCCTTAGAACAATTTATTAAAAATATGACTGTTGAGATTCCAGAAAAGCTCAGCTTTGTAGTCAGCTACGTACAAGGGGCAATGATTGAATGCGGTGGATCATTTGAGTGCCTAAAGGGGACTTATAACTCGGAGATCCGGGTAGAGGGTGACGTCGCAATTGAAGGCGTATGCCGGGGAGGGAAAATCTTCGCCGGGGGAAATATAAAGATTCATGAACTTGGGGGCTCAGGGGTTAGTTCGACCTTTGTTCAAATCAGCCCTAGTAGCCATCTGTCAGTGGGTTTTTGCCATCCCAATGTCATCGTTGCCGTCGGAAAGGAAATTATTCAGATAGAGCAAGCCTATAAACAATTGGAGATTTATCGGGAGGACGGTCGCGTTCAAGTCGAAAAGATTCGGGTGAATCCCCTTTGAGATAAAATGTAGAGAGTAACCTGCCAAATTGGCAGGTTTTTTCTTTAACCTATTAGACGGCTATGGCGCTGCGTGCTCATTTCTGGCGTAACTTTGTCCCTTTAACAACGTTTGAGGTTATGCTACACTTGAGGGATGAAACTTGTCTTTTTTAGTATAAAGGAGTAGACATAAGTATGAAAATAATGATTGAACTAGAAGAGGCTCTGGATTTAGTCCTTACCCGCATCCAACCGGTTGAAAAGGAAAGCGTTTCAATAGTAGATGCCTATCATCGTGTATTAGCCCAAGACGTGACATCGCAAATTGATATGCCGCCGTTTGCACGGTCTCCGCTGGATGGGTACGCTTATCTTGCCACGGCGTCTGATCCTAAGCCGCTCCAGCTTAAGATAGTGAGCGAAATACCAGCGGGAACTTTTTCAGAACGGGAAATTGCCAGTGGAGAGGCGGCCAAGATATTTACAGGTGCACCGATTCCACCTGGTGCCAACTGTGTGGTGAGGATGGAAGACACCGAGTTCGCTTTGGGGGACGTGACGATTTTCCGTCCGGTCTTACCTGGTTCAAATATCGTACATAAAGGCGAAGAAATCGCACAGGGGGAAACCATCCTTAGAAAGGGTTTTTATTTAACCCCGCCGGCGGTCGGACTGCTTGCGGCAGTGGGCTATGATCATGTGGATGTTTACCGTCGACCGCGTGTGGGGTTAATCTCGTCAGGAACGGAACTTATAGATGTGGGACAACCACTACTCCCAGGTAAGATCTATAACAGTAATAGTTATACGTTACGAGGATTACTTCAAGAAGTGGGGTGTGACGTCACGGTGATTCCCATCGTTTCCGACCAAATCGAGGAGACAATTGAAGCCTTAAATAAGGTTGCGGATACCGACGTGGTTATTTCGACCGGCGGAGCCTCGGTAGGTGATTACGATATCATGCGCCATGCTTTGGCCAAATATGGCTGTGAAATGTTGTTTTGGAAGCTAAACATTAAGCCGGGTACTCCCGCTTCGGTCGGACAAAAAGGAACGAAATTCTTTTTCTCTCTTTCTGGAAATCCAGCGGCTGCTATGGGGACGTATGACCTGCTGGTTCGTCCGGTACTCCGCAAATTAGCTGGCCGTACTACGTTCGAAGAGGGAAAGTTCCCTGTCAGAATGGCGAGCAGTTTTCGACAACGTGGAAACCAGCGACGCTTCCTGAGGGCTCAGGCTGTATTGAAAGATGGGGAAATATTCGCGGATTTTACTCCGGCGACGGGACCGGGAATTCTACGTTCGACGATTGGGAGTCATCTTCTAGTGGATGTGCCGGCCAATCATGGGTCTGTGGAGCCAGGAGAACTCCTGATAGCACGCTGGATTACGAAATGGGAGAATTAAGCATGGACGAAAAAGATGAACGTTTGAGCATTCCTGTCATTTCGATCGTGGGAGGAATGGCTAATTCTGGAAAAACAACCCTTTTGGAGAAAATCATCCGTGAGGCAAAAAGACGCAAGTGGAGGGTGGCGACCCTGAAGCATGATGTGCATGGGTTCGAGATGGATCAACCTGGCAAAGATACGTGGCGTCATGCCCAAGCGGGTGCGGATATAGTTGCGATCAGTTCACCTCGGAAAATTGCTATCTTAGAGAGTGTAGCTGATGATCAGCCGCTTGATGAGGTGCTCGCCCGAATTCAGGGGGTGGATGTGATTTTTACCGAAGGATACAAGCACGAAAACAAGCCGAAGATTGAGGTGTATCGCTCAGCGGTACATTATGCACTTTTCTCCAAGCCCGAGGAACTTATGGCAATAGTAAGTGATATCACGTTTGATAACGGGATTCCTTGCTTTGGCTTGGATGATGCCCAAGGGATTTGTGATTTGATTGCCAGAAAGTTCGGACTTGTGTGACACAGCGCTCGGTGCTTACGACGCAGAGCAAACTAACCGTTCGAGCTCCGGCTATGTGGAACGGGGTGCATCCTTCGGCGATAGTATTATTTTAAAGAACACGCCTACGGCGATACTCTCCACTGGAGACTATCGTGCCCAATGCGCCGTCCTTGGCGCATGGGCGGAAGTGCACGTCCTTGTGCACTTCCCCGTATTTGGGGTCGGTCGCTAGAACGGAAGTTTGCTGGGCTGCTTACGTAAAGACGTCGCGCTGTGTGACACTGCGTCCCGGGCTGGGGTCACGGTATGGACCGTTGGACAGTTTAGACCGTTTGGGGGACGGCACATTTTATGTGCACCGTCTTGACGACGGGAGAAGGGACGGTTCTTGACTTGCGCGTGGGTAGGAGAACGAAATGATGGGGGGACGGCACATTTCATGTGCACCGTCTTCATGCAAGCAGGGACGGTTCTTTCTTACATTTTCTTGGAGAACAGGGTTCCCGCCCAATGCGCCGTCCTTGGCGCATTGTCGGTAGCGCACTCTTTGGACGTTCGAGATTAGAGCGCGGGCTATGCATGCAAGTGAGGGACGGTTCTTGCTTGCATGGTCTGAGAGAGAGGTCCCCACCCAATGCGCCGTCCTTGGCGCATGGTCGGCGACGCACTCTCTGAAGGTTCGAGATTAGAGAGCTAGAGCGCGAGCCATGGATGACCGAGTGCCCTGTAGCCATGGATCGCGAGAAGGTACCCCCCGTCATTTGGGGTCGGTTCCTTTCACGGAATTTGTTATTCTGCTTACCTAAAGACGTCGCGCTCGTATAACACAGCGTCCCGGAGCTTCACGGGAGAATCTTTTTCAGAAACCGAGTGGCCCAAGGTAATAAGGGAAAGGCCAAGGCAGAGGATAAAAGATTGAAGAGGGTATGGGCGTTAGCAACTTGCCGGGAAAGACTTCCTCCCATGAGGGAGAGTCCCTGGGCCAGTGGTCCAACAAAGGGTAAGAAGATTAGCACGCCAAATACGTTCAGTAAAACATGGAAGAGTGCCACCCTTTGGGCTGCTCGCGAGGTGGCTAGTGCTGCCAAAACGGCTGTAAAACAGGTGCCAATATTTGCGCCAAAGATGAAGGCGAGTGCAGTAGGGAGGGTTAGCCATCCGTCCTCCGTGAGTAGCATGACGATTCCTGTCGTTGCGCTGGAGGAATGAAGGAGGGCCGATAGCACTGTCCCAGCGAGGACTCCTTTGAGATGGTTGTCTCCCAGTTGTCGGAGAAAATGTTGAATCTCTGGTAGGTCGGCGAGCGGTGCCATACCTGTTTGGAGTAAGCTCAAGGCGAAGAATAGAATGCCCAGACCGAAGATGGACAGGGAAAGAAACCGGCCTCGATTTGGAATAAAGAGATAACCTAGGGCACCGAGAACCATTATGTAGGGGGTTATGTGGTCCAAGGGAAAGGCAAGAAGTTGTGTGGTCATTGTGCTTCCGATATTACTTCCTAAGATGAGCGCAAGGGCATTTTCAAAGGGGAGTAGTTCAGCATCTACGAAAGATACGGTCATGACGGTCAAGGCAGTACTTGATTGAAGCAGAGCCGTTGATATTGCCCCACTCCAAAATCCTTGCCAGGGGGTCTCGGTCAACCAAAGTAGTGCCTGGCTGAGACGATGCCCGGCAAACGATTGAAGCCCCTGGCGAAGTATTTTCATCCCCCAAAGAAGAAGGGCGAGGCCCAGCGCCAGCGTGAATAAATACATGGACTCAGCTCCTTTCGGGAGTCGGTGTCTTAACAGTACGCACATGTTCCATTGCTATTCACTTGTCGCTAAGGCTAAAATGCAAGTCAAGAACCGTCCCTATTTGCATACCTACTTGCATAAGGTAAGAAAGTATAAATGCAAGCAAGAACCGTCCCCACTTGCACCCGAAAGGATCTGATAAAAATGGAAAAGAGAAGACTTGGAAAGTCTGACTTGTGGTTGGCGCCGCTTGGGTTTGGAGGAATTCCAATTCAGCGGGTTAGCCAGGCGGAGGCTGATGAATTACTCCGCTTAGTGGTAGAGAAAGGGATCAATTTTATTGATACGGCCCGTGGTTACACTGATAGTGAAGAGAAAATTGGGATTGGCTTAAAGGGGATTCGTAAGGAGGTCATCTTGGCTACGAAAAGCATGGCCCGATTGGGCGCGGCTTTGACAGACGATGTCGATCGTAGTCTAAGGGCCTTGAAAACGGATTGGATCGACCTTTATCAATTACATAATGTACGGACGGAAGCGGAATGGGCGGAATTAACCTCGCCGGGCGGGGGACTTGAGGCGTTGGAAAAAGCCCGTGAGGCGGGAAAGATTCGTTATATTGGTATTACCGGGCACCTTCCCCAAACGCTGGCCCAGTTTATTAAGGATTACTCGTTTATCTCCGTACAGTTCCCATATAATTATATTGAGCAAGAAAATCGTCAAGAACTACTTGAAGAAATTACTCGGCAAGGACTAGGGACAATTATCATGAAGCCGCTGGCAGGAGGGGCATTGCGGCAAGCTGGGTCCGCTTTGCGGTTTCTTTTGCAGAAATCGTTTAGTGTTATTATTCCAGGCATGGATACAAGGGAGCAGATTGAGGAAAACAGTGCTCAGTTGAGCCGAGCGTTTTCGGAACAAGATGCTGCGCTGCTCGAGGCGGAAAAGGCTGAACTGGGGCAGGACTTTTGCCGTCGTTGCGAATATTGCCTTCCTTGTATCGCCGGAATCAATATCCCCGGACTTTTTCTGCTGGAAGGATACTACGAACGCTATAATTTGCCACAATGGTCACTAGAGCGTTACCAAGGGATGGCCATTAAGGCGGATGCCTGTACGGAATGTGGAGAGTGTGAAACGCGCTGTCCGTATCAACTTTCGATTCGAAAAAAACTAAAACGGGTACATACGCTACTTGGCTGAGCAGCATGATACGAATAGACTTGCATAGGACGGGTATTTTATCGAATAGCATAGGCTGTTTTTCGTTGGAGAGAGTGACACCTGACGGAGGCATGAATAAGTTAGCCTAAGAGGTGATTTTATGCTAGTTCGTCAAGGGGATGTTCGTGATTGGCCTTTCATTTTTTACCTCGGTAAAATGTGTATTCCGTCTAGTATTTCACCATGGCGTGAACAGCCAATGGAAGAAACCCTGAAATACAGGGAAGGCATTCTCAAAGGATTTTGGACCTGGATTCAGCAGTCCGAATCCATTGTCTTCATTGCCGAGGGCCCGGTAGAAGAGGGAGAATCCGGTGCGAAAACAGGAAAAAGGCATCGGATGGGGTATTTGGTTCTTCATACTTCATCACGCGAAGAGTTAACGGGTGTTTTCCAAGGATGGATCATGGATTTGGGAGTCCTTCCTGAGTTCAGGGGAAAAGGGGTAGCACTTGCTTTGCTCAAGGCTGCGGAGAATTATTGCCGTGACCATGGAATTCCATACCTAGGTCTTGCTGTTAGTAGTCATAATGTGAGGGCACTTCGCCTCTACGAGCAGTTCGGATTCGCCGAGGAACGAAAATTAATGGTTAAACGTATAAATTAAAAAAACTTGCAACGAATTATCCGTCGCAAGTTAAGTAAAAGAGAGGAGTGGGGATGAAAATTGGAAATGTGAGACTTTTAGAATTATATCCCGAGGCTTTCCTATTTATACAAGCTTCGGGATATGTTTTATCTGTCACACCCCTATGCCACTTCAAAGCACTAACAGATCATGAAAATGGGTTATTTTCAGAGTAGAAGGGATATCGAGGTGCGAGGTTCGATATTAGGGGTTGGAATATCGAATATCGCGCATGGTATAATATAATATCCATATAGGAGTAGTTGAGGTAGATTTTAGGCCAAATGTGTAGGATGTTTGATTTTAGGAGGCAAATTGTGGAACAAAAGGAGATACAAGCGCTGGTTCGCTCAGTGTTGGCAGAGGCTCGGAATTTTGACGGTTATGTCATTATAAGGGCCCAGTCTCGCAGGGAGTGGAGTATGCGTATAAGTAATGGACGGTTTGAAAGGGTTTCAACAGGTTGGGATAGCGGTCTTGGAGTTCAGGCTTTTACGAAGGACGGGGCATCGGGATTTGCCACCTCTGACGTTTTAGCGGAAGGGGTAGGGCGTAAACTGGTCGATAAGGCTATTCAGTTGGCCCGGAGAAATGAAGCCATGGGGACGACGCTGAATCGCAAGATTTGGGAGGCTCCTCGAGTTGAGGCCGAGGAAGGGAATCCTGCACAAAAGGTTTTTGGAGAAATTCCCTTGGTTGACCTTGAAACCATGGTTATGTCTATACACTCCAGTCTACGGAGTGCATTCTCTGAGGGGGTTTGGCAAACGAGTTATCGCCAAATCGAAGAGGAGTGGTGTATCGGGCGTACGGATGGAACGTTAGTGTCCTTTGTCATTCCCAGAGCGGTGCTGATGCATCAAGGGACGGTGCGTGTCCAGGGCAAGGCTCAGAGTACTATGATTCACCGCAGTGGAATGGACGCAACCGTGCTGTTCGAAGAATTAGCGGATCACGTCTTGGAGAGAAAGGCGATGGACCGGGCTGAATTTGCCAGGGCGGTGTGCATTGCGCCTCAGCTACCGAGTGGTCATTATCCTCTCATCATTGATTACGGTCTGGCAAAGGGGCTGGCGCACGAGGCTTTCGGGCATGCTGTCGAGTCCGATCATATGAACGAGTCCGTATTGGGTGAAGCGGGAAAACTGCGTAAGGGTCTCCGGGTAGCTAGGCCGGGGGTTAATATTATCGATGGACCGCTCGTAGGGGATTGGGCCCATCAACCCTATTCTGCCAATGGTCTGATCAGACAAACCGTGACGATTGTGCGGGATGGGATCTTGGAAGCTGGGTTGGGGGATATTTTCTCGGCGGAAGAAGCAGGAATGCCTGTAACTGGAGCGGGACGGGCAGAGAGCTATGGACATATTCCCTTGCCTCGGATGAGCAATATCCGTTTGTTAGTTGACCGCATGCTTCCCTTAACGCCAGCAGAGCATCTGATGGACGAGGTGAAAGCTGTGCGAGAGACTCTCTTAGAAAACGGCGAGTTACGAGAGGGAGAGAAAAACTTGCTGCTTTTGGGGTATCGAGGCGGTCAAGTTAATCCTAAAACAGGAGATTTTGTCTTTCAATGTGACGGAATTATTGATGTCTCCGATCCGAAGCTCCCAATTTATCAGCCTTCGATCTTTAGCGGGAAAATTCTTTCGGTCTTGCAAGCGATTCGTGGAGGACTCGGAGAAGGATGTTACGATGCCATCGGTACCTGTGGCAAGGGTGGGCAATCCGTCGCCTCGAGCGGTGGCAGCCATCGTTATCTGCTCATGGATGCCGATCAACAAGTCAGTTTGGGAGGGGAAAACGGATGAAACTCGTCGCACAATTAGAGGACCTTCTCTATCAGTTTCAACAGGCCCCGAAAACAGAGAACCTGCGGTTATCAGCTTGGCGTATTTTGGTAAATGATTCAGAAGCTGTGTCTGTGGGTATCAAAGATAATTCACCGGGGAGTGTTTATACTCCACCCAGTTATCGTCAGGGCGAAAGCGGCGAGGTTTTCTTGGTCTGGGCAGATGGGACATGCAGTCAGGCCATGGTTCAGTTGCCAGCTCTCAACGATCCGGAGTATTGGCATAAGGAATTGGAACAATGGAGGCAGGCGTCCTATGAAGACCCTGACGCTTCACATATCCCGACTCCGGAACCCTTGCCCTTGGTAGCGGTTGAGGACAGGGCAATACGAACGATTATTTCTGGAGATGACGAGATTCTATTTGATCAAGCAAAGCGCTGGTTGACCGATAGACCTGCTCAAGCCAAGATGCAGGGGAGTATTCAGGCAGCCTGGGGTTATCGGCATGTTCGCACCTCCACTGGGCTTGCAGTTACATATCAACAATCTCAATTTGTGTCGTGGTTTTCTTTTGACAGCTTGATTGGAGGAGGGTTTGCAAAGCGGCGACTGATTCAACCAGAAGAACAGGAGGCGTTATGGTCTCTGACGGTGAGTCGATATGAGGCGATGCAGAAGGAAGCTCCCCCGATCGGTCCCCAGACCAAAGTGATCTTGGCTCCCTCAATGACGGAGGAAATGCTGGGGCAGTTTATCTTACCTAATTTTTCAGGAGACAAGGTGATTGAGGGACAGGGTGCCTTCGCCAAGGAGAACTTTCTCGATCACACTCTGGTGTTTCACCCACAATTCTCGCTAACGATTGACCCACTGCGGCCGCTGGAATTAGGGTCGTATTTGGTTACGGCTGAGGGAGTACCGGCGGATCGTACTGTGTTGGTGCGCGACGGACAGTTGCAGACTCCTTTTCTTCGAGTTAAGGATGCAGTGCGCTGGGGTGCTAAGCCGACGGCGCTACCGCATGGAACGGCAGGACTTTACCTTAAGCATCAGGCAGAAGTTCCTTGGGTAGATGCCCTGCAGGGTGTGGAGGATGGCGTCTTAGTGTTATCTGTGCTTGGATTACATACTCAGGAGGCCGTCTCCGGGTCGTACTCTCTCAGTGCACCCCATTGTATACGTATTTTAAAGGGCCAAATTGTTGGGCGGACGGATGTAAAATTAACCGGTAATTTCTTTGCAGATATGCTGGCCTCAACGACGAAGACGGCACGGTCTGACTTTGATACACATCCATACCTATTCATCAAAACCGGCGTCCAGACTCTTTAAGGTTCGGCGGAATTCGTTTTAACGTATTACATTGGCAACATTTTTAGATTATAAGGCATTAAAAGTACGAGGAGGCAGAATGGCGATGTTGGATTTGCATGTACATCTTGTCGGGCATAACGATCGGGAGGCAAATAGGGAGAACATTCGAGCGTTCTTGGACGAAGCGTCACGTCAGGGCCTGAAGGAAATTGGCTTCGCCGATCATGACTATTACTGGGATCAAATGAACCTCCCTTTGATTAGGGAAGTGGCGAAGGAGTATCCTAATTTAGCAGTTCGAATCGGGATTGAGGCGGAATACCGTCCGCAGGATGAAGGAAGAATCAAAGATCTGCTGGAACAATTTCCGTTTGATTTTGTGATAGGGTCAATCCATGAAATGAACGGATGGGTTTTTGATATTCCCGAAGAGGAGCACCAGCATCGGAAAAAAGATGCGGATGAGCTTTACCGAGAATATTTTGACGTAGTGACGAGTGCTGCGAAGAGTGGACTTTTCACAACAATCGGGCATTTTGATCTCATTAAAATTTTCGGTGTTCGGCCGAAGACGGATGTTCTAGCTCTTGCCGATGAAGCGTTAACCACCGTAGCCAAGCACGGCTTAGTTTTGGAAGTGAATACGAATGGCAAGTATAAGCCTGTTCGTGAATTTTACCCAGAGCGACGCTTGCTGGAAGAAATTCAGCGACGAGGGATTGAGTTCACCTTAGGGTCAGATGCCCATTGTGCAGGGGTTGTCGGGCGGGATATCAAGGAAGCGAGTCAGTTATTGCGTGAGATCGGGGTCCACTCCATCGTTGGCTTCGCAAGATTAGATAAAATAAGCTATTCGCTGGATTAGGGGGTGGCATGTTTTGGCTGATTTGCTCGATGAAAAATGGCTTATTGAGGAAGGCGCCGCTCTGGCATTGGTGGAAATATTAAATTTTCAACAGGGGACAAGTTATGAGATTTTCATGCATGCGGATCGACCGGACATTGTTATCGAAAATCAGCTGGATGGTACACGCCTAGGCGTGGAGGTGACACACCTTTTCTACGATTCAGACGAGGCACGTTTCGTTTTTGGACGATCTCAGGTCCAGGGACATCCCCCGGAATACATTGAGGAATATATACGACGTCTCAATGCCTTGTTGCAACAAAAGAGCGAAAAGGCTAAAGGATACAATCATGAGTACCCTTTAGCCCTGTTGATTCGGGTAGTTTCGCCGTTATTTCACATGTACGATTTTAAGGCATACTCGCCCAGGATTGTTGTACCTCCTTCTGATTTTAAGATAATATGGTTACTGTTTTATGACTTTCTTGTGCGGCGTTGGACGATATTAGAACAGTTGCGCTAAGGCATATGACAAAAAATAGACTGGCCTACTGACTGGTTATTTACTTGAATGTGCCTAACTAGGGATAATCTTTACACTGCGGTGAGACACTTACGATATATGTCGTGAGCCGTGTGTAAAGGAGACGAGCAAATGTCTTGGATGGAAATCGAACTTTCCCCCCGATCAGAATGGAATGATGATTGCCTTGAGGATTGGGCACAAGCCCTTGGGGCGTTTTTGACGGAACGGGGAACGGGATTAGAACCGCAAATACTAATGTTACCTGGGTATCATGTGGTTCAGTTGGGGGAAATGGGAATTGGAGAAATTACCATAAGCGTTGCTGAGCGACTTGTAATTTTGGATGGATTATCGTTGAAGGAAAATGTGGAATGCGATTTTGCCCGTTTTGTAGTTCGTTTTGCCTGTCAAATGGGGGCAGTCGGAGTGTGTGCCTCTATCTCCAATTCTACGGAAAGGGATTTTTGGCGGAAACTGGGAGGGGTTATCCAGCCGGATCCGGTCCCTTTGAAACGATCCATCCGGAGAGAAAAAGTGAAAGTGAAGCAGCTCGCAAATTTCAGTTTGCTTGTGACGTATAAGGGCGATCCGATGCTCTGCTTAGAACCAATTACATGTGATACTCAGGAGCCAGGGCTAGTAAGTCTTGCTCAACGCCGGTTGGAAAAAGAGTATGGAGGAAGTCCGTTGGGGTTTGCCAGTCGAGTTGCTGTTCATTGTCCTTGGGAAATTACTCAAGAGCAATGGGATGACTTGCTGTCTTATAGTCGTTTGCAAGCTTACGACTTGCTGTCGGATCTGGTTTTTACTGGTCAGAAAGTATGAGGTCCATTCTCGCCATCACGGCGCTTTGCCATCCTTGGTAGCGCTCTAATCGCGAACGTCGTGTTCGAGTCTTGGCTTTCGTTTTATTTGTCTCGAGTCCCAAAAGTTTATATAATGGAATAGTGATTAGAAGAATAGATAGATATGGGACATGAGGAGGGGTTAGAGATATGTTCGCTTACGATTTGGCCCATGAATTGGCCGATGCACTGAAGGAATCGGACGAATTCAAGCAGTTTAACAAATCAAAAGAGAAGGTTACGAGTGATGAGAATAATCATAAGATAGTTCGCGATTTCCAATTGAAACAATGGGAGATTCGCGAGGCACAAATGTTGGATAATGAGATTAGCGAAGAGAAGCAGCAAGAGCTAGAACGTTTATATAGCCTGGTTAGTTTAAATCCATCGGCTAGAGAATATTTGGAATCTGAATTTAAAGTTACACGGATTGTTAATGATATTCAGAAAATTATTGGGGAGGCAATTCAAGAGGCGATGCCTATTGGGGTCGAAGAACTTTCGCGCGTTGAATGCCCTTTATGCTAGCCTCAAGAGGAAGGTGAAGGGTATGCACGGTTGGAACTATGATGCCATCGTCTTTGGGGCTCACCCTGATGATGCAGAAATCGGCGCCGGTGGAATGATAGCGCAGGAAGTTCGTCTAGGCCGGAAGGTTATGATTTGCGATCTAACGGCCGGGGAGATGAGCAGCAATGGAGACAAGGTGCAACGACGGAGGGAAGCCTTGGCTTCGGCAGAGGTGCTCGGGGTTTCTGAACGTTTATGCTTAGGATTCCCGGATAGAGGACTCGTAGAGTGCGAGGAGCAGATTTCAGAGATCATACGAGTGATTCGAGAATTCCGTCCGCGGGTCGTGTTTACCCCCTGGCATGCCGATGATCACCTAGATCATGTCCAAGCGACCCGGCTTGTGAGGGCCGCGGTATTAAATGCTCGCTTACGACGGTATGGTTCAACGAATCCTTGGGCAGTAGAACGGGTCTGGGAGTATTTCATTCATGAGATGCCACAGAACCCCTTATTTCTGCGTTTAGATGAAGAAGATGGGATCGTTAAACAAACGGCCTTGCGCTGTTATGTTTCGCAGTTTCAGGTGGGTGAGGATACAATGGCCACGCGGTTACTGGGACTCCCCCAACGTCTTGAGTGGCGCGATCGCTTAGCGGGAAGTCAAGTCGGAGCACCCTGGGCCGAGGGATTTTGGCAAAGAGAGCCTTTAGGGTTCCGAGATCTTTGGAATATACTAGATTAGGCAGATGAAAGAGGGTGTGAATGGATGAAAATCGGAATGGTTTGTTACCCGAGCTATGGGGGAAGTGGAGTTGTCGCGACCGAGCTGGGGTATGCTCTGGGTGAGCGAGGGCATGAAGTCCATTTTATTTCTTCTGCTCGGCCCTTTCGCTTACATCGGTTTCATGAGAAAATATTTTTCCATGAAGTGACGGATGTGAGCTATCCCTTGTTTAAATGTCCGCCCTACACGTTGTTACTTGCCAATAAAATTGTCGAAGTCGCCAATAAGGTAGGGCTGGATGTGATCCATGCTCATTATGCAATTCCGCACAGTATTAGTGCGTTTTTAGCCAAACAAATGATGAAGAGGCCGCTCCCGTTGGTGACAACGCTGCATGGGACGGATGTCACGTTGGTGGGTGCGTATGAAGAGTTTTTCCAGCTTACTTGTTTAGCCCTGCGGGTCAGTGATCGTATTACGGCTGTTTCAAGTGCGCTAGCTCGGGATACGGAACAGACCTTTGGGACGATGGAGCAGGGTATTTCGGTTATCCCGAATTTCATTGATCCCAAAGTATATTTTCCGACGGATGGAGTCATGGCAAGATGTCGGGGGCATTTTGCTCCAAATGGAGAAAAAATATTGGCCCACATCTCGAACTTTCGGGAAGTTAAAAGGGTTGTGGATGTCGTCAACATATTTGCTTTGGTCGAAAAAGTCGTTCCTAGTCGGCTGTTACTCGTCGGGGATGGACCGGAGATGATCCGGGTTGGACGAGAGGTCTTAAGACTCGGGCTGGAGGGAAAAGTTCAGTTTCTGGGGAAACAGGAAAGTGTTCAGGAGATCCTACAGATGGTCGATGTCTTTCTTCTTCCTTCAGAACAGGAAAGCTTTGGCTTAGTAGCCCTAGAGGCGATGGCCTGTGGGGTTCCGGTGGTCGCCAGTCGGGTTGGCGGATTACCTGAAGTGGTTCAACATGGAAAAACTGGTTTTCTGGCGGAAGTTGGGGACGTTCAAGGGATGAGCGAGGGCGTTCTTAAGCTGTTGACGAACGACTCACGATATAAGGACTTTTCTGAACAAGCCGTGATTTGGGCTAGAAAAGCGTTTTCGGTTGAACGGGCCGTGGACGGGTATGAGTCGGTATACCAGGATCTAGTCGATCAGAGGTCGGAGGCTAGAGGTCAGATGACGGCTAACTTGAGTAAGTAAGGCTAGTGCCTTTGGAAGAGTTCAATTAGACTTTACATGAAGTTAAGTATTACTTAATAATTAAAACGTGTATCCTTGGAAATGAGGAGGGGTTTGATGGATAAGCAGATGACGCTGGATCAGTTTGAAAACGCTTTAGAAGATATTGGATACATTACTGAACGGGATGATCGAATCGCGCTTACGGCCTTTTTAGCGACCGAGTTAGGTAAGCCGCTTTTGGTATCAGGGCCGGCAGGGGTGGGCAAGACGGAAATTGCCAAAGTGTTAAGCCAAGTCTTTGGGGCTCCTTTGATTCGATTGCAGTGTTATGAAGGTCTAGATGAGACGAAAGCGCTCTACGAATGGAATTATCAACGGCAACTGTTGAAGATTCAAATGGGGAGAGAGCATCTTGAGGAGGCAGACCTTTTCTCCACGGAATATTTACTGCCCCGTCCCTTGTTACAGGCACTTCTGAGCCAGGAACGAACCGTGTTGTTGATTGACGAAATTGATAAGACGGATTCTGAATTCGAGGCTTTTCTTTTTGAGCTCTTGGGTGAGTTCCAAGTTACCATTCCAGAAATGGGGACTATCAAAGCCAAAGAGCGCCCAATTGTTGTCTTAACTTCCAATGGAGAACGTGAGCTTTCAGATGGGTTAAAGCGTCGGTGCATATTCCTCCATGTGGAACCACCATCAGTGAATAAAGAAGTTCGTATTCTCCGCGCCAAAATCCCGGATTTGCCAGACCGATTAGCCTTAGAGGTGGCACGAGCCGTTAATATTCTACGGGAACGCCTTGCTCTCAATAAAATTCCATCTGTTTCCGAAACGATGGATTGGGCCAAAGCGTTACTGGTTATGGGAAAAACCACGCTTGATCCGGCATGGGTAGATGCGACCTTGACGTTGCTACTTAAAAGTCAGGACGATGTGGAACTTTTCTATCGAGAGATGGGAGCAGAACGCCTCCTCTTTGAGTCTTGCAAATTGGCACAGGGTGAAAGGCATAGCCATGGACAAAACCGACAATGATAGAGTGAGCGAATTGGACCGCCACCTAGTAGAATTCGCCCAATTGTTGAGGACAGTGGGTCTTAAAATCAGTCCTTCTGAAATTGTTGATGCAACGGAAGGAATCACTCTGATTGGTTTGGCGGACAGAAAAAGGGTGGAGGCCGTCCTTCAGGCGACACTGGTTAAAGATGTTCGAAATATTTTAGCGTTTAAAGAAGCCTTTCGAGCATACTTTGCGTCTGTCGAGCAAAAGGATGCGTGGCAGAAGGCCGTAGAGCAAAAAGAGACACAATGGAATGCGCAGATGGAGAGTACTCGACAGGACCTGTGCTTTCAGGGTAATGAATTGGATATTACCGAAGAACAGCGCGCTGTTTATGCCAGTCTTCCGGAGAAAGATAAAAAACGCATCCTGGATTTTCTGGAAAAATCATCGAACGGTATGAAAAGCGGAGTCCCTGTGGATCAAACTTATCAGCCCACGGTTGAACGGGTTATCCGGGGATCCTTGGAGTATTGGCGCAAAAAGCTAGATGAAGATGAGCAAATCTCTACTCCAGGGACAACGGACGGTATTCTGTCGGAAGTGGAACGTTCGCTTCGTGATCGAGAAGTAGAGGTCCTAAGTCAGGATTTAAAAAAGATTTCTGCTGAAGAATGGCCGGAAGTCATACGCTTGATACGCCGCTTAAGTCAACGTCTTGCAAGTCAGGTAACTCGTCGCTACCGCGCTGCTCGAAGGCGGGGTGGCTTGGATATGCGTACTACACTGCGAAAAAATTTGCGCTATGGTGGGGTACTCGTGGAGCGAAGCTATCGCAGCCGCCGCAAGGAGCGACCGCGGATTGTTTTGCTGTGTGATATTTCGGGATCCATGCTTAAGTACACAGAGTTTATCTTGCAATTTATATACGGTCTCTCCTCTGTAGTCCGGGGAATTAAAACATTCGCCTTTGGGCAAGCGCTGATGCCCTTGACAGGCAAGCTTCGAAAAGAGCAAACGTTGGAAGGCCTGGTTAAAGAGGCCCTCTCTGCGACGGGTAAAGAATGGGGGGGCGGGACTAATCTGGCCAATGCCCTCGAAACGATGAAGACGCAATTTCCAGATGTTCTGACGAAGCAAACACTCTTGCTCATTGTCAGTGATGCTCAAACCCTTGAAGGAGAAAAGGCAGCGGCCTTGCTCAAAGGGATCAGTCATCAGGTCCGTCAGGTGCTATGGTTGAATACACTCCCGGAGCGTCGTTGGGCGGAGACCCCGTATGTTAAATTGTTTATCCCATCGTGTCTAATGTATGAATGCTATACGCTTGCTCATTTAACTCGGATTCTAAGCAAGCAATTCTAAAATTAACTGTGTTTATTTCCTGACCAAAGGGAGCATACTATGTGTGTGAATTATTTGTTCAGAATCACACAAAGTAGGAGGGAAACTTGATGCTGGAAAAATGTCGTTCTTGCGGTTTCGAACATGAAGACTTAGATAACATTCTTTTTCGACGGAATCATGTAAGTAATCGCGTCTTACCTTATTGCTCACATTGTATGCGTCGGCTTTACCAAGTTCCGTATCGGCCAGAACGAGATTTGTAATTTATTTTGTTCCTTTGATTGTACAAACTTTCTCTTGCCTTTTTTCTTAAGCTTTGATATATTGATTTCGAAGTTAAGAAAAGGGGATGTTTGTACATGGCATATGTTATTAACTCGGAATGCATTAGTTGTGGTGCTTGCGAAGGAGAATGTCCAGTTTCCGCAATTAGTGAAGGTGACGACCTGTTCGTCATTGATGCTGCACTTTGTACCGATTGTGGCGCTTGCGCCGGAGTTTGTCCAGTTGAAGCACCTAATCCAGCTTAAACACTAATAAGATGAAATTTAGGGGCTGAAAAAGGAGAGTAGTTTTACTCTCCTTTTTTTAATTTGGGATATTTATTACAATTGCAGGACCGAGCATGACTCGGTCCTGCAATTGTAAAGTAAGAAAGTATCAACTTATGTCCTTATGCTTTCAGGAAGGTCCCTTCACGGCATCCCTGGCTACAAGGATAATTGGCCATCCATGGCCCCAGCTCTCTAATCCCAAACGTCCTTGTTTGAGTCTTGGCTGGCGGTCCCTTCACGCCATCCTTGGCTACAGGGACACTTGGCCATCCTTGGGCGGCGCTTGGCGATAGCCGAGTTTTCTCTAGGGAATTTAAGGCAATAAGACTAATTTATTGCATTGATAGATTTATCTTATTGTCAAATTTATTATATTGACAAACTTATTATATTGATTTAAAATCAAAATAGAAGTAAGTTCAAATTAGATAAATGAAAGGAAATGCGCACATGGATGCTATAGAAATCCTTCGACAGTTAAAGGATAAAGGTGTACGTTTTACACCGCAGAGACAGGCCATTTTAGAGTTTCTGCTCGAAACAGTATCGCATCCCACGGCAGATGAAATCTATCATCACGTGAAGGCGAAATTTCCGGGGGTAAGTCTTGGGACGATCTATAATACGCTGAACATGCTTAAAGAGCATGGGCACCTTCTAGAATTATCTTATGGTGATATGTCCAGTCGCTTCGATGGAAATCCGCAAAACCATTATCATATTGTGTGTTCGAAGTGTGGTCGGGTGACCGATTATCACCGTGCTCTGGTTGATTTAGATCAAGAAGTGATGGATCAATCTGGCTTTCTAATCACGGGACATCGTATGGAGTTTTATGGGATTTGCCCTGAGTGTAGAAAAGATGAGTTGCTGAATTGAGATGGAGGGACAATTCTGATTAACCCATTGAGTAAACGCGGTTCATAGAACTACGTTTACTCAATGGGTTTTCTTTATCCTTGGCAGGGATTTCGAAACCGTTCACGAATATGTCAATAATCGTTTAGATAAATAAAAGGGGCTATTTTATGTTTAATCGTCGGTTAATGATCTTTATTGTTTTATTTGCATCAATCATAGGAACACTTTGGTGGTACTGGCAAAGTCCTACAGGTGAATCCCTTCAAGTAGGTCAAAGTGTGAATAGCACGACACGGTTTACGCAGAGTTTAAACGGAAGTTGGGATCGATTCTCAGCATTGCGCCAGGCATGGACGACTGAATCTGAGCGCGCCGTTGGAAAAAATAATCAGTCCTTTCTGACAGTCGGACGACCCTTAACGTTACCTTCAAGTGAGAAGTTTACAGTCGTAGCAAAACGGTTTCGAATCCCTGGAGAATGGAGTTCCAGGACCATGCTTGTGACCTTTAATGGGGTACAAGGGCATGCAGACGTTTATCTTAATGGGATCGAGCAAAGTCAGAAAGTTGGCGAGTTTGAAGGAAGCGGCGGCGCGGATGTGTTGGAAATTCCGGCTCATGTTTTTAAATACGGAGAGGACAATATCCTGCTGGTTGAACTCGCCGCAAGCTCAGGGCAACGCGCCATGGTTATGGGTTCCGCTCGGCCAAAATCAGGGAATATCACTGGTAACATTCTATTAGAAGCTGTGGTAGAAACAACTTTTATGCCACCACAGATGAGCGTTGCCTGGAATGATACGACTGCGCAGGTAACAGTAAAGACGAATTTACTGCATCATGGGTTTACACCAGAGGGGCCTTGGACGATATACGGCGTGCTTTCGGATGGGTCAGCGGGTGTAGCAGAACAGACCTTGACGGTACAGCCCCAGGGAGATACATCCCAACAACTGGTGTCGTTGACCTTCACAGTACCGGAGGCGAGACGTTGGAATGTTCAAACGCCTTTTCTCTATCAGCTGCATTTAACGGTGACGAACAGCAAGGGAGACCGGGATGAGTTGGCGTTGCCCGTAGGCCTTCGTTCGATGGCTTTTTCCTCGGGGAAGTGGGTATTAAATGATCAAGTGATCCCAATTAAGGGGGAGGCCCTAATCCCAGGAGAGGAATACCGGCTTCGACATGCTGGACAGGTGGAGGCTTGGTTAAAAGCTGAACAGCAAAAAGGGATAAATCTTGTCTACTTTATCGGTCAAGTTCCGGATGAACTCTGGTTACAAGCGGCAGATCGAATGGGTATGGGTGTATGGGCCGAATTGCCTGTCGAGTTGATTCCAGCCGATCGTCTCCCGCATCCGGAGATTTTCCAGCAAGTTGCTGTTGAAAAGATGCTTCATCCGTCCCTGTGGGCCTGGACGGTGGGGAAAGGGTTAGCAGGGGATAGCACGGTCCAAAAATACTTCCAGCAGTCGGTCAAGGTAGTACAACCAGATTTGGCCTTCGCTCTTAAGGCATTCCCTGCTGTCCCTACAGGACTATCAGTGGAGCAATCACTTAATGTTCAGGGAAACAAGATTCAGGGAACATGGGGGCAAGTAACGGTTGAAACCCCTTCAGCAGCCAGTGCGCGTTGGGTTAAGGAACCGGTTCTCGCAGGAAGCTGGGCTCTGCTGATGATCGTTGTAGCGTGGATGAATATTCGCTCGGTTACCTGGCGCTATAAAGACATTGGTGAGAAAAAACCAAAACGCCGTTTGCGAAGTGCATGGTTTTGGGGTGGATTATTCTTGATTGCCCGTGAAGGGACGCTAGCCGGGCTGGCCACATCAGGAATATTTCGTATCCCGATCCATTTTAGCCCCTGGTACTCGCATTTATGGCCCGGAATTGAATTGATGCAGGCACAGTCCCCTTTACTAATATGGGCAATGTTGGGCGTGCTTTTCATGCTGCTTCGTCTAATTCAGGTTGGCGTAGCTGCACCGCATTTGCCGGGTAATCCACATCCGATAGGACTTATTTACTGGCTAGAGCGGCGTTACCGCTTTGCCGTACTTAGTGCGATAGGATGGGCAATGTTACCCTGGGGAGTTCCGTTGTATGTCCCTATTCTAGTTTATCTTTTGCTTACCATCCTGTTTTTTCCTATTCGTGTCCGAGATATCCGACATATTGGAGGGAATTATCGGCCCTTCTTATGGGTGCCTGGAATGATAGCGGGTGCATTGCTGGTTTGGGCCTTGTTCCACGTTTCAGATTGGATATATCTCTGGCAGATGCTGAAGTCGGCTTCTTAGCGCGTTCGCATACCCTATGCAGGTAGGGATTTCTTCAGGGATTACGGCTTCAGCGATACTTATCCTACGCCGGAAAGTATACTTTGGGGATAGTGGCTTCGGCGATAGTCATCCTACGCCGGTAGGTATACTCTGGGGAAGCGGCTTCGGCGATAGTCATCCTACGCCGGAAAGTATACTTTAGGGATAGCGGCTTCGGCGATAGTCTCCACTGGAGACTATCGTGATCTAATGTGGGTGAGTGTGCAAGTAATACGTCTTTGAATTATAATGGAAGAGTTGTATACGGTAATTTTATTTGAATGGGAAGTGGATAAGATATGCAAAATGGTAGCTTTAAACCGCATTTTCTGGCTACAGGGGTAGGAAGTATGCCGCATACCATGGGGGAAGATGTTTTAGATTTGATTTGGGAAAATATTCCTCAGATGCCACATTGGCCTCAACTTCCCGGTCTTGGGGCAGAAAGTTCCTTTGTTGTACAATATCTCAACGCCCTACTAGAAACTGGAGTCATCGCCGATGTCCAATCTCCAAAATTTCAAGTCGAAGCGCCGGATTGGGTCGATCGAATTACAGCCTTTTATACGCTTTATTTGGAGGCGACTGAGGGTGACGAACAAGCATTGGAACGTTTTGGGTTCAGCGCGCAGGGCGGAGAAGGTTTTGAAGGCTTTTGTCAAGATCTTGAGCGTCATGGAACACGGGAAGCTTTGCTTCTGAAAGGGCAGCTCACGGGTCCGTTGACGCTGGGTATGCAGATCACGGATAAGAATAGACGGTCGAGTTATTATGATGATACTCAGCGAGATATGCTGATTAAAACTATAGCCTTGCATGCTGAATGGCAGACTAAGCGACTTCGAAAGTTTGGGTTACCTGTCTTGATGATGATTGATGATCCAGGGCTTTATGCTTATGGTGCGTCAACGCATGTGACGCTAAACCGAGATCTACTGATTGAAGAATTGAATGAGGTTACAGAGGGCATTCTCCGTCAAGATGGAATTCCAGGCGTGCATGTCTGTGCAGGGATGGATTGGACGATTCTTTTTGATACAAAAATCCAGGTTGTAAATTTTGATGCCTACGGTTATATGCAGAGTATGATGGTCTTAGCAGGGCCCTTGAATACATTCTTAAAACGCGGGGGAATCCTCTCCTGGGGGATTGTTCCCACGGGTCCTGCTGCATGGCAGGAAACTCCGGAGAGCCTTAAACTTCGCATGGAAGAAAATATTGCGGAACTTGTGAAACGTGGCATTGATGAATCTCTTATTCGGCAACAAAGTTTGTTAACACCGAGTTGTGGGACGGGAACGCTTGATATTAAATTGGCGGAACATATCTATCAACTTTTAAATCAGACGGGAGAAGTTATACGGGAACTCGTGTGAGGGACTTGTGTGACACAGCGCTCGGTGCTTACGACGCAGAGCAAACTAACCGTTCGAGCTCCGGCTATGGGGAACGGGGTGCATCCTTCGGCGATAGTATTATTTTAAAGAACACGCCTACGGCGATAATCTCCACTGGAGACTATCGTGCCCAATGCGCCGTCCTTGGCGCATGGGCGGTAGCGCACGTCCGTGTGCGCTACCCCGTAATTGGGGTCGGTCGCTTGAGCGGAAGTTTGCTGGGCTGCTTACGTAAAGACGTCGCGCTCGTGTGACACTGCGTCCTGGGCTTGGGTCGGGGAACCACGTTGGTGGGGGAGCCGTTTGGGGTGACGGCACATTTCATGTGCACCGTCTGCGTGAAAGCTTGGGGGGAGAGGGGACGGTTCTTGGCTTGCATTACATTATGCAAGCAAGAACCGTCCCCTCTTGCACGTTTGGGGTCGGTCGCTTGAGCGGAAGTTTGCTGGGCTGCTTACGTAAAGACGTCGCGCTCGTGAGACACTGCGTCCTGGGCTTGGGTCGGGGAACGAAAGCACGAAAGCACGAAAGAACGGAAGTAC
>DATCQU010000046.1:0-10265 GCA_036569365.1 Desulfosporosinus sp. | reverse complement strand
ATTTATTAGGAGCCCATAGGGGATCCGTCTTCGTAGCTGGCTTGACAGGCTTATTGGTCATGGTAGTGATAGAATTTCTTGAAAAAAGAGACGTTCTGATTTTCGTCTCGGTAGCGATTGCCGGCATTATGACCGCCCTCGCGAATCTGGCTGTTAAGAGTTTTTGGCCAGCTCTGCAATTTGATTTGGCTGTCATCGGATCAATTATGGTACTTGCGCCCGGTTTAGCGATCACGACGTCTGTAAGGGATGCCTTATTCGAAGATCTCGTTTCAGCATCAATTCGCGGGGTAGAAGCTTTTGGAGTTGCGCTTTCTATCGCCTCCGGTGTAGGGGTTGTTTTGACACTCTATTTGTGGGTTGGCGGAACGTTACCATAAAAAGTCGAAAAAGTGATTTATTTCACATAAAATTAATGGATGGTTAGGATAAAAAAATAATATATTAGGCAGGAAAGCAGAAGTGCTTGGCGAATTATAATATTAACGTCTCTGTTATAACTAAAGAGACGAATTCCTCCGAACTCCTCACGTTTGTTTATACCAAAATTTTTAGATTGGGTCACCGTTATCTTGCTCGGGGAAAGTACCTTTATTCACAATCAACAAGTCGAGCATAAAGGGATGGACCTACATTTTTCAGTACTCGATGATCAACGTGGGAGTATGCGGGCAAAGGTTACTGTTCTAGTTTTCCCAGATGAGTAAAACATAATTGAAGGAGAGTGCTAATTATGGCTTGGGATGCTACAGTGCTAAAAGATTGGCAAATTGCCGAAGAGGCCGAAAAGACTATGCCGACAGTTGAAGAATTGATTAAGACACTGTCACTCGAAAAAGATGAACTGATTCCTTACGGAAGAACACCAAAAGTTGACTTTTTGAAAATGATGGAACGTCTCAAAGATAAACCGGATGGTAAATATATTGAAGTTACTGCGATTACTCCGACACCACTAGGTGAAGGAAAAACAACGACTACCATGGGTCTAATTGAAGGACTTGCCAAGCGAGGCATGAATTCCGGCGGAGCAATTCGACAACCGTCTGGTGGTCCGACTATGAATATTAAGGGTACTGCTGCTGGCGGTGGTAATGCTCTGTTAATACCGATGACCGAGTTTTCTTTAGGACTAACCGGAGATATCAATGATATTATGAACGCCCACAACCTTTGTATGGTGGCCCTTAATGCTAGAATGCAGCATGAGGCTAACTACACGGATGAAGAGCTAGCTAAACGAGGATTGAAACGTTTAGATATCGACCCGAAAAATGTTGAAATGGGTTGGATTATCGATTTCGCAGCGCAAGGCTTGAGAAATATCATCATTGGGATTGGTGGCAAAAAAGACGGTTTCCAAATGCAATCAAAATTTGGTATTGCCGTTGGATCCGAGTTAATGGCTATTTTGGCAATCGCTAAAGATCTTCCTGACCTAAGAGAACGGATTGGGAATATCATCGTTGCCTATAGTAAAACAGGTAAACCAGTAACTGCCAAAGACTTAGAAGTTGACGGTGCTATGACCGCTTGGATGCGTAACACAATTAATCCAACGATTTGTTATACCGCTGAAGGTCAACCGGTCATGGTACATGCTGGGCCGTTCGCCAATATTGCAATCGGTCAATCTTCAGTTATTGCTGACCGTCTTGGCCTGAAGATGTTTGATTATCACGTTACTGAAAGTGGATTTGCTGCAGATATTGGTTTCGAGAAATTCTGGAATGTTAAGGCTCGTTTGGGTAATTTGAAACCAAACGTTTCAGTGCTTGTAGCGACCATCCGGGCTTTGAAGATGCATGGAGGCGGACCAGCTGTAGTTCCTGGGCGTCCACTACCTGATGAGTACGTGAAAGAAAATCTCGATCTCGTGGAAAAAGGATGCGCTAACCTGCTTCACCATCTCAAGACGGTTAAGAAATCGGGGATCATACCTGTTGTATGTCTTAATGGCTTCTACACGGATACCCAAGCAGAAATTGACTTGGTTAAGAAAATTGTTGTGGCTGCAGGTGCCCGTTGTGCCCATTCTACTCACTGGCTTAATGGTGGGGATGGTGCGTTAGAATTAGCGGATGCTGTGATCGACGCTTGTAAAGACCCTGTCGATTTCAAATTCCTCTATCCGTTGGATATGCCTCTACGGCAACGTGTCGAACTCATTGCTAAAGAAGTTTATGGTGCAGACGGTGTTGATTGGTCCCCAGAAGCTGAAGCTAAGGCTAAGAGATTCGAAGCCGATTCTCATTATGACGATTTCTCCACTATGATGGTGAAAACTCATCTAAGCCTATCCCATGATCCAACTTTAAAAGGTGTGCCAACAGGTTGGAGATTACCAATTCGTGATATTCTAGTATATGGTGGAGCGAAGTTCCTTTGCCCGATGGCAGGAACCATTACTTTAATGCCTGGGACAGGTTCCGACCCCGCCTATAGAAGAATTGACGTGGACACGAAGACTGGTAAAGTTAGTGGCTTGTTCTAGAGTTAATAAGCTAGCTTAACAGCGAAAATATCTGGAAGGCCCTGAGCAATCAGGGCCTTTTCTAACGATTACAACAAAAAATAAATATTTACATAGATCTAAAAGTATGTCGTTGTGTTTGGATGGAGAGAATGTTAAGGTTATAATTATGAATAATGTTATGAGTTATTTTTAATGCATTGGAGAGAAAATGAATGTTAATGGAACTCGTAGTTGCCTTCATTGCTACGCTTGCTTTTGCTGTAGTCTTTAATGTTCCTGTTCGTTATCTATTACCAGGCGCATTGGCGGGGACTATGGGGTGGCTGATTTTTAGACTTTCTGGAAGTACAAATACAGCCATTTTTCTTGCTTCTGTTGGAGTTGGGCTTCTAGCAGAAGGGGGTGCCCGTATGTTTCGCGTGCCAGTACTGATCATTGCCGTACCGGGAATTATTCCTTTGGTACCGGGCGCAGGAGCTTATTCAACGATGTTAGCGTTAGTAAAGGGCGATTTTATCGCTGCTTTAACCAAAGGGACAGAGACGTTATTTGCAGCGGGTGCAATTGCAGTTGGGGTTGCTTTAGCTACGGTTCCTTTGCGTTTGGTCCGAAAAGGAGGCCAAGGGCATGTACGAAAAAATGCGCGCATACATATTACCTCAATTGATTCCTCCAAACGCTAAAGTATTACTCGCTGTGTCTGGAGGTCCGGACTCAATGGCTTTGAGTCATATCCTCTGGCGGTATATCCGGGAGGAGCGTTCAAGAGAAAATTCCTTGGTTTTGACACATGTTCATCATGGGGTGCGGAAAGAATCAGATGACGAGTTACGTATGGTCCAGCAGATGGCAGCGAAGTGGGAAACCTCTTGCATCATTCACCGTTTCGATGCAAAGGCGTATGCTAAAACTATGGGTCAATCGTTTCAAGAGGCGGCACGGGAATGGCGTTACGCCCGCTGGAAAGAGGATATGAGAGAAGAAGGATGCACCCTCCTCGCAACGGCTCATCACCTTGGTGACCAAGCAGAGACTATCCTATATAGATTATTCAGAGGAAGTGGTACCGCAGGCTTAGCTGGAATATATCCGACTAAGGGTTCCATCATTCGCCCGCTTCTGACGTTTTTAAAAGCGGATATTCTGAGGTACTGTGAGCAAGAAGCTCTGCCGTATGCACTTGACCGATCGAATGAAGAACCAGTTTATGTGCGTAACCGAATTCGTCTGGAGTTATTACCTGAATTGGAACTAAATTATAATCCCCGAATTCAGGAGGCACTTGGACGTACGGGAGAGCTTCTACGTTGGGATGAAGATTATTTGTCTCAGATTGTGGAGGCGGCCTGGAAACATTACCTACTAACCGATCTGTCGGGTACAATTGGCTTAAGCCGAGATGTCTTTAGTGAGCCACCAGCAATCCTTTCCCGCTTGTTGCGTAGGACGGCGAAGCAGGTCACCCAAGAACCTCGAGGGTTAGCCTTTGCTTATGTGACGAAGATTATGGATTCTAAGGGGAAATCAGGCTGGATGCAGGATTTGCCAGGCTTGACGGTGAACATCACGGATGAGGGAATCTGGTTTCGCAGGAGTGTGCCTACTCGAGGACAATTCAGCGATGGCATGAATCGGCTGGATCAAACGATTGCAAACCCGGGCTTAACGGAAGTCGCCTTGGACGTAGGTCGATGGTCTGAAATCCCAAGCTTGAAGGTGACTATTGGTTTATTGGAGGACATGACTATTTCCACCGAAAATGGGACCATAGATCTCCCTGAGAATAGGGTCGCGGTTTTCAATCGCGTTCTTCTAGCTCAGTTTTCAGAGCCGTTGGTGTGTCGTACTCGGAGGCAAGGCGACAAAATGTGGTTTCAAGGTGTCGGTCATAAGTCTTTAAAAAAGGTTTTTCAGGAAGAAAATATTTCCGCTGTAACACGAGAGAGATTGCCGCTCATCGCCTGTGGAACTGAGGTACTCTGGATTCCCGGCGTCCGTCAAAGCGGTTTGTGTCGTGCAGACCAGAGCGCTGAAAAGGTTTATTGCATAATGAAATTGCAGGCTGCTGAGCCTAATTTGGATTCATTGTAAAACCCAATACTGCGTGGTATACTATATGATATTGCTTCGTAATGAGTTGGTTTTACAACTAGAGAGGAGGACCATATTTGAAGGTCTTTAAGAATGCAAAGAATGCAACAATTTATGTGCTTATCATTGTCCTGGCGATTATGTTAATTAAATGGTCAACCCCTCCAGTTACTAAAGATACAGGGCTGGATTACAATGCTTTTAAAAGAGCAGTTGTTCAGGACCAAGTTAAAGATGTCGCGGCTGTAATTGAAAACAACACCATTAAGTATACGGTCACAATGAAGGACGACAAAAAGCACGAGGTGATAGGGTTTGCCTCTGATCCACAACTTACCGGAGATTTATATTCCCATGGCATTACTTTGACCTTAACACCGCCAGCGGAGTCTCCTTGGTGGTTAGGCCTACTTACCACGATGCTTCCCATTGCCGTCATCGTTGGTTTATTCTTCTTTATGATGCAACAAAGCCAGGGCGGTGGGAACCGGGTGATGCAGTTTGGTAAAAGTAAGGCCAAGCTTGTCGGGGAAGATAATAAAAAGGTGACATTTGCCGATGTTGCCGGTGCGGATGAAGTTAAAGAAGAGCTGCAGGAAGTGGTTGAATTCCTGAAGTTTCCGAAGAAGTTTAATGAATTAGGGGCGAAGATTCCCACGGGAGTTCTGTTATTTGGCCCTCCAGGAACAGGTAAAACGTTACTTGCTCGCGCTGTTTCAGGAGAAGCTGGTGTACCATTTTTCAGCATCAGTGGTTCTGATTTCGTAGAAATGTTTGTCGGCGTCGGGGCTTCTCGGGTTCGCGATTTGTTTGAACAGGCTAAGAAAAGTGCCCCATGTATTGTCTTTATTGATGAGATCGATGCTGTAGGACGGCAACGGGGTGCAGGTTTAGGCGGCGGGCATGATGAACGTGAGCAAACTCTCAACCAACTTCTGGTTGAGATGGATGGCTTTAACGGGAACGATGGAGTTATTATCATAGCGGCTACCAACAGGGCAGACGTGCTTGACCCAGCTCTCTTACGCCCAGGTCGGTTTGACCGGCAGGTTGTCGTTGATGTTCCGGATGTTAGAGGGCGCGAAGAGATCCTTAAAGTCCATGCTAAAGGAAAGCCTTTAACGAAAGATGTCGACCTTGAGGTTATCGCTCGACGAACCTCTGGTTTTACAGGTGCTGATCTGGCCAATCTGATTAACGAGGCAGCACTGCTTTCTGCTCGTCGGGGTGAAACTCAAATTAGACAGCAGGCGCTGGAAGATTCCATTGAACGGGTTATCGCAGGACCAGAAAAGAAGAGCCGAGTGATCAGTCCTTTTGAACGGAAACTTGTTTCCTATCATGAAGCGGGGCATGCTTTACTAGGTGAACTCCTCACTCATACAGATCCTCTGCACAAGGTTTCAATTATTCCGCGCGGGCGGGCGGGAGGATATACGCTGCTTCTACCTAAGGAAGATCGTAATTATATGACGAAATCCCAACTGCTTGACCAAGTGACCATGTTACTCGGCGGACGCGTGTCTGAGGCGTTGGTGCTTAAAGAAATTAGTACTGGTGCTTCAAATGACCTAGAGCGGGCAACGGGTTTGGTTCGTAAAATGATTACTGAGTTGGGGATGTCCGAGGAACTTGGCCCACTTACATTTGGTCACAAAGAAGAGCAGGTCTTTCTTGGAAGGGATATATCCCGTGATCGTAGTTATAGTGATGCAGTGGCTTATGCGATTGACAAAGAGGCTCGTCGCATCATCGATGACTGCTACCAAAAGGCTCAAAACCTTATTCGGGAAAATATCGATAAATTGCACGCCATTGCTGAGGCATTGATGGAGCAAGAAACGCTTGATGTTAAGAGCTTCGCCGCCCTAATGGCTAAGTTTGATGGCACGGCAGTGATAGGGGATTCTACCGAAGTTTCCATAAACTTAGAAAAGAGCGTGGAAAATTCGGAAGATGTGATAGAAAACGAACTAAATAAAATTGACTAAGACTGTATGATAAGAGGAGAGTATACGATGGAACGAACATTTATTATGCTGAAACCGGATGCGGTTCAGCGCGGGTTGGCAGGAGAAATGATCGCGCGATTTGAGAAGAAGGGCTTCAAGCTCGTTGGAATGAAGTTGATTCAGGTGGATCGGGCCTTAGCAGAAGAACATTATACAGAACACCGGGGGAAAGGGTTCTTTGAACCAACAGTCGAATACATTATGTCCTCTCCAGTTGTTGCACTGGTATGGGAAGGTAAAAACGTGATAGCTTTGGCCCGCGAATTGATGGGTGCAACAAATCCTGCGAATGCGAATCCTGGATCCATCCGAGGAATGTTCGCTATGGATATCAGTCGCAATGTGATTCATGGTTCGGACTCGGTAACAAGTGCTGAACGAGAGATTGCGCTGTATTTCAAAGCGGAGGAACTGGTAGACTATCGCAAGGCAAGCGATGAATGGTTGAGTGAATAACGAAATAAATATAAGGGACACCCGTACGGGTGTCCCTTTTCCGAAGTAGATGCTATGGAGGTGTAACAATGAAGTTGGATACAAGAGAGCGGTCTTTACTTGGCTTGGCTTCAATTCTGGTCGGTTTTCTTTTTATCGTCCTGTTAAGAGCTCAAGGAGTTGCAGGGAGTCAGGGGGCACGACAGGATACTGCTGTACCAAGTCTAATTCAAACGGAACAAGAGAACCAGCAGCTTTCTACGGATAATGAAAAGACACAGCTGGAATTGTCAAAATATGCTCAGGGTCAAAGCGCATCAACTTTAGCAAATCAGCAACTTCAAGAGGCCCAGATGAACGCTGGATTGATTGAAGTTACCGGCCCAGGTTTACAGATCACGCTCGATGATTCTAAGAGCGTTGATAAAGGGGTCGATGCGAATAATCTTATTCATGAACAATATATTCGCGCGATCTTTAACGCCTTATGGAATGGCGGAGCTGAGGCTATCGCAGTCAATGGCCAGCGCGTGACGACAAATACGGAGGTATTCTGTGCTGGATCGTATATCCAAATCAATGGAACCCGGCAAATGCCGCCTTATGTGATTGAAGCCATTGGTGAGACGAGCAATTTATCATCGGCTCTTAACTTTTATGTCTGGTATCAACTTGCCGATCTCCAAAAGCAATACGGAATCACCCGTAAACTCGAGGTTTTGGATAAGGTCACGGCTCCGGCAGGCAAGTTGCGAGATTACCATTATGCCGTACCGGTCAAGGAGGGAACATAATGCACCGTTGGAAAAGAAGTTTAGCCTTACCGGTCACCTTAGTGGCAATCGCCTTAGGATTTCTGATATCGCTCCAGGCTCAAACTCAAAAGAATGTATCAGCAGCAGAGAAAATTAGTGCTCAGCGTATGACCCAAATGAAATCGGTGTTGTCAAATTCTCAGGCTCAAAATACCAAACTCCATGAGGAGCAGCGCGTTTTATCTGGTAAGTTAGATGAGGCACGAAAAAGAGTGGGGACGGATCCTCAACTTCTCGATCAGTTGAAACAATTGCAAATGCTCGAAGGAACGCAAGCTGTGGAGGGCTCGGGGATTCAGATTGGCATTGACGACCGCAACAAAAAGGTCCTCTTTCCTCTGAGCACGGATGACATTGCAAGGTTAATTAACACCTTAAAGTTTGCCGGCGCTGAGGCAATCAGCATCAACGGTCAACGGATCGTTAGCTCAACAGCGGTTGTACTGAGTGGAAGTTCGGTTATCTTAGTGAATCAAGTGCCCATAAACCGTGCAGAAGGGGTTTCGTATGAATTGGATGCGATCGGAAATCAAGATACCCTTCTGGATTATTTCTCCAAGCTAGAAGCTCCCATCCTAAAACAAAACGGGCTCACCGTAAGCATCACAAAAAAAGTATTACGGATACCTGCCTACAAGGGGACATATACGTTCAAGCAAGCAAAACCGGTGGTTACCCCTTAGTATAGTTGAAAGTATGACCCAGGGTGAACCCCGGGGTCTTTTTGTACTGATTTAGAACGATTATATTTTGCGTAATAATATGTTTGGAGTTGAACGATATGTTGCATTCAATGGCGCGCGTCAACCAGCTATTAGAACATGAAGATTATATTCGTTACATAGACAAGATTGATAAACTCGAAAGGGAACGTCTTTTTTGTAAACATGGCTATGAGCATGGTTTAAACGTTGCTCGCATCGCCTATGCTTATATGCTGGAACAAGGAGAAGCGATCCTGCTTAAAGAGGCGGTGTACGCTGCGGCGTTTCTTCATGATATTGGGCGATGGGTGGAATATGAGACGGGTGAAGATCACGCAGAGGTGAGCGCACGGTTAGCCCTCCCTTTGCTCGAAACGAGTGGGTTTACCCCAGTGACCGTTCAGATGATTTTAACAGGGATTCGTGAACATCGAAAGCATTGTGAGGATCATTTGTCCCTATTGGGAGAAGCATTGGCTCTGGCCGACGACTGGGCTAGAGACTGTCGGCGTTGCTCTGCCCAAGGCCAGTGTTATAAGTTTAACCCTGCAATGAAAATGATTAGGTATTAAGGAGGTAGGAATAGATGAAAACGTACGGCATGAGGTGGGTTACCCTCGATAATTTGGTGGAGGTTAAAAGGGCTTTGACTCAAATTGGTTCTGATTCACGTGGAATTGGTCTTATGGCAGGAAAAGGATTGGGGCGTGGGATTAAATTAGAGCAAGTTCCTTTACGCGTTGCCCATATCCTGAAACAGGAGATGTTATCTGTTGGTGGAGATGCTGCAGTACACCGGGATGTGATCACCAATAGTGTGGAAGTCACTGACGTCATGCTACTCGGTACGGTTCGTCAACTAGAACACCTGGCGAGTAAGGTATTGGCGCAACCCTTCGGCCTTAATAAGATCGGTCATTCATTAAGATATTTAATCTCCGCGTTGGAGCCTACCCAACCAAGAATTTTGAATTGTCGCGGAATGGAACTGAAACTGGGCGAACGTACTTTAGTCATGGGAATCTTAAATGTTACGCCAGATTCATTCTCGGATGGGGGTAGATACTTCAATATTGAAGATGCAATCGCTCAAGCGGAGCGGATGGTCGAAGAAGGTGTAGATATTTTAGATATTGGGGCAGAGTCAACCCGGCCGGGGCACGAGGAAGTGGGTGCTGAAGAAGAATGGAATCGTTTGGAACCAGTACTTAAGACACTCCTAGCGCGTGTGAAGGTCCCAATCTCCATTGACACCTATAAGGCAAAGGTCGCAGCCAAAGCAATTGAAGCGGGTGCCCACCTGATTAACGACGTCTGGGGATTGCAGAAGGACCCAGAGATGGCTAGGGTTGTGGGGGATTATCAAGTCCCGGTGATTGTAATGCATAATCAAGCTGGAACCACCTATCATCATCTCATGGGAGATATGTTGACCTCCTTAAGGCAGAGCATTGAGCTGGCGGAAGCCCATGGATTATCCGGGGATCAAATTATTATAGATCCGGGCATCGGATTCGGAAAAACAACCGAGCAAAACCTCGAAGTCATGGCCCGCTTAGCCGAATTCAAAACGCTTGGACATCCTGTTCTGCTGGGGACCTCCCGTAAATCTATGATCGGAAAGGCCTTGAACCTGACGGTAGATGAGCGTTTAGAGGGTACACTTGCGACGAGTGTTCTAGGAGTTGTGGCAGGTGTCGATATAATACGTGTCCACGATGTGAAGGCCAAC
>DATCQU010000045.1:0-21885 GCA_036569365.1 Desulfosporosinus sp. | reverse complement strand
TATTGAAATTCTCCGTTCGACTTGCATGTGTTAGGCACGCCGCCAGCGTTCGTCCTGAGCCAGGATCAAACTCTCCATAAAAAGTTATTTCAACTTCTAATTGAAGAAGATGATTCGCTCATTGTTTTTTGTGAAACTCTTGCGGGTTTCTCTCATTGGCTGTCCTTGTTGTTTAGTTTTCAAAGACCATGACTCGAACACGATGTTCGAGGTTAGAGCGCTGTCCAAGGATGGACAAGTGTCCCTGTAGCCAAGGATGGCGAGAAGGGACCAGTGCCATAGATGGCTAGCTGCCGTATCAGTTTATGTTTCCTGCCCGTTTGGGCCGGATCTACATCTTAGCATTTTCAACTCGTGTTGTCAATGACTAATTTGCTTTGCTTGGATTGAGTAGTTCGCAGGTGTTAACCCCTTACTGCTTCAATCACTGTGCGTCCTTAAGGCGCTTTGCTAGAATACACCTTTTAGAACGTGTTGTCAACTTCTTTTAAAGATCATGCGGTCATACACATGTTCAAACCCCATCTTACTATAGAGCTTTTTCGCACGTTTATTATCAAGATCTACATGAAGCGACAGATTACCATCAGTCACTTCAATAGCACGTTTAATCATTTCTGAGGCGACACCACGACCTTGATTACCGGATTTAACACCAATATACGCTAGATGATACGTGGAGATAAACCGTTCAAATCCCATATTTACAATAATACAGATCCCTTGTTCTTCTCCATTACGCTTGGCTATTAACAAAAAACCTTCTTTCATGGCTTTTTCTATAGCATCTAATGTCTCAGCTACTGAATCATTATATGGTGCTAACCAAGTTCCTATTAAATTGATAAAGTCATCTTTGCTTTTTTCATCAAAGCTCTTAACTTCATACACTTCGACTTCGCTTCTAGCATCGTTTAAAATAATTAAATGTTTTCCGCTCTTCAGCTGGCCTTGCTGAGATTTTTTGATAAATGTAGCCATTGCATATGCTTCTTTTCTAGAAACGATAACATTTTCATATTCACGTAACATGCTGGTTGCCTGCTTGAGATCGCTTTCTTCAAGATCAATCATTTCAACACGCGTCTCCATGAGAATTTTCATAATGTTTTTCACCATACCTGGATGATTGTCGGGTAAGTTCAAAGCTGTTTTTCTAGTCTTAGATTGATCGGTTTCTAATTGAACAGTGTGTGTATTCTTGACATATTGGTTAAACATATCTTGCCATAATGGCCTAGCATCACATAATAATTGAGGTAATTGATACAATTCTTCACTTATCCAGCTTTTGATTAGGCCACTATAAATGCTTGAAAGTGTATATCCATATCCTAATTGTACCGTAATCGTATCCACTTTAAATTCCATACGTTCTAAACACTCTCTCGTCATCTCTTCTAAAACGAGATGACTGATCGTGGTGTTCAAGTCCCATTCGCACGTAAAGTACATGTTGCCCTTTTCTGCTAAATCCCTTAATTCCTGGAGTGATAATGTATCTTTTTTATCCCGCAGATCCACTAAAACGGCTTCGTTTATACGAGATAGTTTCCATTTTTCTTGCTTGAATAGAGGAACCTTGACCTCGAGTTGTGTCAACTTCGCAAAAAACATGACTGAGTGTATGTAGCCTTCCGAACCATCCACTAGTATCTGCTGAAAACCATGAGCAACAGCATCTTTCACTAAGACTTCTGCAATACGGTCATAAATATGACCTGATGGATTAGCTCCTTCAAGTTTTAAAAATATCTCGCCGCTATTTAATACCTTCTCCAATCTTCTCGCTCTAAACAACGGGGTTCTCCCACTTTTCCTCATAATTCCTCCTTCAAGCCAGACAATAGTTCCTACTCAAAAAATATTCTTTCCATAGTTACTGTTTTAATACTTGGACTGCCAGTTTCCTAGCAAAAAGATAAAAGGTATAATGATGAGACATAGGACAAGAGAATTCGGATGATTTTGAAGTGGCACTTAAAAATCATCTTAAAGGGTTATCGATACATGTCTTGCCATTAGTGACTTAGCACTACTCCAAATCACATTCAATAGCTCTAGCTAAAGTAGCAGTTGCTAACTGAATTTGTTGTTCCGTCGGTTCTGCCGTTACAATATGTTGCTGAATGAACGAAGCCATCATAAACGCTGGTTTTAGACGGTTACTTCTAGAACTCCAGTTGAAAATCTCAAAACCGATTGGTAGGGCTACAACAAGTATGAGCATCGGCATCGTTACTAGCGATAGCAAAACAACTATGGGTAGCGCTATCACGGCCAAATTAGTTCCACACCGTTCACTAACTCGGCTAGCCTCCCTTACCGCGCCTAGTGACAGGTCGCCCCCACTCATATACACATTAAAGGCTTTATGCTCCGCTCCATGAAACTGCCAAAGTCGCTTCAGAAGTACTACTAGGATCATAAGGACTGAACCATAAAAAGCAAGTTCAAGCCAGACTGACTCCGAAACCACCAAATTATCAGAAGGCAGAAGCCAATCCCATGGAATGATGAGAATAAGGATGCTGGCGAGAAACAGCTTATGATTAAGCTTTGCTACCTTAGAAACCCCGCGCAAGAATGGAATTTTGTCCATTAGATTAAATACCCGCAGTCCGGGTAGGCGATGCTCATGAATGGATAACCTCCCGTGTACTATCTTCCCACGAACTATATGCGTATTATTGACAAAGGTAATCCCATTGAGATGTGCCCGTCCTCCTATGATCGCCATACGTTTCACCTTCCTTCGCTTTTGATCAATTCCGAGACTCCCACTTCTATAAGTGGGTGTTCCGATTTCTACTTCGGTGGGGGTAGACTCCCCCACCGAAGTCTCGATGTTTAACTTTAGTTGAACGAGTTCACTTTATCCTTTCTTAATTCTAATTACCATCTTTACAAAATCTCATTGATTTTTTGCAGTATACAAGTTATTCTAGTTATTATTACATTTCCATCACTACAATCGCTCCTAAAGCGTTTTAGGAGTGTTTTCATTTCGAGGAAGGAGCAATACCGGCATGCAACTCTTAAAGGATAAAATCCGTACGGACGCAAAGATAATTGAAAATCGCATCCTCCAGGTCGATAATTTCTTGAATCACCAATTAGATATCACTCTATTTAATGAGATCGGTAAGGAATTCAAACGAAGGTTTTCTGATAAAGAGGTAACAAAAATAGTAACCATCGAAACCTCCGGTATTGGTATTGCTTGTATTGCCGCTCAGTACTTCAACAACGTTCCCGTCGTATTTGCGAAAAAACACGCGGGCATCAATATGAATCGAGATGTCTATGAATCCAAGGTGTACTCTTATACGAAAGACCAGGAATATACCATAAAGATTTCCAAAGAGTTCCTCTCTCCCGATGACAAAGTATTGCTTATTGATGATTTCCTCGCTAGTGGAAGTGCTCTCATGGGATTGGTAAGTATAATATCTCAAAGTGGCGCGGAGATTTCTGGCGCAGGTATCGTCATTGAAAAAACATTTCAAGAAGGCAGAAAGCTCATCCAAGAAAAAGGCATTCAATTAGAGTCTTTAGCCATCATCGACTCTATCAGCTATGGCCAAGTTGTGTTTAAATAAAATCTTTCCTAAAAAGCCTCCTGCTTTCATGAAATTGCAGGAGGCTTTTTCTCCTCATCTCATGTCACCCAATATATACTTCTAGTAAAGCTAAATAGCTCTAAGGATCTCTTGAATGATGTGTCTTGTTAAACAAGACTATAGTATGGTATCCTTTTTGTAGGTGAACTGTAATGAGATTGACTAGTTCAAAATGTTGAAGCGCTGGAACAAGTCTATCTATTGAATAGGTGAATAAATAGAACGGGGGAAGTAAAATGGAAAACCGCAAAATTTACATGGAAAAGATTGAGGCCAACCTAGCAAAATACAATGCAAAATTGGACGTGTTGAAGGCTGAAATTGCCTTGGCAAAGGCAGATTTGAAATTGGAATATCTTAATCAAGTGGATAGCCTTGAACGGAAACGAGACGATTTCGTGGTTAAATACAGTCAGCTCAAAGAATCCAGCGAACTAAGCTGGGAAGATGTAAAAGTAGGAACTGAAAAATCGTGGAACGAGCTGAAAGATTCAATTGAGAAGGCGGTCTCTCGATTTAAATAATCCAAGAACGATAATCTAGAGCTTTCTAGACAAAAACAGTATGGGGAGTCTGAATTAGTGCCCTACTAATTCAGACTCCCTATACTGTTTTTGTTTCCGTGAGAATAGAAGACACGAACAAAGTGAAATTTAAGCCTTTTTATACTCAATTCCAATAAAATTATCCGACCATTGCCAGGAATTCACTTTTATCAAACCTGTGGTGAGTGCCCAATCATCCAACTGTTGGATGGACAATCGGTGGTCAAGAGGTGGTCCCATTTCCGTTGGCGCTTTGTTCCACTCGATTACAACTAATCTTCCACCTGTTAGTAGAATCCTATTTAATTCACGGAAAAATTCAAGGGGTTGATCTACTTCGTGTAAAACAAGCGAAATTAAAATTCCGTCGACCAGTTGATCTGCTAAAGGAAAATGACTTTCTTCGGATTGAAGCACGGTTACATTGTGAATTTGTGTCTGAGTAAGACTGTCACTCAGATCGCTAAGCATCTCAGTACGTATATCGAGAGCGTACACTTGCTTTACTTCATGAGCAAGCGGTATCGTGAAAAAGCCAGTCCCACAACCAATATCCGCCCATGCAGTGTCAGGTCCAGGCCCAATATCCATCAAAACCTGAGCCGGAGGCAGCATTGCCAGTCTTTCTTTGCTATTAAGTTTTTTACGATTTTCAGGATCAAATTTATGTACAGACACAGTATCCTCCTCCATACCCCCTATTGAGGGATTCGTCTACAGTTTAAATCACCCGCCTTCATCATGCAAGCCCGCGGGCGCCCGAATTATTCTTACATAAGCACTCGATATCAAAGTGGCGCATATCTTATGTAGCAACTCAATGATGAGAGGGGATTCCCATGCCTAATCCGCTTGATCCATCCACTATTCCGAAGTTTGTAAACCAATTAGTCGTCCCACCAGTCTTTAAGCCAACGGTCGTTAAGCATCCTACTACCGGACAAGTAATAAGCCACGATTATGAGGTAACCGTCAGCCAGTTCACCCAACAAATTCTACCCGAGAGTTTCCCCGAAACAACAGTTTGGGGTTATGGTGGTAAAGTCATAATTCCGGAAACCGATGAGATCATACCCAATTTCCGCTTCACCCCCGGTGCTACCTTCGAAGCCAAGCGCAATATACCTCTCAATGTGCAGTGGGTAAACAACCTAACTGAACCCCAACCATTGGCAGTGGATCCGACTATTCATTGGGCTGACCCCAATAATATGGACATGCCAATGCCACCGTTTCCACCCTTTCCACCGGGATTTCCTTTAGCCCAAAGCCCGGTGCCTATCGTTACCCACCTACATGGCGGTGAGACCGAATCGGCTTCGGACGGTCACCCGGAGGCCTGGTTTACAGCGGGGGAAGCCATCACTGGGCCGACTTTCGTTAAATCTCGTTTACACTATGTAAATGAACAAGAACCGACGACTTTATGGTACCATGACCATGCTCTTGGCATAACCCGCCTGAATGTCTTAATGGGACTTGCTGGTTTCTATCTATTACGCGATCCCCTGAACCACCTGGATGGTCGACATACCGTTCTACCTCATGGCTGCTATGAAATCCCGCTTGCTATCCAAGACCGATCTTTCTTTGACGATGGGTCCTTTGACTTTCCCAATAACGGTGTCAATCCGGATATTCATCCCTACTGGATACCGGAATTTTTCGGAGATACTATCATGGTCAATGGCAAAGTGTGGCCTAATTTAAATGTTGAGCCAAGACAGTACCGTTTTCGGGTCTTAAACGGCTCCAATGCACGTTTTTATAACCTAATGTTTTCTAACCAGATGCCATTTATTCAAATCGGTACCGACGGCGGCTATCTCCCAAGGCCCGTTCAACTCATCGCCTTGCTTCTGGCACCTGGTGAACGTGCTGATATCTTGGTGGACTTCTCCCAGTTATCACCCGGTACTCAATTAATTCTGACCAATGATGCCAATGCCCCATTCCCAAGCGGGGATGCGCCTGATCCCTTAACCACCGGCCAAATCATGCAGTTTAAGGTGCTTAACGAGTGTAAAGTTGTGCCGCCCCCATTGCCTAAGGTCTTGAATATCCTCAACCCCTTGGTTACAGACAGTCACAGAAGAACTCTGGTTCTCTTTGAAGTTGAGGGTACCGACGGACCTTTAGAAGTACTATTGGACGGTCAAAATTGGGATGCGCCGATTTCCGAACTGCCGTTAGTTGGCGCAACAGAGGATTGGCAAATCGTCAACTTGACCATGGATGCCCATCCTATTCATCTCCACTTAGTTCAATTCCGGCCAATCTCCCGTCAAGATTTTCTGGTTAGCAAATATACCGATGATTGGTTAGCCCTGAACAGTCAGCCTCCGCTTGACCACCCTACTAAGGTGTTACCAGTGAAAGCCTATCTGCTCGATGGCCCAATTAATCCACCCGCTCATGAGAATGGATGGAAGGATACCATCCAGGCCTATCCCGGGCAAGTAACCACGATCAGAGTGCGCTTCGCGCCTCAAAATGCTGTCGTCTCTGTCCCTGGCATCAATCTTTATCCGTTTAATCCAGCCAAAGGTCCAGGCTATGTCTGGCACTGCCATATTCTCGACCATGAAGACAATGAAATGATGAGACCCTATAAAGTAAGGAATCCGTTGCAATGTTAGCCATCACTTTACCCACCTTATCCAGATACTCCTTTAAGGTCACGCGCAAACATATCATAGGCATCCTCATAGTTTCTATAAAAGTAGATGTCCTTAATGTCAAAGCCGAAACACGCTTTCACCATGCGTATGCTTTTGATTGATTTATAGTCTACAAATACAACATCGTTGGGCTTCCCCTGAAAAACCCCCTTAATGTAACTGCGCAAGCTAGAATTGCCCTCATTGTTAAAGAAATAGTAGTGTGTTTCAGGTTGCTTGGACATTACCCCCTTATTCAAACTCAAGGCAAGCTTGCATTTTGCATACAGATCTTCAACCATCTCTTGACCTTTCGCAGGCTGGGTTTGTACAAGGCGTTCCAATAGTTGTTCTAGAGAAAGTGATTGAAGGTTGGTTTGTCGTAGCAGTTGCCTGGTATTATCAAATAACGCTTGAACGACCGCTTCCAAAAAATCCGTTTCCCGGAATACGGACAGATCGATATCTCGGAAGATCGTTGCAAAGGCTTCATTGTCAATTTCTATTTTGTTTTCATTTAATCGATCCTTAAACACGTCAATTAGGCCGTCCTCACCTGCGGCAACAAGTTTCATCCGCTCAGTATGACGAATATCCTCCAACGCTTGTTCCAGCCTTCGGATATTCTCTTCCTGGGTAACAATGATGGCATACAGATTACGGCAGTAAACAAGGCACCCCTTTAAGATTTCCCTCAGTTGGTCGTAAACTACGGCCCTTTGCAAGAGCTCATATTTCTCTTCAACTAAGCGCCGCAAAAAGTTATTTTTTGTAGTTCCACATCCTAGCAAGCTTTTTTTGTCAGGCTCAATTTCCAGTCGGGATATAGCCCTTTGGGAGGCGCGGTCTGCCCTCAGGCGACAAGCGTCACTCTGTGTCATTAACTCCTTGATTTTTAACTCAAGGTAGCTAATAAGGCTATGCTGGTTGTTTCCTTCCTCCGATTTTAGCAGTCGCTTAACAAAAAACAAACCTCGTCGTTCGTTTTGCAAATAACCTTTCATTATTTTCTTGAAACACTCCAGCTGCTTCGGGAGATAGCCTTCCGTGATACGTTGAGCCGCCTTTAGGATCCTTTGATCAAAAATTTGTTTGGCATGATCACCAATCAGTAATTTCTCAACAGTATCCAGGGTTTCGGCGAGTAGTTCTTTGACGACTTTCTTTTCTAGGCGAAGGTGAAGGTCTTCGATATCTTTGAGGGTCTCCTGAACAGACGAATAGACTTCGGACCCTAATGTCTCAATCCCAGAGGTGTTGATTTCCAATTCGTTCAATACCGATTCCCAGTCCTGACTGATGTAGCCTGCCTTACTTTTGTTTACGTTGCGAATTTTATTCAACAGATGCCAGCAGGTATCGCTAAAGATCGGGGAGATCTTAATCGATTTTTTGCTATAACCTAGCGCGGCAAAACGTGGCAGACCACTCGTCATCGATGGTGAAGGCATCTGAAGAGAATTATAAATTCTCGCTTCATTAAATTGCGAACTACTCTTTAAATAGACTAGTGTTGCTAACATCTCCGCTACACTGTAGTCCCCATCGACGGTTTTCAAGATGGGAGAAAAAGTTTCGTCAAAATCAGAGTACAAGTAGGCTATGGCAAAGACCGGTCGTTCACGTGAAACTCTGTTCGCTCTCTGCCCAGGAAAGTCCGTCATGTCGATGTCTAATTTAAAGTTGGGGGACGACATAGACTTGATTTCTTGCCAAGCGGCAAAGACCTTGGCCTGTTCCTGTTGAGTCTTGAGCATGGCACTTTGAAAGAACAGGCCAGTAACTTCGATGCCGGTATTGGCAACAAAAAAACTGCTAAGCTTGTCTTCCAATAAACACAGAAGCAGTGGGCAGCCCGCAAATAGGTCCTCGGACAAGTCGCTAACGACATAGATCTTAATCGTTGCACTGGTTCTTTCCATGACATTTGTCAGCCTGGTGTTGAGAGATTCCAAGGTTCCTTCTATGTCGTTCTTTTTCTTCAGTAGGTCCCCTTGGACCATATATCGTGGTAAACTGCCATCTTCCATCACGATATACTCAATCTGATGATCCCTTTCCGGAAATCTGACGTCGACCAAGGCTAGACTTGAGTAGTAGTCAGAAGAAATCCCGCTCCTATTGAGTTGGTGCATGATTTGGGAGACAGTTCTCGCTCCCTGGTTACCGATTCCCACCAACAGTACGCATGAGTTGAGGTTGGGCGCTGCTTCCCACTCCCCTCTATGCTCCAGCTCGAGCTGCTCCTGGTCGATATACCTGCGGATTTGCCCTGTCAGTGCAGACTTTATATCTATGATATCGAGCATGTCCTACCCTCCGCTCAGTATACATTCGTCAAGAAGTTAACCCTGTCAAGAGCCTCCGTCAAAAAGTCCAGATACTTTTCGTCGACCGCTTTACCATCGAGTTTCTTATGATCAAAATAGGTCTTGATCTTGGCAAACTCTTCTTGTAGCTCGACCAAACGCTGCTTAATCTGGCTCGCATCCATCTGATCTCGTTTCGCCCTGTCCGTACCCACTAATCTTTGGATTTGGCGGTCATTCTTTCCAAGGTAGGTATTAAAGGCAACTAGATAGAATTCTTCATGTTCCAGTTTATCCACTAAGGGAGACCACGCTTCCGCTTCCGGATCATTACGATAAAGCAGCTTAGGTCCCGCCCAGTATAGGGTTTCGCTTACCCGGGCCAAGATTAAATCATTCAGCTTCTCCCTCTTCAATTTTTCTTCCCGCTCAATTTTCTCCAGTCGTTCAAGTTCTAGGTCTACCTGCTCTAGTTCAGCGAGTTGGTGTCTCACAATGTCTGAGTAACTGGGTACCCGCAAAAAGTTGTCCTCCGCAGAGTCAAGATCGATACTTTGGAAAATCGGAATACGTCGGACGGGCAGGTCAAAAATCCGGGAACGATTCTGGACGGTGATCGGCGAAAGTTGCTTTATGCTAAATTTCGGTTTAACATTACTGTCTTCTAGGATCATTCCCATCTCTAAAGCTCGCCTGAACAACTCCCTTAGCTCTCGATTCCTATCCCTTCGCTTCGCTGGATCAGCCTTGTCGGGAAAGGGCGAAGGAAAGGCACGCCATTCGTCACGCAGGTGGATACCAGAGTCATTCGGAGCCCGGTAGTCATAGATTGCCTCTAAACTTCGAAGTCTACTGTAGGCAAAGAGGGGGACTCCGATCGAGGTATTTACCCAATATATGCTGTGTTTTATTTCGCTACTAGCTACTTGTTGAGGTGTACCTTTAACCTCAGCCTTTTCCACATACTTTAAAAAGGCATTGTGTAGTTTCTCGCAATTCTCTGGTATTGAAACTGTAAAGTGGGTGGGGAAGTCGTTCAAGCTCGCGGTCACGGTGTTATCCATATGAAAAATAGGTGCTGAGCCGCTATGTAATTTAGGACCAATTTCCAGCGACACGATCTCCTCAAAAGGCTTGTTGCCATAGTTCTCTTGCAAATAAGTCTCTAAGCTTTTTAGAGCCACCTCACTGAACTTGTTGGAGACGAACTTTGACAGAATTCTGACAGCCTCTTTGCCCTGATCATCAATCCAAACGACCGAATTTTTTTGCAAGTCGATCAAAAACTCCTGGGTAATATGAAGAATTTGCTCCCGGCTTTTCTCATTTAACCTATCGCCAAGTTCTTTGATCCAGACCTGTGGGTCAAGAACACTCCAGGTAGAAGCCTCAATGATCTCCGCATTGGCCTTCAACACTTCACCTAGTTGTTTGAGAATATCAACCCAGACTTGGTAGGTTCCCGCGTTAAGCTCCCGAAGGTCATTCGCAAGTTCTTCATACATCGGCAGTACCAGGTCATTAATGACTTTGACCTTTAAGGCAGCTTTATACTCATCAATCTTGATCTGGACATACGTTTCCCAGTGGTTTTTACGACTGAAATTGAATCGTGATGGAAGGGTTTTCGGGAAGAGATGGGCTGCACTTTCTTTCCTTATCTGCCGTTCGCTCTCCTTATTCTTCTGTTCCTGCTCAGCATCGTGCATTAACTGATTAATTCTACGCAACACACAATCTCCGACCGATGAGAAGAGCAAGCGATTAACAAAAATCGGGCCCTTTTCTGGATTGATGAATACCTGATCTAATTCTTTCCTAAGTCTCTCCTTCAAATCCTTGGCAGCTGCCTTGGCATTATCTTTATTTTTGTTGTCTTGAAGATGATCAAGGAACGCCCGCATTTCTTTCATTAGCAGTCCATCCAGATCAATTTTTCCCGCATTGTCAGCGCTGTAGTAAGGATTTTGCTGCCACTCGGCTAAGAGACCCAGGCCGTCGGCAAAATAACGATCGATTAAATCCTCGTGCCCCAACTCCAACTTTTCGATAAAAGCACTTATGTCCCCCGCGCCAGGATCATTCTCACAAAGAACGTTCATCCGTTCCATTAATATGTGCGCGGCATAGTTCATCATCTGCTCGATTGGAATCTCATAGGCACTAGCCCCAAGAATAAAGTACTCGTAATTCGCTTGAAAAGGAGGTTTCACACCCGAAAAAATATTCAGTTTAATCTGGTCCAAGTTAGACAAGAAAGCGGGCAGGGTAAAGGTCGTGTTCTGAACCTTACCTTTACTGATAAAATGAACCAGATTCTCACTAACGATTTCCATGCAGGTGCTTTTGAGGTCCGTTAAGAGGACATTGTTCTTGTCAATCGAGGAAATCAGGTAACAGTAATCATAGGGAGTGGCAACGGAGTTGTGAGTGTAATTATTCGTATACTCCTGGACAAAGGGCTGGCCATGGTCCGTCATCCAATAATCAAGTTCTTTCAGAGCCGCAAAGCCATTAGATTGGACAAAGTCGGCTTTGTTTTCCTTCATATTTACATCGGGCAAAAATAAATAGCCTATAATCTTTAGTCGATCTAAGGCACCCATATGCTGGGCAACGCATCGGACAATATAGGGAATATCAATAAAGGTTCCGCCACCCGTGCCCCCGGATACACCGCTTAAAATAAAGACATAAAGATTACCTTTCTTGCCTTGTAGCACGCTGTTCAACTTACGCTCAATCATATTAACAACGTCTGTAATACGTAAGAATAAGGCTAAGCGACCCATCTGGCGAATTCCATTAGCCCCTTGGTCAAAATCATTCGGGTTCAAATTGGGACTTAACCAGTCCGTGATGGTGCGGGGAAGACCAGCCCGATTAGCGAGCATCCTAGGCACTGCGGGGGTATACATCCGTAGAAACTCAGTCGACGTGTTCAGCTCGATCGACCGGCCAGAATATTTATCATCGTCATAAACTATATGCTCATCCGGATCCAAGCCAAGGTACTCGATATTTTCCGGTTTGTCTTTATAGTGGCCGGTCGCACTGTCACGAGGTAAGTTAAAGCGGCGGTAAACAGCATTTTTCACTTTGCTCAGCGCGGTTACACCAGTACCTCCCAACCCAATGACTAGGATTGGATTAGGGATGGCATCAACCCTAGAAAGGTCACTGGTTATACCGCTTTTATTGAGCCGGAGCTGGTTGATATTTTCCGCTAAACGCATATCCATTGCCCATACACCTTCCTAGTAACTAAATTTACCGACTACTTTAATGGAGTCTGCAACCGCTACAACCCGAAGGGAACTTCCATTCGTCAGCAGAACGAGTTGTCCTGGTGCAATTTTATCGCCGTTGACGCTCACTGATACATCTTCACTGCCGACTTCACTATAGGTAAGGTAGAGTCCTTGCGCCTTTCTGGCAATAACTATTGTGTTTAGAGTACCGGCGGGATTCTCTGCTAATTTGCTTATGGTAACTGACGTCCCGTAAGGAGCCAGAGTTTTGCTTTGCTCCACTTCTTCCCTACCAGTTGTCGTATTTATAACCCTAAGATTGATTTTGCCGAATAGAAGCTTGGGCTTGGTATTTTCAATGATCTTCGGAATCCCTTTCAGCAGGAGAAGAGCAAGGCCAGTCACTCCTATGATCCCTAGCAAAGAGTAGAGAAGCTTTTTCCATGGAAGGAGATTCTTCGGGGACGACATTCCTGGCGTTTCTTTTTCTGTAGCTTGATTATTTTGGGATTTAAGCTGATCCATTTGGATATCCGCATAGACATTGCTGATAATATTCGGAAGATCCTTGGCCCTGTCAACGATGTACGACTTACCTCCAGTCTCCTTGGCAATGCGTGACAACATAGCCTTATCGACTGAGCCATCAGCATTTAGACCAATGGTATAGACGAGAATCCCCTTGTTCTTTGCTGTATTAAGAGCCTGTTCCAGGTCACGTTGCGAAATGTCCTGGGTTCTGTCACTTCCATTGAAATCGTTCTTCCCATCGGTTAAGAGTACAATGGCCGGATTTTCTAACCTCTCTAATCCAGCAAGCATCGATACTCCTTCCTTCAGACCGGTTGAACTATCAGTGCTTTGTCCCTTCGGCACTCCTAACCGATCAATATAGGATTTAAGCTTGTTTCTTTCTTCTTGGCCGTTGATATCGGTCATGTCCAGCCGGTCGGTAACCTTATCTGTATATTGCACTATTCCCATCTTATTCCCATTTTGAACCATCAAATCAACGATTAACTTAGCCGCTTGCTGAGACAGCCTATTCGGGTCTGATTGCTGTAGACTCTCCGTACGGTCGAGTACAATAACAAGATCCATAGTCTTCTTGCCGTTCTCGCCGGAAGGACTCTGTGCCGACACAGGACTAAGGGATATCGTTATTAGAACCATACTCAAGACTATAAGCGCCGTAATTTTCTTTCCAGCGTTCATGAATCATTCTCCCCCAGTGAGATTTTTCAGAAATGCTAATTTCTATGAATGTCGGGGTTGTCTAAAAACATACGATACTACATTGTATTTAATAGGATGGTTAATATGAGTGAGTGCTTTGCTTTTTCTTCCCTAGACATAGTTAAACCCCTTACGAAAGGGGTTTAATGCCAACTTGGTGGCAGTGTGTCTTAAGCTTGAACGTCTTCATAACTTCACATATAATGTTGTTAATGGGTACAAACCTTGAGGGATATCAATCATTTTTCGAGAGGGGAATAATCGATGAAAATAGCTAATGGCATTTATATGCTTGAAATATCGGCTAATATCATGGGAAAACAGAGTGTCATTAATCCGGCCCTGATCTGTGATAACGAGGCAGTAATTCTGATTGACACAGGATTCCCTGGTCAACTACCCCAAATTCGCGAAGCAATTGAGATGGAAGGTGTATCATTTGATAAGCTTAACCTGCTGATTCTCACTCATCAGGATATTGACCATGTTGGAAGCCTTTCAAGTATTCTAAAAGAGTTGCCTGATCGTGTCGAGGTCCTTGCCCATAAAGAAGAAAAAGCCTATATCCAGGGCGATAAAATCCCAGTTAAGGTAGCTCAACTCGAAGCACATCTCAACTCGTTGCCTAAGGAAATGAAAGCAATATATGAAAAAATGAAAGCCTTCTATGAAAACAATAAATCCAATGTGGATAGAACGCTTACCGATGGGGAAGAATTGCCGTACTGTGGCGGAATCACTGTCATTTATACGCCTGGTCATACTCCAGGTCATATTTGCCTGTATCTTAAGCTGTGTAAGACACTTATCGCTGGAGATGCCCTGCAGGTCGATGGTGGCATACTTATTAAAGCCCCACAATCTACTAATCTTGATATTGATTTAAGCATAGAATCTTTGAAAAAGTTAATGAAATATGATGTTGAAACGGTAATTTGCTATCATGGCGGTCTCTATAAGGACAACGCCAATAAACGCATAAAAGAACTGGCCAACGAGCAATAATATAGTGAAAAACAGTCGATATCAACTGATTCTCAACCTCCCACAAATCTTGAATTAGAGTCTGTAACGACTATTACAATAGCCCCCTAGACATGGTATAATCTTACAAAGACAAGTAGTGCAAAAGGGGGTATTCACATGGACTATAGTTCATTACTTCGTAAAAAGGAATTTTATCAAAGGCATAATAACGTTCTTTCAGATTTCATTATGCAAAATTATAACAAAGCCTTTGAAATCGAATATACCCATAATTCCACGGCCATTGAGGGCAACACATTAAGTCTCATGGAAACAAAAGTCTTACTGGAGGATCAAATCTCAGTTGGAGGTAAGAGACTAAGAGAGATCTATGAGATTGTCAACCACAATAAAGCCTATCAATACGTCAAATCATACATTAATGAAGGAGAATCTCTTGATGAAAAAATGGTCAAGGATATGCATGCAATTTTAATGGAAAACATTATGATTGGCGGTATATACCGCAACGTAGATGTTTACATTTCCGGCGCAAGGCATACTCCGCCATCACCGAATGAGGCATATAACCAGGTCAAAAATTTCTATGCTGATCTGCCAAACAAAACAGATATGAACGGAATAGAGCTCGCGGCTTGGACTCATGCAGAGTTTGTGAAGATACATCCCTTTGTTGACGGTAACGGCAGAACTTCACGGTTAATAATGAACTATCAGTTGATGGTTCATGGTTTCCTTCCAATTTCCATTGCAAAGGAAAGCAGATTGGACTATTTTGAGGCTCTGGAGAGCTATGCTGTGGAGGCAGATTTAAAGCCTTTTATAGATATTATAGCAGCCTTGGAGGAACAGAGACTTAACCTCTACATTAGAGCAATTGAGCAACAGCAGCAAGATACACAACCGATCTGAACCCTTCCATTACCTCAGCTATCTCTTTGAAAAACTTCGTAAAACGATCCCCACCTTCTTTGCAAGGTGGGGATCGTTTTACACTTTCAGTCCTACAGTTAGGTAGGAAGAAAAGGAGCTATTGTTGATAATCCAAAATCTATTGCTTTCGGATTTTTCAATAATAAAATTCTTCTCCTAAGACATATATAACCATTCCAATATTGAACCCAACTAAACTACCAATTAAAGTATACCAATTAATTTGTCGAGGCATGGGGGATGGGTATAGCATAATAAATAACCAGGTAATAATAATGACAAACGCATTAAAGTACCTACGATTACGTCTCCATTTAATCCATTTGTCGGAAATAAATTTCTGTTGTTCGTATTCCCATAGTGGTTTCATAAAGGGAAATATCCTGACATAGAGAAGATTGCCAAGTCCTTGCCTAAATTTAATTGCACATAGAAATAAAATCAATACAACATTGAATGTGATACGCACTGACACTCCTAAGTAAAATGGCGCCTCAAAAAGCAAAAATACTATAAGTAATGGAAGATTTGCCATCAAACCTTCAATGAATCTTAATCTTCTTAAAATACTTATATCCACAATGTCATCTCCCTCCTTCTTGAACTACTCACGAATGAATTCGCGAGATTGGCGGGACTTTATTCGATCATCGTTTCCTAATTCATCCTCCAAGGAAATTCCACTTGACCTTGAAGGGACAAGAGATGGTCCAGTGATGGTGATTCTACTTCCTCTGTTCTACCTTGTGATTCTTAAACACCGTTTTCCCCCCAAAAAAGTACATTGCACAAAAAATTAAAATCACACCCAGAGACCATCCTATAATCCCCGAATACGGCAATGAGTCTTTTAAAAAACTGCTACTGAAAAGTGCGAAACCACTTGAAATACAACACCCCGCACCGATCATTCTATTTCTTGTTAATTTGTTCACTTGATCTTCCTCCCTCTGTAATGGTTTTGATTATAAAAAGATTTGTAGTAATTTTATAATTGCATAAACAATAAGGAAAATAGCTCCGCTTTTCTCCATAGTCCTTACTTTCTCTTCAGAAATACCAATCCTTTCTTTTACCCAAAGAATATATCTCTTGTTGCCGGATAAAATTAACAAAGTTATTCCTGAAATTAACATAAAAAGCCATATATTAAACATAAACCAATCCAATATCATAAACTCCTTCCAAACCAAATCCATATTTTGCAAGGTGTCTTGAATGTTCTATAAAAATAGATTTCCTAACGCTATAATATACCAGTACGACGCTTAATAAGAAAGCTCTGTCACATCAAATGGTTGAAAAACAGTATTATTTTAGCAGAACATATAATGCCCTGCTAAGCTGATTTCTCTCTTTATGATACTTCGAGCACCAATTCATATTTATTCAATTCTCACTTCTCTATAACCGTAAAATGTTTTGCTACGTTAGATTCCTTGATTTTACTTATGCGTGACTTTAGGAGTAATCCCTGTAATTGGGATTACTATCTCCTTACCAGTTCTATCCTGAAACACAATAGACACAATGTTCGTTTCAGTATCGTCCACATCACGGAAGGCAGTAATCTTGTTTCCATCCGTATTAAGGGCCCATCCGTCTGTGTTGTAATTTTGGCTACTTGTACCTGTCATAGATATAATCTTACCCTCATTACCAATATAACGTTCAGTTGACCCTATTATAGTGAGTACAACATCAACTGCTTTCTTACCTGGGGCGCGAAATCCTTCATGGAATGTTACCGAGGTAACCTCTAATCTCAGACCTGAAGAAGTTGTGATAGGTTGAGTCCCAGTGGCAATCACCTTTGTATTGATATGGTAATAGCGTACATGGCGACTATTCCAAGACACGCTAATCCAACTACCGCCATTATAGCCCTTATAAATAAGCCTTTTTTCATTTTTAAACATCCTTTTCCCTAAACGGTTCAAGTCACAAGACCCATATAATAATGCACGCTAAGAATTCCACGCCTACTAATGTTTGTTCTAGAATGGCGTGAGTAAAGAAAAAAATCCTTTAGATAATTATAAGGCTTATCTACTATTTGCGCCCCGGTAGTTCCTACAGGTAAAATAAATAAACTTTCCGGTATTTCCTACAGTAGTATATTTGGTATTTCTATGATTCACTACTAAGTGTGTTGGGTTGCCACTTACATTTCTCATTGCTGCCTGCTGGGAATGCATGGTATAGTATTGGCAGCAAACTGGAAGGATGAAGCCTATGTTCAACAATATTCTTGATACGATCGGACATACTCCACTAGTTAGAATCAACAGGTTAAACCCCAAGCCACACATCCAGCTGTACGCAAAGCTAGAGAGTTTTAATCCAACTGGAAGCATCAAAGACCGCATTGCCCTGAAAATGATTGAACAGGCGGAAGAAAGCGGCAATCTAACTCGGGATAAGACATTAATCGAGCCTACCTCCGGCAATACGGGGATAGGACTGGCTATGATAGGCGCAGTAAAAGGGTATGCGGTTGAAATTGTCATGAGCGAATCAGTCTCCAATGAACGACGTAAAATGATTGAAGCGTTTGGCGCTAAGATCATTCTGACGGAAGCTTCCCTTGGAACCGACGGCGCCATCAAGAGAGCCCATGAGCTCTGCCTCAGTAACCCTAGCAAATACTTTATGCCGAATCAGTTTTCCAATGAATACAACAAGCTAGCCCATTATTATACCACCGCGAATGAAATCTGGGAGGACACCCAGGGAAAAGTCACCCATTTCGTCTCCGCGCTTGGAACATCAGGGACTATCATGGGAGTAGGAATGGGACTGAAACATAAAAATCCTGATGTCCAGATAGTTGAAGCCCATCCTGTCCGAGGCCATTACATTCAAGGTCTCAAAAACATGCAGGAGGCGATCGTCCCGGCAATCTACGATCCCACAAAGATCGACCGAACAGTGATGATTGAATCCGAGGCGGCCTTTGCGATGTCCCGAGCCATTGTGTTACAGGAAGGCATTTTCGTAGGTATGAGCAGCGGTGCCGCTATGGTTGCCGCCCTGGAATGCATTAATGATATGAAGGAAGGCTTTGTGGTAGTTCTGTTCGCCGATGGTGGGGAGAAATACCTGAGCACTAATTTATTCAATGTACCTGTCTGACTTATGCCCTTTTACTTTTTTGCTTTGCAATACTACATGCTTTATATCCACCAGCGTATAATTTTCCAAGCCGCATCCCCACAAGAGCAGCGAGTTCACTTATTGATGACACTCCCCCTACGGATAAAGCTGACAGTAGAACATTGCCACAAGCAGTAGCATCTGCTAAAGCGTTATGATGCTCAAAATCGTGCTTGATAAATTTACAGACAGTATCCAGTTTATAGTTATCCAAACCGGTCCACGTTTTAAGTGCCGTTTTATAGGTACATAAATATTCCACGTCAGGATATGGAATGTCGTATAAATCTAAAACATGGCGCAATACGGACATATCAAAAGAGGCGTTGTGAGCTATGACATAGGCATTTTCAAAGAGCGGTTTAATTTCCGCATAAATCAGATCAAATTCTAAAGCGTCCTTCACATCTCCCGCTTTAATTCCATGGATCATGACGTTAAAAGGATCAAAATAACTATATTTGGAATGTGGCTTTATAAGCCAATACTTGGTATCGATGATCTGTCCCTCTTCAATAACTGCAATTCCCACTGAGCATGCACTTCCAATAAATCCGTTAGCGGTTTCGAAGTCTATACATACGGCTCTCATTAAGCTTTCCTCCAATTTCTCACGATTCTTCGAGCAAGCCGACTAGACCTTTTCTGCCATAAAGTCTTACTAATGACATATTTCTGCGTAATTCTGTTAAACCCTGCTTGAAACTGTTTGTATTTTCAAGATTGCACTACTTTCCAATCAATCATATGGTGGATTCCATTACTTTCTTCCTTTATCGGCATGGAAAAAAGCCCCCATCGAATAGCATCTTGCGATTTAGGTCATTCTAAAAAGGTTGATGATCAATGATCGAGCAGGAGGGATAACAGTGGACAAAACGGATAATCAGGCGAACTATGAGGCTCACCTTCAAGAACATATTGACCACACTGTAGCTAATTTGCGGGAAGCCGAGGATTACCTGGATGAGCATTCAGATGAGATCACATCTAGTAGGAAGCAAGTTATTGAAGAAAAAAATGATCGCCGCAAAGAAAGTATTGAAGGTTTTAGGGCTGGAAAGAAAGGCGAACCTCAACATTAAACCATCAATTCCATCGACGTTTCAACTTCAAGAAAACAGCTTCTTCCCATTAGGAAGAGGCTGCTTTTTTGTCCTACTTTCAAGTCTTATTCGTAGCGATAAACCATTCTATTAATTGTCGAGCGATACTTCCTTTGCCTGGGATCAGCGGAAGCTGATCGGCAGTAAACCATCCTGCATCTAAGATTTCTCGTTTATCAATATGTATATCCCCACTATCGTACTCAGCTGTAAAACCTGCCATCAAAGAATCGGGAAAGGGCCATGGCTGGCTAGTGAAATATTGAATGTTTTTAACGGTTAGGCCCACTTCCTCTTTCACTTCTCTTTGCACGCACTCCTCAAATGTTTCTCCTGGCTCCACAAAACCGGCTAAAACACTATAAAAGGCCGTTTGGAAGTTACTCCCCTGGGCCAACAAAATTTCGTTTCCGCGCGTAATCGCCACAATAATCGCCGGCGAAACCCGCGGATAATTTACTGATTCACAGGAAGGACAACGTTTAGCCCTTTCATCTATTTTATTTTCTGTTTGTGTTCCGCACTGACTGCAATACTGATGGGTACGATCCCAATGCATGATTTGATAAGCTTTTCCCACCAAGCGAAACAAATCAACCGGGATCTGATCGAATAAGCGCCATAAGTCGCAAAATGACATACCTTCCGGTGTAACCGTATCCGGAGAAAGTTCACCAGCATAACAAGAACGCCCATCCACCTGACCGAGATATTGTCTCCGGATCGGTCTTATATTCAGCTTATACAAGTCTATGTCGGGTAAAGTAATGTTGCCGTCTTTCTCTAAAACGAGCACTTTATTCATATTAAACAACAACCAATATGCTGTTGTCCCCTCATCCTCTTGGCAACCGAATCCTGGTTCAAAAAACACTAGGCACCCTCTTTTCTCAATTAAAGTTCCTCCAAGAACGTTTTTCCTTCGGATTGTCTCAACCTATCCTCCTCAATCCTTCTCCATGTTTCCTGAATATTCCTTCTATAAATTACAAATTTTAGATAATATCGCTTTACAATACAAAAAGTGATAAGGACCTGTTCCAGACATTTTAGAACAGGTCCTTATCCTCAATCAATCTTTCGTGGTAATCACCGCTAGTCTAATTTACCGCTCATAGCACATTCTCCTGTTCGAAAGGAATAACAATTTCCGTCACATATTTATTGGGGTTGCCTTTGAACACCATCCCTGGACCTTTGTGGTAAATCTCACGGGTTGGGAGTTTGCAGTCAATACCGTGTTTTTTGCTATAATCCAATAAAGTTTTATAAGCCAAATTCAGGGTTTCATAACTTCCAATATGCATTGTACAAATTGCCTTGATCTTAGGCAACAGTTTTGCAGTAATATCCTTGCCTACCACTAATCCTTTCGTTGGCACACACAGTTCTATATCTGCGATCTCTTTGAAGTCATCATCATAATAGCAATTAAAAGGAGCTCCAGCAGTCTTAGCTCTGACAGATTTATAAATAGTCCCTATATATTTTCCGACATCACTGTATCTCCCTTTAAACCGAATGGTCGCAACGGTCACTGCCTCAAACTCTTTTACTTCAATCTTATAATCCATACTACCTACCTCCTGTTGATTTGGTTCAAGGTAGAGGTCAATTTTTTTCATAAGCTCTTTTTCGCTCTTTATTCGTTCCGCAATCATACCTTGTTTCTCTTTTAGATAGTAAGCTAAATCTTCCACGCTGTCATAGTTATCGAAAATATCCTTGATTTCTGAAATAGAAAATTCCAAGCTGCGCAATAACACGACTAACTGCGCCCTCGTAAAATCATGCTCATCGTAATAGCGATATGCATTTTCAGCACGATAGGATGGTATTAAGATCCCTTGTTCATCATAATAGCGTAATGCCTTCACCGTGATGCTTGTTATCTTTGAAAATTCGCTTATTCTATACATGACCTCACCTCCTTATAAGTAGATAGCCTCTCGGCATTCGCCGAGGCGGTTGGGACAAGGGTTTCCTTGAACCAACTTTATTGCATTCCTCCTACTTTTAGTGGGAGGATATTTGTTTTTATCGAGCTAAACTGGGAATTCACGTGGAATAAATAGTTCT
>DATCQU010000044.1:0-3154 GCA_036569365.1 Desulfosporosinus sp. | reverse complement strand
TCCGATCCCGCTGGGAGCGATTATCGCTCGACGCTCAATGGATCTATCGGCAATCACAGGCTGGATTCAGGCATCGGTCCAATACGCGTGGGCACACCCGGAGGAGTCGAAGGAGTACATACTACACCACAGTCAAGAGCTTTCGACTGAAGTAACCCAAGCCCACATTAAGCTTTATGTCAATGAATTCACAGAGAATATAGGCGAGACTGGGTATAAGGCTGTAGCTGCCTTGCTCAGTAGAGCTTCGCAAGAAGGACTAGTGCCGAAGGTGGATTTGGCAGCGCTATATATATGATGAAATCGAAACGACTGAATGGTTAAAAGGGTATTATTAGGGATCTTTCTAGTTGCAAGTATGAACTTAAGTGATAGAATGGATGCAACTAGACGCAAAATCATAAAATTTATAATATAAAAAATAAGGAGGAAAAAAGTAATGTCTCTCTATTCTATTCTATTTCATGTCAACGAAGTGGATCGTTGCCCCGTCGCTTTAGGCAATTTGCGCAACCTACTTAAGGATATTGGTCAGGAAAACATCATTGCGGAAGTCATCGTTAACGGTCCAGCCGTTGTCTTTTTCTCCTCGGCGACTCAAGCCCGAGCAAAGTTTCCGTCTTTTTGGAGCGATGAGTTTTATCAACAGCTTGTACGAGATATGAAAGATTTGCATGAAATGGGCGTCTGTTTCACGGTCTGCTCTACTGCTCTTGGTATGAATGGGCTGAGTAATGATCAAGTTTATCCCTTCGTTACCTTAGTCCCTGCTGGTATTTCCGAGATCGTGAAAAAACAGGCAGAGGGATACGGTTATGTCAAACCCTAAAGAGGAGCCGGTTATTCTGGCGGAGCAGATTCAGACATCTCTGGTCAATCTCGAGCCCATCACTCAGAAGGCTTTCCTATCTCTTACCCAACCAAGCCTACTGGATAACCGGGCAGATGTCGACCAAGTGCGCCAAGCGTTGGAACGCAACTATGGCCCTGTCAGCGTGCCCCTGTCACTTATGTCCAGGATACCGGGCATCTGTCGCAGTGCAGGTTGGCAAGTCACAGCCGTTCTAGCAGACAATGGTCATGGCTGGAATCTAATCGAGCTAGAGCCCGGCGATACCACCAAGGAACAATTCGGTCTGGCCATCGACATTGGCACGACAACGGTAGTCGTATACCTTGTCGATCTGTGTAATGGCACTGTTCTGAGACATGCAGCTGACTATAACGATCAGATTATCCTGGGCGAGGACATTCTGAACCGCATTCGTCATGCTGCCGAACCAGGAGGCCTTGCTCGCCTCCAAAAAGCAGTTGTAGATACTCTAAACCGTTTGATTAGGCGCCTTTGCCCATCGCCAATGACGACAGGCATGATAACTGCTGCAGCTATCGGTGCTAATACAACCATGGTACACCTTTTATTGGGTCTTGATCCTGCGTCTCTTTGCCGTGCTCCTTATACGCCTGTCGTTAATAATCCAGGCTTGATTCCCGCAGGAGAAATAGGACTTGACATTCATGCCCTAGCTCCAGTCTATTGCCTGCCGAGTATTGGGAGTTACTTGGGCGGAGATGTTATCGGCGGAATTCTAGTAAGCGGGATGTACAAACAGCCAGACGTCTCTTTATTTGTCGACATCGGCACGAATGGAGAGATCGTGATGGGTAATGAAGAATGGCTTGTTGCCTGTGCAGGAGCAGCTGGGCCTGCTCTGGAAGGTGGCGTCACAACCTATGGAATGCGCGCGGAACCAGGAGCGGTGGATCGCGTTTCCATTGATAAGAAGACGGGCCACGTAGAGTATACTACCATTGCTAATATGCCTGCTCGTGGTATCTGTGGCTCTGGCCTGGTAGACACACTTGCTGAACTTTTCCTCAATGGCATTATTGGTAGGACGGCTCGTTTTCAGAATGGAGAGGAACCCTTTGTCGTAGTCCCTGCAACAGAAACGGCCTCGGGAGAAGACATTGTTGTTACTCAGATAGATATTAATAATTTCATGGCCACTAAAGGGGCGGTCAACGCGGCCACCGAACTATTAATGGAAAGTGTAGGGTGCGCTTGGCAGGAAATGAGCCATTTTTATGCAGCCGGGGCGTTTGGCCAGTATTTGCCGATTGAGTCAGCCGTTACGATTGGTCTATATCCTGACCTTCCTCGTTCAGCTATAGTGCGCTTGGGCAATAGTTCTGGTGAAGGAGCTCGCATGGTGCTGTTATCTCGCACCAAGCGTCTGGAAGCAGAAGCCATCGCTGCAAAGGTTACGTACTTCGAATTAAATGCCAACCCCTCTTTCATGGAAAAATTTGTGAGCAGTAAATTTCTTCCCCATACTGACCTTGCCCGTTACCCTAGTGTCAAGCTACGTCTGTAACCCATACTTTGTCTGACGATACACAGAGAGTGAATTCAGTAGTAGCCATTAGAAAGAGCCCCGTTGCGTTTCTCGGAAATGCGATGGGGCTCTTTCATAGAAATACGAAATTTACAACTGTAGGAACTACCGGGAAATATATTTATTATACCTGTAGGAACTACCAGTGTACAAATAGTGGAACAGTCTTATAATTAGACATAAGATTTGTTTAATGGGACTCAAACTCGTAGAGGGACTCAGAGCATCCACGAAGGAAAATCGTTAAACAACTTTGCAGTTTTGATAGAGGACGATAAGATATACGGAGTATTGGGTCGGACGGACTTTCGGTGTTTAAATTTAAATTCTAACAGAATGAATAAAGGGGTTTATTGGATTTCGTCGAATTGTAAAAATATAGGGAAAAGGTGGAAGACGTGGATTCGGATGGGTAATGTGTAATGACCAGTGGTAGTATCACATAAGTATTCAGGAACTGGGTAAATCGGAGGGCGGGAAAATGGGAAATTATTATTTCGACACCATCAACGCAGTCTATATAATATGTATGAGTTTAGGGATTTTGCTGAGTATCTCAGCTTTAATCTTTGGAAGCGGGCATGGAGCATCCCACACACCGCATGGATCATTTTCGCATTCAGCAGTACACATTGGCCACCACGGTTCAGTCTCTACCGAGGGTCCCTCGAATAATAATGTGCCGCTCTTAAACATCAATGCCATATTTGCCTTCTTAATTGGGTTTGGCGCAGCAGGGTTGATCGCTTATGGAG
>DATCQU010000043.1:0-106093 GCA_036569365.1 Desulfosporosinus sp. | reverse complement strand
ATTTGTATGGGCAGAAATTCTAGTATTGGTGCAGGGATTGGTATTGGTAATATCATTGCAGTCGTCATATCATGGACTGCTAATCACTCCGTACTATGGGCGCTGATCCACGGAGTATTAGGTTGGTTATACATCGTTTACTATGTTCTGCTAGTTAGATAACCTTCCAAAATGCATCCTACATAAAGGGTTTACGCAAACCGCCATTACAACTTGGGCGGTTTTCTTTCGTCCGCCTCATGATCGACACCGTAGTCTACAGCTTTGCGTCACGACCAAGTAACATTCAAAGAAATGGAGATGGTAACTATTAACAGACTCTTTCGGAAAAAACCCATTGCACAGCTCCTCGCAGAAACGCATGGCGCCGACTGTCTGAAGAAGACACTCGGCGCATTAGATCTCACGATGCTGGGAATTGGAGCCATTGTTGGAACGGGTATCTTTGTCTTAACAGGAGTAGCAGCATCGAGATATGCTGGGCCAGGTCTCGTCCTCTCCTTTATCATCTCAGGTATTGCCTGTGCGTTTGCAGCACTGGTTTATGCCGAATTTTCTTCATCTATACCCGTAGCGGGTAGTGCTTATACCTATAGTTATGTTTCTCTGGGAGAATTCATGGCATGGATCATCGGGTGGGACTTAATGCTTGAGTACTTATTAGCAGCCAGCACTGTGGCCATAGGATGGTCAGGTTATTTCCAAATGCTACTCAATGGCTTTGGAATCCACCTTCCAACTTGGGCTACTGGGTCAATAGGTTCCGTCCCCGGTGCTATTTTAAATCTTCCTGCCGTGGTCATTGCGTTACTTATTACATTGCTACTTTCATTAGGCGTCAAAGAAGCCGCTCGCTTTAACAATGTCATCGTTTTCGTAAAGCTCGCCGTGATCGTATTGTTCATTATTGTCGCATCACGGTATGTCAAGCCTGCCAATTGGACCCCTTTTCTACCCTTCGGTTTTAAAGGAGTTATGAGTGGGGCCGCCATCGTGTTTTTTGCCTACATTGGATTTGATGCGGTCTCTACAGCCGCTGAGGAAGTTATTGACCCGAAGAGGGATATGCCGATAGGTATTATCGCTTCGCTTGTCGTATGTACCATCCTCTATATCGTTGTCTCCTTGATTTTAACAGGTGTCGTTCCGTACAAACTATTGGATGTCGCAGCGCCTGTTGCTTTTGCCCTCCACTATGTTAATCAGGACTGGGCCGCCGGAATCATCTCCGTGGGTGCCATGGGAGGAATTACCACCGTCTTACTCGTTATGCTCTATGGACAAACCCGAGTCTTCTTTGCGATGAGCCGAGACGGTCTCTTGCCCAAAGTCTTTTCAAGCGTTCATCCAAAATACAAAACCCCCTTTCTCAGCACTTGGTTGACAGGTATTGTCGTGGCCGTTATTGCTGGCATTACTCCCATTAATACCGTGGCGGAACTCGTCAACATCGGTACGCTCTCTGCCTTCGTCTTAGTTTCCGTAGGGGTAATCGTCTTACGCAAAACCCAGCCCGACCTTCCCCGCTCATTCAGAGTTCCGTGGGTACCGTTCGTTCCGATTCTCGCTGCGGTCTTCTGTCTCATCCTCATGATCCAATTGCCTTTGATCACCTGGATTCGTTTTGTCGTGTGGCTGATAATAGGGTTAATCATCTATTTCACCTATGGTATCCGCCACAGTGTTCTCGGCAAGTCTCTCAAAAAAACACAATCATAAAAAGAGATGAGGTTGGCCCGTACAAAGGTCAACCTCATCTCTTTTTACTCTTTGGAATGTATCATATACAGGTTTCATGATATATTAGATTAGATTAGATTAGATTCGTATTAATGATAGGCTGAACTGGAGTTGAAGTAACGTTGATAACATCCCACTCGAGAATGCATCGTACTTGGAAAATCCTACGGTTGTTTGCTGGCTTTCTCATAGAGATTGCTTGGTATAAACTTCTGCGCAAATTGTTTGGCTCCCGAATTGAGGCTCGACTACCCCAACTTTATCGTAACCAAGCCATTCGTTTCCGCGAGACTGCTCTGTCGTTAGAAGGACTTCTGATCAAAGTAGGGCAGTTTTTCAGTACCCGAGTCGATATGCTTCCAGGGGAGTATACTTCAGAACTAGCGCTACTTCAAGATGAGGTGCCGCCCGTCAGAACAGCCCAAATCAAACGTGTCATAGCCCAAGAACTTGGCGGTAATGTGGAAACTATCTATGCTGAGTTTGAGGACAAACATATCGCAGCGGCATCCCTAGGACAGGTTCACCGGGCTGTTTTGTTGTCTGGAGAAGTCGTGGCTGTAAAAGTCTTGCGCCCGGGTATTGAAGAAATTATTGAAATTGATCTGGCAGCCTTCCGCGGCGTGATCTGGATGTTAAAGATTTTTACTAATTGGGAGAAGTACGCGGATTTTGACAACATCTATGATGAATTTGGCGCTACTCTCCGAGAAGAGCTGGACTACCGGAAAGAGTTAGCTAATCTGGAGCGGTTCCGAGCTAATTTCCAAGATGATCCTATGATTTCTGCGCCAGCTGTTTATCCGGACTACTCAAGACAGCGGGTTTTGACAATGGAGTTTGTCGGAGGGTATAAGGTAAACGACCGCGCAGGCTTGCTAGCGGCAGGTCTTGAACCAGAAACTGTCGCGGGCACTTTAGTTGATGCCTATCTAAAGCAAGCGTTGATACACGGATTTTATCATGCCGATCCGCATCCTGGGAACTTGTTTGTGCGATCAGACGGCGGAATCATTTTTATTGATTTCGGTATGGTAGGACGAATTACCGACGCCAACAAACGATCCGTTCGCAAACTGATCAGTGGAGTCATCAACAGTAGTCCCGAAGAATTGTCTCAGGCACTTCAAGAAATGGGGTTTATCAAGCCTGCAGCGAACCTCTTAAGTTTGCAAAAGGCAATTACCATTTTTTTAGTCGAGCTTAAAGATATTCGATTTGAGGAACTGGGCAACTTACAGATTGACAAGTTTCTGGGAGAGTTGCGCGAGTTCATCTACTCAGAACCGTTTCAGATACCGGCACACTACACCTTCTTAGGCAGAGCCGTCGGTACACTTTCAGGGATCGCAGCGGGGCTAGACCCAGACATGAATATCCTGTCCGTGATTAAGCCCTATGCAAAGCAGGTTCTCGGTCAAGACTTCTCACCGGTGCAACTGGTTTGGCAAAAGGCTAAAAAGGTAGCCCTGGCATCGGTTGAGATACCACCCTTGCTGGAGAAAACGTTAAAGGATTTTCGCACCGGGGATGTTCAAGTCAAGGTTGAGATGGGACCCATCCTTCGGCAATTGAGGTTTCAGGAGACCTTGGCTAACCGCCTGATGTGGACTGTTCTGTTGGCAACCACGGGGATTGGATATATAATAGTCATGAGTAACGGACATGAGAGCCTAGCCACCAAGTTACTGTATCTCATGGGAGTGTTTGCTTGCCTGCTAATCAATAACGTGCGCAAGCGGGCAGAAAATCCAATAAAATGGCATACCCATTCCCACCGACAACGCAAGTCTTAGGGACTGAAAAGGGAATATCGAAAAAACGTTTGGAGGGTTTTATCATGAGTGACAAAGAATTTGGTATTAAGTTTACCAAAACCGATAGTGGGTTCAAAATTGAAGTGAACCGAAATGAGGAAATGGTAAAGGCTCATCGCGAAGTGGCGGATGCCTGTAGAGAATTCGCGAGCAAAGCACGAGATGTCGCTAAAGAACATTTTCAGCGTCACCGCGATTATCACCATGCGCACCATGGATGTTGTGATCACGAAGTCAAGAAAGAGGACGTCGACATTAAAGCTGAATAACTATCACCACTATTAAGCCGGAGTTCGATGAACTCCGGCTTTTGCTCTGGCCACTATTAAAAGCTTCTCCTCAACTGACAAAATGTCGAACTCTAAATTCTACTCCGATACCTTCAGCGATCAGCCGACATGCTTGAATGTCCTCACTGGAGATGATGTCTACGACCGTTAACGCCACATTAGAGACATATTTCTTGCATTTGGCGGCGAAATCCAACATTCCTTCGAAAGCCGTGTCTCCGAAATCAGAGAGGCATAACGCCTGATACTCCTGTCTGTCCTTGGCATTCAGACTGATAGAAACAGAATCCACCCACCCTTCTAGCAGCGGAGTGATATCCTGTCCATATATCAAATTAGCCTGCCCGTTTGTGTTAATACGAATGGGTATAGTATAGCTCGCCTTTAGTTTTTTACAAATCTCAATAAGATCATAGGTCCGCATCATGGGCTCCCCATAGCCACAAAACACAAATTCCTTATACTCAGAAATCGTCCGCTTTTGAATATCTTCAAGAACCTCATCCACTGTAGGTTCTTTTTCGAGCCAGAGATTGAGTCCGTTTCCAACACCGTCTGACGTGTTTCTCACACAAAAAGTGCAGTGATTGGAACAGCGATTGGTAATGTTAAGGTACAGAGAATTCCCCACTTCGTAGGTAATGGTCATTGCATCTTCATCATCCTTCAACCCAACTTACGACATACTCTGTGTCCTGCGGTGTATTTATACTTCTAGGGTCACTGATCTGCCATCTTCCCTTGATACCCAGTTCTTCCGCAGTCAGTTCAAAATGACACATGGCAATTCCCATATCCACTCGTTGTAAATCATGCGCCAGAAGCTTCGCATAGCCCTTCGTATGCTGGAGGTAGAAATGACTCTTATTAGTCTCCTTTACAATCCTCCACGGTTGCTTGTTCGACGCCGAGGGTGCAAGCCGCAGCATTTCTAAAGGGGTCACGTATTTCCCGGCCTCAGATTCAGATAATCGATGACTAAAGTCACCGCTGAAGAAAAGCTCATCCCATGGTTTTCTATTCTTCGATCCGGCAACAAATCTCATAGCAGAATCGATCAGACTCTTATTGCTGCTAGGATAGCCAATCGGTGTGATACAAGGCCATATCTCGCCGTCTTTTTGCTCGATAGCTTTCGCGAATTCGTTCTTCTTGAAAGTACCTCCAAGCCAGCAAGTGCCCAACCCCAAAGACGTAGCATATAATATTGCTTTCTCGAGAGAATACCCGAAGTCCTCTAAATCCCTGTCAGCCTTTCCGACCACGGCTACGACATAGGTCGCTGCACCTCTGATCACCCCATAAGTCCCGAGCTTGGCATTTGACCCTGTTCGGGCAAGATCACGTTCGATTAGATTACAGCGTACTGTTCCTCCGAATGGACCTCTAAGCATCGAGAAGAATCCACGCAACGCTTCTTTTGTCTCGGGCGGCAGGGGTCGCGCTGAATAAGTTCGGACAGATAGTCTCTTTTTGATTATTTCAGTGATTGATATTCCAAATAATTGTTCATCGGCCATTTTAAACCCTCCAAGACTGTTTTGTCGGCTTCCCAAGCTCGTCGATACTTCTTGACCTAGTGTCATATTATCAGCAATTTCTTCCACATGCCAATGTGCCTCGAATATTTTACCACATAGTTCCACATTCCATAAATCGTGCATATTATGTGGTATCACTGGAAAGGGAGGAAATGAAAATGGCATTTGGTAGCGTTGATGGAGCAGCTTGCGGTTGTGGATGCGGAAAAGGCTTTGGCGCAGGAATCGCTGTTGTTGTAGTAATAATTCTTCTTCTGATTGCAATGGGAATCGTATTCTAAATTCGGAAAGGTGGAACTTCTTATGTACGGAATGGGTTATGGTGGAATGAGCGCAGCCTGTTGTCCTCATCCTGTTGCCCCAGTTGCTCATGGTTGCTGTGGCGTTGGCGTGGGCGCAGGTGTTGGCGTAGGAATTATCGCAGTGGCTATTTTGATTCTTATCGCATTAGGCGTTATCTTCTAAAAAATTGCTTTCTCATTAAAATATAAGCACAATCTATACAAATCATACCTTAAAACGGCTATCACTTCACAAAGTGGTAGCCGTTTTAACTATCCTGAAACCTGCATCTTATGAATTAACTCTTCTCCCATCAGACTGAGATATAGTTCATACATCGAGCCTTTGATCTCTTGATTTATTGTTTTCTTAGATGCAATGAGTGGAAACGCCATCAGATGCATCGGAATATCCCATATGGAATAATCTACTCCCTCAATAAGATAAAACCCTGCTTTTACGTAAAATTCAATCCGCCGCCTGCGGGAATGAGCTTCCTCTGGAGTTTTGGCTTCGTCTGGCCGTTCCACTTCCACGAGAAGGGCCTGCTTGTCTTTATACATTAGACGCAATCTTTCTAAAAAAGCAGATCCGACACCTTGACCTCTATACTCCTTAAATACTGCTAAAAGACTAATTAGGACATAGCCATTGTCATGAGTATCTGTACAGACAGCATAGGCTAGATCCTCCTCTTCTTCACAGAAAACATACGCCTTTTGAAGGCCATTCTCAAGATGTTCCTCCAATATGGCAAACGGTGAATATTCTCCCCGAGCAAAATCCCGTTCGATTCGTTTATATAAAGCCTTGATCTCCTCCAGAGCCATGCGACGGATATAGTACTTGGACATAATTATTCATCCCCCTATATCATTCATTTTTCTTACCGATTCATATTAAAAAGCTACCCTAATATTTTGAGAGTAGCTCTGTGTGTTTAGATTTTACACTATCCTACCATATTATCCAATACTTCTTCTTGTTCCGTGATGGCAGGGAAATGGGCGAGCTATCCTCAAAATCTTAAGTTTTTGTCAAGTTTATGATTTCCATTAGAAAAGTTACTCGAGTAGTGTTAAAATAGATCGTAGACTATAACATAATAGTCTTGCTAAAGTTAATTGAAAGAGGTGAACAAGGATGCCGCCTTATGAAAATTCTTCACGTTCTTACCGCAGCCCTTCGATAATTGATGTAAAACAGGGCAAAACGGTTTCTTTGAGTCAAATAATGGGACTCTTGTCTTTCATGTTCCTGGCCATGACAGCTGGAGTTTTCCTAGTCCCTCCCGTCTATTTTATGCCTGCTATGATTTTGGAGTTTGTTTTATTGTTCACCATTCCTGTGATGAACCGACGCGCTGTTGCGCGTGGAGAAGATCCTGCCGCCGGATTAACCGCCGGTCTAGCTCTGTTATTTGCCGCCTGTGCCGGAGCGACTCTCGGACCTTTAGTTCAGTCGCTTGCTGCGACTTCTGATGGACTCGCAGTACTTGGCCAAGCAACGCTCGTTACCTTTATTGTCTTTGCATCCTTCGGAATATACGGACTTATGACGAAACGCAACTTGAGTGGCATGGCTAAAGCGCTCTTTATCGGTTTACTAGTGCTGCTAGGGATTATGATTCTTTCTGTGTTTTTCAGCAGTTTTTTCAGTCCTTTCGGATTACTAATTGGTGTAGGTGGGGCAATTCTTTTCAGCTTGATGACAGCCTTGGATTTTCAAAGAGCGAAATACAGCACGGCGGACAATGCCGTTATGGTTACTCTCAGTATTTTTCTGGATTTTGTGAACCTATTTGTTTTCATCCTCGATATCTTTATGATATTTGGTGGCGGTGGTCGCAAGCGCTAAGTCTAGCGGTATACAACTGAAAAGAAAGAGTGACGCGAAAGGGGAACCTACTGGTTCCCCTTTCGCGTTCTTCTAGATATATTTAATTCCCTATTAATTGACTCTCAACCTTGAAAAGGATCTCGCAATCACACGTCCCGCCATTTTTCTTAAACACTTCTAATATCTCGTTGATTTTTCCTCGACTGAACTGCATCTGAGTAAGAATTTGGTTGCTCAAGCGGAAGGTATGGTCGCATGTTAATCCTGAGAGTTTCTCATTCAATCTATAAAAAAACATCCTATGAAAAAGCAAGCTCAATAATTCGGAGTCCTTGTTTAAGCTCGCTTTCTCAGAATTAAAAATAGCGTCATACGCCAGAGGCATCGTCTGTATTCCAGAAACAAGTCGACGATTAGCTTCTTCTCTAATTAATTTCCGGTCTTTTATTACCTCTTTTTCAGGGTCTAGCTGTTCTTTGAGTTCTCTTCGTTTTTCTCTATTAGCTGTTCTTTTAGCATCACCTAGTGACATTAAACATTGCCCCCTGTATATTTATTAATCTTTAGGATTAACTCTACTTTCGCTTTTTCAACTCCACTGATAATTTCCATATAGAATAAATAATAAGCGCAGAAAAAGAATAGAAACTGACTTGTATCGTGCCCCAATTAGAAATCCCAAGATTTACTTCGGTCAGTTGGCCGACTAAGGCGGCAAGCATTCCGACAACAATGATAAGCCACATTTGAATGACGACATCATGTTTCTTGCGTCGAGAGAAATAATAAATATAAAGTGCTATAGAAATAAAAAACACGCTTCTTGCAATAAATAAAAGTGTTGTCATTTCATTCTCTACCTCATCTACAAAAATATTCAGCACGACGCCGTAGTAAATAAGTATAACAAAACAACCAGAGTCTATCAAACCTTCTTCGCTTTTTTCACTTTCTTCTTTAAAACTTCGATTTCTATCTCAATGCCGAACATATCTGAAAGATCCGCATCTTCAATAATCCGACGGCTTTTTGTTTTTGATTTTTTTAGAAGTGTTTCGGTTTTCTGACTGATTGCTTTTGAAATAAGGTCATCCACCTTCACATTTCGAAGTACGAAGAACAACGTGGGATCATCGTCCAGCCGGGCTCCTACCCCATAAAGAACGGCAGCCACGTGCTTGCACATATGGGCCCCGTCAGGACAGCTACATTCAAGCTTAATTTCTTTAGAGGCAGGAAACAGGCCTATGCCTTTTGCCGTAAACACTTCTGAAAGGGCCTTAGGAAACTTGCCCACAATGAGCTCTTGCAGGGAATCGATCTTCCCTACACAATTCTCTGTAACCACTTGCCAGATAGCCTTGGACAGCGGTTGAATGCTTATCGATACTTGATATGGTTTTGAAACGCTCCCCTGGACTAGGCCCATGATTTTCCCTTGAGTAATTTTTAGATCCAGTACCGCTCCATGACGCACATAACTACGTCCTCGGCCTATTCGGTTTGAATAGTCCGAATAGCTCTCAAGATTATCATTCCAAGACTTTCCCCACCACGTTTTGGTGATCTTTGTTCCTTCAATAATAACGGGACAAATATCAGGATTCTTCTTCCTTAGTTTTTCAATACTCTTTTGGGCCTTCTGTCTTTTCTCTGCCACAGTAACGTATTCTGGATATTCGTTGTAATATGCCATAAAACTATCCCTCCCAAAGGTGCCTTAAGAGAGCTTGAATAAGTTCATAAGCTGGTTGTTATCCATCTCAGTAATCCAGCTTTCCTGACTATCTGGAATAATGTCTTGCAATAATTGGGTTTTATCCTCAATCATAAGATCGATTTTCTCTTCAATAGTACCCTTAGTAATGAATTTATGAACAATTACATTCTTCTTCTGGCCGATCCTAAAGGCACGATCTGTAGCCTGATTCTCCACTGCAGGATTCCACCACCTGTCAAAGTGTATCACATGGTTGGCTGACGTTAAGTTAAGACCGACGCCACCCGCCTTAATGGAGAGAACCATAAAGGGTACATACTCAGCACCCTGGAATTTAGCGACCAGATCTTTACGTTTCGCCACGGCGGTCCCGCCATGTAAGACAAGCCCTTCGTGCTGGAAGATCGTCTCCAGAAACCTACCTAGCGGCTCGGTAATCTCTTTAAACTGGGTAAATATGAGGACCCGTTCTCGCTTCTCATAAATCGTTTCACAGATTTCACGCAGCCGTGCATATTTGCCGCTTTCTGCCTCTGCATAGTCATTCTGACCCATAAACTGATCGGGGTGATTGCAGATCTGTTTGAGCTTCATCAGCGAGGAAAGTACGAGCCCTTTGCGTTCGATTCCCTCCTCAGCTGATTCAATCTTTATCCTAAGATCATGGACAATCTTATTATAAAGGACGACTTGTTTCTTGGTAAGCGTCGAATAGGTTTTCATTTCGATTTTATCAGGCAAATCTGAGATCACTGTTTTGTCGGTCTTTAAACGTCTCAGCATAAAGGGGCTAACAACCCGTTTCAATCGGGCATAACCCTCTGGCGTTTCTTGGAGTTTCTTTGTGAACTTGGTAAACTCCTTGGCACTACCCAGCAAACCCTTATTCAAGAAATCAAATAAAGACCATAAATCGGCCAAACGATTTTCAATGGGAGTACCCGTCATCGCCACTCTATAGGAAGCCTTTAATTGTTTCACACCCTTGGTTTGCTTGGTCCCTGGATTCTTAATGGCTTGGGCCTCATCTAAGATTAAGGAATCCCATGTCATCGATTTTAACCACTCGTGTTTGGCGAGCATTCCATAGGTTGTGATATAGAGCTCATATTCCTCCGCCAAAACGTCGGCGTTTATCTCCAAACCTTTATTTTCCGAAGGGTGAATGACAAAATAGTTCAAAGATGGTGCGAATTTTGTAATTTCACTGATCCAGTTCCCGATCAGTGAAGCGGGGACAATCAGTAACGCTTTTTCATGCTGTTGGCTTCGAATATAATTCAGAAGTGCAATCACCTGAACCGTTTTCCCCAAGCCCATATCGTCAGCAAGGCAGGCACCCAAGCCAAGAGTTTTCATATAATGAAGCCAGTTCAAGCCCCGTTCTTGGTAGGTACGCAACTTAGCCTTAAACGCTTCACCGCAGGCAACCGTTTCAATCGTGTCCGGATTCGATAGTTTATTAAGTACCGAACTAAGCCATTCTCCATTCGTTACTTCCAGTTCACACGTTTCTTCAGAAAGCTTCAAGACTTTTTGAGCCGTCATTTGAAATCGCAAAGCCTCAATCATACTGAGGTCCGTGTCGTTCATTAGTTCTCGGGCTTGTTCATAGGCCTTCAGTGTTTCCTTCAATCGTTCATGATTGACTTCCACCCATTTCCCTTTGATTAAAACAAGTCCTTCCGCTTCAGAAAGCAACTTCTTCAGTTCGTCAACCTTCATTGATTCTCCACCGAGAAACAATTCCGCGTTAAAATCCACGAGTGCCTTAAGAGTCAAGCGAGACGGCGTTTTCTCTCCCACACTAACCGACATTTTTAAGGAAGCTGATTTATCCTTCCACCACTTAGGCATACGGCATAAAATACCGGCTTCTTCGTATACGGGTATCTCTTTGAGAAACGTATACGCTTCCTCAGCTGTTAAGCTCAGCGGATGAAAGAGTTCTCCCGAATCCACCAGTTCTGCAATAAAGGCGCTATTCTCAGAAGCCTTATGCACGGTTGAAAGAAGTTCCAGCATCTTTCGACTATTTTCCCCATAATCCACCAGCGCATTTTTAAGGGGGAGGTGTTTTGATGTCCCGCTGGTCGAGACATCCCCAGTATAAGTTGCCAGAAAAGCAAACGGATATTCCTCTTTTTTGCTCTCTACAAGATGAAAGAAAACACGTCCCACCAGTTGAACCTTCGGGTTATAAATTGCAAAAAATGCTGCCACACTGCCCTCGTATGACTTAATCATGCCCTCAAACGCCTGATTCAGAGTTTCCCATGTCTTTTCCACCCAAGCGTGAGTTAAGTATTCAGCCCCCTTTAAATAAGGCGCTTTTTGCAAGAGCTGCTCTATTTCATCTTCCTCGAGTTCAAGTGCTACGTTTTCACGCAAGGCTTCAAGATCTGGATTCATGGCTAGTTTCTTAACAAATGTGGAGGCTATCAGCCTGAGATAACGCAGAGATTCAGATGTGACGACCGTTTGCTCCGAAAAGCCGAGCAATAAAAGGGCCTCCTGAGCATTCTCGCTATAGCGTCTGTAGGCTTCTTCCTGGTATGAGACTTGGCTGCTCTCCATCGCTTCTTCTGTTATCTGCCAATCAAGTTCAAATGAGCCTTCCGGATGGAGCAGCACAATGAGTTCTTTGTATGTAATCTTTTCAGATTGATCAACGTTAGAAACCACTAATTCAGTCCTTTCAGTCGTAGTTCTCTCTATTATATCATTTCACCAATCTATTAAAAAGCAACAGACCCCGCAATCACTTGCGGAGTCTGTTGCTTACTTTATGTCTATTCTCGGAAGTTAATTCGATATCTCTTCAGCAGGCTTCGGTTCCTGTTCTGATCCTACACTGAATACGGACTTCCTAATCCTAGTCAGTGGATTGATTTTAGTAGGTTCGAGAACGGTTTCAACTTCGCCGTTTTCTTCTCTCTCTAAATCGTCCTTAGCTATCCTGGCCTCTTTAGCTATTGTAAGCGCGCTTTGAATAGCGTCTTGTTGAACTTGAGTAATTGTACCGTCTTCTACTAGACTATCCATAACTATTTCGAATTCGCTCTTAACCTTTGAATTAGCATTTGCTGTGCGGATTTTTTTAACTACTTTAAACGCAGCAAACGCTGCAGTTGCTGATAGAAGTGTTGCAATAGCGGTACCTAGCCCGGATCTCTTCTTGCTCTTAGCTTTCATCATTTTTGGACGTTTCATCATAATTCGTTTCATCATTATTAAAACCTCTTTCCAATTTTTCTGCACATGCTGCAGTAACAATCGTTAGTGAGCTCATTCAATAATGTTGAACATCGAATTAAACAAACTAGACTCTAGAACTGCAACTAATGGCTTAATGCGGAATCCGTATTATAGTGACCCCGAGATTAGCGGGTAACGATCATCTGTTGTCCTTATCATAGTATAAATTTGTTACTGTTCTGTGACCCTTGTGTGATGAATATGTGAAGCCACAAAATGGAAAGGCCCTCACCTTTTGCGATGAGAGCCGAATTACCAAGGTTGATGTTTTATTTAACTTCGTCAATTAGAGCCTTAAAGAACGGCAATGCCTTCTCAATCGTTTTATACGCGACACAATAAGCAATTCGTACATAACCGAGGCAGCCAAAGAACGTACCCGGAACAAGGAGAATGTTTTTCTTCTTAGCCAGGGCGCAGAATTCAACATCATTCTCAATAGGAGATTTAACAAACAGGTAGAAGGCACCTTGGGGTTTAACACATTGGTAGCCGTAGGATGAAATACCATTATAAAGAAGCTCACGATTCTTGTTATAGGTTTCAATATCGACTTTCGCATGTAAGCACTTGGCAACCACGCGCTGGAATAACGACGGAGCATTGACGTAACCTAAGATGCGATTGGCGATATTTGCAGCTGCAATAATATTCTCGAAATCAGCAGCCTGATCAGGAATTACTAAGTAGCCTATTCTTTCGCCGGGTAATGAAAGGGATTTGCTGAAAGAGTAGCCAATGATCGTGTTAGCATAATATCTTGATAGATAAGGCACTTGCGCTTTATCATAAGCAAGTTCTCGATAGGGTTCATCAGACACAAGATAAATATCTGTTCCAAATTCCTTTTGCTTCTCCATCATGATTTCAGAGAGCTTGATGATGGTATCCTCGGAATAGATAACTCCTGTCGGATTATTGGGGGAATTGATGATCACCGCTTTTGTTTTAGGCGTAATCTTCTCTTTAAATTCTTCAAGATTAGGTTGGAAATCCACCATATTTGGCGAAACAATCACCAATTCGCCCTCATAGTTTTTCACGTAGTTCCTGTATTCACCAAAGAAGGGGGCGAACGTTATGACCTCATCTTTTGGGTTAAGTAAGGTTTTGAAAATGACGTTTAAGCCGCCTGCTGCCCCAACGGTCATAAGTATGTTCTTTTGGGTAAACGTGGTAGAGAATTTATCATTGATCGACTTTGCGATGGCGGCTCTTACGTCTTCATGACCCGAGTTATTCATATAACCATGAATGCTCATAGGTTTCTCAGACTCTAAAATCTCAATAATTGCCAGATTTATTTCCTCTGGTGGTTCGACATTGGGGTTCCCGATGCTAAAATCAAAGACATTTTCCGGTCCGTGAATTTCTGCCAGTCTTTTTCCTTCTTCAAACATGGCCCGAATCATAGAACCACTTTCTACCTGCTCTTGCATCTTAGTTGCTATCATGGCACTCAACCTTTCTTCTATGAACTTATAGTTGAAACAACACACCATTTCAATTATTGTCGGTATTATTTAGCTTTGGCATAACTTTTACGGTTAAATGAGATAACCGCGGCTACAATGGCGATCGCCATGGCTACTAACATGACAGCATGGTACGCGGTCATGAACATATTTATCTGCCCTGACTTAGGCATAGCAACACCGCCCATGGCTTCAAATAATGCGACAGACCAAGCAATACCAGTAACCATACCCAAGTTTCTAACCAGACTATTAATTCCCCCGGCAATACCCAGCTTTTGGGGAACAACTGAACTCATAACACTGCTATTGTTGGGTGATTGAAACATCCCCGTTCCCAAACCCATGAGAACGGACCCTGGAACTATTTGATAGAAACTAGCCGTGGCCGAAAGGGTAGAAAAATAGAACAAGCCTAGTGCAGTAATAACTAAACCACTAGTTGTGAGAACCATAGGTCCAAATTTGTCGGAGGCATGCCCGCTAAGGGGAGCAACTACGGCCATCACAACTGGAAAGATCATTAAGATCATGCCGACTTGAGCGGGTTGGTAATTAAGAACCCCTTGCAAATAAAAAGGTAAGATCATCGTGTTAGCAAACATTGCTACGAAGGATAACCCCCCTGAAAGATTGCCTATTAGGAAGGGCCGATTACGAAATAGGGATAAATCAATCATGGGATGTTTGACCCTTCGTTCAGTTTGAACGAATAAGACCAGCGAAGCCATTCCTAACACCAGGCTCAAGAGTATCGGAAGGCTAGTCCAACCCCAGCCCTCTCCATTGGTAATACCCAAGAGCACCAAGATCATCCCGAAGGTAAAGCTTAAAGCACCGAGAAAATCAAAGCTTTCTTTTTCTTTACAGGGAATATCGGTGGGCAGAATCAATAGACCAGCCAAGAACCCGATAAGGCCTATGGGAACATTGATGTAAAAGATGGAGCGCCAGCCAGCTAAGCCAATAAGTATGCCCCCCAAAGCCGGACCGGTTAGAGAACCAAGCGCCACGACAGTCCCAGTTAGCCCCAAGGCTTTACCCCGCTCCTTCGGTGGGAAAATCGCGGTGACAATAGCAGCGCTGTTGGACATTATCATAGCGGCACCTACCGCTTGAAACACCCGTGTCGCCACTAAAAACCAAATATTTGGGGCCAATCCACAGAGGGCGGATCCTAAAATAAAGAGTAAAAAGCCAAGACCAAAGACCTTTTTGCGCCCAAATAAATCAGCTAGGCGACCAAAAACCGGCAATAAACTGGTGATGGTTAAAAGATAGGCGGTAACCACCCATTGTAATGTGGAAAGATTCGAATTGAGTTGTCCTGAAATTGTGGGTAGAGCTACATTTACAATACTGCTATCCAAGGTCGCCATAAAGGTACCGATCGCCACCGTGGCTAAGACGAACCAACGATAATTCGGTGAATTCTTGATATTGTCAAACATGGTTCCCCTCCTGTAATCCAGATTATCGCTGATTCTACCAGTAGATTCTTGAGTTGGTCTTGGTCTTGCTCCTGTTCAGTCCCATAAAGCTTACCCTTCGCGGTAAAATCTAGTTCCGGTTTGAGGATTATAATAGACTCTAAGTTTTTTGCCGTTAACCGGATCAATGAAGACCTCATCAGTGGCTATATACCCTTTTGGGATGTCTGTCCCGTGGTTCCTACGGTAGCGTTTGTCCCAAATGAACCATGAAAATAATGCGATAATAAGCAAACCGCCATACATTAACACATTGATCACAACGGCTGTACCCATCCTTAGGACTCTTTCTCGACGACAACTGCCGTCCCGTAAGCCACAATTTCACTCATTGTCTGCCCAATCTCGCTAGAATCAAATCTCATCATGACAACGGCATTTCCTCCCATTGCTTGGGCATTCTTAACCAAACGGTCTATAGCCTGTTTACGCGTATCCTCCAGTAATGATGTGTATTCGTGGATTTCCCCACCAACGATACTGCGTAGCCCAGCCACTATATTCCCGCCCAATCCCCGACTACGAACTACTACACCGAACACCTGACCTTTAACATCTGTCACTTTGTAACCTATGATATTTTCGGTGGTGACTACTAACATGGCATATCCCCCTTTTTCATTTCGGGTAATTAGAATTGCTCTCTTATTATACAACGTTCCAACATCTTTTAAATATTTCGGTGCCCTTGTTAACGATAATTAATCAAGAAGATCCATTTGAATTTAGAATTTGAGTTTGAGTTTATCTATAAAAGTCTTAAACTAGCCTATAATATGAAAGCCAGGCATGGTGCCTGGCCTTTCTTACTTTGCTCTAATCTTATTGCCCTTTGCCTCATGAGTCAATTCAGCAAGCTCGAGCAATTCCATTAACGGCGGTATATACATTGCAAACCGTCCACGAAGGCCTTTTTTTAGGCCGTACCAACCTCCGACAGGGTTTTGTACGGACCGTGCCCATGCTTCAACCGTGCCTTCCTTTGCAGGTTTTTGTTCATCTGCGCTACCCAATTCCATCCAAGAGCCGTGATTCTTCAGCATTTCATGTAGGTCTGCAAGGCAACGGTAGTCATAATGTAAGACGGTCTTACCTACGGTACATACAAGAATTTCTTTACCCTCTTTCACGTCTTTGTATATGGTATATTCAGATGATAAGGGCGGTGTTTTCAATACCCAAGGATTTTCTTTACTCCCAAATTCAGATGACAAATGCAATACCCTCTTTCAGTTGATGACAACGTTCCGTTCGCCTTCTACCAATATTTTACTCAATATCCCGTTACTATTCAAGTGCAATTCCTCTGCGTGCCACCGCCTACGTAAAACACCAATTAATTTTGAATTAAAAGTTAATTATTAGCAAATAAGCCTCTACTTTCTGTTAAAATAGAGTTACTAAGCTACTACTCACAGTAGGACCGCTTCAGCGACCTAATGGATGACTTGGATGACTTGGATGACTTTAATCTGCTATGAAATAAAGTAGTTCATAAAATTTTAGGATGATAGGGAGAATCAGTGATGCTGCGAGATGCTGATATTAAAACTTTTCTGTTTACAATATTATGTATATGTTTTATTTTTTACTTATTTTTAGGTATCTATAGTTATAAGAGAGATAATAAATCAAAGGTCAACGTTATATTTTTTGCTTTATGTATTTCTGCGAGCCTTTGGGTTATAGGATATGCATTCATGTTAATTTCTCCCAACATTGCAATTGCAAATATATGGAGAATATTTTCCGCCTTAGGCTGGTGTTTTTTTGATGGAATATGGCTATCCTTCGCATTTTCTCTTAAGGATACCCATCAAAAACCCTTTATCTCAAAGATACTATCTTTAGTTTATTTTACGTCAATCATCTTTTTCATTAGTAATTTAATGTATGAACCGTCTACAGTAGTAGGTATCGAAGCTGTTGGCTTTGTCGATAATTTATATATTACTACAACTATTGGTACTGTTTTCAGTGTATACGTTACAGTTTTATATCTAGCATCCTTAGCCGTAATCTATTTTCAAATGAGAAATTCTCCAAAGAACAGAGTCAAAATACAGATGAAAACTATTTTAGTTACTAGTTTAATTAGTTTTTGTTTAATGGCAATCTCAGATTTGATTCTACCTGCTTTGGGTATTGAGGTCTTTCCGTCCGGGATTATAGCAATCTCTATCGCAATGGGTGGCATGTGGTACGCAATTAATAAACATAAAATGATGTCTATTTCTTATGCATTGGTATCCGAATACCTCTTTGAAGCTGTAAATGAACCGATTTTCATATTGGGCGAAGATTACCTGGTGAAACATTGTAATGAAGCCTCACTAATGATGACTGGCACTAATTATCAGGACTTAAAACAAAAATCGCTGGCAACGATCATAAATTTCAGGGAATTTGATTTAAATACGGTAATGCAAACAGGCAATGTTATTAATATTGAAGTTGATTTACTCAGAAGAACCGAAGAAGCTCTTGTCTGTGAGCTCTCAGCAACGGTCGTCTATGATGAATATAAGGATATCTTAGGAATCGTTACTCTATTACATGATGTTTCTGAAAGAAAGAACATAGCTGAAATACAAACTAAATATACTTTGAAACTAGAAGAATCCAATCTCAAACTTGAAAAAGAGATTGCGAATCGATTGCTTGCAGAACAACAAATACGGCATTTTGTCTATTATGATACCCTTACAGAACTTTCTAATAGGAAAAAAATGCTCGAGGATATTGACGTACTAATTGACGATAAAAATGAGAAATTTGCAGTTCTTTTTATAGATTTGGATAATTTCAAGAGTGCTAATGATAATTATGGTCATCAAGTGGGCGATGATATTCTTAAAACTGTAGCTCAACGATTAAAAAGTATTATCCGGTCAACGGACACAATTAGTAGAATCGGTGGAGATGAATTCATAATAATACTAAGAAATTTAAAAGCCACTGCAAGTGCTGAAAAAATTGCAGTGGCGGTCGGTAAAACATTAAGCTCTACTTTTACCTATCAGGAAAGGCAATTATTTATTGGAGCCAGTATCGGTATAAGTCTATTCCCTGAGCACGGAATTGATGCAGGCACGCTAATCAAGAAGGCTGATTTCGCTATGTATGAAGTTAAGCGCAAGGGTGGCAATGGTTATAAGCTATATTCCTCGGAAATGAGCGGAGAATTACCAGCGTCTGGAGCTGCCCCCGCCACCGCCTGAACCCCCGCCACCGCCGAATCCACCTCCTCCGCTGCCACCACCACCGCCTCTACCTCGTAGTAACATTCCTAAAATTAATCCGAAAAAGAAACCGTTAAAGAAGCGCTGATCGGCATAAAGCAACAGAACGAGCAAGATGGCCAACACCACTTCCACCCAGATCGGCAGGGGATTACCCGATGCGGCCGTCGATGGATTGGGTAACGCCTGCGGCGAATTTATCTCCAAGGTGACCTGATACTCCTTAGCCACTACCTGAGCTAAGGCACTGTAGCCATTCAGAATCCCCTTGTTGTAGTCATTACTTTTAAAATACGGGGTCATATACTCATCCTGAATCTGACCCGTCTTGGCATCAGGCAAGGCCCCTTCAAGCCCATAACCGACCTCTATCCGAGTAACCCGATCCGTCGGTGACACTAGGATTAGCAGTCCATTGTTTAACGTTTTATCACCGATCCCCCATCCCCGCAGAATCGATAAGGCATACTCCTCAGGTGCTGTTCCGTTCAGGCTATTGACAGTGACAACCACAATTTGTGCTTTCGTCTTTTGTGCCAACGAGGCAGACGTTCGGATAATACTTTGTTCAGTCGATTGATCAAGAACATTGGCCTGATCTAACACAAAGAACTCACTACTCGGTTGAGGGATGGCCAGGCTTGCTGCCCTTAAAGGGGAGGCAACTGCCATGAAAAGCAACATCAATACCGCAAGAAGGGGTATCCTCTTCATGTGGTTTCATTCCCTCCATTTCACGTGTTACTTCGAAAAGTCCACTGCCGGGACATTGTCTACGTTCACATTCGGTTTGAAGTAATCTCTGGACCCAAAGCCAAAGATTCCGGCATAAAGTGATGTGGGAAACGTCTTAATTTTGGTATTGTAGGACTGAACAGAATTATTATAGTCCATTCGTGCGGTAGCGATGCGGTTTTCTGTACCAGCCAGCTCATCCTGTAAGGCTCGAAAGTTGGCGTCCGATTTGAGCTGTGGATAGTTTTCGACTATGGCAAATAATCTTCCCAAAGCGCCCGTTAACGCTTGATCTGCCTTACCCGCATCGGCCACGGTTGAAGCACCCGCTAGTTTTGCTCGTGCTTCCGCAACCTCAGTGAAAATAGTCTTTTCCTGTGAAGCATATCCCTTCACAGTTTGTACCAAATTAGGAATCAAATCTGCTCTGCGCTGCAACTGGTTTTGCACCTGACTCCAGCTCCCATTAACGCTTTCTGAGGTCTTTACAAGGTTATTGTACCCTGAGATCAGCATCACTCCTAGAAGGACAATAATGCCCACTGGAATTAACCATTTTTTCATTAATAATCCACCCCTACTTAATATATGTATTCATAACATGCCCTACCTTATCTTACCACATGCGCAGATGAAAATGACGGTATTCGGTTTCGCTCACTACGTCATCCTCGGAAGACCACTTTCACATGGTACCCCAACCTGACATTTCCCACAACCATATCTCGGCTTGTATTTTTCGGCTGTTCGGTCTACGAAGTTAGAACATTTCACGTGGTTTTTACCCTTATCGATGGATATCGCATGAACTGGACAATTTTTTGCACAGGCTCCACACATAGAGCAGTATTCATAAATACTCTTGTACTCCCTTTTACTAGGAGGCAGATATAACTCTGTTATGATGCTACCAAATCTGCCCGCGATACCTTTTCGGGTTATCAGTCCTTTAGAGAGCCCGAATGTTCCCAGTCCACATACAAAGGCTACATGCCTTTCTGACCAATTACTTGTGAATGATAAGGTGCCCGTCTCATTATCAGCCAGCTGCGACGAATTTTTTAATTTAGTTTTGGCCCAGAACCGTTTATCTAAAGACGGCACAATGCTTTTATATCCGGAATTTATCAATTCTATATTCAAATATTGACATAACTTAATCATAAAAGCTTGTCCTTCAATACGTCCATGCAACCATTCTTCCGAAGGCCATAACATCATCCTTCTATTTCCTTGCTTTACGGCTTCCGTAAACGGCAAAAAAAAGGACATAACGGTTTTTGACTGCGGTAACCATTCCTGAGGAAGTAAGAAGTGTTCTCCTATGGCAACTGGTTGTTTCAATAAATTGAAATACTCGTCGTTGGCAGCTCCAAAAGCGACTATCGGAGCCGCGAAGATCTTCATCCCAATCACTGTCTCAGAAAGCGCGATATCCTTGGTAATAACATTGTCCTCAGAGTCCTCCACATAGTGTCTTGCCATTTCTAATAAATCTTGTTTTTCCATATCTCCTACCCCCTTTAATCACTCGTCCTCTCCCAGCTATACCCACAAACCGGTCTGTGACATAAGCGGTGCCAAACATTCAGGTCCATTATTCTTCGTCGAATTTACGAAGGTTGAAACCTCATAAGCGGTCATTTGCGCTGCCGGATATGGAATTAATAAGCTCTTTAGAAAGTGGCTATCAGTAATACTTTGATCTAACCACACCTGCTCAACTTCCTTTAGAAGGATAACAGGCATGCGATCATGAATGGGCGCCATAAGTTCATTCGGGGTCGTAGTGATAATACTACATGAATTTACCATGTCCCCCGCTGGTGATTTCCACGTGTCCCATAGGCCAGCAAATCCGAATAGTTCCTTATTCGTTAGAGTAATCCGGTGCGGACGCTTGGTGGATCCTTCCTTCTTCCACTCATAAAACCCATCGGCTACGATGAGACAGCGCTTTCGTTGCAGAGAGGTTTTAAAACTAGGCTTTTCATCGACAGTCTCTGCTCTGGCGTTGATCATTTTATGGCCGATCGCGGGATCTTTAGCCCAAAACGGTATGAGGCCCCACCTAAAGATAGCTAAATGATTGGCCCCATTATTAATGATGACCGGGATATCTTGAGATGGGGCCACATTGTAGTTGGGTTTTAACTCGGGTGTTTCTATAAGAAATCGTTCCTCGATCCCTTCAAATTCAGCCAAAGTAAAGCGTCCGCACATTCTAAGCCTCCTAAAGTTAATAAATTATTTTCCTAGGACTACCTGTAAAATTCTTTATCAGCCATTCTATCATTCACTACTTTGTCGTCTTTCAAAGCAGGATGGAAAGATTTCATGATACTCCATTCCTATATCCTTTAAGATTAGTTAATCCTTCTAAGACTTCATCAATTGGTAAATTCGCCTTTTCAAGTTCGGCATGGTCAATCTCTGATAATCGTTCGTAAAAGGCGATACCCTTAAGCAAAATATCCTTGTTTGCCTCATTTGTTTCAATCAGATTAAATAACACATCTTCGGCCTTTGCATAGCTTTTGGCGAGTTCGTAATATTGGAATAACAATATTTTACTTTGATTAGATATGTTGATCCATCCAATTTTATCTATTAGTTCATTAACCTTGTTCATATTTTCTTCCGAGGCTACGTTATCATCATTCAGTAAGGCATCCAGCAAAATATTCAAACTCTTCAAGTAAAGATTCCTAGCTCTCGGCTTCTCTCCCTTTGCTTCATAAATATCTGCTTGTTGTGCTAATAGCTCAGCTAGCATCAGACGCTTTTCAGAATTCATCTGTCCACTTCCACTTACTTTGTGGATTAAGATTTCGTAGGGGAGCGCCTCGATTACTTCCTTGTTTAAATCGGTGAAGTATTTAAAGGTTTCACTCAGGACCGCTTGACTCTCTTCGATTTTATTTTCAGCCTTTAATCCCATAATTTTGCCAATAGCTTCTGCGAATTGTTTGATCATGTTCATGAAATAATCTTTTTCTTCGAACATTTATACACCATCGTTCCGTACTAAACTATACACTTCCGTTTATCGAGCCTATAGTTTCTTTAACACTAATACCGTGCGGCTGGGAACATAAATTGTAAATCCGAGCTTATTATCTCTTTCAGATAATATCTTTGTCTCATAAATATAGTCCTTGGCAATTCGACCAAGTCCGCTATATATTACTTCATCGCTATCAAATACCACCTGATAGTCTCCAGGCTCTTCCACAGGCAGTGCAAAGTCAGTAAACGATTTGGTTGGATTGAAATTGAATACAAAGATCAACTCGCCTTTTTTGTAGGCCAATAGGTTCTCTTGTTCATCAATCCACAAGTTTTGTAAATCATCTGACTGCAAGACCTTGTGAGCTTTCAAGAAGGCGATCATTTCACGATCAAAGTTCGCCAAGTCCGCGTAACGAAGCTCCTGATTCTCCATAAGACTCCAATGCCTGCAGGCGTGTTTATAACTCCAGTTATTTGCTATTGTCGGGAAATCAATCCATTCTGGGTGGCCGAATTCGTTGCCCATAAAATTCAAGTAGCCTTCACCAGCTAGAGTTATCGTGAGGAGCTTAATCAACTTACTGAGTTCAATGGCTCTGCTTACAATAATGCTCGGGTCCTTCTTTTCCATGTGCCAAAACATTTCCTTGTCAGCTAATCTAAAAATGAGTGTCTTATCCCCAACGAGTGCCTGATCATGCGACTCTGCATAGCCAATGGTTTTTTCCTGGGGACGGTGGCTCGTTAGTTCATGCCATAGTTGGTTCATGCTCCAGTCTTCATCCCGACGTTCCTTAATTGTCTTGATCCAAAGATCAGGCACTCCCATAGACAATCGATAATCAAAGCCGATACCACCATCATTCACAGGTAAGCACATCCCAGGCATACCACTCATGTCCTCAGCTATGGTTATTGCATCAGGGCGTATTTCTCGAATTAAGTCATTCGCAAATTGGAGATAATTAATCGCATTAATGTCCGTATCCATGCTAAAATACTGGCTGTAATCTGAGAAGGCTACCCCAAGACCTTGATGATGATATAACATAGAGGTTATTCCGTCGAAGCGAAAGCCATCAAAATGGTATTCATCCAGCCAAAATTTAATATTTGAAAGTAAAAAATGAAGAACTTCATTTTTATCATAATTGAAAAGTTTGGTTCCCCACGCTGGATGATCTCCTCGAACTCCTTCGTGAAAGAATTGGTACCCCGTCCCATCAAACCCATTGATCCCTTCCCTCTGATTATCGCTGGCGTGAGAATGCACGAGATCCATCAAGACCACTATACCCATCGAATGCGCAGTCTCCACTAATTCCTTTAAATCATCCGGAGTGCCAAACCATGACGACACGGCAAAAAAATTAGATACTTGATATCCGAACGAGGCATAATAGGGGTGCTGCATTATTGCCATTATTTGTATTGTGTTATAGCCTGCTTCTTTGATTCTCGGCAAAATATTGTCTGTAAATTCCTTAAAGGACCCGATCCCTTCTTTTTCCTGTGCCATACCAATATGCAACTCGTAAATAAACAGAGGCGATGAATGATCAACACGGAATTCTTTATCATGCCATCTGAATCGTTTTTCTGGTTGCCAAATTTGACCCACGAAATCTTTGGTGACGGGATTTTGTACCGTTCGCGTTATGTAAAGCGGTAACCGATCACTCTCTATACCATTGGCTTTTACTCTGACTTTAACGAAGGACATGTGTTTTAGCGCGTCTCTCCCTGGTATAAAGATTTCCCAATTGCCGTGCTCACCTCTTTCTAAGGGATGAGTCTTAGGGTCCCAGCCATTGAAATCTCCCATAAGATGAAGTTCCTCTGCACCCGGAGCCCACTCACGATAATGCCAACCGTCTTTGCCCATATGGAATCCATAGAACAAGTGCCCGTTGGCGAAGGATTTCAACTTCAGATATCTTCCAAGTAGCGCCTTTTTATTCGAAGTATATTCGTCCATTCGAAGTTGTAGATCCTTTTCAAAGGGCTTCAGATAGGGATCAATCTCCAAGATGTTTAGCTTAGTTGTCTCTGAAAATGAGCCTTTCATCCTAATTACTCCTCTTCTATCCCGAAATTTAATGTCCTATCATATGCTATCTTCTTAAATTTTCAACCCGACCGTCGCCAAATATATTACAAACTGTTCTTTTCCATCGAGTCCCAGTATCTGATTCAGCTCATCGTCCGAATAAGCGGCTATGGCACAGGTTCCACAATTAATGGACTCGGCACTTAAATATAAGTTTTGACAAACGTGGCCGGCATCCAGATACAAATACCTATACCCTCTTTCTCCGTATCTCCAATTCATACGGTAAGGGACCGCACTCCAGATGAAAGTCACTGCACAGGATTTGACGAAGGTCTGGTTTAAACACGCCTTAGTAATCTTGTCAGCAATATCTTTGTCTAACGAAACGCAAATCAAACTGTGTTCCATTACTAAAAACCGATATACGCCTGGGGTAATTCCTTCAACATTATTGATGAGCAGATAAGTCTCAAACGCATGACGTGCCCCTGCAGAAGGAACGTTCCGCAGGGTGGATCTACCTTGGAAAACTTCTTTGACGCCTTGAGTACACCATAACAAATACGAGAGTTGATCAACGGTTAAAGGCAATTCGGAATAATTTCTTACGCTTTTTCGTTGCTCTATTGTTTTGCGCACATCTACGAACTCGGTTATTATTTCACTCGGTCTGGGAAGTTTAACTAACGGTTGAGCCTTGTCGAATTCCAGTTGAATTGGTGGTTGGAGCTTACCATAAAACTGATCCGATGGGCCAAGATTGCAATGCTTTGTTTGTTTGATAAACTGTTGTCCGCTCGAGTCCATTACGTCAACTCCTATATCTTTTACATTTATATTGAGTGGAGCAACTTGCTTCCTCAGACCTTTTAAGTCTTACTATCTACAAGTTCTCTATGAATATCCCATCATCCTGCTATGCCTAGGCATTTTTCTTAAATCGCTCATGTTCCTGCTCATAAAAGTCGATTAGTCGGGCATCTTAAGATGAATTGAATTGTTGTGAAATGAGGTAACTTTTATGGCCGTAGCGATCTTTGTCTTTATTGCCTGGGTAATAATCACCGTTTATTTGTTTGTCCCTAGGAGATTGAGTACGGAAGAAAACCTACTTCTCTTCTTTTTCTTTACAATTATCACGATCAACATATTTACCATACTTGATCTAAATCTACAACTTATTCAGCATAGTAATGAGGTGAAAATGTTTATTAGCTTTTTAATCCACCGAAATATTATTATTCCCTTGGCTCTCATTATTTTTGTTAATTTAATGAGCAATATCGGGAGTAAAACGAAAAAACTCATTATTACGGTCTTAATATTCTTAACTATATATCTCGTTAACCTAGTAGCATTTGGGATTGGCCTACTGACATGCGATAGTTCGAGCCTATATCTACCCTCCGCTATCATACTAGCGGCACTTATGCTCATCGCATTCTTAACCATGAAATTGGTCATGAAACTACCCGAAGGGAAGTCCGTGTAAGTGTATACTATTTATAATCAAAGGTTCAACAGCAATGAATGGTTTGTTATAGGTATGTTAATAATTGGTGGTCTTGCGGTGTGGAAACTTCCCAAACGATTTTCAGTCAAAGAATCTTTAGTTTACTTCCTGTACTTCGTTTTCGTCGGGATTATATTTGACCACACTGTAGGTATTAAACCGTTTGATTTTTACGATGTTAATGACAGTTCTGCTTACCAGCTCATGGATTTCTTGTCCTACGTATCATTTGGTCCCTTTGGATATCTATTTATTTATTTGTATGACTGCTTCAAAATAAAAAATTCGTACAACACCATCTATATTTTCTGCTGGACTATGAGTGCCTTAGTAACCGAATATATTGCCGATATTTTAGGAGTATACCATTATAAGAATGGGTATGAGTTCTATTATTCATTTCCTATCTATTTGATGATATTGACGTCAGATTTGCTGTTATATAAGGTACTTAGCTCAAAAAAGGCTGATGCTGATCTAAAATCAAATTTCCATGGTCATTAACTCACTGAATAGTGGGTTAATGACCATGAACGACCTTGAGAGTGAGCCCCACGTTTGAAGAACGTGGGGCTCACTCTCTTATCTGTCCTACAGCTTTCCTAGACGCTGATGATTAGCGATCTCTAAAGTTCATAGTAATATGCGTTGCGTCGCAATATGGCTTATTTCTTGATTTCCCACAGCGACAAAGCGCTACTCTATTTCTTATTTCATAAGTTTCACCATCTGACGATTCAATCGGAATATTTCCCTTAACAAAAATTGGCCCACTGGCTCCTTTTTCAGGATCCTGAAGTATTTCAATGGAAGGTTCATATTCAGGTTCAATCGCCTTCCCTGCTTTATCATAGACAACTAATCTTCCTGCCGGACACTCAGTGGCTGCTATAATTGCCTCTTCTCTGTAGATTGGATGGTCCGACTTGACGGTTAGCTCCCATACTTTCCCGTGTTCCCGATGACAGAAACGGGTAAATGCGCATCGATTATCATCGAGAAGGTCAAGATCCGGTCCCTCCGTCAGATCAGCCCGATCTTCAAACGTTTCTCTTGAGGCCTTTTCAGTTCCATCGAACCCCACTTTTTCATGAGAACCGTCACAAAAAGGCGCATTGTTCGATTTTCCGCAACGACAGAGAGCATATTGTTCAGCCTGCGGTAATTCACGTCCCTCCATAAATACATTTATTTTGCCCTTAGAAACTATGATCTTTTCAGACAAAGGAACATTCCCGGTGACTATGTAAGGCCCATTTTTTAATATTTTAATCTTACCGTTCATCATTTCGTGTATCCCCTTAATTTATAGATTTACCTCTACTGCGATTTATTTCTTTTCCAGGGTTTTATCAACCAATGCTTGCAAAAGTTTAGCGATGGATTTCTTGGTGTAATCATCAATTAACGTGCCATCTTGATCAAATTTCTTATTAGCGTTCGTTATGAAGACCTCAGGGTTATTTAAGGTTTGGAAATCGAGTTTGACACAGACTTGCCGCAGATGGTACTGAACTCGCGCTCCCCCCAACATGCCCGGGGATGCACTCATAATCGCCAGTGGTTTACCGCTTAAGGGCAATTCAGCCCCCCTTGAAGCCCAATCCAGAGCATTTTTCAAGACTGGAGGGATTGAAAAATTGTACTCTGGGGTCGATATTAGGAAGGCATCCGCCGTTGCAAGTTTTCCTTTAAAGTCTACTATAACTCGAGGTAGCCCTACAGCCTCTATATCTTCATTAAAAAACGGGATCTGCGATAGCTCCACGATTTCCATCTCTGCACCTTCAGGAAGCAACTCTACCGCAGCACGTAACGCCGCCATGTTGTATGATTTTACTCGTAGGCTCCCAGTAAAACCGATAATCTTGATCTTTTTCGTCACCAAAAGCACCCCTATTAAAACTATTTCGTTATTGTAATCATAAGCTATTTTTTGAGGAAACGGAAATGCCCCGTCATTTGGGACGGCCAGCTCTGCAATTGATCAGATTCACTGGTTGTGGGTCCCGCGTTATGGAGAATGTAAGGTACCCCATCAGGCCTTCGTTTATCGGATACAATGACAATATGTTCATGGGGTGGTCCATAAGTCACAATGTCCCCTGGCTGCCAAAACGTTAGATTTTCTACATCCCCAGACTTGATTTCCCGAGTTAATTCCTGGGCATTCCGCCGAAAGAAGGCTAAGAGATTCGGTACTCTTCGAAAATCAATATTCGGATCTGGCTTACCCTTCACGCGAGGATACTTACTTATATTATCCCGAATATCTTGATCGACTAAACCCTTTAAATCATAGCCAGCATCCCTAAATGCCCGCCACACAACATCGGAACAGACCCCTTCACTTTCCGGCGGATACCCCTTTTGATAATAAGCACTACGATACTGCGGTTCCCTCCGCACCTCAGCTTTCGCACCGGTTACAATATCCTCAAGATCGTCTAAACCATCCCCATCCTTGTCCGACGGACAAGCAAGTGTAGGGATTCTTACGGATGGCGAAAAGGAAATAGGATTTTCGTACTGAGATTTCCACGAAATCAGAACTCCGCTCGCGACACCGCCAATCAGTAGAATCAGTGGTACCCAAACAAACCATTTCCGCATAAGCTTTCCCCCAATCCAATGGTGCCGAACATTAACTCCTTTGAGTTTACACCTGTCTATACGAGCCTAGATATGATTTTTCAATTCTTTTATTGAATAAAGTTTTCCTCGCCATTCAACACCACTTCGACTTATTGTCTTAACCATTGAGTTTAAGACGGCTACAATATGCAGCAATGCAGATATAGGATGAAATAAAATATAACTGCCTGAAGTGTTAATGTATTTTGATAAGTTACTATATATCGTAAATATTCCACCTTTGGAAGTCTTTTCCTGCATCGAAATGTTCTATCTTGCAAAATGCACAAATAAGTCACGCAAAAGTGTGACTTATTTGTGCATAGCTTATACTACGGTCTACCAGCATTTTCTTGATTCGTCATTCAAGGGCATTAATAGAAAAGCTCTACTTCATAAAGCATGCGGAATGTGCTAGACATGATCCGTGTATTTGAACATCCCTCGGTAATATTTATACCACACCCTCGCGGACCGACTAATCTTAAAAAAAATTCTTTTGCGCCCACTGTAAAAGCTTCAAAATCAAAAGGTCCTATAATTCCTTCTGGAAAAGCAACTTCAATTTCTTCTTCGTTAAAGTTACTTCTAACTTTCTGTTTTAACTGCGTATATAAATTCGGTATTAATTCACCATTGTATTCTAAAGTAAAAAATAATCGTGTTATCATATACTCATCATTACTTCCAAACTCCTGTGAATCATGAACACACTTAAAAAAGACAACTTTAGCTTTTTTGATAATATATCCATCCTTTCTGTCAGCTATGTAATGGTATCTATGAATTAAGTACTTCTACAAATTTAATATATATCCCTTCAATTGGACTTAAAAAAAGAAGGTTTTTTACGTTATTATGCTAAAATCTCACTAAGCTGATACACTTATCCTAATCGGAAGTCAGGATTGTGATGGGTTTTTACGTCATAGACATTTTGAAGAGAGGATAAAGTTATGTATTGTAGAAAATGTGGTAAAGAAATTCTAGATGACTCAAACTTCTGTAACTTTTGTGGGACAAGAGTTCAATTGCAAAAAGAAGAGCCCGTTGAAAAAGCTTTATTAACTTTGGAACATACCGAAAAGACTATTAAGGATTGTGGTAATCTTGATGATTTTGTTTTAAATACAGAGCTATTATCCATATCTGATGTAGAACAAATTCGTCCTTGGGTTAGATTTTGGGCTAGGATGATCGACATAACCGTGGTGAGCATGATTGTCGGCTTATTAGTGGGTATATTTATACCGCATGGCCTGGGGTGGGAGCAGGTCTCTATCGTTATCAGAATAATTTCAGCGATTTTGCTTGAGTCCTTACTATTATCCACTTGGGGAATGACGCCGGGTAAGTCACTCCTTCAAGTATACGTGAGGGATCCACAAGGAAGAAAGCTGAACTTCTCACAGGCAATTAAACGTAGTATCTCTGCTTGGGCATGGGGTCTAGGTTTTGGTATACCAATTGCATCCTTAATATTGGCTTATATGTCTTATGATCACCTTCAGGAAAAGGGTGTAGTGAAATGGGATATTGAAGGTGGTACACTTGTTAGCCACAAAAAGATTGGGATTCCTAGAATTGCGGTTGTTGTGTCACTTTTTATAGGGTTCGTTATGCTTGAATCATCGATCTTACAGGGATAAAAATTCCATACTTGAAATAATTCATCAATACAAGTCAAAAAGGCTAGACCGTTCAAAAAACGATCTAGCAGCTTACATACTTGTTCCGGGCTGTGCGGTTAGCCCCAAAGGTAATTTTAATTACCTTGAAGTAGTACACGTTCTGCAAATTGATTCGTTAGACTCAGAATTTTATCATAGTCTAATAGTTTCCTCAGCCAATGATCGGGAATGTTCGAAAACCCATAATAAACGCCAGCCATGCTACCAGTAACGGCTCCCACGGTATCGGTATCCCAACCTAAGTTTACCGCTGTGAGCACTGCGTCCTTAAACGACGATGTGGTGAGAAAGCTCCAGAGAGCAGCTTCCAAGGTTTCAACCACATAGCCCCCGGATTTTATCTCACTCTCAGGAAGATCGGGAAGTTCGCCACTAATAATACGCTTAAAATGACGTAACTGCTTACCTATTTTGGGGTCTATAAAAAATGTCGTTTGAGATTTCAATCTCATAGTGTCGTAGGCTTTTTGGGGACTACTCCCTTTTAGCAATTCCTTCACGAACAGAGAATACAAACTACACGCTAATTGACTACGCGGATGTCCGTGTGTGATCTTAGAAACCTCACAAATCCTTTGAATCATAGTGTAATCGGATTCATGGGCGAAAAATAGGGTTGCAGGAAGAATTCGCATCAAGCTTCCATTTCCATTACTCTCTGCATCAGTGGGACCCGCCTTAAATGGAGCAACGCCATGGAGTAATCTCTTCATGGCTACTGTTGTTGTACCGCCTATATCAAAGGACTCACCCAACGGGGTCATATAACCATCGCGATACCATTGAACAAATCGATGAGCAATATCCGCAGGATTGTACCCTACCTCATACAGACTTTCAGCTAGACAGAGTGTCAACGAGCTATCATCCGACCACGCACCCGGTTCAAGGTCGAAAGCACCTCCTCCCCTCATATCCGTGACTGGGTTTTTCCTTATTTCTGTTTTCGTCATGAACTGGACAGGCAATCCTAAAGCATCACCTATCACCACTCCCATGACTCCACCTCTTATTGCATCTTGATTCAAATGAAAACCTCTCCTTTATTGCATGGTACCCTGCCTACTTGATTAACACTTCCCCATTCTACTCTACCATTCCCCATAGTTCCAAAAATTCCTCTCGTATTGAAGATTTTTCATTGACAGTCCCTCCATTTGCCAGCTAATATCTAGCCAGTTCGATCCTCCTCATTCTCATCACTTATTAATAATTGCTGCCATTTTCGCAATGTTTTCAGGCATTTGCTTTATTGATTCTTTGCCTTCTTTAGCCAATGATTTTTTCATAAATATTGCTATTACCTTATGGACTAAGTTCATCTTCTCAGTCCTCAGTTCTCCTCCAAAGCATTCTTTGGCAATTGCTTTACTCAATAACTCCTCTGGAAAGGCATCCTTCATAGCTTGTTCAAATTTCTCAGGCAGACCGCAACATAAAAATAGACCTAGTCTCTTGTCCTTAAGCAAAGCGACATTTGAAGCACAGAATTCCTTCATGGTCTTTTGTATTTGCCCCATATATATCGAGCCACCGATAAGGACATTGTCAATTTCATCTAATGGTGGAATGACATCCATCGTTGCATTAATAACAACAACCTCACCCATGAGATATCCCTTTAACCTTTCGGCGCACTCTTTGGTATAATCATAAGTGCTGCTATAAATAATCATTGTCTTCATGTTTCACTCATCCCTTCGGGTTGGTCCATCTCAGTTAAATTAGAGAGCATTTTCTGAAGCACAGCTCTTGCCTTTGACATATCATCTTCCTCAATCTCCTTAAACAAGGCTTGAGTGAAAGCTGTCGCTTTTGATTGTGTTAATTGCGCAAACTCGTAAATTTGATCTGTTAATTTAAGACGGGTCACTCGAGCATCTTTTTTATCTTTTTCAAAAACAAGCAAGCCCTTTTGTTCAAGTTTCAAAGCAACCTGTTTGACATTCTGATGGGAGCTTCCCATTTCTCTAGCAACTTCTTTTATTGTGGGAGGATTGTCAAATGAATTATCGAGAACAGCTGTCAAGAGCCATTGCTTAGAAGTTACATCATATTCTTTTAGTTCTCTCTCAAGTAATGTGTCCATCCTATTGGCAATGATTAGAACTGAACCAAAGACAAATTTCCGATCCTTCATTGAATCATGCTTACTCAAAATAATCCCTCCAAATCTAAAATTAAAAGGTAATACATTACCGTATATAAGTAATGTATTACCTTTTAATTAGAATGTCAATACTTCTAGGGTTATTATTTGCTTTCCCAATACTTTTCTGCTTCATTTTCCATTTTTTCAAGTCTAGTATAGTAATCCGGAAATTCTGTCAGATGGGCAAGCGCAATTTTGCCTGTAATTAATGGATCATTATCTGTAACATTTGTATGTACATCTCTTGAGCCATGTTCAAGCTCAACAACCATTCCCATTCTAAATTGTTCTACATCAAATTTACTCCAGTCTATTCCAAGTTTTTTACCAATATCATCAGCTTGTTCACTCGTGAATACTTTTTTCTCGGACATGAAAATCACCCTCCATTTAAAATTTAGAGTAGCATATTCAATTCCCTAACGGGGCATTAACCACAATCGCTACAATCTGCGCTCATATTCGATTTATGCACCATAGGTACAGCATAGGAAGCAGGTCTTGTCTTCTTATTTTCTAAAAGCGTTATATACTCTGCCGGCAAGCCTTGCTCTTTTGCACCTTGCACGATGAAATCTAAATACTCAGCGCTAGGAAACTTCGCTTCTTGCAATACATCTTTTTTATAGATTATGGCAGCAATCGTTTCCTGATCCATAGTGATTACATCAACCGGATAGTGAAAATACGCTCCCATCCCATTAACGCGAGCATCTTGAAATGTATCTAGTGACTCACAATCATGAAACTGCAATTCGTATAATACTCCCCAAACTTCCGATTGGAGATCAGGAACCACCGTTTCCTGGGCTCCATCCCACAGGGCAGAATATCCGTAAAATTCAACTTTGTAACCAGGTAGACGGGCAATACCAAGTACCTTGGGATTCGAACACCTTTGCTTCATTTGTGCCAAGTTCATATTAGCACCATAAGCGTAATAGTAGCGTGCAATTTTCTCCATCATATCTCTCCTCTTTTTAAGCCAATTATCTTCTATGCTCTCCCCCACACCGCAACATATGCTTTGGCAGGACCTAAAGAATATCTACGTGTTCAGCAAATTTAGCCCCCATTTCAAAGGCTTTTTGACAATCTTTTGGGAATTCTTCATTTCGTCGCTTTGCTTTTTCTTCCGGATTAAATGCTGTTGCAACATACTTGGAATAATCATCAAACTGGAGGGTATCCGTAACGAGCAGCGATTCTGACGCTCCAAAAATACGTTTCATCGCCATTTCCACCGACATTAGATTCTGTTCATATCCCATCTGTCTCACCTGATTCTCAGTTGCACCCATAGTGTAAATGAAACCTGTCGATATCTTCTGTTTGAAAAGAGAAGACCGACTCTCATCATAAACCAAGTATTGAAATACTAGCCTTTCCATGAATGATCTCATCTCGCCCGTAGCAATTCCCAGATATATAGGTGATCCTAGGATAATGGCATCGACTTCTTCTACTTTTCTAAGAATTGGTGACAACTCATCGTTTACAGCGCACCTACCGTAACTTCTACCGCCTTTTAGTTTGCAGGCAAAACAACTTATACAGCCTTTATAATTTAGGTCATAAAGATGGATGAGTTCGGTCTCTGCTCCCTGTGAGGCTGCACCCTCAAGTGCTTTGTTGAGTAAAATTGCAGTATTCCAGTTTTTTCTCGGGCTCCCGTTAATCGCTAGTACCTTCAGGATAATTACCTCCTTCGTTATTACAGCTATAAAACCAGTATAGCACTTCGCGTAGGACCATCCGATGAATTTCCGGAAGTAATCCGGTTTATTATCCTTAAGACTATGGCATCTAGACCAGATGTTTCTTTGTTTAGTTTTGTCGACGGTATCCAAAAACTAGCTATTCTACTCCGATTCTTTTTCAGATAGGAATATATAATTTGCGCTTCATCGATATCATGCTGCGTCAATCTGACCATGTCATTATTCTCTGTCATAAATTTGTCCCTGATTATCTGAGTAAGATCCTGCCTTAATTCAGAAATATCAGTCGTTACTATATTAAACACTTTTCGATACAGAATCTTGTTTCCTTTGATCACGAATAATTTAGCAAGCTCAGTGTCTATAAATTCAACTGCTAAGACATTCCGATTTTTACTTGAGGATTGAACTAATCGTTGCTTTCCAATGACATGTCGTAGTCCTGTAAGATACGCACTATATTGGGCTGCTTTTTCAAAATTAAGATCTTCAATAGCCGTATCCATCCTTTTAGAAAGTTCCTGAACAGCGATCCTATTATTCCCGTTCAAGAGCTGCCGAATCTCTTCAATATGTACCATGTATTCATCAGGACTTATCCGTCCAGTACAAACACCCAAACAAGTACCTAATTGCATGAATAGACAACCATCCGTCCTCTTGACCAATCCTGCAGTCGAACATTTTCGGATAGGAAAGAAATCCTTCAGATATTGTAATACTGTTTCAACCTGCCGAAGACTGGTAAAAGGACCAAAATACAATGCACTATCATCTATTTTTTTACTTACTATCGTCACCTTGGGGTAACGTTGAGCCGCTACTTTAAGATAACTATACTTTTTATCATTCTTCATCTGCTTATTGTACCGAGGTTTTATTTCCTTGATCAGGCGACATTCCTCAATAAATGCATCCAATTCCGTATCTGTAACTATATATTTCAATGTATGAATGTGGCGTATCATTTCTTCGACTTTTGGAGCCCGGTCCTTTTGATTGTTGAAATATTGGGACACCCTGTTTTTTAGATTTTTCGCCTTACCGACATAAATAATGTTTCCAAGTGAATCGATCATCATATAAACGCCGGGTTTCTCTGGTAGTTGCCGATGTTCGTAAATAATAGTCATTTGCTACTCCATACGCTTTAGTTCTCGTGCTAAGAGTATTATATCATAAGCTTATTTCGGTCAATCACTTTTTCCCCATTAATATGTTCAACATTATCTTATAGATGCATGCAGCTGCTCTTGGATTCCCACGTTATACCAGTGTCTATCGTTCAATCCTTCCTTTCCGGATAGAAGTTTCAACCCCTAGCCTTTAAACCTGTATGGGGCTATGATATTTACTATCTTCCCAATCGTTCAACAAGTCAATGTATATTTCTCCTGAGGTATCCATTTGAGCTAAGAATACATCAGCAACATCACCGATCCTTTGAGCATGCAACTGAGTCATTAACCAGCTTTTTGTCACCCCTAAGCTCCTTAAACCTTCTTCGACAAATTTACCCTCTCGTATAAGGATGGTCGGTAATCCTTTGTATCCGGTCGTTAATTGTAAACTCTCTGCTGTCACTGTTTGATAGGGAGGCTTCAGTAAGATGCTGAGCTTCCCATCCGGTTCCATGATGGCAAATTCGACTTCTTTTAGAGAAAATATTTTTTCTTCTCGAAGTTTAATAAACAAATTCTCGACAGACAATCGTAACTTCTTAAGGCTTTGTTCGAGTATTTTGCCATTGGAAATGACAATTGTCGGACTCCCTTCAAATACCTTGCGGGCAAACTGGGATTTCAAGGAACTATAAGTCATGAGATACGTCAAAAAAAAGTAACTTAATAGCGGAATAATAAAATCGAACGGATCGTCGTGACTGTCAGTAGCCAAGCTAGACGCCATTTCTCCGACGGCAGCGATCGTTGCCACATTATATATACTCAATTCCCCGATTTGCTTTTTCCCCAACACTCTTAACCCAAACCATAGTATGAAAAAGGATAACAGGATGCGTACAGTACTATTCATAACCACTCTTAATTATCACGCTCCACTCATGCGTTTATTATCCCACCCTTCTTTTGCTTTATTCTGGCGCAACTATCGTGCTCGCCCTGGACGGTAAACCTGTTAGGTTCACTTTACCTTCTCCCCGAGTGTTGTGATCGGCCTGCTTTGAAGCAGATAAAACTGTCCCGCACCATAACTCCACTCGATATCCTGAGGGGTTGAGTTGAAATGCGCTTCAATACGTAGGCAAAGTTGAGCTAGCTCCCTCATATCCATTCCTACCTAAAAAACGGAGTCCCTTATCAATTCATTCTTAAACTGATAAGGGACTCCATAGTGACTCGTGACAAGGTCTAGCGTATTTTCGCCCCAAACGGTATGAGCCCAAGTTGCGCAAATTTAAAATGTTGTAGGCCGAAGGGGATCCCAACAACAGTCACACAAAAAATTGCACCGATCACCAGATGAGCTATGGCGAACCCCCATCCAAAAATAAGAAGCCAAATGATGTTGAAAATTAATCCTCCGGCTCCAAAATTCCCAAGTTCGATTTCTTTTCCAAAGGGCCACAGTACAAACGCCGAAATTTTGAAACATTGAAGACCGAAGGGTATGCCTATGATGGTTACACACAAGATGAGCCCTGCTATAAACCATAAAATCGCTGCAAGGATACCGCCCAATAAGAGCCAGATAATATTACCTATCACATTCATAGTCGTCCTCCATCTGCTGACTTTCTGAATCATTTGAAATTGCAATACTGAAGTCTTAATGATCCTTGTTCACAATGTAGTTCAATAACTGCTTTAGAAAACCGGTATTGCGCGGTACATCCACCAGCTCCTCTCCAATTACATTATATTTGCTGAACTAACAAAAATTCTAATGGCTTTACGTTTAGAGCGTTTACGATGCACCTGATAGCTATCCTTTAAATATTCCATATTCCGCATCTATTTCCTCCCAAGCACAGAAATAACAAGAAAGACAAGGAAAGGCAAAAGAAGCATATACCGACCATTCATGGCGGTATATGCTTCTTACCCTTTAATCTGACGGTTATGCCAAGGTTCGAACGGACTTTTCCCGGTCCCATTGTCGAGTCTTTGCAGCAGTAATAAATGCGTCTTTGTCGTTAGCATCCACAACGCCCGCATCTTGTCCGACATTCGCTATTTTCAAAAGTGCTCGACCGCCTTTGTCGACGGCGATTGCCTTAAGATGGCCGAACGCATCCCGTACAAAGTCGATCGCGGCGCCTTCCTTCGACAACGCCTTTGTGCCTTCATCGGAGAGGATGATGGCGACTGCGTCGAATAGCACAGAGGGGGTGCCCGCCAGTTGTCCGTCAGCAGCCAGCATCGAGCCGGCCGCAAGCTTCACGCCGCCCACTTTGGGGGCAATGATCTTCACGGTTGCACCCGCATCTGTCGCCGCCTTTTTGATCGTCTCGATAACAGCGCCGTCTGAACCATCTGCGATCAGGATACCAACTGCGCGCCCCATGAGTGTGTATTGCATCTTTCCGATGATTTGCAGCGCAGGCGAAGGCGCCATCTCCTGCACAGGCGCTGCCGCCACCGGCGCATCGGGAATATTGTCGAGCGCAAGACCCGCGGCGACTCGACTAGCAAGGCTTTCTTCGATATGTCGCAGGTGGCCAACTATCGCTTTACATACGTGCACATGTTCGACCTTGGAAAGCTCAAACACTAACGCCGAGGCGATGTGTGCCTGCTCATACACAGATTGGCTGAGATAGAACTGCCGTGCCTGGCTGTAGTGGTCGGCGAAGCTCTCTGCACGGATACGCCCTTTTTCGCCTGATTCAGTGACTACAGCGCTAGGAAAGCCGTTTGCTGGCGTTTCACGTGGCGAGTTTCCGGACAATGAGTTGGGCTCATACGCAACGCGGCCTGCCGGTTGCTCCATCTGCATATGTCCGTCCCGTTGTTGGTTAGAAAACGGACATTTGGGTGCGTTGATCGGGATCTGCTGGAAATTGGTCGAGCCCAGGCGCGAAAGCTGCGTGTCTAGATAGGAAAATAATCGACCTTGTAACAGTGGATCGTTAGAGAAATCGATGCCTGGTACAACATTAGCAGCACAGTACGCAACCTGTTCAGTTTCAGCGAAGAAATTGTTCGGCCAACGATCCAGCACCATGCGTCCGATCACCTTCAAGGGCACCAGCTCTTCTGGAATCAGCTTCGTAGCGTCTAGATGATCAAACGGAAATCTGTCCGCTTCCTCCTGTGTGAAAAGCTGAACCGCAAATTCCCACTCGGGAAAATTACCACTCGCGATGGCCTGGAACATGTCGCGACGGTGGAAGTCTTGATCAGCTCCAGAGATCTTGACAGTCTCATCCCAAATGGTGGATTGTAGCCCGAGCTTGGGACGCCAGTGGAATTTGACGAAGGTTGATTCACCTGCATCGTTCATTAGCCGGAAACTATGTACACCGAAGCCTTCGATCATCCGTAGTGAACGCGGAAGGGTTCGATCAGACATGATCCACATCACCATGTGCATAGATTCTGGCGTTAGCGAGATGAAATCCCAGAATGTGTCATGCGCCGTTGCTGATTGTGGAAAACCTCGGTCGGGTTCCATTTTAACTGCATGGATGAGGTCGGGAAATTTAATGGCATCCTGGATGAAGAAAACCGGTATGTTGTTGCCGACTAGGTCCCAGTTGCCTTCCTTAGTGTAAAATTTGACGGCAAATCCACGTACATCACGAGGGGTATCTACCGAACCTGCGCCGCCTGCGACGGTCGATAAACGAGTAAACACGGGTGTCTTCTCACCTACCTCGGTGAGTATCCTAGCTGTAGTGTATTGTTCTAAAGAGGCGGTCAGCTCGAAGAATCCATGCACGCCTGTCCCTCGTGCGTGAACGACGCGCTCGGGGATACGCTCGTGATCAAAATGGGTGATTTTTTCACGTAGAATAAAATCCTCCAGAAGTGTAGGACCGTGCGGATTGGACCTGAGCGAGTTTTGATTATCAGGAAGTGCGACACCCTGGTTCGTGGTTAGCGGAGGGTGATTTCCACCAGCTATCTGGTGAAGTTCGCCGCCATCAGTACTCCGTAAACCTCCGTTGGAGGCCGACATATTTTTATTGCTCATAATTGACCGCTTCTCCTCCAATAGTTTGTTTTTGTTTATGAGATAAGCTTCCCTGAACGCCATCATTCTATACCAGCAGGCGACAAGGATCGTCTGAACTCATGCTATAAAAATCAAATCATGGGGTCAGTGGCTGGACGTACGACGATATAAAATGTTCATGGATCAATAGTACACTTTAATTGTCCATCTAACTCAATAAATAGGGACAGCCTCTGTACAAAGGCTGTCCCTATTTATGAGCGCTACCAATGCATCAAGGTCTACCTTTTTGTTTTAAAGTAAAACTAAAAATATGCAAATATTGTCGGAATATTATCGATCATTTTAAAGGGATATTGAATAATTTGAAGAATATGAAAAATATGATAATAATATCAGATATCCATGCGTAAAAGGTAAATAAATATCGAAACTTGTTGGAGTAAGTGAGTGAAGTTGGCATTTTGTATTCCGTGTTGACAGTTCTGATAATTTCGTGACGCTTCAATACATAAGGAGGAGATCAAAATGACATATCAACTACCTAAGCAGCCTTATCCTTCTGAAGTTTTAGAACCTTATTACGACGAGGCTACTGTGAGACTTTACCACGATATTTATTATGAGACCTACGTTGTCGGTCTCAATAAATTGGAAGGAAAGCTGGCGCAAATTAGATATATAGGAAATTCTCCACTTATTAAGCATTGGGAACGGGAATTGGCTTCTTATACTGCAGGTCACCAACTTCACAGCCTCTTTTGGCAGAATATGTGTCCTGGAAGTGGTGGGTCTGCCCAAGGGATATTAGCCGAACGCATTACTGAAGATTTTGGATCCTTTGATAATTTCAAAAACCAGTTTACAGACGCTGCAGTGGCGGCGGAGGGATCTGGGTGGACCCTATTGGTTTGGAATCCATGCTTTGAAGAGTTAGAAATTTTACAGGCGGAAAAACACCAAGACCTCACTCAATGGGGAGTTATTCCACTCTTGATCGTAGATGTTTGGGAACACACTTATGACTTCAAATACCAGAATGAACGAGCCTGTTGGATAGAGGCCTGTTGGAACTTAGTGGATTGGAAAGATGTTCTCAAACGTTTTGGAGAGAATACGGAAATAAGCGCACTTAATCATGGTAAGTGAATGTGGCAAGAGAGCAACTCGTTAGGTCGAGATCCAAGAGATAGAAATTGTGTTGTTTCCTTAGTTATGTCCTTTTTTTGTAAAATTAGAGGAAATTTATCCCTTATGTAGAATATCCAATAATAAGTCTTGTTGAGCACTGAAATGAAAAAGCATGGAGGAAATCGCATTATGAATCTTAGATCGACCCAAAAATCTTTTATTTTATTTGTGTCATGCATCGTTCTACCGTTAGCCCTCTCCGGGTGTGGCTCAGGTACCGCCCAAACGAATCCAAGTAGCCAACCATCTAACGGTTATACCAGTTCCACAAGTTCCGTTTCCAAACCTGCTGATAGCGCTCAGGCAACGGGAGATCCAGCAGTTGCTCGAGGCCTAAGTGTTTTTAATACTCAATGTATAGGTTGCCATGGTACAAATGGCTCAGGCGGAAAAGCACCAACACTCATTGGCAAAACTCCGGCAGCAAGTTTTATCCAATCCAATATGCCCAAAAATAAGCCTGGTTCACTTAGTAGTGCACAAGCCAGTGATTTAGTCGCCTATATCACAAGTCTAAAATAAAGTAACCTTCAACTAACTATATCTCATCCGCACAATAAGATGAACGCGACTTCCTTAACGAAGTCGCGTTTTGTTGTTCCTGCTGTTTGAGCAAATCAAATCATTCAATCCTCTATAGGATGCTTGGCACGATACTCACGCTGGCTCGCCTTGATAATTTCAGAGTTTTGTACACCCTTCATTATTGCATCGACGGCAACATTTTGTGCCTCGTTCTCTACTAGTTCGCCCCACCATTCTTGGTCCGTTAGATCATCGGGAAACGCAATTCCAAAAATTGCGGTCTGCTCGGGTCTCTCTGTTTGGTAGACCGGTTCCCCTACATCGTTGATAAAGACAAAGAAGTGCCGTTTCCCACCCTCGAGATCATCGTACAAACTAGTCCTATCCAGTGCTTTTACCATTTTCGTTATCCTCCTTATTTCCTGCTTTAACATGTCTTCTACACAGTTTTCTAAGATATGCGTTGTTCCTTCCGTCCTGTTATCTTAAAAGTCTGTAGTCACTCGCATTCACTTTAACTATGCAATCCCTAGTCATCGCAATAAGCCGTGAAATAATCGCATCCCCGAATTCCGGAAAGCGTTCCGATAATTCTCCTAATCCATAATTTGACGTAAGCGATGTTGTCTTATTCTGATTATATCTGCCATCGATGATTCGGAAATATTGTGTCTGCACCCATTCGGTCGGCTTTTCTTTGCCCACATCGTCAAAAATCACGACATCGGCGTTAATTAATCGATCAATTCGCTGCTCGTATTCTGCTCCACCATCTGAAAATTGGGCAACCCTTAGTTCGGCCATTAAACTTGTCGTTGGAAGAAATATAACAGTTGTTTTTCTGTCCGACATGATCTCGCTGGCAATTATTTGGGCAAGCATAGTTTTTCCAGATCCTACGCTTCCAACAAATGCGAAACCCTTGTTTCCCTTCCATAATTGCTTGTCTATGTAATTTTGTGCCAGCAAGTACATTTGCCGTGTGTCCTCGTTGGGTTTAAAATCATCCAATCTCAAAGCTGATTGCTCTTCCGTCAAGCCTGATGCTTTGAATAATCTCTTCTGGATCTTCCGTGCCTTGCATTCACAATTCCTTGCTGAAAACGATCCGTCTGCCTGTTCTACAGGTATAATCTCCCGGTCTTGGCAGATTGAGCAGTCGTATTTTATGGTTTCAAAGGGTTCTGCTCCGCTTATAGCTTTGAATGCTTCAGATTTTAGTTTTAATTTTTCTATTACCAGCTCAAAATCACCCATTGTAAATTCCTCCCCTTTTCAATGCTTGTCTTCGAATTACTATTTCATTCAAGAATTTCGCATGATTCCTGTTTAGCCTTAATCAAATTTATTTTGGAAACTAGCTTCTCGTAGACCTTATGCATATGAGGTTCAGAACTATAAACGTTGATTTCATCAATGGGAATCCATTGAACACCGCTATTTTCATCTTCTTTAACCACAAGGGGATCGTTTTCATCCACTTCAATTAGATAAGCGATTGATAAATGCAAATGTGGGGATACATAGCTTCCTCCTTTTGTATGTCCTAACACCGTCAGCACATCTAAGGAGAATATATTCGGGGAAATAGGGTGAATATTTGTTACTCCAGTTTCCTCCATTAGTTCTTTCATTGCAACCGCCAATAAGTCTTCTTCTCCATCAGCATGGCCGCCTATCCAAGACCAAGAATGATAAATATTATGCTCTATCATGAGCACTTTATCTTTTGCTCTATTCACGGCAAATGCCGAGCTGGTAATATGGGCGACCACATTATTCCTTGTTAAAACCTCCTCGAATACTTCAATACAATATTTAATGAGTTCTTTATCCTTTGTTTCTTGCTCATTGTAGGGAACGTAGCTTGTTATTGACGTGTACAAATGCTCATCCTCTCTTTCGCTTGTTGATCCATGTTTCTGAATCTAGAACTCTTCAGTGGGATTCATCTTATTTATCCAAGAACCTTTTTCTTCTGGTTTATCTGTGTTAATTATCATATTATCACTCGTATTATATACAGTTAGCATTCAATGTCCTCCACTTCGAATAACCAATTCCTTGCCAATGTTTTTTTACTAGACTCATACGTAAAATGACGGCCTAACTGACTGTGGTGTTTGCAGGATAATAACAGTTTTTTGTCGAATATTCAACACAATACATATTTTACATTTTTAGGGGGTAAATTAATGTTTTTTAGAAATATTCGAATTAGCCAAAAGCTGTATTTGGGATTTGGGATGATTACCGTCTTCCTATTGATACTGCTTGGATATACGTATATTAACTTTGCGAACGAATCTGAGGCAGTCAAGAATAACATTCATTCATATCAGGTCATGAAAGAAGCCGATGGCCTACTAACAAGTTTGATTAATATGGAGACAGGTGCCCGAGGATATGCAATTGTCGGAGAGGACAAATTCTTAGAGCCCTATATCCAAGGAAAAGCTGATTTTGAGCAACACTTTAATGATTTAAAGAGCCTTACTTCTGATGACCAGGTCCAGCAAGCTAGGCTGGTCGATCTACAGAAAAGCTATTTGGTCTGGCTTGATTTCGAAGTCAATCAGGTAATAAAAGGACGACAAAAGGTTCTAGCGGATCAGGCTAACATGGCAGATCTCATTGCGATCGTTCAGTCAAGTAAAGGTAGAATTGAAATGGACCATTTACGTTTATTAGTCAATACTATCACAAAGGAACAACAAAGCTTATTAGATCTTCGAAGTGAAAATCTTAAAACTTTGGAAATCAGAACCTATTTAGCCATATCCATCGGTGGATTGATTGCGACCTTACTGGCAATACTTATCTCTTTTATTACTTCCTTGTCAATCACAAGACCAATTAAAATACTGATAGGTTCCATCGAGCAGATTATTGATGATAATACTCAACAGCCCATCAGTTTAAAAACAGATAAAGATTTAACTGTCTTAATTGCCTATTTCAATAAAATGCAGGAGGCTATTCAAGAAAGGGAAGAAAGACTCAAAAAGAAGAATGAAGCTTTAAAGGTTCAAATGAACGAAGCTAATGACGCCAACAAACTGAAAAGCCAATTTCTTGCAAATATGTCTCATGAACTAAGAACCCCTCTCAATTCAATTATTGGTTTCACTACCCGAGTTATTAAGAAATCCGGAGACAAGCTACCCCCTATTCAGTTAGAAAATTTGGAAATAGTGAACGAAGAGGCGCACCATCTATTGGACTTAATAAACAGCCTTCTGGACTACTCGAAGATTGAAGCAGGCAAAATGGATGTGCACCCTGAAGCCTTTAACTTGATTAAGGTGATTGATGAAGTTAATACGATGACTAAAACTTTAATGACGGGAAAACCCATTACCTATACTCAAGAGTTCTATTCGGTAGAAACTATTCCGATAGTAAGTGACCGTATTAAAATAAAACAGATTATTATCAACTTGCTCAGTAATGCCATTAAATACTCTGAAGAGGGCGTAATAACACTTTCTGTCGAGGAGAAAGCATCCGATTTTTGTCTTAAGGTTGAGGATGAGGGGGTTGGTATAGCCCCTGAAAATCTTGATAATATATTCGATGAGTTTCGTCAGATTGATGGCTCGTATACTAGAAAAATTGGCGGGACAGGGCTCGGACTCTCGATCACTAAGAAGTTAGTAAAAATGCTAGGAGGAAAACTTGAAGTTACAAGTACCTTAGGCGTTGGAAGTTGCTTTACTGTCTACCTTCCCAAAGAGGTTCCCATGCTGCCGAACAGTGCTACCGAAGAGCTAGATCATAAATCTAGCGCATCAATTTCGACCAAATTAAAGGTTGTTTGCGTTGATGATGATCCAAATGTTCAAAGATTATACAAACAATACTTAAGTGAAAAGGGACTCGAGACCATCGCCCTGAACGGCCAAGAGGATATCTTGTCAAAGATTATTGAACTGAAACCTGATGTGGTTCTCTTAGATATCATGCTTCCTAACAAAGATGGCTGGGAAATACTCGCGGAACTTAAGAATAGCTCAAAGACTAAGCTTATTCCTGTCATTATGGCTTCGGTGTTGAGTGAGAAAAATTTGGCTTTTAAAATGAAAGCGGATGACTATTTAATAAAACCCGTCAGCCAGGAAGAATTAGTTGAAACGATTCTCCGCTTTGTTCCGAAGAAACATTCCATGAACGTACTTGTTGCAGACGATGATGCGAATTTTACAAATCTGATGGGTCAGTTTTTATACGAAGAATCTATTCAATATCGATTGGCCAAAGATGGTGTAGAGGCTCTCAGCTTAATTGCAAAGCTGAAACCCGACTTACTAATATTAGATATCATGATGCCCCGAAAAGATGGCTTTGGGGTCATTGATGAGATACGAAGAAATGACGAGTGGAAAGATATTCCGATCATTGTGGTAACCGCTAAAGATTTAAGCCATAAGGAAAAAGAACAATTGCAAACCCGTGTAAATATAGTTATTCAAAAATCCGGAACCCATATCGAACGTGTGATGGAAACGTTATTAGAACGAATTAAGGAGAAAGTAGATGTTAATAAAAATTCTATTAGTTGAAGATCAATATCATAATATTAGATTAATAGAGCAGATATTAGAGGATATCTCTGAGAACATCGAGATTATTAAAGCTGAGACCGGTCAGAAAGCCATTACCATAGCTGAAAATGAACAATTCGACTTAGTACTTATGGATATAGCGTTACCTGACATGAATGGAATAGAAATAACCAAGTTGCTTAAAGCTTATCCTAAATTTAAGGATACTCCCTTTATCGCGGTAACTGCTTATGCGATGTTACAATATGAAGAATCGTTTAAACTGGTTTTTGATGATTATGTTTCAAAACCCATTGATGATGACCTGTTTACAGAAAAAGTTAAGAAATGGCTAGGTGATAAATTATTATGATTTCATGTATCCTCGTCGTCGATGACAATCGTTATAATGTCAGATTATTAACCGATATTTTAGAGGATGAACACTACACAGTCGTTTCAACCGACAATGGCGGATCTGTTCTTGAAATGGTTCGCAAACTAAAACCAGAAGTAATTTTGCTTGACATCATGATGCCAGGGTTAGACGGCTTCGAAGTTTGCAAATTACTAAAATCTGATTTTGATATCAAACATATTCCTGTCATCATGGTAACCGCAAAAACCGATGGGCAAGATTTGAAAAAGGCTTTGGAAATAGGTGCCTTTGATTATATAAAAAAGCCCATTGATGAAGTGGAAGTCATTGCAAGAGTTCAATCCGCCATCCGATTTAAGCAATACCAAGACAAGTTAATAGAAATGGCAATGAAAGATGGTTTAACGGGGTTATATAACCATGCTTTGTTAATCGATTTATTTGTGAAGGAATTAGCAAGAATACCAAGAAATGGTGGTAATATCTCGTTTGCTATGCTGGATATTGATTATTTTAAGAAAGTTAATGATACTTATGGGCATATGTGCGGGGATATAGTGTTGAAGGAAGTTTCTAACATATTAATAAGTTCAGTACGTAGCGGAGATATCGTTGGTAGATATGGTGGTGAAGAATTTGGTTTAGTTATACTGGAAGCTACTGAAGAAAATGCGCTTCAAATATGTGATAAAATCAGGAAAAAGATTGAGGACTTCAATTTCAACATTGGAATTGAATCTATAAAAATCACGGTCAGCATCGGGGTGTTCTTTAAACAGCCAACAGCGGTTATAACTGCAAGTGAAATTATACAGAAGGCAGATGAAGCTCTTTATGAGGCTAAGCGTAACGGACGCAATCGGATCGAGAATGCTCTGAATTAGGATCGTCTTTGGTGAATGTCTGACTCTCCCGATAATGTATTCATACCTCGGAAGTGCCAAGCATACCTATCTACAGATATGTAATCTGGAGGTGGATGATCTTGGAGGCTTATTTTCATAATGATCCCCGAATTCGAGAATGGATTAATCAAATTATGGAAAATATTTTAACTGTCTGCTTATTAAAGGGGATTGATTCAGATGCTGAGTTTCAAAAAGGTTGTCAAAATGTCATGCTACTTACATCATTATTACTTGAAAACCCCAAGCTCCCATCAGAGTTCTTAGTGAATGGAGTTAAAAAGCTTCTTGAACAACAGCTTCCTGACCCACGTGTTACTAATAGCTTACCTTCCTTCCGATCGACAATGGACCGAATGTTACGCGAAGGCATATTGAGGGTCACCGATACCCCTTTAAAAGAAACTTTCAATAACTTGGCTTCCTATACAGAAAGCACTGAAGAAATTATCATAGAACTTGACGACAGCTATATCGAAGTACCTATTGAAGAGTCTCAGTCAGAGTTCGTCACTGATAGTGTAATTCCCGCTGGCCCCACAGTAGACATACCTTACCCAGACATACAGCAAATGAAAGATGAACTCCTTGCGCTTGCTGATGCACTTGAGCAGGCTGAAGCACAAGCAGAATCCGATGCTCAGGCACTTGCTGAAGTTCTTACCCAAGTTGAAGCACTTACGCATTCAGAACAACTAGCGAAAGCTGAAGCCTTAGCTCTAACTGATGCTTTATCCCAAGCTGAAGTACAAGTGAAGTATGATACCCTGGCACTTGCTAAAGTTCTTGCTCATGTTGAAGCACTAGTTCAAGCAGAAAAACTAGCGAATGCCGAAGCTCTATCGCTTAGTGACGATCTTGCACATGCTGAAGAACAAGCAAGATCTGATGCTCAGGCGCTTACGAATGTTCTTGTCCAAATTGATGCACTTACTCAAGTAGAACAACAGATGAAAGCTGATAACTTAGTGCTTTCTGACCTTCTGGCCCAGGCTGAATTACAAGCGAAAGCTGATACACTGGCGCTTGCTGACGCCCACGCACAAGCGAAAGCCGAAGCTCTAACGCTTACTGAGGCTTTAGCCCACGCAGATGCACAAGCGGAAGCTAATGCTCTCGCACTTAGCGACGCTCTTGCCCATGCTGATGCACTTACCCAAGCTGAAAAACTAGCGAAAGCCGATGATCTAGCACTTGCTGACGCTCTCGCCCAGGCTGACGCACAAGCGAAGGCTAATGCTCAGGCACTTAGTGAAGCTCTTGTCCAAGTTGATGCACTTGCTCAAGCAGAAAAACAGATGAAAGCTGATAACTTAGTGCTTTCTGACCTTCTGGCCCAGGCTGAATTACAAGCGAAAGCTGATACACTGGCGCTTGATGACGCCCATGCACAAACTCTGACGCTTACTGAGGCTTTAGCCCACGCAGATGCACAAGCGAAAGCTAATGCTCTCGCACTTAGTGACGCTCTTGCCCATGCTGATGCACTTACCCAAGCTGAAAAACTAGCGAAAGCCGATGCTCTGGCACTTGCTGACGCTCTGGCACAAGCTGACGCGCAAACGAAATCTGATGCTCTGACGCTTGCTGAAGCTCTGGCACATGCTGATGCACAAGCGAAATCTGATGCTCTGGCGCTTGCCGAGGCTCTTGCCCAAGCTGACGCACAAGCGAAATCTGACGCTCTGACGCTTGCTGAAGCTCTGGCACAAGCTGACGCGCAAGCGAAATCTGATGCTCTGACGCTTGCTGAAGCTCTGGCACATGCTGATGCACAAGCGAAAGCCGATGCTCTGGCGCTTTCTGAGACTCTTGCCCAAGTTTTTGCAAAAGCGAATGCTGAAGCCCTAACACTTACTGAGGCTCTTACCCAAGCTGAAGCAAGCGCAAAAGCGGATGCTCTGAGGCTGGCCGAGGCTCTTGCCCAAGTTGATGAACTTACTCAAGCCGAACAACAAGCGAAAGCTGACGCCCTATCGCTCACTGAAGCTCTATCCCGAGCTGAAGTACAAGCAAAGGCTAATGCAATGGAGCTTAGCGACGCTCTAGCCCAAGTTGATGCATTCAAGCAAGCTGAAATACAAGCGAAAATTGATGCTCTTGTTGTTGCGGATGCTGCTGCTCACCCTAAGCAAGCAAATTTTCTGAAACTCGTTCTAAGCAGCATCTTTCCAAGAAGGACTGTCTATTGGAACACGAGCTTGATGGGTCAGACATTTCTGGCCCAAGTGGAAGATATCTTAATTTGCCTTCATGATCCCGAGCATCCCTGTGACCAGAAAAAGTATAATAAGAATGGCTGGAAGGTCCTGGTATTTAGTACGGAAGATCTGACGTTTCCTCGCCGATTAGAACGAGGAATTAGACAGATTCAACGTTCAGCACTCGAGTCGGAAAAGGCCTAATAGTGATGGGACAAGGGGTTCAGCAATTTGCTAAACACCTTGTCCCATTTGACTCACTTATGGTTATTCAATCAATTCACAGCCTTATTATAAAGCCGAAAGGTTAAGGTATTTCCTTCTAAGAAACTACGAATTAAGAGATACGCTGTACTATTTCTGAATTTAAAATCAAGAATACCAAAGCTTACGGTCGCATCCTGTCCTGTAGGAACATAAACTACTGGCAGCGAATGAGGATGTCTTTCAAGTATTTCTAAATGAGCAAGACTTACGGCATTATAAAGGGTAGAAGAAACTTGGCAGATTCCTCCTCCTAGCCCCGGTTCGTAGGCGTTTCCTACAATGACCATTGCCTCTTTATAACCCGCTTCAACTGTTCGTTCTCCGACACTCTCATTGAAAGAGAACCGTTCCCCCGGTGCTAATAGTTTTTCATTGAGCGCCTTTGCAGCAAGGCGGACGTTCTCCGTACGATTGACCTGGCTTGAATCAAGGTGAGTGGAGTATTGAGCGATGAGCTCTGGGCTCGTCTTGGTCTCAACGATAGGTTCTTTGACTGTTAGATTAAGTTTGATTGCTTTGCCATATCCATCTACTACACCATCATAAACACTTGACCCTATACGACTAGTATCGACAGACGTAGGATTCCACTGAACAGGCACTTCCATAGTATCACTGTTGTAAAGTCTAGCTTGAACAGTTATTGGCAAGGAATAGACCTCCTTTTGAGTAACTGTCGCAGTTATATCGGCTATAGAATAAATATCAGTTTCTTTCACTGTTCCTGAAATCAAGTCTCTTGAATTTTTTATAATCTCATCTGTTACGATGCCACTTCCCCCAAAAGAAACTAAGTTTGGATTCAACTTATTCGCATAAAGTTTCCCAAAGTAACTGGCGACAGATTTTGGCAAGGTTGGTTCGGAAGGGTCTATCAATATTATCGGATCTCCATTTTTGGCTGCCACGACGCTACCTGCCAAAACATCAGAAAAACCGTACCCTGTGGCTAAATAGATTGTTGATGGAGTAGTCGATGCAAAGGTTTCTGCAATGATCACATTCGTATCAAATCGAGATTGTCCAGTCAACCGTTCGACATTAGCTTGTGGTAACAAACTACTTATTTCGGAGTTTACATTTTCTAAGATCACTCCCACTCCACCAGTTATGTATACTTTGGAAGGCTTCTTTTCCTGTAAAAAATCCTTCATTTGTTGAGGGAGTGCATCACGAGGAGATAACAGTATTGGCCAGCCTTTATTCGCAGCAAAACTCGAGATACTTAAGGCATCAGGATATTGTTCTCCTGAGGATATCACGACTGTGGATACAGGTATGTCCTTAAGTGAACTGGCTATCTGAAAAGATGTATCATACCTATCCATACCAGCAATTCTAATGACATTTTTGAATCCAAGGTCATTAAGTTTTGTTTGGAATTCCGTGCCTATTATTCCAACACCGCCAATGATATAGACCGTTCCGGTTGAATCAAGATGTTGACTGACATAATCAAAGGCCTCCTTCGAGCCATCAATAGAAGAATCCACTAATAGTATAGGGGCTTGCTTCTCATGGGCTAGGACGCTTGCTGATAAAGCATCTGCAAATCCGTTTCCTGTTGAAAGGATTACGTTCTTAACCAGTCCATTGCCATAATACTCAGCGATCATCTTAGCAGTCTCATATTTTGTCTGTCCGTAAAGCCTATTAGTGCTAATAATTTGTGGCGAGGTTGTAGCTGAACTTTGATTATTCGTAGCAGCAAGAGCTGGTGTACCTAGAATGTAGCTGCATGAGATTAAGATTAAGGCAATTATCTTTCTGTTCAACCTATACTTCACTCCTTCAAATATCATCGGGTTAATTATCCCACGTTAAGGAAGTGAAGTTTGTCGGAACAAGCATCGTTTTGACGCATTATTTAACAAGTAAAGTGTCCCATTTAAACGAATAGTGAAGGAAATATATCCACAACTCGCAACAAAAAGCTCCTCATCACTAATATGATGAGGAGCTTAATCTACGATTTAAGAGAAACCTATTTATGCGCTCTTTTTACGTTTCTGTTTATTCTCATTTGTCAGGGGCATAAGGATAGGTTCTGCCTTTTTAAGAACCGTATCTTTGGTAATAACGCACTCAGCTATATCGGAGCGTGAGGGTATATCGTACATAACATTCAACATAGTTTCCTCCATGATCGCCCGCAAACCCCTGGCTCCACTAGCCCGAACTATGGCTTCTGCTGCAATGGCAAGCAATGCCTCTTCTTCAAACTTTAACGTGATTCCATCAAATTCCATCAGTTTTTGATACTGCTTAACTAGGGAATTTTTAGGTTCGGTTAATATACTAACCAAAGCCGCTTCATCCAAGGTTTCTAACGTGACAATCACTGGTAAACGCCCAACAAATTCGGGAATTAATCCAAACTTGAGAAGATCCGCTGGTAATATTCGTTTCAATACTTTATCACGGCTTATTTCTTCCTTGCTTTGAATTTCCGCTCCAAACCCCATCATCTTTTTACCATCGCGAGTTTGAATAATCCGATCGATACCGTCAAAGGCTCCCCCTACGATAAACAGGATATTCTTTGTATCTAATTGAATACATTCCTGGTTGGGATGCTTACGCCCACCTTGTGGAGGGACATTGGCGACAGTTCCCTCAATGAGTTTTAACAGAGCCTGTTGAACCCCTTCGCCTGATACATCCCTTGTAAGAGAGGCATTTTCGGACTTTCTCGCAATTTTATCGATCTCATCGATATAAATTATCCCTTGTTCTGCTTTCTTAACATCAAATTCTGCCGCTTGCAATAATTTTAGGAGAATATTTTCTACGTCTTCCCCAACATAGCCTGCTTCAGTTAAGGCTGTAGCGTCGGCGATAGCGAAAGGTACGTCCAACACCTTGGCCAATGTAGAGGCTAATAACGTCTTTCCCGATCCCGTAGATCCAAGCATAAGGATGTTTGATTTTTGCAATTCTACATCATCCGACCCTATCTTTGCATGGATTCTCTTATAATGGTTATAAACTCCGACGGAAAGAGCTTTTTTTGCGTCCGCTTGCCCGATAACATATTGATCAAGAATCGCGCGTATCTCTTGGGGTTTTAAACGCTTCGTAATATCTTCAGAACTATACACCGACTCCACACCATCAAGTTCCCCCAGGTCGTGTTTAATTATCTCGTTGCAAAGCACAATACAGTCGTCACAGATATACACACCCGGGCCCGCAATTAATTTTTTAACATCGTCCTGTCCCTTATCACAGAAACTGCATTTCAATTTTCCTTCATTCTTTTTTGCCATATTTAAACTCACCTCATTCGATTTCGTAAAAAACTATTCACTCCAATAGTTAACCCTTTATCAATAGTTTCAAACATCTTTCTGATTCTCTATAAAATGTTGAATAGTTCCAATAGGCTCTTCACCTATAGTAGTGACATAGTAGGCATTGGTCCAAAGTGTAGGGATTCTACTTTTGATCCAAGAAAATTCCTGCCTGAGCACCCGTGACGTCTGCCCTTTGATTTGACGCACTAACCGGTGGATGCCATATTGCGGATCAATTTCTAGAAGGAGATGGACTTGATCAGGCAAAATCTCCATCTCGATGACTTCCGCTGCATGAAGAACGGCGACCTCTATTATCAACTCCTCTAACCGTTGATCAGCTCCATCCACTAATACGTTACGCCTGAATTTTGAGCACCATATGACGCGATACCTACATAGATAAGCCACGCCGTTACTGTGTTTATATTTCATGGTTTTACTATATAGCAACGATCTATATAGTGCAAGGGGTTATGTTATATTTTTAGTATGTATACACAAATCCTCAATGCAAGCTTCGCCTTCGCTAGAGTCAATTAGTAAAATCCTGCGAGATAATCAGACCCTGGGGACCAAACCTTATATAATCTCCACAAACGTCCGATGCTCATCAACATCGGACTGAAAAGAATCACGCAACAAAGTTCCGGGGTTTCCCCGGAACTTTGTTGCGTGATTCTTTTCAGATCAACTGTTGATTACATCGCATCCTTATAGAGTTGGATCACTTGTTCAAGTGTTGCTGTGCGAGGATTGGTGAATTGACAAATATCTAATTTAGCATTTCCGGCCATCAGTGCAAAGTCTTCTTCTTTTACATTAAGTGCAGCTAGACCACTAGGAATTCCGACATCAGCCGAAAGTTGACTGATTGCAGCTATGCATACTTCCGCTGCATCACTGGCAGAAAGACCAGCAACATTTTCTCCCATGGCTTCAGCGATCTCAGCAAACTTATCGAGATTACCAATCAGATTAAAGCGTGATACATGGGGGAGTAGGATTGCATTGCATACACCATGAGGGAGATTATAAAAACCGCCCAATTGATGAGCCATCGAATGTACATATCCCAAGCTGGCATTATTGAAAGCCATTCCACCTAAAAATTGAGCATATGCCATTTTCTCACGTGCTTCGTAATCATCCCCATTAGCTACGGCTTTACGCAGATATTTAGGGATTAGTTTAAAAGCCATTAAAGCAGCCGAATCTGTCAATGGGGTTGCAATCGTGGAAACATAGGCTTCGACAGCATGGGTGAGTGCATCCATTCCTGTTGCAGCGGTCATGTTTGGAGGTAATTTCATCATCATTAAGGGATCATTGATGGAAACATTAGGGGTTACGCGCCAGTCCGCGATAGCCATTTTGATATGACGGGAAGTATCTGTGATCACAGCGAATCTCGTCATTTCACTAGCTGTACCAGCGGTGGTATTAACTGCAATCAGTGGAGACATCGGTTTAGTTGCTTTATTAATGCCTTCAAAGTCCTGGATCTTTCCACCATTGCCTGCAAGAAGGCCGATTCCTTTACCACAGTCGTGTGAAGATCCTCCACCGACGGTGATAATCATGTCACAGCCTTCTTTTTTATAAACAGCAAATCCATCATTTACGTTCTTATCGGTAGGATTTGGTTCAGCGCCGCTATAAATTGCAGTTTTGACGCCGGCCGCTTCGACAATGTCAGCAATATCTTTGGCCATACCCATTTTCTCGAGAAATGCATCCGTAACGATTAAAGCTTTTTTAGCTCCTAGTAGTTTAGCTTGAATACCAGCTTCTTGGGATGCACCGGCTCCTAAGAAGTTGACTGTTGGGATGAAATACCCGTTCACTTGATGAATAATTGCCATTGTATTCTCCCCCTTATTTCATTTCGACGTGTCACATCTATAAATAGTTGCAATTTTCATGCCATTAAGAATTCAGTTGATTCAAACTCTTCTATATTCTCTGATACCAAGGGATGCGGAGCTCATATCTTTAAAAAGTCTAACCATGCACAGAAGCGATAAGTGTACACGATTGAATACACTGTTTAACCTCCAACGATGTCCTATCCCCTTCACAGTCTCGTTTTTTAGGAGTATGTATACGAAAAGACACATGTCTCCATATAGGTACACGTGTCTTTTGTTAAATTAAGGGACTGTTTTCTTCATCTCGTTGGATTTAGTGTAAATGATGCTTGATTAATTTCTTATATAAGCCCGACCGGGATAAACCTAAGGCCTTCGCGGCCTGAACTTTATTTCCCTTCGCGGAATCCAGGGCATAAATAAGAGTCTCTACCTCTGCTCGATTAAGTATATTCTCTAGAGAACCTTCCAGCAAAGGGCTCTCGCTGTGTCCATCCGCTAAAATTTGCAGATAGTTTGGTAAATGCTTAAGCTGAACTTCTGTTCCATCTAACAGATTGAAGGCCCGCTCAATAATATTTTCAAGTTCGCGGATATTACCGGGCCAGTGATGTTTCCTCAGTACGTCTAACGCCTCTTCCGCTATTCCCGTCACAGACTGTAAGAACTGACGATTAAACTTCTGGATAAATGTTCCAATAAGCCCTTCGATGTCATCCTTCCGTTCCCGTAAAGGAGGAATCGTTAAGGTCACTACATTTAAACGGTAATAGAGGTCCTCGCGGAATTGTTTATCGTGAATCATCGCTTCAAGATCTCGATTAGTCGCGGCAACAATCCGCACGTCCAAGTTACGAGGTTTATTGCCTCCTAATCGTTCAATTTCCCGTTCTTGGATAACACGCAATAACTTGACTTGCATGGTCAGATCCATATCTCCAATTTCGTCTAGGAACAGGGTTCCTTCGTCGGCTAGTTCAAATTTTCCAACCTTCCCCCCTTTACGTGCACCGGTAAAAGCACCTTCGTCGTAACCAAATAATTCGGATTCCAGTAAGTTCCCTGGTATAGCCGCACAGTTCACCTTGATAAAGGGACTTTGCCAACGAGAGCTTTCATTATGTAGTAGTTGGGCAAATAATTCTTTACCCGTCCCATTTTCTCCCCTTAATAGCACAGTGGACTCTGATTTGGCGACGCGTAACGCAGTATGAACTAAAGAGATCATTAACGGATTTTTCCCCTTTAGGAGTTCCCGTGCAGAACGATTTTTCTGCAATACATCTTTTTTATAATAGTCCAGCTCAGAGTGCAACGCATTGACCTTTTTCGTTAAGGTGTAAAGTTCGTTCACATTCTTAAAAACAATTTTCCCCAAAGCGCCCACTATTTTACCATCCTGAATAATTGGAATTCGACTAGCGATGATTTCATGACCGTTTAAGTCAAAGATATATCCGTGCACCGGTACACCTGTTTTCAGAACGTCCGTGAATTTCGGATTTTTATAAATTTCAGTGATCGGTTTTCCAATCAGATCCTCAGGAGACTTTCGAAAAAAATTAGCAAAGGCCTGATTCGTCACGGTTACAACGCCTTCTTTATTAACCACAATCAGCCCATCATAAGCGATGTTCAGAACAACCTCGAGGATGTGTTGGAGGAACTTTGTTTTCTCGTGCTCAGGTAGCATTGGTAAACCTCCAGAAATTTTAGTATTATTTATAGTAGTTATTCGACTTTGCAACTTCGAATCCTCTTCTTTTTGTTGCGTGAAACATAAGGTGATGCACACTCTGCTTCGCAATATTTTAGTTGCCCCCCCTGAACCTCTACTCCTAGTTATAGGATTTTGCAACCCTTATTATATTATTTTAATTACTATTTTAAGTTTGACATGTCTAAATTTTTCAGTTATACTGACGTTAATGCTCGTTGAAACTAGTGGATTTAAGCAAACCTTCCCTATTGCCCTTAGGCTTCAGGAAGTTGTGAACTTGCCATGTAGCACGGGTAATATAATAGTGGAGGTTTTTTTATAATGTTTAATGACAAAGTTTTAAATTGCAGAGACTGTGGTCGGGATTTCGAATTTTCAGCGTCTGAACAAGAGTTCTATGCTGAAAAAGGGTTCACAAACGAGCCTGGACGTTGCCCAGAGTGCCGTGCAGCTAAAAAGGCACAAACCCGTAACCAAGGCGGCGGTGGCTATGGCCGTCAAGAACGCGAAATGTTCCCAGCTGTTTGCGCTACTTGTGGAAAAGATACAACTGTTCCTTTCCAACCATCTGGTGACAAACCTGTATATTGCCGCGAGTGCTTTGTACCCCCAACTCGTAGCAACTGGTAAATCGTTATATAGTAGAAACCTTCCCGGGCTTAATTGCCTGGGAGGGTTTTTTCTTTGTGTCCTCCTGAGCCGTTTATAGCCTTTTTCAAACATGGCCGACAGTTCGACCTATTCAGACACAGAATTCCCCTTAGTACTTATCAACTAACCTTACAGCACAAACCTGGTTGCGTCCCTGGCTTTTAGCCAGATACAACTTTTGATCAGCTGCGCTTAATAATTCCAGGAAACTAGTATTGAACGTGGGTGTAATTGTTGCTGCTCCGAGACTAATTGTAATGTACGGAACGGTTGAAGACTTTTCATGGATGATCTTCAACTCTTCAATCCGCTTCCTCATCTGTTCGGCAACCTTCTCGGTATTATCATAATCCGTATTGGCCAAGATCGCAGCGAATTCTTCTCCGCCAAACCTTCCGACAAAATCAGAAGATCTCTTCACAACGCTAACCAAAGCTTTGGCGACTTTTCTTAAACATTTATCACCTTGCAAATGACCATAATTGTCGTTGTAGCGTTTAAAATTATCAATATCTACGAGAATTAGTGATAGGGATTTGCCGTCTCTCAAACAGCGACTCCATTCCCTTTTGAGTGTATCGTCGAGGGAACGGCGATTAGGGATCCCCGTCACTACATCCATGTTCGACATGATTTTCAATCGCTGGTTAGCTTTTTCCAACTGTTCATGGAGTTTCGTCAGTTCATGATTGGCTATGGCAAGAAGTTGCGCATTTTTCTCAATTTCTTCATTCTTTTTCTTTAACTCAATGTTTTTAAGGCGAAATATTTCAGTTTCTTTTTTCATCTGTTCGACGCTAAATTCTATCGCAACCAGTTTTAACTTTTCCTCTAATTTTTTATGCCTTACTTTTTTTTCGATAGTACTATACCTTTTAAAATGATCTAAAGCTTCTGCAAAATCTTGTCTCGCTTCGTAGTACGAAGATAACGATAAGTGGATTTTTGCAGATTCATTCTCGGCAAAAATATCCTCGGCAAGGAAAAGCGCTTTGCGAAGGTAACTTAACCCTTTGTCCAGTTTTTGTTTGATGAACAGTTCACCGACACTTACCAATACATCAATACTATAAAACTTATTCCCACACTCTTCGAGATGACTTAGGCCGTCCAAGTAATACTTTAAAGCAAGCTGATCCTCCTGCAATTTTTCATAGACTTGACCTATGGTATTTAATGCCTCGCCAATTAAGATCTTATCGCCAAGCTCCCTACTATACTTTAGACTCTCCTGGTAATTGACCAAGGCTTTAGCACCTTGGTTTAAGCGATTATATATGTGTCCCATGTTCAAAAGGATCGCAGCAATATTACTCAAGTTATGCAAGCTTTCGCTTATGGCAAGTGCTTCTCCGTAATAGACTAAGGCCTCCTCGTATTGCTCCAGCGTCCGATGAATTTCACCAATATTATTTAAGATAGAAGCCTCAACAAATTGATCGCCAATCTCCCGGGCTAGAGCCAAGCCCCGGCTGAAGTGAGCTAACGTCTGGTCGTATTGGCCAAAGTAAAAATAATTGACGCCCAGTAAATTGAGTGCTCTCATTTGCCCCTCTCGATGTCCCAAATCCTCAAAAATCCGATTGGCTATCAGCAAGTCTTTAACACTCTTTGTGTTATTCGTGAGAGATCTATTTGCGTAGCTCATCATAAGCAGACTAAGCGCCCGGCCCTCTTGACAGCTACACTTTTGAGCTAGGCGATATATACCTTTTCCTAGCCTGAGCGCTTTTCTTGGTGCACTCAGACCCATCTCCCTGCCACGAGCATTCAAAATTTTAATCCATTTAATTAGCTCGGTATCTTTATGCGTTTTTGTTTTTGTTTTTAGTTCTTTTACCCTATAGAGCATCGTTTTCTCCCTTACAACGCAGTCATTGTTCCTATGCGAGCTTCGCTTACTTCGTGATCTTAGAGGTGTTGCCTCAGGCTACTGCCCTCTCAAAGTCTATGATGCCACAATTCTATTACACCCCCGGTATTTCCTGCCTATTAGACACAAGATCTATAAATACGACAATTATTCCCTCGTAATCAGCACGAATTCGACAACTTACATGTTCGTACTGGATTACTTAAATGCCCTGTTATTGCCGTGTGCTCATCCCCATCAGTTGCACTTAAAGTTGATAATCCACACATAAAAATGAGCTGCAACAAATTTTGTCCAGTTCCCTAGAAGAACATGTTGATTTCCCTTTTGAGTTTCAAAGTTAAATACATGCATACTCCCATTTTGCAGCAAATTTCCATGCTATAATTCAAGTATCCCCCATCTGAACGTTTATTCACAAAATATAGAAGAGACCCAATGACGAGAGGAGAAATTCGCACCATGAAAAAAGCTAAAAAAGCCTTGGCTTCATTAGCTCTTGCAGGTATGACACTGACCATGATACCTTTAAATGCATTTGCTACAGGGACAGCTCCAACTCGCTTAGCAGGTACAACTGCTGTACAAACTGCGATAGCAATCGCAGATCAAACGGGCTGGACTGGAACTGCGATTCTCGCTTCCTCAGCCTCTTACGGCACGGTTGATGCACTCACTGCCGGTCCGCTCGCTTCCTACTTAAAGGCTCCCATCCTTCTAACGGGAGCTGGAAACGCCCTTGACACTGCCACTAAAACTGAACTCGTTAAACTGGCTATAACGAAAGTTTATGTGACAAGTGGCACGGCGGTCATCAGCCAAGCAGTCCTCGACGAATTAGAAGCTATGAATATTACAGTAATACCTCTCGGAGGATATGACCGCACTGCTACGTCGGTGAACATCGCTTCAAAAATGGTTGGAATTACGAAAGTTGCACTCGCTAACGGCTTGCAAGATGCACTCTCCATCGCGTCGATTGCTGCTGCTAGCAATGAGCCCATTCTCTTAACTGACAAAAATGCTCTTCCAGCTAGCGTGAAAGATTACTTAACGGCTAATCCTGGCATTACCGAAAGTGATGTTATCGGTGGTACAGGTATCATCAGCGATGCTGTCAAAGCGTCATTACCAAGTGCCACTCGTCACGCTGGCAACACAGCTTATGACACCAACAACAATGTCATCCAAGACTTCGCTTCTTCACTCCAATTTGATCGAGTATACTTGGCTAATGGCGTAACGGGCATCGATGCGCTCTCAGGTGCACCCCTTGCCGCTCAGACCAAGTCAGCTATTGTTCTCACAGACGGAACCGTTCCTGCCGCAGCTACTTTCGTGCACAATAAACTTGGTTCTACTAGTGTTGTAACTGCTCTCGGCGGAGAAGCTGTTGTTCCTGAGATTGTGCGTGTTGGGGTTGCTTATAAGGATACCACAGCGTCAACAGTTACAGGATATGTATATAATACAGAGCTTCAACTTGATCTAAAGGTAAGATCAGCCCCTAATTTGAATGATTCCATCCCTATCAAAGGGTATCTATATAATTATGAGAAGGTAGCAATTTTGGATACCATAGTTGATACCATTGATAATGTGGTATGGGATAAAATTCTGTATAAAGATAGCTTTGCCTACGTATCTAACGCCTATATACAACCTTATACTTCTCCACCAGATAATGTAGCTACTATAGCAAGAAATATTACGAAGCAATTCGAAGTTGGAACTTCTCCTCAAATTGCGGGAAACGCTGATACAGAAGGTTTATCTTTGGGATACCTTCAATGGTGTATTGGTCAAAGGACCTTGCAACCGATACTCAATAGAATGGATCGAGAATATAATGCTGAAATGAAAAGTATTTTCGGGGGTAACTATAACACTATGCATAGTATGATCCTTGACACCCCAGAGAATCAGCTTAAATGGGCTAATAGTATTAATGATTCCTCGAATAATATTATTGATCCTTGGTATACACAGTTTGCTAGTTTATGTAGTAATCAGGACTTTATTCACATTGAGGCAGATGCAGAAGTATATTCAGTGAGACAAGCAATGCTGATCTGTGATAAATACAATTTGAAAACAATAAGAGGCTTTGCTCTTGCTTTTGATATTGTTACACAGAACGGAAGCATAAACTCAGATGCTACAAAAATTATTGATGTCGCTCTTGAGAAAGCCCCTAATTTGACTGAGAAAAATCTCTTGGGAGTCATTGCAAACGCCGTAGCAGATAGTTCTGCCAATCAATCTGAAGATATTCGTTCAAGGGAAATGGCTATCGTAAATGGACACGGAACTGTTCACGGCTCAACACTTGATTTAGACACAAATTATGAGCTTAGCGATACTGACTGGAGATGAATGGGGCGGTTATGAAAAATCCATGGCCAAGAGTCAAAACTTACCGGCCAATTTATTTAAGTCATCATCAGATACCCTGTATACAGTCCAATCATCCATTGGGGTCGCCCCCAAGTGTTTGTAAAACTTGATTGAGGGATCATTCCAGTCCAAGCATGCCCATTCTAATCGACCGCAGTTCCTTTCTATCGCTAATTTCGCTAGATAGGAAAGCATAATCTTGCCAAGTCCTTGTCCTCTCATTTCAGGTTTTACAAATAGGTCCTCCAAATAAATACCTGGTTTCCCTATGAACGTTGAAAAATTGTAAAAGAACAATACAAAGCATACCGGTTTATCTTGGAATTCACCGATGATCACCTCAGCAATCTTTCTTTCGAAAAGAGATTCTCTTAAAACTTCTTCTGTTGCTACAACATCCTGCGACATGTTTTCATAGTCGGCTAATTCCCTGATAAAGTCTAATATTAAAGCCACATCGTTTCGTTCTGCAAATCTTAAGTTGAAATCACTTAATTTTGTAGCAAATATATTTTTCATAATTTCTCCTTTTATGTTTTTTAGCAGATATGGCCGACAACCTTATCGACATTTCATCCTCACGCCAGTAACTATATTAGATGTCAGATGATACGAATCAGCTTCCCTAAGTAACCCTAATGGGGTAACTCGGGAGGCTTCCACAGTCTCTTCGTTGTCGGTTAAGCAATCTTTAAAAGGTATTTTCTCCTTTCGTGTCGAATTGACAATGAATGTGGCCTATAATTTTAGGCACAGAAAGGCAGGAAATATGAGGACAATTCACTACTCGAAGGTCATGGCAGCACTTATCATCGGACTCTTTATTATGCAGCTAGTCCCGGCCAGACCGGTCATGGCGGCAGCTGATCAAAAGGCTTACTACAAGGGTATCGGAGAAAAAATCGAGGATATGGCAAACAAATATAATATTCCTCCCGTACTCCTCAAAGCCGTTGTCTGGATGGAGAGCGGGTGGAAACAATATAAGTTGGATCCATCGACTGGACGCCCTTTGACCGATCAACCTTTAATAGGAAACGATGGCGTAGGTATTGGAATTATGCAAATCTCCGACTATGATCCCGATGACACAGTAACCGTCGATAAACTGAAAAACGATATTAATTATAACCTTGAGATAGGTTGCCAAATCCTCAATCAGAAGCTGAGAGCTAACCCCAAGATTGGGAACGGGGACCGCGACGTTTTAGAAAACTGGTATTTTGCCGTGTGGGGCTATAATTGTTGGGGTTCCAGAAATAACCCGAATTTCATGACGGATAAATCCACTTATCAAGATTCAGTTTTTAGCCTGATGGGACAGAAATACAATAGTGCGATTACGTTCGCCCCGGGTGCAACTAAACTCTCGGAATCCCTCTTACCTCCTATAAATCCTCCGAGCCTCTCCAGCTGCTGGAGTACACCGACTCCGACGCACACGTCGGATCTAGTGATCGATTCGAGTTCCTTGATTTCTTCCGGTGGAGGTCCCGGTGTGTATGCCGCTAACGGGGATTACTGGAACAGCTTTGGTGGTTGGGGTTCGTATAATGCCTTAGGATATTATATAACCGCCTATGACAGCCCACTGGTCACGAATAAGACGATTGCCTCAAGGAGAATCCTTAGTTCCTATGGCAAGCTCTTAGCTAAAGCAGATGCTTTGTCACTTGAGGGTAAAGATTCGTCCTACGCGACTGCAGCTAAATACTATTGGAGCGTCCTACAAGGGCCGAGCTTGGATGCCGAAATATCAGAACGGGCTAGAATTGGTTATCTGAGTGCCGTAGCTAAACTCTAATAAGAACCTAAAGCCGGGAGTCCTACATGGATTCCCGGCTTTAGATTGGTTTGGTCGTTGACGCTTCAAGGCTTGATATGCCTTGAAGTAATCTTTTGAAACATCATTAAGAGCCCAACGCAAAGCCGATAGATTGAATCAATCTTGAGATTATCTTCCGCCGACGAATCAAAAAAAACATTGAGCTTGGATTCTAGATCTTCTTCTGGTTTGGTATAGCAAATGAGCATTGGAAGCTTTGGCAGAGGGTGCAATACTAGCGAAATATCATAGGAAAACGTAGTTTTTACTTGCTTTCCACCAAAAATACTAATCATGTCCTCAATAAGATCTGGATAGACATCCGTAAGTTGTTTTAAAGGTTTTTCAAACTTATGCTCGAAATAGGTACTCCATATTGTCTCATGACTAAGCTCTCTGAAAGGAACCCATTTTCCAGTAGGATCATTTCCCGCACTGTAAATAATATAATTGAGTATTGGGACTGTCACCCATTCATTAATATGGCAGTCCGATATCACATTCCCCTCGAAATCAACCGTGAAGTCCTTTCCAAGACACTTAATTGTCAGCTTATCGCCAGAGAGCGTAGCCCCCAATCGTTGCACTGAGGCAGAAAAATCTATCGTATGAATTTCTCGTTTCAAAGGTTCGAGTATTTGCTTCGCTTGATCTTCAGGAGTCGTTTGTCTGATGATTTTCCCATTGAGTTCCTCAATCTTAGTGTTCTCCAGATGAGGGCATACCTCAAGTTGTTTTTCTCCCTTGATTACCGCAGCGGCAAACGCCAGACATGTTGGCACCCCACACAGTTTACAATTTGATTTCGGGAGTAATTTGTAAAGTTCTAAAGGGTTGTTAAGTTGTGACATTTGGAATTACCCCTTCCGAAAATAGTCTTATCAGGCAAACGGGCTATTCATTTCTGAATAGCCCGTTAATTCCTTAAATCTGACATTTCGCACCTCCATTTGATCCTATATTGACACAGTATCATTACTATCATAAGCTTTCAATCTTTTTCATTGATTAAACTGAATAAATGTGCATCTAGGCTCTGTTCCTAATCAAAGGATTGCCATTAATGCCAGACTTTCCCTGAGTATAAATTCTTTTATTAGGTTAGATTAAAATCAGGGTCAATTATTAAATAAAGGAGGCAATTCAAATGACAAAGTACAATTTACCCGTAACCAAAGAAGAGGTCGCTAGTGAGCTCGGAGTCAAACTCGGTGGGGATCGAACCAGTCGTGAAAATGGCTCCGTTGGTGGCCAAATGGTTAAGAAGATTTTCCAACAATTCGGGCCTAGGGGTTAATTAGGTGCTCAAATTATGCAGTCAGTTCCTTCATATACCCTTTATTATAGCCCATTAGACCGAGAATATAATTCAGTCTAATGGGCTTTTGCATGCAACCTATTAGTTACATTACAGTTTAACTCGCTCAACCTCAGATGGTTATCACCTTACCTCTAGAATCTTATGGAGTTGTATCCCTAATCGCAACCTTCGTTCTGGGAACTGTTGAATGAGATCATAGGCTTTTTGTGCAGATTCTGGGTGGCCGCTTTCGACCTGAAGAAAAATTCGTCCCTCCGGCAGATCTAATGTTGTGATATTATCCAGGCTAAACTCGTTATCCACCACATACTTCAATTCGTCTGCCTGACAACACAAAGCAAACCCACTCCCTGGTTTGGGAGATGCTGTAACCCAATCAATATTCCACTCAGCTGGTATCGAGTTTGTACCGTTGGTTTCTATGGCTACATATTTATTAAGTTTATGTAATTCTCGGACAAGTGGTCCTAGATCATATAATGTCGGTTCGCCACCAGTGATCACGACATGAGCATGAGAAAGTTGAGCCTCAGCTACAATTTCACTGGCGCTCATCCATCGTGCTTTTGACAGATCAAAGGACTGCTGAGTATCACACCAGCTGCAACGCAAATTACATCCAGCAAGCCGAATAAAAGCGGCTCCCTTACCCATATGAAATCCTTCACCTTGAATACTCGTAAATATCTCTATGATTGGATACAGTACCTTAGTCAAGACATACCTCCGCGTAGGAGTCAGGTGTCTCCCATAATCTAATATTCTTAATTATAACGCTACTTGATTACAATTGATACTAAGAAACTCAAGGGTTGTATTGCTTATGCGCCTTGTTGTGAAAAAACGCGCTGGCAATAGGATGCAGAATTAACAATTGTTTCCTAGACAAACCATATATAAATGCTAAGATTAGTGTATATTCGATATCTATGAGGAAATAGCACGAATTTGTATGATTTTTGTCATTTCCTCAAACCACTCAAGCAAGGGAGGGTACAGTGCTGGAAGAGGGCCTGAGGTTTTCTGAAAAGCTAGAGGAGGAGAAAGAATCGTGAAAAAGGCAAAACATCGCATTTTAATCGCAGGACTGCTGTCCATGATTGCATTGGTTGCTGTCGGTTGTGGAGCAAATCAAACCACCGCAACTAAAGTGGACGCTACAACCACAAGTGCAACAGGTACGTATGTTGGGGACGACACATGTAAAACTTGCCACGATGGTAAAATTACGGCGTATCATACTACGAAACACTCAATAGCCTTGAAATCTCTTTCAGCTTATCCGTTAAGCAACGCCCCAACAACCCTTACGGTATATGACGGAGCTGACACCACTAACACGAAGGCAACTCAACTAGATCTGTCCAAGGCAAAGATTTATGGAGTCATGATGGATGAATATGTCTTGGCTGAGGTTCCTGGTTTTAAAAACAAGATCTACCGAGTCGCAAAACTCGTTAAAAACGGCGACAAATTTGATGTACAAGCCGCTTCAACTGTAGATGTCAACAAGGATGGAAAGCCTGATTGGCAAGCTACAGACGGCACGAGCTGTGCAACTTGTCATGCCCCGGGCGTTCCGGTTTCATCACCTACCCTAGGAATATCTTGTGAATCTTGTCACGGCCCTGGCAGTAAGCATGTATCTGCAACGCCAGATAATAAGAAAGGCTCGATTATGGCACAACCGTCGAGCGCGCTACCGAATAGTGATACCTGCCTCAAATGTCACACATCTGATCCGTCAAAAGACGCCAATGGAACTCTCATTACGGATAACCACCAAGGAACTCGCGACTGGTTCTCCAGCAAACATGCGCAAAGCGGACAACTTAACGGTTGCTTGACCTGTCACGGACCGCACAAGGCGAATGCCAACGGTGTGTTACTACGGAAAGACAACCCAGCGGACATCTGCCTATCCTGTCATGCAGACAGTAAACCTGATCCTGCTAAGATCATGTGGAAAAATACAACAGATAAGAACGGCCACCTTACCGTTGATCATAGTTTCGGGGCTATGAAGTATGAAGACTTAGGCGACGATCCTGCCACTAAACCGATTGAAATTACAAATCCAGCGATGGTTGAAATGGTCAAAAAGGCCCTTCCAAGTCTCGCGAAATAAGGGAAAAGTAGTGAGGGGACGAAGTAAACTTGGACATCAAGCACAATGAAGAAGCACAAGCCTCGGAAGTTGGGCAAGGAAAATCTCATAGACGCCTGAAGAAGCTCCTATTGCTGTCATTATTGACGATTGTCGTACTCATTGCCGCTGCGATAGCGGGGATGCATTTTACTTCACAGCCTAGCTTTTGTGTTAGTTGCCATGAAATGAAATCGCAAGTATCGGCTTGGAGCACAAGCCCTCATAAGGATGTAACGTGTCTAAGCTGCCACTCAACTCCTGGTACCGTCGGGTACGTAAAGGCAAAGATTAATGGATTAAATGAGTTGTATGTTCATGCAACAAACCAAATCCCCGCAAAAATTGAAGCAAAGGTAGATCCAGCGGCATGTATTTCTTGCCATACTGGAAACACTACTTATCCCAAGGCGAAAAATATCAAATTAGAGTCAGGTGCTCTTGCACCACGTATGCCGCACGCACAAGTCCTTAAAGACAACATGTCCTGTTTAATCTGTCATCAGTTTGTGGGACATGGCCAACCACCCAATGTAGCAACCAATAATTAATTCAAAACCCCTTAGGATCGACATTTCAGTCGTTCCTAAGGGGTTTCTTTGTTTTTAGTGGCTATTTTGTGAGCAAATTTCAAGTATAATATTCATGGATTAAATTGTAATTAATGGTATAATTATCATTCATCTATGTATGCGCTTAGTGGCTTAAAGTTTGTCGGAATTATATATATATCATACGAGGGGGGTTATCATGAATCAAGTGTTCATCATGCTCTTTTTCTTGTCTCTGATTGTTTTACTCATTGGTTTTTTTAAGCCGAATGCCGTGCTTCCCGGTAAAATAGCAAAAACTCGTTCTCATGTATGGTTAGTCTATGGTTCAGCCGCAACAATATTTTTTGTGCTTTTCGGAATGACTCTTCCAGCTATTCAGGCGACCACTAGTCAGGAATCAGACATCTCTCCCTTCGATCTAATTCTATTTGATTTTCTGCTTTCAGGCAAATCAGAGTCCTACGTTGTTACTTCATGTAATCTACCTGCTTGCATTACGCCAGCAACTAATGCACACGTTCAGCCAAGACTCTACTAATTATGGCACTGATATTTGGCTAATCATTTCTGAATAGCCTTTTAATACGTTTTGTTTATCTAAACCGCCGTACATCAGTGTTTTAATACACATTAGATAAGTATTGTCTGTTCTACACGCACCTGTTATAATTCTAACATATTCTTTTAAGGGTGAAGCGTTGTCCTTCGCAGAACAAATTAAGTGAAAATTGACACTAAAAGGAATAACCAAGAAAGGAAGAATGGTAGGACGGAGAGAAACGCGCAAGAGACCGGAAACCGTTAAGAGAAGGAGAACATCACTATTTGTATTTTATACAAAAATTGAGGAGGAGTTAGTATGGTAGGCAAGAAGAAATCACTCAATTTAGTCCGGTTAGGGTCTATGCTCCTGATTACAGCCTTAATGGTTTCAGGGTGTGGAAGCAGTCCAGTCGCTAAGACAGAGAAAAAAACAATTAAAGTTGGAATTATAGATACATATACAGGCGGCGCAGCAGTTTACGCGAAAGACTCATTAGACGGCTTTAAATTGGCTGTCAAAGAGATTGCGGCTAAAGGTGGTCCGACAATTGAATTCGTCACTCGTGACGATGAATTCAAACCGGACAAATCAACAAGCTGGGCTAAAGAACTCGTTATGAATGAAAAAGTCGACTTTCTCGCAGGGACCACGAATAGCGCAGGCTCTCTAGCTGTTTCACAATATGCTAAAGAGAATAAAGTGCCCTTTATCGATTGGGGCGGAATGAGTGACAAGATCACAGGGTCAGCGGGTCATCGTTATGTATTTAGCACGATACCAAATACAGCGGTCATCGGTAAAGCAGGTGCTGTCCAGCTCTCCAAGACGTCCTTTAAGAAAGTCTGGGTAGCGGGCAGCGATTATGAATATGGTCACTCTGTGATCAATAACCTTTGGACAAATTTGACGACGCTTAAACCAGACGCTGTTAAAATGGGAGAAACTTGGTGGCGTGTTGGGGAAACAGATTTCACACCTTACATCAACGCTATTCGCAGTGCTAAACCTGATGTACTAGTTGTTGGTACTGGGGGTGCAGATATGGTGGCCTTTATGAAAGCCGTTAAAGCAACCGGACTAGCTCAGGACATACCTGTCTGGGCACACACCAGTTATGACCCCGCCACCCTGAGGCCTTTGGGTGACCAAGCTCCTGAAGGGGTAATGGGTACAAATCCTTATTTATATAATTATCCGGACACGGCAGAAAACAAGGCATTTGTTGAAGCCTTTACGAAGGAATATAATCGTGCCCCTGCTGCGTTTGCCTTGTATGGTTACATGGGAGGAGAATTCCTCGGTCAAGCGATTCAGAAAGCAGGAAGTACCGATAAGGAAAAGATCATCGACGCTATGGAAGGATTAACAATTGATACTCCGGTCGGCAAGGCGACCCTGCGTAAAGAAGATCATCAGGTCGCAATTCCTATGTCCTACGGCGTAATTGCTAAAGTAAATGGGGTCTTCACAGCCAAAGACCTTCACACCCTTAGCCCAGAAGAAATTATGCCCTCGATTGACGCGATCCTAAAATCTAGGTCAAAATAAGATAGGGTAAATGATAAAGAGCAAGGGACAGATAAATGGGCGGTGCTGTAAAGTGCCGCCCATTTACGCCACTTGTCAGAAAGTATAAACTAAAGTTTATATACTTTCTGGAAGGTCCCTTCTCGCCATCACGACACCTTGCCATCCTTGGATACAGGGACACTCGGCCATCCTTGGCCAGCGCTCTAATCTCAAACATCCTTGTTTGAGTCTTGGCCAGCGCTTGGCGCTAGCCAAGTTTTCTATAAATCATTAATGACGGGGGAGATCACCCATGCATTTCGCCACACTCGCTAGTCAGTTTTTTATCGGTCTGAGCAGAGGCATGATTTTCTTTATCGTCTCTGCAGGACTTACGCTCATCTTCGGTGTCTTAAGAATTACGAATTTTGCTCACGGATCGCTCTATATGTTAGGAGCTTTTATGGCCTTTTCAGTCTCAACTTTTTTCGGACAAGGCCCGAACGGTTTTTGGTTAGCTCTGCTGGTCGCTCCGATCGCTGTGATGTTAATAAGTCTAGTGATCGAACGTGGGTTGCTTAGATTTATCTATAACCGGGATCATTTGACGCAAATGCTCTTAACGTATTCCTTAGTACTTATCACCGGAGATCTTGTAAAAATAGTTTGGGGGACAGAATTTAAGTCTATGAATATTCCTGAGATCTTAAGGGGTTCCCTTAATCTATGGGGAGCGTCCCTGCCCTTGTATAATGCTTTCCTTCTAATTATTGGGCCTATCGTTGCCCTTGGCTTATGGTTGTTCTTATCTAAAACTCATCTTGGCAAAGTTTGCAGGGCAACAGCTACTGACCGAGAAATGGTGGATATTTTAGGCATTGATAGTACACGAGTGTTTGCCATTGTTTTTGCACTGGGCGGATGGCTTGCCGGATTGGGAGGGGCTTTAATTGCTCCAACGACCACTATTTCGATGGGTATGGATGCTAATATTATTATTTATGCATTCTTGATCGTGGTTATTGGAGGGTTAGGAAACGTTTGGGGCGCACTCATTAGTTCTATTATTATGGGAGTTGGGGAGGCCTTTGGGATTTTATTCATCCCAGGCATTGCCATTATTATTCCATATATTATTGCGGGTGTTCTTCTTATCGTACGACCCTCTGGTTTACTAAAATCCGTCTGGTAGAGAAAGGAATACTGATATGTCTACGAATAAAGCCTATCTTGTCCTGGGTTTAGCAATATCCGGAATCCTAATCCTGCTGGCTGTTCCGACTATAATCTCCCAATATTATGTCTACTTGCTAGCGACTGTTTTCACAACGGCTTTACTAGCGACCAGTTTGAATCTGGTTCTGGGTTATGGAGGACTACTGCATTTACACCATGGTGTATTTTTCGGCGTTGGCGCATATACGGTAGCGATCGTCATGACCAAAACTTCTTGGCCATTTGCAGTTGCAGTCGTGCTCGCCCCCCTAGTTGCTGCACTTATTGCCTTTGTGATCGGATGGTTTTGCGTACGTTTAAGAGGCCTATACTTTGGTATGCTTACTTTAGCACTAGGGCAGTTAGTTTGGGCCATTGTTTATCGCTGGAATGCATTGACGAATGGAGACAATGGAATTCATGCTATACCCGTCCCTGAATTTCTGACTTCCGTAAATTCAGTCTATTACACGACTCTTATGGTTCTCATCGTATCTCTTGTAATTCTTTATTTGATTACCAAATCACCGTTTGGTCTCACATTACTTGCTACTCGTGACAATCCCGTGCGGTCTGAAAGTGTCGGAATCAATGTCAAAAGACACCGTCTGACAGCCTTTGTTATTGCTGGATTCTTTGCAGGAATTGCGGGTGTCCTATTTGTCTTGGTTGAACGATCTGTAGCCCCCTCTCTGTTATTTTGGAACAAATCGGCAGAAATCCTGATCATGTGTTTAATGGGTGGACTTACTGTCTTTATGGGCCCGGCGCTAGGGGCAGGTATTTTAGTCCTTTTGTCGATGATCGTGGGTCTTTACACAGAATACTGGCTTCTTGTCCTTGGTCTGCTGTTACTGATTCTCGTACTTTTCTTGCCTCAGGGCATTCTTGGTTATTTAATGGAGAGTTATGGCAAGGCATATGAAAGAAAATAACAAGTCAAAGATGCCATGGATATTTTGCGTCAGACAAGGAGGTATGTTTACCTCATAGCGGGGCTATTAGGTGAACATGCCGACGCAGTATGACGTAAAATAGACTGGCATACTGACTGGTTATTTCTTTGAATGTGCCTAATATAAGACGGAGTATGAGAGGAGAGAATTAACATGCTTCAGGTCGAACATCTTAAGAAAGCGTTCGAGGGATATCAAGCCATCGCAGATGCTAACCTTTTGGTTCCGAAGGGAGAAGTCGTGGCAGTCATTGGTCCCAATGGGGCAGGCAAATCTACATTATTCAATTTGATAACTGGACACCTTCAGGCCGATTCCGGACATGTCCAATTTCAAAGTGAAGAAATTACGAACTTAGCTCCCTATAAAATTTGCCATAAAGGAATGGCGAGGTCCTTTCAGTTAATCAATATTTTCTCAAGTTTGACGGTTTTCGAAAACGTGCAAACGTCGGTTATTGCCAAACATCACTTCGATATGAATTTTTTCAGACCTGCTAGGAAACTGCTTGTTGAAGAAACCCTGGAGGTTTTGGAAAGCTTCGGACTGTTGGAATATAAAGATCGTTCGTGTAGTTCCCTATCTTATGGCGATCAAAAAGTCCTGGAAATCGCGATTGCTCTTGGAAGCAAACCTGAACTCCTTCTCTTAGATGAGCCCACTGCCGGAATGTCGTCAGAAGAAACCCGCAAAATAGTCAATCTTATAAAGCGATTATCTCAGGAAAAGGGTCTTACCATTCTGCTTACTGAGCACGATATGGAATTAGTCTTTGATGTTGCTCAAAAAATTATGGTTCTCCATCAAGGCCGCACGATCGCCCAAGGTCTTCCTGAAGTCATCAGAAACGATAAATCGGTGCAAAATGCCTATTTGGGGGAAGCAGGATGATGTTAGACGTTAGAGACATTCATACCTATTACGGGTTAAGCCATATCTTGTTCGGTTTATCTTTAAAGGTAAGTAAAGGAGAAGTAGTTTGCCTCCTTGGTCGTAATGGGGTAGGTAAGACAACGACACTCAAAAGCATTATTGGAATTACCCCGCCAAAAAACGGACAGATATATTTTAAAGGCCAGGAAATTACCAAGAATGCTACGAACCGCATGGTCAAATTAGGAATAAGCTTTGTGCCTGATAACCGCCGGATCTTTGCAGACTTGTCCGTGCGTGAAAATCTCGAGATCGCAGCAGGAATCAAAACAGGCACTTGGGATTTGGCTAAAATTCATGGGTTATTCCCTGTCCTGAAAAAAGTAGAGAATCGTCGGGGCGGGAACTTAAGTGGTGGAGAGCAACAAATGTTAAGTATCGCCAGGGCTCTACTAGGAAATCCAGAACTTCTAATTTTGGATGAGCCGACTGAGGGACTGGCACCGTTAGTCGTCCGGGAATTAGAGGAGCAAATCCTCGAGCTCTGTTCTACTGGCATATCGATTCTCTTGGCAGAACAAAATCTCAAATCCGCCTTAAAATTGGCCAATCGGTGTTATGTCCTCGAACGGGGACAGGTACGTTTTGAAGGAACCGTTGAGGAATTAGCAGACAATGTAGACGTTCGGTCGAAATATTTATTGGTTTAAGGAACGATGGGAATGGGGTATAGCTAACGCAAGTTCATTTTGTTTCAGAGAAAGAACCCTAGGCAGCGATTACTGAGCCTAGGGTTCTTTCTGTATTTCTTTAAATGGGATACATTCATTTATTTATTCATTCATTTTAATGGCTATCGGGAAGGTGCTTCCACCGTGAGGCATTATATAGACTGACTCAGGTTGACGTCCAAGTAGTTGACTTGCTAACTCTAACGCTTCTTCAGGGAAATGGGCTGGAATCATCTTAACATGTTTAACCAGATCCTCTGATAATGAACTGATCAGAATGACGGGTGTCTTTCGACAGATGCTCGCTGTTCTCAAGCTTATGAACCCTGGCATCGTAAAGTCAGCATGAAGCTTGGCATTCATATCCCCCACCTCGCCATGATTGAAGAATTCCTGAAAAGGTTGAGAACCTATCCCCTCTGAGCATTCACTAACCAGTATAATCACTCCACCGTCTTGCACTGCATAGGTAGCATTGTCCAAGGCCTTGATCGCCTGGTAAAGCTGAGTATCTTTGGGATACCCACCGCATGAAACGATAACTAAATCTGCTTTTTCCTCTATTTCAATTCCGAAGATTTCTTCGGTGACTCGGCAGCCCGCTAAATGTGCCTGATGCAACTCACCCGCTGCAATATAAACAAATTCCTTTTTCTCGTTCACAACGACATTGAGTATGAAATCCACGCCTACTAGACGGGCGATTTCTAACATATCCTCCGCGACTGGATTGCCCTCCATCTTTCCGGTCTCTATGTTCGGATTAAGTCCAGAGGGACCTCCCCCAAGAAGCGCCAAAGCATGGTTTTGCTGGATCATCTCGTAGCCACAAACTCCAGGCGCGATTGACTTACGACCACCACCAAATCCTGCGAGCAAATGATAAGCAATTCCACCGGTAAGAATCACCTTGTCCGCTTCCCATACCCGACGATTTACAATAATGGGTGTTCCCTGTGAGGATTTGCCCATATCGACTAAATCCTGGGCGCGACACTCATGATCGAAAATAGGAACCCTCGCCAAGACCTTCGCCCCACAAATCGCAATATGTTCTTCTAACGTCTGCAATCGGTGGTCTCCGGTCGCCGTTACAATAGAAATGTCCTTATCCGGTACTCCAGCCCCATTTAATACATCCAGCAACACCGGTAAAAGAACATCGGCCCGCACCCATAGTCGGGTAACGTCACTCACTATAATAACCACTTTGTCCCCTGGTCTTACCACCTCGACCAGCGGAGCCGTTCCAAGGGGATGAGCTACAGCCTGGAGAATCGCCAGTTCTATATTCAAAATTGGCTGACTGGCTTTTGCTTCAATCTCCTGAACGTTCACTGAGGATGGAAGCCTAAAGGACAACGTTTCTTCACCATAGGCGAGTTCAAAGCTATTCATTCGTTACTCAGCCCCCTTATATCGTCATCAGTTTTTCTCCAGCGCGATCCTTTACTTCATAAGCCATTTCCAAAAGTTGCGCAGTATGGATGACCTTCAGCGAAACTCCCTGGCGATTCAGGCCATCTGCAATGTGCATTCGACAGGCAGAACACCCTGTAACCAGCAGCTCTGCACCCGTCTCATGAATAGTTGCGACTTTATGGTCATTGATTTTGGTCGAAAGTTCGTAATGATATAAGCTGAAGGAACCTCCACTCCCACAGCAAGTATCCGATTGTTTCATTTCTTCAAAAACTACTCCCGGTATACTTCTGATAATCTGTCGAGGCTGTTCTTTGACCTTTAATCCTCTGACAAGGTGACAAGGATCATGGTAGGTAACCTTCATCGGCAGACGACCCATTTGGTTCTCATACCCCTCCAAGGAAACCACCAGCTCGGTGAAATCCTTGACCATGGCCCCGAGCTTCTTTGCCTTTTCGGTATAGATCGGATCATCCTCGAGTAACTCGGCATACTCTTCTTTCATACTTAAGCCGCATGTCCCACAGGCTACAACCACTGCATCAACCTTTTCCTTCAGGAAAACATCAATATTTGCCCTCGCCATCTCTTTAGCCGTTTCATAGTCTCCATTAATCCGAACCGGGGTACCACAACAGTTTTGGAGTGCAGGAATTACAACCTCTACTCCATTGCGTTTAAGTACGTTGACGACCGCCTGACCGGTATCCGTATAAATGTAGTTGATCATGCACCCCGTGAAAAAAGCCACCCTCATGTTTGCATCAGGGACTTTGACGACTTCTGGATACATCGATTTAAACGGTTTTGGAGCGAGTGGAGAGAGAAGTCTTCTCTGGTCTATTCCCAGTTCCATTCTCGGCAACATTCCATGACCATTAGGTCCTTTACGAAAGAATAAGCCTTGAAAAACTTGCCCCGTCCGCATTCCCGTGTTGAACACCCAGCGGTTTTTTAAAACCAACCGGAAGATCAACATCTTAAGTGGCGAGAGGCCTTTCTTCTCTGCGATTTCCTTGCGGGTTGCTTCAACTAACTTGTCGACTTTTACACCGCTCGGACAGTTAACGACGCAGGCCTTACACATCAAACATAATGACATTTTGTTGATAAAGCCTTCCGTTAAATCCAAGTCTTTATTGATGACTCCGCGAATGAGCTTAACTCGTCCTCTGGCTACCGTGGATTCCGCCTGTAACTCTTTAAAGACTGGACAAACATTTTGGCAGGCACCACACCGAATACAGCGGATGACTTCTTTCTCCCATGACTCAAATGAACGTTCCATCCCATCACGCTCCAAACATTACGCCGGGGTTTAAAATGTTGTTCGGGTCAAGCGCTTGTTTAATTCGGTGTTGTACTTCCAGTCCAACCTCCCCGATCTGTAGGGTAATAAACTTGGATTTTGCCCGACCGATACCATGCTCACCACTCAAGGATCCGCCCAATTCCACCGTCGCTACAAAGATCTCATCGATGGCCTTTTCTACCCGTGCCGCCTCTTCCAAATCCGTTTCATCCGTAAGGATCGTGGCATGCAAGTTACCGTCTCCTGCATGTCCGAGTATCGCTATAATAATGTTATACTTTGCTGCAATTTCCTGAATACGCCTCACCGCAATTGGAATGCTGCTCCGGGGAACAGTCGCATCCTCACCGATAATGGTCGGTTTCACTCTGGACACAGCTGCAAAAGCCGAGCGGCGCGCACGCCATAATTCTTCGGCTTCTTCTTTCGTCTTGGCAACCCGAATCTGGATAGCCCCAAGCCGCCTGCAGATTTGCTCTATCTTCCCAATCTGCTTGGCTAACATTTCCGCATCCCCATCAACTTCTATTAAAAGAACCGCACCTGCTTCTGTGGGTAACCCGACCTTGGCATATTCCTCAATGTTTCTAATATATATGTTGTCCAACAACTCGAGTGAACAAGGAACCAACCCAACAGCTATGATTTCAGAAACTGTCTCACACGCTTGATCGATTTCAGAGAAAACTGCCATCATGGTGCTCTTAGCTTCTGGTAAGGGGATAAGTTTCACAATGATTTTGGTTATAACGCAAAGTGTTCCCTCTGAACCGGTGAAGAGCTTCGTCATATCGTACCCAGTGACGTTCTTGATCGTTCTTCCACCGGTATTAATAATCTCTCCGGTCGGAAGTACTACCTCGAGCCCAATAACGTAGTCTCGAGTCACTCCGTATTTCACGCCGCGCGGTCCTCCTGCACATTCCGCCACATTCCCGCCCATCGTAGAAAAGGCTTGACTGGCAGGATCGGGAGGATAAAACAGGCCTACTTGTTCAACTTCGCTCTGTAATTGGCCGGTAATCACGCCCGGTTCCACAACAGCAATCAAATTTTTCCGGTCAAGTTCCAGTATTTTGTTCATTCTCTTAAGAACCAAGACGATACAATCCCCCACAGAAATAGATCCACCACTAACATTGGTGCCTGCACCCCGTGGAACGACCGGAACCATCTCTCGATTTGCCAACTTAAGAATCTGCGCTACTTCGTCTGTGTTACCTGGATACACAGCAACTCCTGCTAAATCCTTCTTAAGATCCGCTTTAACAAAAGAAGCGTCATAGGTATAACAAAATAGGTCCTCTAACGTTGTATATAGGTTGTCTTTCCCAACAATTTCAGTAAGTTTCTGAATGATCTCGGGCTTCAAACTTGTTGCCTCCTCTAGTGGGAACCCTTCGTTCATAAAATTCTTCGTTCAGGTATATTCACTTATACTTTCTGACTAGCGCTAGAATAATATATTATTTCGCTATTTCCTCCAATTATCCTTTAAAATCAACAAAGGAGGCCGGCAAACGCCGTCCTCCTTCTCGTGATCGACCCAACCCAATCCTATTACTTAGGGACCAAAGACTGAAGCAGCGGCAACCCATAATAAACAAGTGCCAGAATAATAGCAATTGTAATAGCCAATTTGAATAATTTCTTCACAATAAAGCCCACAACTAGGATCAATACACCTATAATCAGAATTTGCTGTAACCCCAGACCTGCGATATAAGTTTCCATATTTTCTTCTCTCTCCCTTTACATTACCAATTAAGACTATCCCACCTACATTATTTAGACATACTTTTACAACTCTTCATTGCAATCTATCTTATGTCATGCACAAGTTGAAGTAAATTCATGGGGGTTCCGACGTCTAACCTCCCCAATTCAGGACTACCGAGAATCCGTGCATTCTCATGAGTCGCCATCCGAAAGACTTCCAGCTTCGGGATTCCGGCTTGAACTAACCAGTCCATCTCATCATATAAGCTCTCTGCATGCGGTACTTCATATGCTCCTGCATCTGTGCCAACACCCATTCGGATGTGATAGGCCTCGTTGATTCTCGCAAGTTGTCCCTCCAGAATCCGTTTTAAAGTATCGACTTCATGGGAAGAGTAACGATCTGTTGGATATTTTAAGAGATTTCCGATCGGTGCAACTGTTGGTACCCAAGCAATCCCCTTTTCTTTCATCCGTTCGAGTTGTCCGCTCGTCATATAATATCCGTGTTCAATCGAATCCACCCCAGCCTCAATGGCCACCGAAATGCCGTCTTCCCCACTGGCATGCGCCATGACAAGTATTCTTCGTCCATGGGCCGCCTCGACGAACTCTGCTAGCTCCTCAACAGCCCACTGCGTTGGACCGACCACCTGGAAATCATCAAACTTGATCAGTCCGGTCACTACGACTTTGAGTTGGTCAATGCCTTGACCGAAAAAGTCCCGCTCCTTTTCCCGCCACTCCAACATATCCTCAAAGCCCCGACCCAGAAAACGGCCATACATTCCCGCTCGATTCACAGCCTCATGCACAGATATGACCCTAGGTCCTGGCCAAACTCCTTCGTTGACCCTGTTTTTTGCCCTCCAGGAGAAGCCTGGCAAGTCACCGCCATCTCGAATCGCCACAATTCCTCGCTCCAGATACCGTTTCAAAAACCCTTGGATGTTTTCCTCGATTACGGAAGGTTGAGCCCAATTTTTCAAACACTGATAAAAATCAAGGCTGTCTAACGCTAAATGCACGTGGGCATCTATCCATCCAGGCATTAGAGAATAGGAGTTCCATGGTTGTATGTTTTCAGGGTAGCTCTCCGTATCCAGAGGCTGCAAGGAAATGACCTTATCATCCTCCCATTTTAAAAGCACTGACTGAGAGCACAAACCCAGTTCATGACTCCAATAACCAGCTATGACCGCTTCTCCTTCATTAGGAATCTCTAATATTTTCTGCTCTGCACTGCACGAAATATAGATCATCAAACCTGTCCTCTCGTTTTTCATGTTATAAAATTACCCCATATCACTCCTACTTTGAGTAATACGGGGTAATATCTTTTATATAATGGTGCGCCACCCAGGGATCGAACCAGGGACCTGCCGATTAAGAGTCGGATGCTCTACCAGCTGAGCTAGTGGCGCTAGTACTATTAGAATAATAGACCTATCTTGATGACTTTGCAAGTGGGAAATCGAAAATGTTATAAGAAATAGCTTATCCTATTCATTCACTTTAAATGATATATCATTTTTACCAACACTTATAATCCATTAGACATTATTTTTATAACTTGCTCAACCCGGCTCATCTTTAGGTGTCTGAATAACTAATAACGCTATGTCTTGGAGGGCGCATTCTGGTGTTATTTTTCATATGGTCTAACAGGTAACTAAGTATATTGGGATGCTATTCGGATTAGTGTATCGATAGAACAGCTTAGATTATATTGTCGTAAATTGTTGTTTGATAATAGATTATAAGATATAATGTCATCATTACTCTGAATGAAGAGAATTCAAGCATAAATAGGCGAGAGGCTTCATTCTTATTCGTACATAGTAATTCAGCTCATCATGTCCGACACTCGTTCTTTGACATATAAATCTACAAGGGCTACGCATCCTATCATTGATGTGTTGCCCTTTTGCTATAAGGAGAGAAGAATGAGTAATAATCCTGACCGATAATGGGATCAGTTGACGTGGTGCATATAAGTGCTGGATTGGCTCATGAACAACACGCATCTGCATTATTCATAAACAAGTGAATAATATCCCAATGCGCTAGTGGTCGTGCTTATAATCATAACACGTACCACTAACTAGCAAACATTTAGAGAAAGAAGAGTGTGAATTGTTAAAGAAAAAAGTTAACTCAAATTTTAAGAAGTTATTTGCCGTTCTAATGGTCCTTATGATGGTCTTAAGCATAGCGCCTGTAGCTTTAGCAGCTGGAACTAATCCTATTTCCTTTCTTGGCGCGAACTTAACAACAACTAATCACTTAACAGAAACTGACCCGTTGCAACAAATTTCTACGCCTGGCGTTTCCCTTATTGATAATAACGGTGTACCTTCTGGCCCACAATCGATCGATGTTAACATTGATAAAAATTTCATAACCGATGCAATTTATATACACAATGAGGGCTGCATAACTCTTCAAGACGTTACTACTAGTTCCAATGTACCAGTAAGTTTTTTCAGACTTGGTGCAACAGACGGTACTGGCGTCTATAAGACTCACCTCTATTTTGATGTGAACCTTGTAGCTGGTCATGCGTATCAAATTAGAATTGACACAAGCTTAGTTGGCAATAACGGCTTGACATTAGCTCAAAACACTACAGCTAACTATCCAAACCCTATATGCGTGAATTTTGCGGTAGCTCCAGCTCCGGCTAAACCAGGAGCACCAGTCGTAACCAGTGATGACACCTTAAACACTGTCTCTGGCATGGCTTCAGGGATGGAATACAAGTTAGATGTTGCTGGATATGTAGCCTATGACAAGACCACCTTTGACGCCCTCGATTTTAGTGGAACACACACCTTACTCGTTAGAGTCGCTGCCGCGGGAATTAATCCTGCCAGTGATGCAGTGACCTTAAACTTCACTGCAAACGCAGTTTCAGTCAAACCTGCATCTCCAGTAGTTACCAACGATGACACCTTAAACACGGTCACTGGCATGGCCGCAGGGATGGAATACAAGTTAGATGCTGCAGATTATGTAGCCTATGACATGACAACCTTTGCTGCTATCAACCTAAGTGGAGCACACACCCTACTTGTCAGAGTCGCTGCTGCGGGAATCAATCCTGTCAGCGATGCAGCGACCTTAAGCTTCACTGCAAACGTAGTTTCAGTCAAACCTGAAACTCCAGTAGTTACCAACGATGACACCTTAAACACTGTCACCGGAATGGCACCAGGAATGGAATATAAGTTAGATGCTGCAGGATATGTAGCCTATGACAACACTACCTTTGCTGCCATCAACTTCAGTGGAGCACACACCTTACTCGTAAGAGTCGCTTCAGCTGGAATCAATCCTGCCAGTGATGCAGTGACCTTAAACTTCACCGCAAATACAGGCGAAGTACTTAAAGGAAGAGCCCTTCACCTTAAAACCATTCTGGATAGATTAGTAAAAGCCGGTGTAATTACCCAGGCTCAAGAAGACGCCATTCAAAGTGCGTTCGCAACAGCTCAAAAGCACGGCACAAAAGGCGAATTCAACAGAGGCCATAACGGCGAATTTAAAGCCGTTATACATGGTCATGTAAATGGCGGTAAAGTCACTCCGGTTCATAAAGATGACAATCAGGATTCTTAAGGACTAAGAAAATGTTTATTACACCTAGGAAACCAAAAACCCCGCAATCGCGGGGTTTTTGGTTTTTGGCTCAAACGAGTCATTTTTAACATGTTGTAAACTTATTGGTTTACCGCAGGAGCTGTAGTTGTAGCATTTGCTAGGCTTAAATCCTGATCAACTTTTTGCAACCCGCTTAGGACAGCGTTCATCCCAGTGAGCCGATTTTGGATATCAGTTTCCAGTTTATTTAAGTCGGTCGTTACAGCCTCATTATTGTTCGCTTGTCGATCTGTTTTTAGTTTTGCCCAATCTGCTGCAGTTGTTTGCGAAAGAGTACCCAAGTTAGCAATTGTGTCCTGAAGCGGTATCATATCATTGAGTGCAGCACTCAATGCGGTATAATTCTTGCTCGCTCTGTCAGCTTTTATTTTAGTTTTGATGTCTTCTCTCGTTGAATGTATGCTTGCCCTTACTGTTTTCTCCTGCGCTTGAAGAGCCTTAATTGGTCCCAGGTCAGCTTGATTAGTCTCTACCTTCTTCAATTGATCTATTTGCTTCTGAAGTCTCGCTTTTGCTTTATCTGCTCGTTCTTGAGGAGTTAGCTTTGCTCCACCCGTTGATGCCTCCGTATTCGCTGGTGCCGTTATGGAAGAAGCCGAATCGGCTGCAAATGCAGGAATGGACATAGGTAAGATCATGCAAAAGGCTAGAGCTACTGTTAAATATTTTTTCTTATTCACTGAAAAGAACCCCTTTCAAATTATACTAAATACTTCCCATACTTTTATCTAACTTGTCTAACGCTGAATCCAAGGACTGCATCTTTTGGTCTAACCCTATATCAAGCTCCGCCTGACCTTGTTGCGTTTTAAGATCAATTTTCTGGAGACTAGCTTTCTCAGTAGCTACATCTGCCGATGATTGCGCATTAGTGACTTGTTGCGATGTCACTCCACCATTGTCAGTCGCACCCACGGCTGTTGCCTTTTTCACACCACAGCCCCCTATGATTGTGGTAAGAATTAGGCCTGCAATTAATATTGCCCCCAAGTTCTTATGCACTTCATCCCCTCTTTCTAAGTACAACATTAGTTGCTACACTATTTCAATTTCGTTTTCTGCGAGCTCGCATTGACTGACCTTGTGTTGATTATAAGGCCCATCTGTAAAATGGAAACACTTCTATTGTGAACGGAATGTAAACAATAAGACCACATTGATCACCCATCCGTTTTTGGCAAGTGCAAGAGCGGTAGCAAAAACAACAATCCGATAAAGTACAATACGCCTGCCGCTTCATACATGACAACCAAAGAAAACGTTTCTTTCAGCAACCCCGCCACGCTCATTGTCACAACCATGGCGCCAGTATACATGGGCATCAGAATACCATTCACTCGGCCGATAAACTGACTATCCGAATTTTGTAAGATCATCATATTAATACCGATCATAATGCAAGGCATGACTAAGCCCATCAATAAATACACGAGATAAGTTAACCATGCGGTCGTTGATAATCCACAAACTGCTATACCGATTGCTGAAATGAACATTCCGAAGGCCAAAAGCTTTTGAGGCGAAATAACCTTAGCAGAAGTCATGACAAGGACTCCGCCTAAAAACATTCCCACCCCACTAAATGTCATCACCCATTGCAAACTTTCTTTCGGCAAACCGAGCCGTTCTGTGACCAGAAAGATTCCTAAGGGTTGAACGAGGCCTCCTCCTAAGCCAGCCGCCAAAAAACATAATCCCAAGAGGCTCAATATCTTCTTCCCTAGTACATAATGGAGACCTGCCACCATCTCCTCTCCAAGAGTCGTTTCGGTCTTTTCTACGACGTTCACACGGTCAGTAGGCAGAAACGTTAAGGTACCCGCCGAGAGTAAAAACGCTAGCCCCATAACTGCGATCGAGATCATAATTCCAAACTTTTGATAGACAAAAGTGCCCAGGATTGGTCCAAGAATTACAAAGACCGTAAAGATCGTCTGATAAATCGACATGACTGCTTGCATTTGCTCCGCAGGCAGATGTTCTTTAATCAGCTTCATCCCTGACGGTTGAGAGAACTGAGATAAAATGGCCGAAATGATGGTCGTGAAAAACACTGCTTTCCAGGTGCCCAATACCAACGTGATCAAGACTGCAAACACTGACACTGCGCTGAGTACATCACACCAGATCATCGTTTGTTTCGGTCGCCAGCGGTCCGCAAAGGTTCCACCGATAAAAGAGAAGATAAACATTGGCGCAAGTTCCGCCACGTAAATCATAGAGATCGCGAACGCATTACCATTTGTTCGTTCCATGACGAAGAGTAATACAGCAAAATTACGCACCCAGATTCCAATTTGCAAAAATAACGCCGATCCTAAGATCGCTTGCACAAGCCGATTACGTAATAAATTAAACTTAAACGCCCCCTACCTGATAAAACTATCAGAACAAGACTTAGCGCGATCACTAATCTTGATCGCGTCAGTTGTCTCTATTTCTGCACTATTCTACCTATTATACTTCTAATGTCTCCTGATTTGTAATCTAAACTAACCACTCATTCCTAACACGATGCTTTTCTGCCGAATTTATGACACTCATATACTTATATGAGTGTCATCCCTAATTTCTATGTGCAGTACCTTTCAATAATGTTTAACTGCTGCTTTTCTCGTCCACCATTACATAATTGTTAAAATGAAAGCATGAAGGCTATTTGTTTCCTTCATGCTTTCATGTGTCTTTATTCAAATTTAGAATGAAGCACTACAAAATTATTTTACCATTGCCGTCCCGGATCATCCGCTACGGTGCTAAGAATTAGAGCTAACGATTTGGCCTTTCTTTTCTTATTTCCATCCAAGCTAAAGGACGAGCTATTGTTTCAAAACCAACTTTTCTATAAACTTCATGCGCATCCTTTGTAATTAATAGCCATTGGTATACTTCTTGTAATTCATGATGAGCAAGGATGTATTTAATTAATTTCTGACCAATTCCTCTTCTTCTATAGTTTTCATCTACATAGACGTCAACAATATAGGCAAATCTTGTTCTATCTGATATAACTCTTGCATAACCAACCTGACTTTGATCCGGCATAAATGCACCAACAACTAACGCAGAATTTTCTGCGCCCTTCTTCACTTCATCGATTTTAATTCCTGGAGACCAAAATGCTGTTGAAAGCATTTTGGTTACTTTTTCAAAATCCATTTTTTCTAAGCCGTCGTGAATAATTACTTCTTCCATAATAAATAACCTTCCTTCTCACGCCTACGACAAGTAACCGCGACACGCGTCGCGGTTACTTGCGAGTGTCGTAATTATACCTTACACGGCATGTCGAAATCGTAATAAAAAAGCGGTATGAACGAAGTGAAATTTTTCTCAAAGAAGGTACTGTAAATTAGAAAATAATATGATATTATAATAATTAGAATGAAGTATTATTCTCTAATTAATATTTCATTCTAATTAGAGAAAGGAGGGCATAATATGGCTAAATGTGCAAAATGTGGGGCTGAGGTTGCGACAGAGGATTTGTCTGCAGTTAACGGTTTAATGATTTGCGAGATTTGTGAGCAAAAGAATGCCAGTTCCTCGTCTCCGTCTCAACCATGTGGTGGGGAAAAATAATTTATTGTTGAATGGAACTTAAAGTTTTGACAGCTAGGATTGATCCTAGCTGTTTTGTTTTGTCTTGTTGAACGAAATCATTGTTCATTTTCTAATACATTAACCAATAAAGGATTGTTCCTAAAATCACTCCAAGAACTAAACCGCCTAAAATCTCAAGTTTCGTGTGCCCAATACTTTCCCTATGTTGCAATTCGGATTTCAATTGATTCAAGGACACCGCATGATGACCCACTGCTCTGCGCAAACCAGCGGCATCAATGACAATAATCAAAATCACTGCGACACCTAACCCAAAAATCGGGCTGGAAAATCCCTCGTGCCATCCTATTAGAACTGTGGTGGTCGTTATGATGGTGGTATGGGTACTAGGAAATCCTCCGTTTCCGATACGATCCTTCGCTTCTTTCCCAAACCGGACATAATTAATTGCGAACTTCAAGCATCCGGATACCAGCCATCCAATGAAGGGTGCTAAAGCAAAAAACATTAGGAAGCTCCTCTACTCAAAGAATCTAATAATCACAATAACACTCACGACGAACATCAAAACAGTAATTAAAATGTGCTTATCCTCGAATAATAATTTATCGGGTTCTCCACCTTTTCCTTCAACGTGGATCAGATAAAGATAACGAAAAATACCATAGAATACTATAGGAATAGTCAACATCAGATACACTGTTCTACCCGACGTGAAGGTAAATAAGGCATAACTGATCAGGGTGGCAGTCGTTACAATACTGTTCATTTGGTCTAGTAATTCAATAGTGTAAAACTGCAATACTTTTCGAGGAACAACGGTATCGCTCTCTTCAGAAAGAATAAACTCGTGCCTTCGCTTACTAATCGCTAAAAACAAGGACAGAAACATGATGCAAATCAGAAACCAAGGTGTTATTTTAATATTAATCAACACTGCACCACCAATAGCACGAAGCACAAAGCCAGAGGCCACGATCATAACATCTAAGATGACAACATGCTTTAAAGCAGTGCTGTATAGTACATTAATGATAAAGTATAGAGCTAAAATTAAACTGAACGGAATACTGATTCGTGTGGAAAGCGCTAAACTAGCAATAAGCAAGATACCCCCAGAAGCAAGGGTTAACTGAGGATTCAGCACTCCCGAAGCCATTGGACGGAATTTTTTCGTCGGATGCTGCTGATCAACTTCACGATCCACAAAGTCATTAAGAATATAGACGCATGATGATACGAGTGAAAAAAAGATGAACGCATAGATATAGTTGATTACTATATCGAATGTCACCCTTTTCAAGAAGAGTAAAGCTGCGAAAACCAGCAGATTCTTTGACCACTGTGAAGGGCGCATTTGAATAGCTATTGAATATAAGAGGTTTGTCGTTGATTCCTTTTTTAAGCTAAAAATTTGTGTAATTCCCCCTGTTTTTTATTAGGATTTTGCTACTATAACCACTCCGATGATGATTGTGACTAAGCCCAATACTCTTAGTAAACTGATAGGTTCGCCCAATATGAAATAGGATAAAGCGAAAACAATAATATATCCTAATGAGACCATCGGATAAGCCACAGAAAGCTGAACTTTTGAAATTGCGAAAATCCAAAAGACAGCTGAAAAGGCATACAAAGATAATCCCGCCATAATATACCAGTTAGTGACGATAGCTATAAGATTCAGCTGGACCTTGGTTGCCCCGATCTTCATAAGCACTTGGGCAAGGGCACCTAAAAAGACCGAACTCATGATTAAGATATAAGACATTGTTGACTTCACCTTTGCCTTTGTATTTATATTGTTATAAGATTTACGTAATAGCGCGCACCAAGGATGTGATAATTTGCTGGACAAAACGACTTCGCCGGACAACTATGACGGCTATATCTTAGCACTTGGTTTTCTAGTAAATTTACTTTGGGTAATGTTCATAAAAACGCAACAATTTTCAGATTTCCTGTATTACCATGAACTTGCTCAACAAATTGCAAACGGTGGACCCTGGGGAAATACTTATACGACTGTGGGTTATTCCGTTATGCTTGGGTTCTTCTACAAACTATTTGGAGCTAATATTGCAATTGCGAAAAGTCTCAATTTGATTTTTAGCTTTATCAATAGCTTGTTAGTCTTAAGAATTCTTTCAAAGATGGCTTTATCTACGAGAATCCGTAGAATTATCCTAATACTCTTTGTCTTGTTCCCTATGAACATCTATTATAATAGCATCTTAGCAACTGAAATGCTATTTACCACATTATTACTGTTAATTATTTATCTCTATTTATCGGATATTCGATACAAGTACTGGATTATCGGACTCTTAGCTGGAATAGGCACATTGATTAAACCCTTCTTCATTGCGTTCTTCTTGGTTATCTTTTTAACTGAATTGGTAACCTATAAAAAACTCCTCCGCAGCTTAAGTAAATGCTTAGTCGTCTTAGGTGTTACGATTCTCGTTATTTCTCCATGGTTATATCGAAACTATAAGTACGTAGGAGAATTTACATACGTATCTAACAATAGTGGTATTGTTCTCTATATCAATAATAATTCTCAAAACAAAAAGGGTGGATGGATGCCCGCCGGGGACGTTGAAAATTCGGTAGTAAACCTACCCGCATATCGACTTGCTAATCCTACCCAACAAAATAAAATGCTATCACTTGCCGCCAAGCAGTGGATAAAAACCCATCCCCAGGAATTCTTGGTGTTAGGAATGAAAAGGCTTAGTCTGACTTATTTTTCGACGGGAGATATTAAGCATCCTTTTTATGGCACAAATATACCGCAAACCATTAAACTACCGTTGATTTGGTCTGCTACGTTTATCATAAGATCCATTTTTGTTCTCGGAATATCCTCAATCATAGCTTTTACCTGTGTAATAATTCGGAGATTAATAGGCCGCTCAGCGAGAAGTTTAGCGTTAGGCTCTGATAAAAATGATATCTTTTTATTGCTGATATTCTATATGTTCAGCGGAATATATTTCATAACAGAAGGGCAAAGTCGCTATTCCTTCCCGTTAATTTTTATCATTATTTATTATTTTGTAATGGGTTTAAGGTATCTCAGGAAACGATTTTACTTGTAATTTCACGAGTGAAATCTAACCCTTGAAGTGAACTCGTAGCTAAAGCAGACAAAGGACGAGACACCCACTTATAGAAGTGGATGTCTCGAAAATAGCTTACTAATAACTTATTAAGGAAGCCATTAATATCCCTGTTGCTAAACTTAAACAAAAAGAGAAAATACCAGCCGCAACATTACCGTTCGGTATTTCACGACGGACTTTAATCGTGGGTGTTAATAATTCAAAGAGCCAATACACGATGATTAAGAAGATCGTTCCAGTCAGCGTCCAAACAGCCATATCTAGGAGATCAACTGAGTGGTATATGGCGGATGCTAGGACTATAGCAACACCAAGAACCTTACCTCCTAAATCAAACGCCACGGCTTTTGCAGCGGCGACCTTCTTCGGGTCTTCTAGATCATCTCCTAACGCCATAATCTGAAATTCTTTGTAGGGCGTTGTGTATGTGAAAAGCATCACAGCGAAGAGCATTAAAGGAATTGTGACCCCTAAATACTCAAGAAAATTAATTAGATACATTTACCCTTTTCCCCCTCACTAGTTATTAGACCTATTGGTAAGAAACACGATAGATTGCCAGTGATTCGCTCCCCAATGCGGGCACTGATGGCTGAAGCTTTGCCCCCAACCAGAAACGAGCCCCAAAGTAGCCTTCCCTTATAAAGTCCACCCATTGTATTGCTTTCAACCTCTTCCATCTCAACCCGTTTCTGATATATCATGGGTTGATCCCAATAGGAGTCATCTTTATCCTGTTCGACAAGCAATCCGTCAGCCTCAAACAGACTAACAGCTCCGCCCTCACGTCCTAAGATGGGCTTTGTCACAAACGGCAATTTGTTAAGAAATCGGTTTTCCATATAAGTTGGAAGCATGTAAGTCTCAATCCACTGATGTTCTTCCTTGGTATAAAACTCGCCCGCTTCATGTAAATTCCATATTAAGCTTTGTAGAGCCTTCGTTTGTGCTACAAACGCTGAGGGCGGATTGATAATTGCCAGCTTACCCCTAGCCACCAAATCAAGCACATGTGCCCCCGTCGGGTATTGATCTCTTTCATCACACTCTATAGCAAGTTTCTCTAAAGCATGAAGGCGATACCAAACATCGATGGGTACGAGCTGCTCGTTGATCAAAGCACACAATCGATCCTCTGAAATCCTTAAGTCCTCAAGGGCCACAAACTGTGCCGATAGACCGGAATGCTTCAGTAAATACTTCACGGTGTCCCGGTCTTCGTCATGCCAGCCTAAGGCACTGAAGACTATTGAGTCAGTTGCATATCCCTGTTGCTGATACGTCTCAATGATACGCGTGAAGGCTTCCCGCATTTGGCCATCCAGCCCTTCATTTGGGCTTTCTGCCCCGAAGAATCGGCAAGCCTTAGCATTGACAAAGAAAGCTTCCACGACGCTGGTGGGCGTATCTGCGTTAAACTCAATCATTTTAAGCCCTTCGACCGTTTGCAAAAAATCAAAGCGCCCAATCGCCGTCACCATATCAGGCTTAACGAGCACTCTTACAGCAAGCAGTGCTTCTTCGGGAATTCCTAACTCCAGTAAGAGTGTATCATCCGCACTCTGTACCGAAAACACAGTCTTTGCATAAATACCCCCTAAGACCTCGGTCGCGAAAGCGATCTCCTGACGAAATTTTGAAGTAACGAGATGAATTGCTGCCAGTCCGTACTCCGTTCCATCCATCCAATCCCAAGAAAAAACAGACCTAAGCGGACCGTAAAGCTGTTCTCTCAGTTCCTCGTAGGGCAACTCAGCTGGCACTCGATCCACCTCCGCCAATTCCGCCATGAGAACCACTTGTTATTCCTGTCCCACCCGCTGAACTGCTCCCTCCTGCTGAGCTCGTCGAGCCACCACGTCCCCATGGGGAAACACCTGAAATTCCTGCTTTGCTATTAGTGGTGCCTGAACCATCCACCCCATCTGAGTTCTGAGCACCTCCAGCAACCCCAGAGCTACCTGATGAAACACCGGGAGACTGTACAGCACCGGAGCGAGATCCCGATGAACGTCCACTAAAAAATCCAAACGGCCCTAAAGGACCAAAGGGACCGAAAAAGCCGCTAAAGAATCCCTGTCCGCGATTGTCTTGCTGAACGATCGGATTGCCATCTTTATCGTAGACAACTTTTTGTTGAGTAGGAGTACAGCCTGAAGTGCCCAGTACCAGGGCTGTTGCAAGAAATAGGCTTACCATCTTAGAGCTCTTATTCACCTTTTTTCCCCTTCCTTCTAAATTAACTTGATTTACTTGCCTTTTTCACATAAAGAACATAAGTCTGTCGGTCCTCATCGACTTCTAAAGACGTTTGCTCCCACTCTACACCCTCTAACGTCAGATAGTTGCACTGACCAATAATGGCGATATCCGTTAAATTACTCAACTCCAAGTTTTGTATTATAGGATATTCTTGGGCATCCTCTCGGTATTCTCTTATTTCCATGACGATAAAACCCATCCCAACTTTCGAACATCCACTCATGGAGATCGGCATTTCATCGTCTGCCACCTTCACATAGATGATATGAAGGGGCGCTTCAATCGCATTCGATGTTTTCTCATACACTACGCCATCTTTGATAAAGTAGTCACACAGAAAACGAGTCACTATTTCATCTTTAGGAATTGAGTCATAATGACAAAGTGCCGGGTAACCATTTTCCTCGTCAAATAAACGATACTCAAGTTTGGCCATTCACTTTTCCCTCCTTCCGTTCTCCTCGTGGCTCTATCCAAGTTAAAATATCCTGCCAGATCTCTTCCCGTTCAGGCTCTCTCACTAATTCATGCCACAAGCCCTCATACAATTTCAAGGTTTTATCTTCGGAGGAGATCTGTTCGAAAATCTCCACTGAGGCCTTGTAAGGAATGATTCTGTCCGCTTTTCCATGCAGAAAAAGCACAGGCAATCGGTAGCCAGAAGCATTATCCTTAGCCAAAGCAATGCCCCTGTAGATAAACTCGCAAAAAAATCCTATGGTCCCATACTTAAGCATGTAAGGGTCATCCTTATGCTTCGCGCGGAAAGCCTCGTTCCTTGTGCCCTTTCGGGCTAGTAAGGGGTATACCTTCACCCGTGCGAAGTGACGTTTGAGCAGTGTAAATAAGCTCCCCGGAATAAATCGAGTCCCCGCTGGTCTTCCGACAGCCGGTCCTGTAAAAACTTGCCCCTGTATACCTTCTGGATGCAGAATTCCATAATAAAAAGCTATCAGACCACCCATGCTGTGTCCGAATATAAAGAGCGGTAGATCTTGATGTTCTTGCTTCAAGTGTCTAACCACCACGGCCATGTCGTCTATATAGAATTCAAAGCGGTCTATATGCCCTCTTTCTTCTTCAGACTGACCATGCGCTCTATGATCATAGGCGCACACGCCATACCCATTCTTAACTAAAAACTCCATAAACTCCTCGTAGAGTCCGAAATGTTCCCCATATCCATGACTTATCATGACGAGTCCCTTGGCCTCAGGCGGGATTTGCTTATGATAATAGATCTGAATACCCTTTTCCGTTTGTAAATATAATTCTTTATTATGCATGTCATCTATACCCTAAACCGATACCCTGCGCCCCAAACCGTTTCTACGTATTGGGGGTTAGACGGATCACTTTCAATTTTCTCGCGCACTCTTCCAATATGTACTGTAACGGTTGCTGAGTCTCCTAAAGCGTCTAGCCCCCAAACACGTTCGAATAATTCTTCACGCCCGAACACTCTGTTCGGATTTTGCACTAAGTACAAGAGTAGGCCAAATTCTTTCTGTGCCAGACTTACTTCCTGACCAAGAACAAAGACTCTATGGGAGTCTTTTTCTATTTTTAGTCCCCGAATCGTCAAAGTATTCCCCTTCCTGACGCCTTCGCTAAACCGACGCTTTAACCTTTCGTAATTCTCCAAATGGGCTTTTACCCTCGCAACCAGTTCGCCTGGACTAAAGGGCTTCGTGATGTAATCATCGGCGCCCAGGCTCAACCCCTTAATCTTATCGATCTCTTCCTTTTTGGCAGAAACTAAGAGAACGGGAATATCTTTATCCTCTTTCATACTCCGCAAGATTTCTAGCCCATCCATCCCAGGGAGCATGATGTCCAAGATCAGAAGATCTACGTCATTTTCTTTAATCACCTTTAAGCCATCAATGCCGTTGGTGCACACGCGAACGTCAAAGTCGGCCACTTCAAGATAGTCTTTCTGTAATTCAGCGATACTGGAATCATCTTCAATAATTAAAATCTTCTTTTTCATTTCTATCTCCAAATTATCATGATTTAGGTATATGAAAGAAAATAACAAGTCAAAGATGCCATGGATATTTTGCGTCAGACAAGAAGGTATGTTTACCTCATAGCGGGCTATTAGGTGAACATATCGACGCAATATGACATAAAGAAAACTTGGCTAGCGCCCGAAGACACTGTCTTCGCACGTATTAGTCATTCTGTCAGCCTTCAGGCGCAGGCGGTCGCCTTAGCTGCACTTATGCTTCCAGAAAGTATACAACTTTAGTTATACTTTCTGACTAGTGCAAAATAGACTGGCATACTGACTGGTTATTTTTTTGAATGTACCTTACTTAGCGAGATCATGATACTGGTTCCCACCTCCCCGTGACTGAGTGCCCAAACTCTTCCATTGTGACCTTCTACGATTTGCTTTGCTATAGCCAACCCTAGACCGCTCCCTTTACTTCGAGCTGCATCTGACCTGTAAAATCGATCAAAAATATTCGGTAAATCCACTTCACTGATGCCTGAACCATTGTCACGCAGTTCAATAATCAGGCTGGCAGATGTGTCTCGAAGAAGAATTGTAATTTCGCCCTCATCTTTGCTCATGTATTTACAGGAATTATCGAGAATGTTCAAAATCACTCGTTTCATTCGCTCTCGATCTAACAAGACATATTGCTGTTTCTGAAGTAACTCATTATTAAATGAAATTTTGATATGATTGCTTTCTAATTCTGGTTCACTCTCAACTAAGCAGAGCAATAGATACTCCGCAATATCCGTTCGTTCAAAATTAAAGGAATTTGATTTAAATCAAGCTTGGCATAAAGCAACAAATCATCAATCATCTGGTCAATTTGGCGGGCTTTTAAGGATATGGTTTTTAAATAACGCTCCATTTTGTCAGGTGTATTAGCAACACCGTCCAGGATACCTTCTACATAACCCTTGATTGACGTCACAGGCGTTTTTAAGTCATGAGAAATGCTAGAAATCAGCATTTTGCGGTTATCCTCATACTTCAATTGAGTGTGCACTGAGTCTTTTAGCTTGATGCGCATGAGTTCTAGATCACGGCACAACGCTTGAATCTCTTGATCCCCTTCTTCAGCAATTGTATGATCAAGATTTCCCTGACTAATTTCTGCCGCCGCAGTTTGCAGATTATGAAGCGGCTTTAGAATCCTTCGAGAAAACTGATACGAAACAACAATATTTGTCAGTGCAAACGCAACTATGAAAGACACACCGATAAATACTAGGAAACCTGTGAGGTTCGTAGACAATTGATCCACAGGAGCAAGTAGCAACACGCTCCCTTGAGAACCGTCCTTAAACTTGAGATCAATCAATTGAACGGTATAAGAAACAGTCCCTATAACGACAGATTCTCTGCTCCCTTTCTTATTCCCTGCTTCTAAGCTCTTGGCCACATCGATTTTACTAAATTCGCGTGAGGAAAAGATCACCCTTTCCTCCTTAATCATGATGAGCTCTCCATCAATTCCAGCAAGCTGTTCCTGGAGATGCTTTTGAAAGGTCTGCTCCTCTACCACCTCTGGCGTGCGCTGCAAAATACTGGTTTGACTATTTAGGAGTTCAAACTTGATCTGCGACAACCTCTGGTAGTTTTCAAGCGATATATCATTGCCTGATAATTTACCGAAAATACAAAGAAAAGCCAAAGCAAATAAAACAGTAATCATCATGGGAATGACGACTGTCGATGCGTTGGCTAAAATCAAACGTTTTTTGAGTTTCATAACCTCACCCTAAAATTCCTTTTTATCAAATAGGTAAAACCCTGCTGTAAACAGCATTATACCAGATCCTAGCATGATCAAAAATTGGCGCACAATTTTTCCAAGTGGAAAAGAGTTAACCAGAAATAGATTATACCAGTCAAGTTGTGTCGTCATGAACAAACTTGAATACTGAGAAAAGAGCACTCCCAGAACCTTTAAAATAATAAAGGCCAATATGGAAACAAAAAAGACAGATATCCCACTCTTAAAAAGATTCGCTAAAAGGACGATACCTAACGCCAAGACAACCATCGGTAGCAAGCTAACTATATAAGAAAACACTGTTTGGGCCACGGAATCCAAAGTCGCTGAATTAGTATTAAATATAAATCCAGCCAACATCGAAAAAGTGAGGAGCAACAGGAGGGTCGCCAAGATAAATAGAACAATAGCTGAGATTTTGGCGGTAAAGATCTTAAATCGGCTCACGGGTCGAGTTAAGGTGATGCGCATGCTATTCTGGGAAAACTCACCTGAGAAACTATCAATCGCGACTAAGGCTGTAAACAGCGGCAGGATGGTGTTGACCACTACTGACAGTACAAGCATGGGGAATTCAACACTTCCCGCCCCTCTCAGTCCAAAACCACTTCTCACCCCGACAATAGCTAGTTGCCCAATAACAATCACGGCGAGAGAAAGTAAGACAGCCACCAAAGCTTTTTTCTTTTTATAGAGCTTTTCGATTTCATTAACGAGCGCAGCTTGAAATACGGCCATTTCTCTCTACCTCACTTACAAAGTAATTCTCTAAGGTCGCGTAGTTTTTCAAAATGTTAGGTGTACTCTCGACATTGAGCATTTTGCCTTCATAGATTACCCCGATGCGGGTGCAGGTCAGTTCGACATCATGAATCAGATGACTCGAAATGAAAAAGGTGGTTTGCTCCGTCTCTGCTAAATGCTGGATCATCTTGCGAATATCGATCATCCCCTCGACATCGAGACCATTCAGTGGTTCGTCGAGAATAACGACCTTGGGTCGGGACAAGACAGCTGCCGCCAGGCCCAGACGTTGCTTCATTCCTAGCGAAAACTTTTTAGGTTTTTCATGCTTATACTTGATCATCCCAGTGAGTTCAAGGACCTCATCAATCCGTTTATGATTCACATCGGGGTAGTACCGAGCCAACTGCTTCAGGTTCTCAAAGGCACTCATGTATGAGTAAGCCTCTGCAATCTCGATGAGACAGCCCACCTTTTCCATCGCCAATTCATACTCTTCCGTCACACTATGTCCGAAGATTTTCACATCTCCATGGTCCGGTCGGACTAGTCCTGTCATCATTTTCATTGCAGTCGTTTTGCCTGCCCCATTTGGGCCGAGGAAACCAAAAATATCCCCTTGAAAGATATCCAAGGTAATATCCTTAATTCCCCGACCATTTCCATACAACTTGGTCAGGTTATTAATTTCAATAATCTTATCCATGCCTTGCCTCCCTGGTGAGATAATGCGACTGCCAGGAATCAACCCGGCAGTGATGCATCTACCTTATTATCAATTCCGGAACACCCACTTCTATAAAGTGGGTGTTCCGATTTGCACTTCGGTAGGGGTAGACTTCCCCACCGGAACTTCCATGTTCAGCTTAAGCGAACATCGAGGTTTGAGATGGTCTTACTATAGATCTGGACTGAATTGAACGCCACCGTTGGATGATATGTTACTTATATTAAAAATTATTTTTCCTTCATTTTGCTCAAAGTATATGTTTCCCTTACCCCCAGATTCTGTAGTGAAATCATAACTTGGATTACCATTCTGTGCTATTTTTTGGGCGTCAAATTTTAAATCGCGTTGAGTGGTGGCGTATTGTTCAAATCCCGGCTTATATACCTCGTAATACCGACCCGCCGCCGTCTTATTATCTATCTGCGTGATATCAATAAACCTCTCGCCGACTTTGACGAACTTCTTGTCTTTTTCGATAATGATGTCGTTTTTGAATTTACCTATAAACTTCTCGGGATTAGACATCTCAGACCCTGGATTTCCGTCTTGGGCGATGATTTTAACAACTTTCTTCCCTGTAAGATCAGGTTTAGTGACCGTGGTAGAATTTATCTTCGACAGCTTAGCTAAAAACTCAACAGTTATATCATGAGCCGTTCCTTGCTCATCCTTACCAGAAAGCTCAAACGTCCCTAAGATGCTCTCCATCACGCCGTCTTTGTTAACTTTCGATGTACCCTTTACTTCTTCGACATAAACGTCCTTGGTGAGATGAGGCATGTTGTCTCGATTTCCATTAAACTGTTGTTTTAATTGTAACGAGGCCACAGCATTGACCAAAGATGGGATTTGCACCTCTGTCAGAGAGCCTGCAATTCCTTTACTACCATCCGGATTTTCCGTTACCACCACATGGTCTTTCAGGCTCCCGACAACAGCGTCCGCTATTTTCTCAATATCGCCTGCACTGTCTTGCTTGAAAGGATCAGGAAAGAGTTCTTCTTTTCTTTCCTGGGTAAACTCCGTCACATTGTAAGTCGGATCACTACCCTGCCAATTGATCATAGACGTCTTATCGGAGTAGCTGTAGAACATGTCTCCGCCTTGATTACCAGTCGATGAATTAATGCGTTCAGTAGCGCTCTTACTTCTGTCGAACTTTTGAGTACCGCTGCTTGTCCCTAGCGTTTTCCCATTGTCCTTTAACTCAATCGAAAAATCCGTTGTGAAACTGTCAAATTTCTCGTTGCTCTGCTGAGCCGTTAATTTAAGAGCATCCTTCATCTGGTCATACCCACTCTTGTTCGCGATGTCTGCTAGGGCCGTTGATGCTACCAACAACGTACCAAGCGTAAAGCTCACGAGCATCGCTGTTTTCTTTTTGAATTTCATTCGCTCATCCCCTTAACTAGTTTCATGGGTCTTGCTTTTCCATAAACAGTTTATTAACAGTATAAACTATTCACTTCCCACCGTGTAAAAAAATGAATCCTTCTTTTCTTTTTGGGGTACTACGGTAGAGGGTTCGCCTGCTTGCTGACTAATTTTCGCCTTGAACGAGTAATCCATACCCCGCAAAGGGAGTTCACCATAAAAACAGCAATTATAAAAAAAATAGCTGATAATGTTTTGACGTACTCCATACTTGCCTCCTTGGAAATAATTTGAAACTTTCTATTTCTATTTTAGCCTATTAGTCTTAATTTTCTCTAAACAGTTTATTAACAAACTATAAACTATTCGCTTTGTTTGCTCGACATCGAGATGCCCCATGCATCTCAATGTCGCACTTTCACTCAACAAGCGATTAAACAAGCAAAAAGCAGCCTGCCGGCTGCTTTTTGCTTCGATACCTATTCATAGATTTCGGGACAGGAAATATCTTACACCAGTTTTTCTTTAACCGATCAATGCCCGAATGGGTTGCGTGGCTCGGTGCTACCGTCAGGTTTTGTTTTACAAAGTACTTCGACAATTTCGTAATCTTCAGAACCTAAGCCAAAATCAGCCATTGCTCGGACTTGCAGGTAGGGATCTTTACCATAGATATTAAAGAACAGATTTTCTGCTGACGTTAGTCCCTTTTCTCCCGCTTTGGAGTCACGAATAATCTGAGCTTGACCGATTAAATCCAGCGTGGCCTTTTCTATGGCTACGATATCGTCCGAAACTAGGACCCCGATATCCGGAACCAAAGGGGCATCAGCCATGGGCATGCAGTCGCATTCCGGTTGCACTTCAGTCACAAAGTTAATGTAGAGAACCTTTCCTTTGTCGAACGTCTCTAGTACAGCCGCCGCTGCTTCCGCCAAGACCTTTTGGAAAAGTTCATCGCTTTGCGGCAATACTAGGGCTCTTTCAGTACAAACTCTGGCACAACGCCCGCATCGGGCGCACTTTTTCTGGTCAATCACCAACACTTCATCCGGATCAAAAGAGATGCTTTCATGGGGGCAGGCGCCCACACATTGTAAACAATGGGTGCATGTTTCCGCAGTCCAGCTTAGTTCGGCGTTTTGCAGAAAATGCATCCGACCTCGCTGGTGAACTCCATTCCGGTCTTTAAAGGCAATGCCGCCCATCCCTAGATTTTTCACTGCCCCTCCGTAACCGCTGGCAATATGACCCTTACAATGCGATAAAACGATCATCGCCGGGGCGTCATGTATAGCAGAAGCAATGCCGATTTCCCCTAGGATCGGACCGCATGGCTTCATCACAGAGTCGCGTCCGAAAACCCCATCAGCCATTATTACCGGAACTCCTGTCGAGAGCTCGTTAATCCCATTAGCGCTTGCTACGCGCAGGTATTCTAGGCCGGGAATGCGAACAGTATCCGTTACAAAGGGTTCTCCTCCGACATTTTTTAGAGAGTCCACCAGTTTCCGAATAAATGATGGTCGAACGACTCTGTAAGCGCCCTGTGAGCCAAGGTGCATTTTTATAGGTACGTAGTCTCCCTTGTCGACATAATCCTTCAGATTTACCCGGGTAAGAATTTCCTCAAATTTGCCGAGAAAGCCATAATCATAGTCGAAGAATTTAGCTCGTGCGCTGGCAAAATAGACAATAGATTTAGCCATGTTTCTCCTAGTGAAACCAGGAGTTTCACTTCCTTCCGCATAGAAATAGATTCATACTACCATTTATATGGATTCTCTATTGCAAAGCAAAATCCCTCTCCAAGGAATGTCCAAATAAATGCTTGCCTATAGCAAAGGAGCATCCCTACATATGGGATAGCTCCTTTACTGGGCGATGGTTATTTTATTATACTTCTTGAAAAATCGGAATGATCATAGGGCGCCTCTTGGTCTTATCATAAAGATGTTTGCTTATAGCATCCCTAACACGATTTTGTAAAATGGCGGTTTCCGGAATGCCATTCTGGAGGAGACTGCGGGTGATAGTTTGTCTAGTGATCGCTTTGACCTCATCGAGCATTTGGTTGGACTCTCGAACATAGACAAATCCACGGGTGAGAACATCTGGACCCGCTAATATGGCTTTCGTTTCGCTATTGAGCGCTAAAATGATGATAAGGATACCATCTTGGGATAAGAGTGTCCGATCTTTCATTACGCTATTCCCGATATCCCCAACGCCTAAGCCATCAATGAAAATTCGACCGGCTGTCACGTTATTTGTGAACTTGGCCCCTTCGCGTGTAAACTCTATCACATTACCAATCTCGGCCACAAAAATATTTTCCCGTGGAATCCCTAGTTCCACAGCTAGTTCAGCATGTTTCATGAGCATGCGGTATTCACCATGGACTGGAATAAAGTACTTAGGTTTTACCATGCTGATCATCAGCTTTAACTCTTCTTGGCTGGCGTGACCAGACACATGCATCCCCGAGATGGATTCATAGATGACTTTAGCGCCTAACTTGAAGAGCTGATCAATGTTTCGAGAAACTGCTTTTTCATTGCCAGGGATGGGTGAAGCAGACAGAATGACAGTATCCCCTGGATAAATGGAGATCTGGCGATGATTATGCATCGCCATGCGGGTAAGCGCAGCCATCGGCTCGCCTTGGCTACCTGTTGTAAGAATGCACACCTCATTAGCCGGTAAGCGCATGGCCTCGTCGACGTCAATAAGCGTGCCTTCTGGTATATCGAGATATCCGAGCTCAGCAGCAATGCTCACAACATTGATCATGCTTCGACCGACAGTAGCAACCTTGCGATGATATTTGTAGGCTGCGAAGATCGCTTGCTGAAGCCGGTTGACATTGGAAGCAAAACTGGCGAAAATAACTCGTCCCTTAGCGTCAGCAAAGGCCTTATCAATATTTTGCCCAACGAATTGCTCAGACTTTGTGAATCCTGGACGTTCCACATTCGTGCTATCAGACATGAGGCAAAGAACGCCTTTGTCGCCTAGTTCTGAAAACTTGTGAAAGTCAAGAACTCCCCCGCTCACCGGGGTATGATCCAATTTGAAGTCCCCAGTATGAACGATGGTTCCTAGGGGGGTATGAATGGCTAAACCAACAGCACCCGGTATGCTATGACTCGCATTGATAAAGTCTATTGTGAACGAGCCCAATTTTATGGTGTCACGGGGCTGGATCACATTGGTGGTGACTTGTCCCAACTTGGCTTCAGTAAGTTTATGTTGAATTAAAGCGATGGCGAGTCGTGTTCCGAAAATCGGAACGTTCAAATGCCTTAACAAGTAGGGTAGTCCCCCGATATGATCTTCATGACCATGGGTGATCAGGATCCCCAGTATCAAGTCTTTGTTTTCTATGAGGTAAGTATAATCTGGGATAACAAGGTCGACCCCCAACATATCATCGTCAGGAAATGCGAGACCTGCATCGATTATCAAGATTTGATTATTATAGCGGATAGCGGTAGTATTCTTTCCAATTTCCCCTAATCCACCGAGGGGGATAATTTGGAGTTTGCTTTCTTTGGTCAAGTAATTATTACCTCCTGTTTTAAAATTGACTCTTGGTCTTCTCAAACGTGAATTCTAGCGAATTTAAGTTTGTTATAGTAGGGAACAGACTACACTTAACAAGACAGGTGACAGAACACCGGCCTTGTTAAGTGCTACTTATCCCAATTGAATCCTTCTGTGATTGTCGTTTTCCTAATCCCTATAAATGTAGTCTTTTCAAAAACTATTATAAGAATACGCAAAAATACTAACGCCCACGGTATTTAAAGGTATCCTTATGGAGTATCATGTCCGCACGAAACCAATAGATAATTTACTATAACTTATTAGATTAGCTAATGCAAGGTTTGCTTTTTTAGTATTCAGCAAACACCCGTCAACTCTTCAAATGCTCAACCCATAGCAAACTTGACTTCCTTTTTTCGATGAAGGCAAAAATAAGTTAACCCGATCTACTAAAGTTGAAGGTATTGCAACAATATATGACTAAAAACTCCAGCTAAAAGGCTGGAGTTATTAGTCATATATTGTTAAGCAATCTCTAGAAAGGTTCATCAACACGATTTTTCAACATCTATCTAATTATTTGGACTTGTTCGCTGAATCTACAGAAGAAGATACTGGGGTAGGTTTTTTTTCGGCCTTCTTCTTCTTCTTTTCCTTGTTCTTCGGACTTTTATCTCCCAAAGTAACTACCTCCAATCCCACACTATAAGTATACTCTCTTACCAATATTACCGCCATCGGCTCTATAAGCATTGAAGAGTCGTGGGCCGCTTCAGGAGCATTCAGATGGTCCCTTACACAACCCCACCTTATCTTTGCTGGCTAGAGAAGCGAATTCCGCTATATACTGCCCCTGGTTTGTTTGCCAGTGATTAATCTTGAAGCACATTCAAAAAAATAACCAGTCAGTATGCAAGTCTGTTTTGTGTCATACCCGCAATACTTTTTCTATAAATACGCTGACCAGTTCAGGATCAAATTGAATACCAGCATTTCTTTGCAATTCCTCTATTACAACTTCCTCAGGTAGACAACTGCGATAACTTCTATCACTCGTCATCGCAGTATAGGCGTCCACAATAGTTATAATTCTTGACACAAAGGGTATCTCGTCCCCTTTTAAGCCTTTTGGATATCCTTTTCCATCCCATCTTTCATGATGATACAATACGTAGTCAGCCATGTCAGACATCTCATTGACTGTTCTTAGTATTCTATAGCCTATTTCCGGATGGCTCTTTATCTCTTCCCATTCACCATCTGTCAGTTCTCCGAGCTTATTTAATATAGTTTCTTCAATAGCTATTTTCCCTATATCATGAAATAACCCAACAGTTTTGAGTTTTTTGATTTCATCTTCGGGTAGTCCGATGGTTATGCCCATGTTTTCGCATAATTCCGAAACTCTCAGGGAGTGAACTTCTTCCCTTTTGTTTTTTTTATGAAGCGTACTAATGATAGCTCGGATAGTTCTCCCTCTCATACTGGGACTTTCAAAGAGTTTATTCTTATACATATGATCTTCTGCTTTTGTGAATATTTCTTGTACTTTTTCTTCCTCATTGTTCTTAGTTCCCCATCCAAAAGAAATAGATACATCAACGGAGCCTATTTTTTCCTTTAATGACAGATCATTGATACGTTTAATAATCTGCTCTGTTTGAAACGTATCCGTTTTAGGTAATATAATTACAAATTCATCCCCTCCGAGCCTAGCAATAATATCATCAGCTCGGCATCCCTTAGTAAGCACTTCAGCAACTTTCTTAAGAAGCTCATCACCCATCACATGTCCAAAGGAATCATTAATAAGTTTTAACCCGTTTACATCACCCATCACAATGGTGAGTGGAAGGTTTCTTTTGGTATCAAGTCTTGATAACTCTTCTATGTAGAATCTGCGATTATATAGCCCAGTAAGTTGGTCGTGATAACTCAAAAATTCGATCTTTTCTTGTTTTTGCTTTTTATCAGAGAAATCTCTAAACACTAATACGATACCGATAATTTCTCCGTTTTCTCGAACAATCGGCGCGGCGCTTTCTTCTATTGGTCGCTCAGTACCATCTTTTGAAATCAATAGAGTATGGTCGGCTAATTCCACCATCATTCCGCTTTCAAGTACTCTTTGTACGATATTTTCGCTCTTTTCTCGTGTAAACTCATTGACAAAATTAAAGACCTCTTCAATTGATTTCCCTCTTGCCTCTTCTTGCGTCCACCCAGTTAAGACTTCAGCAACTCGATTCAAAAACACGATATTACCTAAATTATCCGTAGAAATTACTCCGTCCCCTACCGATGTCAGTGTTGTTTCTAAAAGCTTCTTCTCATTTAAAAGAGCTGTTTCCAACCTTTTGCGCTCAGAAATATCAGAGATGATAACCGCAAACTGTTTATACCGTGGAGAATAAGCGACAATTTCAAAATACTTGCCCAGCTCTTTGGAATAATTTTCATACTGAAGCGGTTCACCCGTCATTGCTACTCGTCCATATTTTTCGATCCAGTAACTTTCCGTCCCTGGCAGTATTTCGAGTACAGTTTTCCCTATAATATTTTCATGTTTTAAACCAGTCAACCGCTCATAGCTTTCATTGGTATCAAGAAAACGGTAATCAACCGCTTTTCCTGCTTCATCTAATATCACTTCATGAACAGCAAGGCCTTGATTCATTTGAGTAATCAGGAGTCGGTGTTTTTCTTCACTTTCCTTTAAAGCGTCTTCTGCATGTTTGCGCTCAGTGATATCACGAATAACACTAACGTAGTGTGAAATACCGTTTAACGTAATTATTTTAGCAGAAATAAGAACTATAATCTTTTCCCCGCTTCTCTTATAAAATATTACTTCTTTGTTTTCACAAACTCCTTTGTTATGTAACTGATTTAATATAGTTAGGCGTTCGAGATTATTTTCATAGAAATTTATTTCAAGACTGGTTCTCCCAACAGTTTGATCATAGGTATATCCTGTAAGTGCAATAAAACCTTCATTGACATTTACTATAAGTCCATCGCTTAAGCGTGAAATTAAAACCCCATCAGGGCTAGTGTTAAAAATCGACTCGAAATGTTCTTTTGCTTCTTTGCTTTCGCTTTCCTTAATGGCAAGCTCGTTCATAGTCATTGCTAAGCGTTCTGTCATGCTGTTGAAAGCCTCAGAAAACGCCCCCAGAAAATCAACTCGTTGTGTAAAATCCCCAGAAGAAATTGCTGTTGTTTGCCATATCAAGTGTTGTAACGAGGCTTGCAAACCCTTGATCGCACCGGGAAAATAACCTTTTGAAGTGATAGGAGATGTCAGTTCTCCTGTACTGAGAGCGATAAACGCGTTGCGAATCTCAAGCAAAGAAGTATAAATGTGTTCAAAGCCCTCGATAGGTGCTATCTGGGCTGGAGGGACTGGTGGGATTTCCCGATCTTCTATTAAGCTCTTTAAAGTTTTTATGATAATATCAACATCTCTCGAATTATCCATCTTAAGTTCCACCCTAAGTATTCTATTTTATCGCCTTAGCATTAAAACGGCAGGATCTATCGCCAGTGCACCAACAATCTATTTCCTTGACATGGAATGGAACTCCAAAAAAACATTCAAGTAATGAAGATATAAAGCCCTCATCGTAGGTACATATCTCAAAATCTAATTCCGGCAACCCTGAACAATCTAAGTCTTCAGAAACCGTCAAAACTAGTTCTCCATGTTCGATATCCGTTTTTTCAACACGCAAAATTCCAATACCAAGTTCCTCTAAAGCCCTTTGTAGCTGGCGGAGAAACTCGTTAAAATCCGTTGTGGGAGTGAGCATGTTGGTATAAAACTCTTTACCCGCCAGTTTACCAGCTTCAAAGAATATTTTATCGGTTTTTTCGGTCCCAATATGTTGCTCCATAACATCACGAAAGGTAAACTGCATTAGGCGATATACTTCAAGACGCGTTGTATTGCCCAGGTTCGGACGGCCATTGGCAATATCACCAATAAGCTTCCAGGAAAACTTATATTTTTGTTCTTCCTTCATAATATATGACCATTCCTTTTGTTCAATAAATTCACCCCATGATTAAATTCGAAACAAACTTCTAAATTCCTTCTTATTGCTACAGATTTCTTCGGACTTTCCACTCAATTTCTCTCTTCTCGTAGTGAACTCGTTCTGCTGAAGGAGAACAAAGAACACCCACTTATTGAAGTGGGTGTCTCGGCATGGGATCAAACGTCCAAAGTGAGTGAATTGACTGCCTGAGCAATTCTTTCCAGACCCTCCTGCAAAACAGAGCGGGGACAGGCAATATTGAGCCGTTCAAATCCTTCTCCACCGGGACCGAAGGTGTACCCTGCATTCATGGCAACATGGGCCTCCTTCAAAAGGAATGCCTGAAGTGCCTTGGGCTTTAAGCCCAATTCTCGAAAATCCAGCCAGACAAGATAGGTGCCCTCGGGAATAATTACTTTAACCCTAGGAATGTTCCTCTCCAGATAGTGCACAAGGAACTTAACGTTTTCCTGCAAATACTCCAGCAGTTGATCCAGCCATCCCTCACCCTCATTGTAAGCAGCTTCCATTGCAACGAGACCAAAAACGTTCGGGAGACCCATCCCGTTTTGCGTTAACATCTCCTTGAAAACTCGGCGATATTCCGGATTCGGAATAATGATATTGGACGTTTGCAGTCCTGCCAAATTGAAGGTTTTGCTGGGTGCAGTACAGACAATCGAATTCATTGCCACCTCTTCAGAAAGTGTGGCAAAAGGAATATGCGTTTGGCCAGGAAGAACCAAATCACTGTGTATTTCGTCGGCAACAACAATCACCTGATACTTCAGGCAAAGCTCACCTATTCTTATCAATTCCTCACGATTCCAGACCCGTCCCACAGGATTATGCGGATTACATAGAATCAACATCTTTGCTCCCGATTTCAACTTTTCTTCCAAGTCTTCAAAATCGATGACATACCGCCCGTTTTCCAACTTCAAAGGATTATTGAGTAATTCTGCGCCATTGCTTTCAATAGAACGGAAAAACGGTGGATAAACGGGTGACTGCAAAACTACTTTTTCTCCAGGTTTGACAAATGCTCTCACCAACCAGATCAAGGCAGGAACGACTCCCGGACTAAAACAAATCCAGTCTTTTTCAATCCTCCAGTTATGTCGACGACTCATCCAACCTATAACAGCCTCATAATAGCTCTCCGTTCCATCTGAATAACCAAAAATACCATGCTTAGCCTTAGTCAGCAAAGCTTCAATTACCTGCTGTGGAGCTTCAAAATCCATATCAGCGACCCACATGGGAAGCACATCATCCGTCCCAAAAACCGTCTTCGTGAAATCTAATTTTATGGCGTTGGTATTTTGGCGATCAATAACCCGGTTAAAGTCATAGTTCATTAATTTTCACCTTCCTTTTCATGGGGAGCTCAACTCACAAACCACGGATTCTCAATTTTACAACAATATCATTGACAGTAACCACCTTTAAGAAATCGGCTTCATCAATGGTTATCGAGAATTCATCCTCTAAGTCTGAAAGAATCATCAACAAGTCTAATGAATCAACCTGCAAGTCTTCTACTAAACGACTCTCTAGGGTAATATTCTTAGATCTTTTTGCTAAAACATGCTTTAAAGTGAAAATTATCCTGTCTTCCATTTTCAGTTCACCCTTTTCTCTACGAATCTAAATTATGGTCCATGACACCGTGTTTATTGGTCTGAACCGTGGATTGGCATATGAAAGAGCAGATTCTTCTGTCCTGACCATTATAATCCGAATCCTTAGTGTATTTTTACATCATTCCTGCTTATTTGCAAACACCCAGAAAAGGAGTTGTTACGTAAGTAATGAAAACAGACCCCCACCAATGTTATGGTATGCTCCCCTAAAGGTAGACAGATTAAATAATAAAAAATCTGTTAACTAGAAGGGGAGCATTTTCATGTCTAAAAGATGCAAATACACAGCAGAAGAAAAGTATGAAATCTTAAAAGCCTATGAAGACGGAATAGGA
>DATCQU010000042.1:0-58096 GCA_036569365.1 Desulfosporosinus sp. | reverse complement strand
ATGATGTTTCCTCTTTCTTTTATCCTTTTTTAAGATTGTCATGTGATCTATTTAGCTACATGACAATCATTATCTACTAGAAACGACAAAGAAGGCAAGAAAAAACGCTCACTTTAATGTCAATTAAAGTGAGCGCCCACATCTTGGAGGGTTTCTCTGTGATAAGTATCCATGTTACCACCTGTATAAGAATAACTTTTTCTGTTTTTATCCTTACGATCGCTTTTGTGATTGTGATCTGATGAAGGTTTAAGACAGGTTGGAAAAATTGGAGGCAGTTTTACCCTCTCCTTATTTCGCTTGAAGTTTCTCTTGTTCTTTACTAAAGCATGATTGCTACATACTTTACATAAAGGACTATGTTTATGAGGATATGCGACTTTCAGATAATCCTTATTTATAGTTGGGGTAATAATCCTTATAGGTACTCTACAATTTTCATCTTCACATTGAATCAGACCTGCATACTCTGGTTGATATTGGTCGATATGGCACACCCCCATATTAGGCATAAAAAAACTTTGCATGAAAAATTCCTCCTTCTTTTTTTGGGATTAATAGTATTTCATCTTATTTATCCATCTTCCTTAAATGGGTATAACCAATAAGGGTAGTAAATGATACTATCCTTGTCCTCAATATAAGTTTTAGACTAAAAGAGTCCTTCCTCTATATGATTTGTTGGATATATTCCCTTTAAGATATAAAAATACGAGAGATACCAACTGGTTACTCTCGTTACAAGAACGTATTAGTTTTGCCAGTTACACTTACCTTAATGTCCTCCTCTTTCTCGCTCTTGTATTATCGCATAAAAATAAAGTAATGTCAATTTAAATGTAAATAAAGATATTTTTATTCGTATTAAAATACAATGATTTTATTTAATTGTTATTTAAATTAATGTTCTGATTAATTTATTATGATAATCATGTAAACTTCTACTTTTACATAACAAATTGATTCTGTTAATAGAGATTACCTATACAACTCAGATGACTTAAACGCCAAACAGAAACCCCTCTAGATGTCCTCAACTATTCTAGAGAGGTCTAATAATGCTCTTTGACTCTTTCTTGAGAAGGTCTTGAAATGCCATCACCACATAAATACCCCTCCAACCCACAGAATGGATTGAGGGGTATATAGTACACATATATAGTCCAGAATTAAAGAAGAGTATACTATTTGGCTTATGGAGGTTACAAATTTGACTTTTCATTAGCCTTTTTTAAATTGAGTAATTTATACAAATACAATAGCGAACTTAACATTGCTAGGTATATGGGAAATGAATAGTATATCTCATAACCATTCTTATAGTGATATACACCTAAAGCATGTGCGACATATTCCATTAATAATGCACTCATTGTCCATAAGAAAATATAGAATGTATTGTATCTATTTTTCATCTTAAAGAAGTCATAAAAATAAATATATAAATATCCGAAGGGTCCAAATGTAAGATATGACAAAAAATCCATTAATTGATAGGCTGATGAATCATTAACATCGTAATAATCAAATGGTTCAATGGCTATTGTGTGATCAAATATCATTCCGACAAAAACAAAGTAGATTAAATATACTAATGACTCTTTGATCGAGAATCTCTTCGGAAGTTTCCACACTAATATTATCCCTATTATTAATGAAGTGATAACAAACCATTCGTTGCTATTGAATTTTCGATCATAAATGATATACATCTACATTGACTCCCCTTCAGGTAATTTAGTTACCAACTTCATTGTAATAAATGCAAGTAACATAGCTACCATTATTAGGATGGCAGAACCTAAATATAGGTTAGAACCACAAGTCATAAGACCAACCCTAAATGCTAGTAAGTTGATTAAAAGCAAAATTGAAAATACTGATACGCTTACAATCAGTTTATATACTTTGCTCTTGAAAGAATCAGTAAAATTAACAAAGATAGTGAGTATCAAAGGTATTACTATATTTCTGTGTATCCAGAAACTAACAAACATTTCCTTTTTATTACTATGCTGAATGAGATTCAGATTTAAATCAATTATGGTAAATATGTTCATCGAGATGATTGTAAATACAAAAAAGAGGATCAGGTTATCTAATGTGCTTAATTGTATAGGGACAAAAAAATAAACACTAATAACTACCCAAGCTATAAAGACAAATAAACCTACTGCCACAGGATTTACCTCATTTTCCCAACAATTTGCATTAGTATTACCTAATAATAAAACTTTATGTGATAACGTAAGTACATTACCTAATGTCCAATAAGTAATTTGAAGGTATATACCCTCATGACGTAAAAAACACAACCCCTATATCATCAGAGGTTGTACTTGAATCCTAAATCTATACCTTATTAGCCTTTCAGGAGGATTCCCATTTATTTAGCAAAGTAGTTATTTACTTATTTAATTATTAAATCTAGGATACTCTTTATTTATGAGAAGCAAAAGTAGTTGACTGATCAGTAAGCTAGTCGGTCAACTGATCAGTCAACTACTTAATATAGTGACCATAAGTAATGTTTATTGTACCTCTATCCTTGCTAACAAAGACTTTTATAGTTTGCCTAGATACCTTTCTACAAAATCTTCTATAGCCATACAAACCATTACTATTATTGAAGAAGATATGATTCGTATGAGTTCTCCATAGATACTCTCGCCCTCACATTCTAAACAAGTACCATTTACCAGTCTGCAATTCATATTTTAGTTCGAACAGTCTTAACTCTCCGTTAATTACGCTCTGGCATCGGTAAACTATCATCCGATTCCCTGCTAATTTCTCTTCCGACTTCGATGTAACTTTTTCGACCTTTATGACATTACCGTCAAGCCTATACCTTATGGGTTTCGGAACTCCTTCCTGAGTAAACCATGCAATCATTTCAATTGGTTTCATTAGGACTTTCATATTAACCACACTTCGCCCAATCACCAGTTATGCACTCGGTACATCCTCCAGAACGGATAAGTTTATTTTGGCACACAGGGCATTTGTCATGTTGGATTAACCACTCTTCACATGGCTTTAAGCAATAAGTCTCTCGATTGCAATCAACACATGAATCTTTCATTTCATTCGCCTCGCAGTACATTTATTCTATGTTTACAGAACCTCTGTTCTTATTATATCCATCTCCTGCGAGAATATCAATAATAAAATACGCCTTGCTATAGAAAAGCTAAGGCGTATTTTTCGCACTAAGTTTTGCCTCAGTTTGATAATCGAATATATGGACTTGAACCCCTTGAAGACTCTTACGATTATACAAAGAACCTCTTGAAGAAATCTTAACAATCCTAAGCACAGTCGAAGAAAACCCCTAGCTAATAACTAGAGGTTGTAGAACAAAATCGTGATTCTATGCTTTTCACCTATTATATGACCTTGCTTAAAGACCGACCCAGACATACCACTAGTTGGGTTTGTGGAAACACACTAACTTTCTACCTCTTTGACTGGTGAAAAATTGTACCAAAGATGTAAAAACACAAGGTATAAATACCCTAAGAAAGAAGAACAATATCCTTGGGAAAAGATTGAATTATTATTATTCCAATGGTACGGAGCATTATTAACGTAAAAGGAATTTATTTCCTCAACTCAGAGGAGGTTGCCCAATTGTACAGATTATGTATAGCTTCAATTTGGGTACTGGTATGTTATAAATGGGCGGATTGGAGACATTGGAAGAAGTATTATCCAACAATACTATTTTTAATTATAAATAATTTCGTTTATAACCTATTGACAAATAGTTATCCACTTTGGGAATTAATCGATCCAAGAATCAAAACGATCAATATAACATTACTGATGAGTGCAATAATTTTCCCAGCCAGTATATTGCTATATTTATCACGTTACCCCAAAAATGGTGCTTTTGAGAAGGGTATATACGTACTTAAATGGATATGCCTATATACATTGCTTGAATGGATACCTCTCCAATTTAACCAAGTTAGATACAGTAATGGTTGGAATATTTGGTGGTCACTAGGGTTCAATATAGTTATGTTTCCGTTACTTAAAATTCATTATCATAAGCCTCTACTTGCTTGGCTATTTGCGTTTATATTCGGATCAAGCATAATTTACTTTTTCAAAGTACCATTTAGCCTTATGAAATAAAAAATGAATTATCTCGATTCCTACAAACCCTCCTCCAAGAAGCATTCAGGTACACCATTTGATACTGTTTTGAACATCTTTCAGTCATGAAGTTAAAATACTTTAATGGCGTAACTCTTCTTTCGCACAAAGGTGATTTTATAGTAAGAAACCACTCAATCTGCAGAGTGGTTTTTCGTGTTCGCTTTCAAGGAGGATTTTCCATTCATGCCTTGACCTAATAACATAATGCGAAGTGGAGGGATTTGTATGGATTATAACCCCAAAGATACTATTCGTCAGAATATGGAATAAAGAACGAATGAAGAACGAATGAAGAGTTACTTGATATTTGGGTTAAAAATGATCGTGATGAATATTCCGCAAAAGCCTTTGATGTGATTCACGATATACTCCTCTACGATCGAGAAATTTCTATTCCAATGCAAACAGAGTTTATTGAAGCTAAGGAAGCAAACAATAATATAACTATTGGTGGATTCTTCTCGTTCCAATTTATGATTAGTTCAAAGTTAATTCAGATCATTTACATCCTTGGAGCGATTGGCATTACGATCGCTAGTTTCATTATAATTATGAGAGAACGGTTTTGGATAGGAATTTTAAGTATTATTGTTGGGAACTTGGTCTGGCGTTTAGTTTGTGAGACAGCAATTATTTTCTTTCGTATGAATGAGCAGTTAGGTCTAATACATCAGGAGTTGAAGCGAAGCATTAAATAAAGAAGGTGTATGCGGAAGTAATTCGCTCTATAAGCTACTCAAAACGTCTTCTCGAACAAACCCTAATTATCATACTCAAACGCCATTAGAAGGCGATTCTGAGGCTTTAGATGTAAATCATGGCGTGTTAAAGCGTTCCCATACAAGGAACTACAGTTTAACAAAAAAAGCGTTCATCCTTTTCAGAGAGGATGAACGCTTTTTATAACTACATAATTAAATCTTTGATCTGATTTAGTCGGACTACTTACAAATACTAGAAGACAGATGATCTTGATTTCATTAAAGATACTACCGATGTATCCGATCCCCATCAGTAACAACTACGCTTTCTAAAGCACAAAAACTATCAAAATTTCGCTTAACATCATCCATTGCGAGATTAGCGTAGTGGTTAACTTGTTTAAGGGAACTATGCCCCAGTATCTTCTGTAAGCTAAAAATATCACCCTTGTTGATAATCCACATATTTGCGAAAGTGTGGCGAAATAAATGTAACGAGTGTTTTGTTACACCCCTTGCAAGGCAGTATTTAATTATGGCATTTTGTAAAGTTGTTCTAGGCAAATATTGACCATATTCATTGCAAAACAGAAACTCTTCACCATTTTCTGCTTTCCTAACGTCTAGATACTCCATAAGAGTCTTATTTAAACTTCTACTGATTGGTATATATCTTTGTCTTCGACTTTTAGTTCTCGATACCAAAAGTATACTACCCCTTAAATCTACATCCTTAATTCTTATACTTCTGAGTTCTAACGCCCTGATTCCTGTTCCCATCAGAAAATTAATAATTACCCAATTTCTATACTCTGCGAATGACTTCACCTGTGGCTTTTCCAAAAGTAGTTTGAGTTCTTCATGAGTATATACTTGCTTAATTTCTTCAGTAGTCTTTATTTCTTTAAACCCAAACTCCTTTATCAATCCCATACTCATTCCATATTTTATGATGGGGGAAATACCATGAATATATGTGTTTATAGTGACTGCCTTTACCCCTGTACCTTTCAAATGGAGGATATAGTCATCCATCAAGTCTCTACTAACGTCCGAAACCATGAGTTCCGACAAATTGATAAACTTGTTAAACATAGTGCAACTAGTCTCGTAAAATTTTATTGTGTAATCCGATAGATTGTTGACCATACATTTTTTCAAGTACCGTTTCTTCAATTCAGGAAAAGTTATATCCTCTCCTTTGGTCATGGTCATCTTTTTTAATCCGTTTTTAGACTTCATTTTACCAACTCCTAATCCAAAATTAGTAAGCTGATAACGACATAACAGGGGTTTATGATGACGCTAAAAAGTAGCGAAATTCATAAACCCCTGCCCAATACTCAAACACCTCTTAAACCCTTGCAATCCCTGTGTTTATGCTACCTCCACTCTACTCCCACTCAATCGTCCCCGGAGGTTTTGAGGTAATATCATAGACCACACGGTTGATCCCTTGCACTTCGTTTATAATCCGCGAGGATATGCTGTGAAGGAGGTCATACGGAAGCCTTGCCCAATCTGCCGTCATGGCATCTTCGCTCGTTACAGCCCTCAAGATGATGGGATACTCATAGGTACGGCAATCCCCCATCACGCCGACGCTTTTAATTGAAGGAAGGACGGCAAAACTTTGCCACAATTCACGATACATCCCTGAACGACGGATTTCTTCTAATATGACAGCATCCGCCTCGCGTAAAATGTCTAGTTTTTCACGGGTTACTTCACCGAGAATTCGAATGGCCAGCCCGGGTCCCGGAAACGGTTGACGCCAAACAATCTCCTCACTCATCCCCAGTTCGATACCTAGTTCTCGTACTTCATCTTTAAAGAGCATTCGCAACGGCTCGATCAGCTCAAATTGCATGTCCTCTGGTAAACCACCGACATTGTGATGACTCTTGATCGTTTCGGCAGTTTCCGTCCCACTCTCCACTATATCTGGGTAAAGTGTCCCTTGAACCAAGAAGTCAACCTGACCGAGCTTCAATGCCTCAACTTCAAAGACGCGGATAAACTCACTACCAATCGCTTTGCGTTTCGCTTCGGGATCGGATACGCCTTCAAGCTTTTGCATAAAACGTTCGTGTACATCCACAAACACCAGATTAAGTTGGAACTGTTCCTCAAAGATCTTTTTAACCTGCTCTGCCTCATTTTTACGCATGAAGCCATGATCGACAAAGACACAGGTTAATTGATCGCCCACAGCCCGGTGCACCAGAGCAGCAGCCACCGATGAATCCACTCCGCCGCTCAAAGCACAAAGAACGTGCTTATCCCCGACCTTGGCCCGGATTTCTGCGACTTGCAGGTCGATGAAGGACTCCATCGTCCAGTCCCCAACGCAGGCACAAATATCAAAGAGAAACTTTTCTAGCATTGCTTGTCCATCTGGAGTATGTTTCACTTCCGGATGAAATTGGACGCCATAAAAATGCCGTTCTTCATCCATGATGGCTGCAATGGGAGTATTCCAAGTATGGGCAGCGACCACAAAACCCTCCGGTAATTTGTGCACAGAATCACCATGGCTCATCCAACACGGGCGCTCTCCACCCAAGTCTTTCCACAGGTCCGTTGTAATATCAACCGTGAGCATTGCTTTCCCATACTCGCTACTTTCAGGATGTTCTACAATGCCCCCTAATTGTGACGTCATGAGCTGCATCCCATAGCAAATCCCCAGAATAGGAATCCCTAAGTTATAAATTTCAGGATCCACTTTAGGAGCGTTCGGCTGATTGACACTCGCCGGTCCGCCCGAAAAGATAATACCCTTTGGCTTACGAGCTCGAATATCCTCAATTGAGGTTTTATAAGAAACCATTTCAGAATACACATGCGCCTCGCGTACACGACGAGCGATAAGTTGATTGTACTGTCCACCAAAATCCAAAACTAAGACAACTTCTTTTGGCACGTTTATCATCACCATTCTTTATTAATCAACTTCATAAGCTTCCTGTTTTAAAACGCCAACATATGGCAAATTGCGATACTCTTGGTTAAAATCTAGGCCATATCCGACGACAAATTCATCCGCAATCGTAAACCCATTGTAATCTGGAAAGACATCTACTCGTCGGCGGGTGGGTTTGTCCAGTAATGTAACCACTTTTACGCTAAGAGGATTTCGAGCTAGTAAGTTCGCTTTTAAGTAATTTAGCGTTAGTCCTGTATCCACGATATCTTCAGTAATTAGAATATGGACATCTTCAACACTCCGTTCTAGGTCTTTGAGGATTCGAACGACGCCCGAAGACTGCGTTGATGCCCCATAGCTCGATAACGCCATAAAATCATAGGCTAAGGGCAATTTGATCTCTCGGATGAGATCTGCCATAAAAGGGACGGCTCCCTTAAGGATCCCGAGAACCAAGATTTTCTTTCCTTCGTAATCCCGAGTAATCTCCACCCCCAGTTCAGCAACGCGCTTTCCCAAGTCTTCCTTGGAGATTAAAACTTTAGCAATATATTCTTCCATTAAGGACACCTCCATCGGTACATTTGTTATAGAAAACTAACGTTTATGAAGTTCTGCTTCATAAATGTTAGTTGAACTTATCCAGTGACTTACCGCCACTTTCTTCACACTTGTGAAACAGAAGCTTCGTAGCGGTTAGTCGACGGAAAAAACATATGTCAAAACTATATCAGAGGAGTGTCTATTGTGCAAATGAAAAAAGCAGGATATAACCCACTACGGGATATATCCTGCCTCTTTATTTGCGCCCGTGGAACACGTTTTCTTAAATGTCCGGTACCTGTATATTTATCTTCTTTCCAATGTCCTTAAACTCAAGTATCATTGTCATTGAATCGGACTTAGCTTTATTTTTCGCTTCGATTGTCGCTCTTACAAGCATTTCATCAGACTTACGAATATAAAGCGTATACTGGAAATCGGTCCAAAATGCTTCCATCATTTGATTCTGCACACTAGGCATCAAATGGCATACCCATACTTTTTCTCCATTCACTTTCTCCTGACCGCTAAGCATCACCTCTCCAAGCTCTTTCATTTGAAGCGAAGATAAGGGGTTGAGCTCCGCCAAAAAGACTTCCTGAGTTGCTGCAGCATTCGCAAACCGGATCCATTTCTTGCTGAAGGGATCTTTGTTATAGGTAGAATCTCCGACTTGGATAAGCTCTACTTCGCTACCGACTAGCTGCCCTAAGATTCGAGTGTTTCCACCGTCCTTTTCTCCTAGAATCTGAGTGAGTACGCGATCTTTTCCCTCAACCGATTGATGCTGGGTTAAGCTGTAGCGAAAAGAGGTCGCTGCGTTCAATCGTTCTAAGCCGTGTGTGACTAATTTTGTAGGGTCTGGCTGCCATAGAAGGCGTCCTAGAAGCACCCCTATCAACACGATACTGATTCCGATGAGTAACCATAATCCTCTTTTCTTCATCTCATGCCCCCTTGGCGGAGTTCTTACCCTACTAATATGTGCATTTAGCTTGCACTATTCCGTCTAATTATTTTTCCATATTGTTCCCCATTAACTAACAAATGCATATTATGTGTTATCTCTGGTAAAGGAGGAAATGCAAATGGCATTTGGTGCGGTTGATGGAGCTGCTTGCGGTTGTGGACACGGCTTTGGCGGAATCGCTGTAGTTGTCATAATTATTCTTCTGCTCATCGCAATGGGTATTGTATTCTAATTTGAAAGGTGGAAATATCAATGTACGGAATGGGTTATGGTGGAATGGGTGGAGCATGCTGTCCTGCTCCGATCGCCCCAGTAGCTGGTTTTGGCGTTGGGCGTGGCGTTGGTGTAGGCGTTATAGCTGTTGCTATTTTGATTCTTATCGCTTTAGGCTTGATCTTCTAGAAAATTCTTCTATACAAATGGGCTATCATCTGAAAGGATGATAGCCCATTTGTCTTATGACGTTGTTCTGTAATTACCCAACATATTATTCCTGTTTTGCGCTCTACCAACCGAAGCATCACTCTCTTAATTGTAGTCCAACGTTCAACACCTGTGATAGTCGAGACCTTATGGAAAAGCATAGAAAAGAGACTTTTCATAAGTTCAACGAACTCATGAAAAGCCTCTAATCTATCGATACCCGACAGAGTATCATTTATTTATTGTTTGAATGTGAGCAAAATGTGGGCATTAGGGTAAATTCGGCGTTTTTAAAACGCTCAGTCCATTGGTACGAGCGGATTGTAAGCTTTCGCTTACATCATGCCGCCCATGCCGCCCATTCCACCCATGCCGCCCATAGCGCCTGCTCCGCCATCCTTAGATGGTAGATCAGCGATTAAGCACTCGGTGGTCAGAAGCATTGCAGCAATAGAAGCCGCATTTTGCAGAGCTGAACGTGTGACTTTCGCTGGGTCAACGATTCCAGCGGCGATCATATCTTCATAGGCTTCAGTAATAGCATTGAAGCCAGTACCCCTTACTGAGTTATGAACTTTTTCAACGACAACGGATCCTTCATGACCAGCGTTGTTGGCGATTTGGCGAAGAGGCTCTTCGAGTGCACGGCGGATAATATTCACGCCGGTTTTCTCGTCCCCAACCAAGTTAAGAGCATCCAAGGCGTGAAGTGCATCGATCAGAGCTGTTCCCCCACCGGAAACAATTCCTTCTTCAACAGCGGCACGTGTGGCAGCCAAAGCATCCTCAATCCGGAGTTTTTTCTCCTTCATTTCGGTTTCGGTTGCTGCACCGACTTGAATCACTGCAACGCCACCGGATAGTTTTGCCAAACGTTCTTGGAGCTTCTCGCGGTCAAAGTCTGAAGTGGTTTCTTCGACTTGTCTCTTGAGGGCTTCTACACGTTTTTTAATATTTTCGGTGCTACCAGTTCCTTCGATTAACGTAGTTTCCTCTTTAGTAACCCGAACTTGACGGGCTCGTCCGAGCATTTCGATGGTCGTATTCTCGAGCTTTAGGCCAAGATCTTCTGTAATTACGGTTCCGCCTGTAAGCACTGCAATGTCTTCCAGCATAGCTTTGCGTCGATCGCCAAAGCCAGGTGCTTTAACGCCAACACAGACGAACGTACCACGCAGCTTGTTGACAACGAGAGTTGCCAAAGCTTCCCCGTCGATGTCTTCTGCAATGATCATCAGTTGACGACCAGCTTGAACTACTTTTTCGAGTACTGGTAAAACGTCTTGAATCGCACTGATCTTCTTATCGGTAATCAGAATGAATGGATCATTAAGTATTGATTCCATTTTTTCTGTATCGGTAATCATATAAGCTGAAATATAGCCACGGTCAAATTGCATTCCTTCAACCACTTCTAATTCAGTCGTCATGCCTTTAGCTTCTTCAACTGTGATAACGCCGTCTTTACCGACTTTCTCCATTGCCTGAGCAATGAGGTCGCCGATATTTTTGTCGCTTGCAGAGATTGAAGCAACTTGAGCAATGGCTTCGCTCGTCTCAACCAGTTTAGCATTCGCTTTAATGTCAGCGACTACAACTTCAACTGCTTGTTCAATACCACGTTTAATGCCCATAGGATTTGCACCAGCTGCGACATTCTTAAGCCCTTCGCGAATGATCGCTTGTGCTAAAACAGTCGCGGTTGTCGTGCCGTCTCCTGCCACATCATTGGTTTTGGTAGCCACTTCTTTAACGAGTTGGGCTCCCATATTTTCAAATGGATCTTCCAATTCGATGTCTCGAGCAATAGTTACTCCATCGTTTGTAATCAGTGGTGATCCGAATTTTTTGTCAAGGACAACATTGCGGCCTTTAGGTCCTAAAGTAACACGTACGGCTTCAGCGAGGGAATTGACACCGCGTTCTAAAGCATGACGTGCGTCTTGATTAAAAATAATTTGTTTTGCCAACGTATATTCACTCCTTAAATTTTAGTCTTATCGAACTAGCCAATAATAGCTAAGATATCTGCCTCTTTTAAGATTAAGTATTCTTCTCCATCATACTTAATTTCAGTACCTGCATATTTGGAATAAAATACGCGATCGTTCGGTTTAACATCAAGTGGTACCCGAACACCCTTTTCCATTTTACCAGGACCTACAGCGATAACTTCGCCCTCTTGTGGTTTTTCCTTTGCGGTATCAGGCATAAAGATTCCGCTCTTAGTTTTTTCTTCCATCGGGAGTGCTTTGATGATCACCCGGTCTGCGAGAGGTTTAATGTTCATGAAGAAAAGTCCCTCCTTATTGTTTTGTTTAATATTTGTTAGCACTCGTCTCTATTGAGTGCTAATAATATATCTATAATAATATGCAAGGGGCCGCCGGAAAGCAACCCCTCACAATGCTCAAAAATAGGGATTTAAGTGCTATTTCTAGCCCATTACATGGAATTGCGCTCTATTTCTAGGCATTCTATATTCTACAATCAAGGCCCTCCGCCTAGAGCGATCTCCAGATCCTCTAACCACTATGATTACCCGATTTTCGCCATTCTATGCATAGTTCTAAGATAAATTCGGATTTGTAGAATTGTCCTGATTCAATTTTAATTGACGTAGATGAACTTCCTCGAACATTGATCCTAACGCTTCCACAACTTTAGCATTCTCTAAATTGAGAAGATAAATTTTTGTTTTGCCGATTTTGAGATTTGTGTCAAGTTGCTCGCGCTCAGTGAGGATGTTCTCTCTTAACGTGTACCGGATGAATTCCTTAATTTGTGGTATGGATCGTCCCAAAAGTTCTGCTAAACTAGTTCTCGCCTTCGTTGAGGCCACGTAGCTCAACTTAGTCTGAAGAGTACCGAGGATCTGTATTCCATGCTCCAAATCCTGCTCCGGATGATATTCAAATTCGTGCTTTTCTTGGAAAATCCACTCCAATAAATCTGCCCCGTCACAATACGGCTGCAAAACATGGTGAACACTTCCAGATACCCCGATCACTTTAACTTCTTTCCCCCAAGCTCGGACCTTTCTGACAAGGGAAAGGAAGTCTCCATCCCCTGTGAGCAACAAAAATCTGTCAAACGTAGCCGTCCGAGTCAGTAATATTTCTTGTGCTTCGAGCATTAATTCCAAATCCGCGGCATTACGGCGTAGTCCAGTACTTGCATAGTTGTTTTTTCCAAAGACGTGACGTGTGAAAACATTCGTCTTTTCAAACGTTGTTTGTGTTCGCCAAAATTCTTCCCGGTCGAAGTTGGCGTAAAGATAGATAGCCAATAAATCTACATTGGTACGCTCTGTGTAAAGTTGTAAGAACTGCACCAACTGCTCCGGCGTTAATTCAAACCCCCGTTCTAATAAACCTGTCCAGATATTTTCATAATCAACAAACGCAATGGCTTTCATAACTTTCACCTCACAAGCCACTTGTCTACCATATCCTACGCTAAACTCCGGACAGACGTGACAAGCAGATGAAATTTTAAGGGGTATGCCAGTGTAGGCATACCCCTTAAAATACTCTTTAGTTTGGATTCAACTATGTTGTAGCACATTCACTGGCTTCTCCCTTGAGGATTTGAATTCCATGGGGAATCCCAGGAGCAATTGCTGCAAAGCATTCACGTACCGCTTTGGGACTACCCGGCATATTGATAATGAGCGTTCGTTTCCGAAGTACAGCGACAGCCCGGCTGAGCATAGCTTTCGGAGTCACTTTCAGGCTTTCCATCCGCATCACTTCTGCAATGCCCGGTACAAGACGATCTGCCACGGCTAGGGTCGCCTCAGGCGTAACATCTCTCAAGGAGAATCCTGTCCCGCCCGTGGTTAAGATCAAATCTAAGCCCAGTTCATCCGCCCAGAGGCACATTTTTTCTTCAAGTAAGAGTTGGTCGTCCGGAAGCACCGCATACTCAATGACCTCCCCACCAATTTCTTGAACAAGCTCCGCTAAAGCTGGTCCGGAAAGATCTTCCCGTTCTCCACGCGACCCTTTGTCGCTTGCCGTGATGATACCCACGCGAATCATTAAGCCATCACCTCGATATTGTCCCCAACGCGAACTGTCCCGCCTTCCAACAAACGAATGAAAATTCCTTCTCTTGGCATGACGCAGTCCCCAGCCTGATAAAAAATCGCGCATTTCGTATGGCATTCCTTACCGATTTGAGTCACTTCTCCGATACTGGTTTCCCCTATTTTCAGCTTTGTTCCAATGGGAAGAATAAATAATTCTATCCCTTCCGTCGTCAAGTTCTCCGCAAAGTCCCCTGGCCCAACATCCAGCCCTTTATCCGTCATCTTCTTAATACTTTCCATCGCCAGCAGGCTAACCATACGATGCCAGTCCCCACCGTGTGCATCACCTTCAAGACCAAAGTTCATTTTTAAAATTCCTTCGCCTACATTCTTTTTGCGCATCCCTTTTTTTTCACTCGTACAGACCGCTACTATTTTACCCATTTAAATTATCCTTCTTCCGTCTTATTCTCGGTTCACTTAATCTCGATATTAGGCACGGACAAAGTGTCCGCTTTTACCCCCAAGCTTTTCAACCAGATAAATATCGCCAATTGTCATAGTCTTATCCATTGCTTTACACATATCATAGATCGTTAAAGCCGCCACACTTACTGCCGTCAAGGCTTCCATCTCAATGCCAGTCTTTCCAGTGACCTTCACGATGGCTTCAATATCTACCTCGCCCGGGTCCACCAGTCTGAAGCTGAGTTTCGCGCCTGTGATCATGAGTGGATGGCACATAGGAATCAACTGCGACGTTTGTTTTGCTGCCATGATTCCCGCAACTTGAGCCACCGCTAAGACATCTCCTTTGGCGATTAATCCTAAGCGAATGCGCTCCAAGGTCTCTGGTTTCATCAATATTTTGCCATGGGCAACCGCCACTCGATCCGTTTCGTTCTTGTCACTGACGTCCACCATTTTGGCGCGTCCTGCTTCATCAAAATGTGTTAGATCCATTCCTCACCCTCCGATCTGAGACATTATGCGTTTATCTTGCCACGCTTCGTCATTCATATGATGCTCAACTGGTTTTTTCCATACTGCCTGAGCAAATATCTCCAATAGTTCCGCATCTGAGCTTCCGTCTCGTAACGCCTCACGCAAATTCACTTCATGTTTACTGTGCAAGCAAGGTCTTAGTTTCCCATCCGCCGTCAAGCGGACGCGATTGCAGGTATCGCAAAAGTGACGACTCAAGGCGCTGATAAAGCCGATACTCCCCTTAAAACCGCTGGGGCGAAAATACTCTGCAGGTCCCCCCCCAGGAATATCTTTGGTCGGAATATACTCTTTGAGTCCTAATAGTTCTTTCATTTCCTTAATTGGGACAAACTCAGTCCGATGCTCCGAGCTAATTCCAATCGGCATAAGCTCGATAAAGCGGACATGTAGAGGATACTGCTTAGCCAAGTCCAAGAATTTGGGTAGCTCCCCCGTATTGAAATCCCGGACGACGACGACATTCAGTTTCACCGGATTAAGGCCGGCTTCAAGGGCACGGAATATTCCCTGAATCACAGTTTGGACATCCCCACCCCGAGTAATATCGTGAAAACGCTCCGGATCCATGGTGTCTAGGCTGATGTTAACGCGCTGGACTCCTGCCTTTTTCAAGTCGAAGGCCATTTCCGGGAGCAGCATTCCGTTGGTCGTAAGCATAAGATCCTCAACCCCCGGTAGCTGTGCAGCCTCACTCAGGAAGTCCAAAATCCCCTTACGGACCAAGGGTTCTCCCCCAGTGATACGAAACCGGCGAAACCCTATTTGCGTACTAAGTCTCATGAGGCGAAGAATTTCTTCAAAGGAGAGAATGGACTTATGCTGCATCCACTGCACCCCTTCTTCTGGCATACAATATTTGCAACGAAGATTACAACGATCGGTGACTGAGATTCTGAGATAATCAATTTGCCTTTGATATTGGTCCTGCATTGCGACGCCCCTTTTCACGGTTAAATCTAGACACACAAAAAAACCCACGGTCTGCAAACAACCGGGGAAATTCATTCCACCTGTCGACAGACTCCTTTCCAGCGGGAGATAGTACGGTTTCCCATAATACCCGGATGCCTTACGACACCTGTGGTCACCATAGCGTAGGCTTTAGGTAATCCAGCTTAAGAGCGATGACGATTAAATTAGTTATGATATATTATTCGTGATAAATCGCAATATTTCCTCTTTTTATTTAGAAAAAAAGTTCGATTTTTTGCGAAAATATTGTAAACTAGAATGAGCAATGCTAATAGGAGGTTTACATGCCGAACGAAACCGTTACTCACTCCATTCTCAAAGCTAAAGGACCCCTACTCGAATGGGCCGAAGATACTGTGGTTCGAGAAGTTCCATTAACCATCCACTACAACCGAGAAGAAATCGCGACACTTTTGTGTTCCCCCTCTCAAACTGAAGAGCTTGTCTATGGTTTCCTCCTCAATGAAGGGTTTATCCGTGTTCCTGAGGACGTGTTTGACATTCGCCACGATCCCAATGATCACTTAGTTTGGGTCGAGGGCAAACCGTGTCTTTTGCAAAAAGAACTGATGAGCAAACGATTTGTTTCCGCCTGTTGTGGTAAAAGTAGAGCCTCTTTTTGTTTCGCTAACGATGTCTTGATGGTTAAACCGCTCGACTCGACCCATAGCATTCCTCTCCAGGAAGCCTATGGTTATGTGAAGTTTTTACAGTCCCATTCAACGCTCTTTGATTCAACGGGAGGCGTACACAGCGGAGGGGTTGCCTATCAAGGCCACGTGCTCTTGACGAGCTATGATATCGGCCGGCATAATGTGTTTGATAAACTCAGCGGGAGTGCCTTTCACACCGGTTTAAATCTGGAAAATCATGTGATTTTTTTTAGCGGTCGTGTTTCCTCAGAAATCCTGCTGAAGGTTGCCAAAATGAAGGTTCCTATCCTTATTGCACGTGGTGCACCCACCGATATGGCCCTTTCTCAGGCGGCTGCTTTGAACATCACCGTTATAGGGTTTGCCAGGGAACAACGGCTTAATATTTACACCTGCCATGATCGGATCACCCCTTAAGAATCGTCGACCAATCGTCCGGCGTATTCACGTTACAGAAGGCTTTACTCAGATTATCAAAGACCTGAAGTTCAGCTTCTCCCACATACCTTACGGAACAAGACGGGTAGAAATCTATAATCTTGAGGCGACCCGCCTCAAGGTTCTTTTTGATTAAGGGAAGGCAACGCCGATGGTAAAAGGCATGTAACGGGTGGAGGCCGGATTGAAGCTGTGGGACGACAACATCATTCGCCAAAAGTAGAGAAGACAGAAAACGGATAAGTTCAACTCTTAAAAACGGCATATCACAGGCTACGAAAAAAACCTCATCATAGGTCGCCACTTTTAAGCCCTGATAAAGCCCTTCTAACGGCCCCCGACCCAGAATCTCGTCTCGAATGATGGGTACTTCGTAGCCTACATACAATTCAGGCTTGTTGGCGCTAATCAGAACTTCTGCAAACACTGCTTGTAAGACGGTTAAACTCCGTTCCACTAAAGGCTTGCCTTCCAGTTCAAGGAAGGCCTTATTTTTATTCATTCGCGAACTATTTCCACCTGCTAATAAAATCCCGGTTGCCTTCAACTTTGGCAGTGGTTTCCCGGAGTCCTGCAGTGAATTAGAAATTTTCAAAGACCTCCTCGTATTCAACGGACGAGAAACGAGTCAGAATCCGTTCCCCGACAATAGTTACGGGAACGCCGATCGCATCGGTCGCTTTTCTCAATTCTTTTAAGTGCTTAAAAAGAAGAATGTTTTTCTCAGTAAATATAATCCCTTTACCCGAAAGGAATCGCTTCGCGCGTACACAGTGTGGTCAAAGGGGTACGGTATACATAATCACTTCTTGCTGTTTTATAGCTCTTCACCCTCACCCAATATGATTTCTATTTGTAGTATCAATAAAACTGTTATACCTTCAATGTACCACATCCAACTTTTACTGTCACGGAAAGTAACCTGACGCGCTAGCTGACCAATTAATTCTCCCATTCGGCAATCCAGCGTGCCATCAGGAGTTCTCCAGGAACTACCGAACCATGACTCGCCGGCACATCCACTAACAGGTGGCTACCAATCATCGAACGAAGCACTCCAGAACCCTGCACCTGCGCAAGATCTGCCCAAATTTCTCCATCCTTCAACACCGCCTTAGCCCTCAAGAAGCGTCGTTGTTTGCCTGTCTGTGCAAAGCTACTTGCCATTTTGACCAGGAACGTCTCCTCTTCGATCATGGATCGACCCGCTAATTTGCGGAGTACCGGACGGACCAGCAGCTCATATGTCACCATGGCCGCGGCTGGGTTTCCCGACAGAGAATAAAAGAACTTCTTTCCTATTTGTCCGACCGAAGCAGGCGTCCCAGGCTTAATATTTACCTTCCAAAACAACATTTCACAGCCGTGCTGAACAAGAGCATGGCGCATGATATCGTAATCACCCACCGAGGCTCCGCCGGTCGAAATGACCACATCAGTATCTGCAACCCTTTCTAAGGCTTCAAGAGTCACCTCCATTTGGTCGGAAACGATGGGGATCACCGAGACATCACACCCGGCTTCTTGAAGCATTCCTCGCAACGTATAACTGTTACTGTTATAAATCTTACTAGGAAGTAACGGTTGACCCACATCCATAAGTTCCGTTCCTGTCGAGAGCAACCCCACACGTGGTCGACGATAGACATCCACGTGATCATAACCCACTGCAGCAAGCAAGCCCACCGCCGGTGGGGTTAAATAGAAACCCTCTTCAAGTATCGTCTCCCCCTCTGCTATCTCTTCCCCTCTAAGTACGACATTTGAGCCCGGTGACACTGGACGAAAAATTGTCACCTTATCCCCTGTAAACTCGGTGTCTTCCATCCTCACCACGCAGTTGGCACCGGGTGGAATCGGTGCACCTGTGAATATCTTGGCTGCCTCGCCAGTTACGATTTCCCGTTCAGAAAACGTTCCCGCTGGTATTTCACTCACAACCTGAAGCTGAAGGGGCTTAGAATCAGACGCTGTGGCAAGGTAAGCATATCCATCCAGCGGTGACCGCGCAAACGGTGGCATGGCAATTTGAGATGTCACGTCTCGAGCCAATACACGATGATAGGCATCTACTATTGAAACGCTTTCCTTTTCGACCGGATGGATGCGGGTAAGGACCAATTCCAAAGCCGTCTCTAATTCAATCATCATCTTCATACCTATCTTTACTCCTTAACCTAAGCGTATTGGACGGACAAAATGGTTCTTTAGATATGATTATCTTTCGTGTATTTATCATACCAATTATTCAAGTAAATGGATGCCAAAAAATGGGCCTTCAGTACTGAAGGCCCATTTTTCGTACTAATTGAGTTTCGAGATCTGTACGCCACAGACTTTATACTCATACGTTTTGGTGACTTTATCAAAAGCCCCATTGGTTAAGACGTTGGTGGGCGACTCCAAATAATGAAGTGTCATAAAGAGCATTCCCACCGGCACTCGCTCTGTTATTTTGATTTTCGTATCCAGTTCTCCTCGACGAGACGTTACGTGGATCCGTTCACCCTGTTCGAGCCCGAGCCGCTTGGCATCCACGGGATTCATCTCTGCCAACTCTTCTGGGGAAAAGGTTTCAAGGGCTGCAGAATTTCTCGTCATCACGTTATAGTGAGACAGTTTACGACCCGTGCTGAGTAAGAACGGATACTGCTCATCCGGTACTTCAGCAGGTAATTGATTTTCTATCGGCATAAAGCGTCCTTTACCACGAGTACATGACCCTTCATGCAAGAACTTAGTTCCTGGATGGTCACAATGCGGCACTGGCCACTGCAATCCGTGATTCCCCAAGCGTTCGTGGGTAACCCCAGCATATTGGGGAGCTAATGACGCTAATTCCAACATGATTTCTGCTGGAGATTGATACAGGAATGGGTGACCCATACGAGTGGCTAGTTGACAAATGATATCCCAATCCGCCTTAGCATTGCCGATCGGCTTAATGGCCTGATTGACCAATTGCACCCGTCTCTCAGTATTCGTAAAGGTGCCATCTTTCTCAGCAAAACTAGCCCCTGGGAGCACAACATCTGCAAGCTTTGCTGTTTCCGACATAAAGATGTCCTGAACTACGAGGAAATCAAGCGTCTCCAGACCTTTGCGCACATGATTAGCATCGGCATCGGTCAGCACTGGATCCTCGCCAAAACAATACAAGGCCCGCAAATTCTTACTATGCGCTGCTTCAAACATATCGGGAATCATAAACCCTGGATTAGGGTTGAGGGAAACACCCCAGGCAGCTTCGAATTTAGCTTGTGCCGCAGGATTGGCGACCTGTTGGTAGCCTGGATAAACATTGGGAAGTGCTCCCATGTCACAGGCGCCTTGAACATTATTTTGCCCACGCATCGGGTTAACTCCGCAACTTTCCTTACCCAAATTGCCTGTGAGGAGGGCGAGGTTCGCACAACTCATGACATTATCCGTGCCATAGGTGTGTTCTGTTATCCCCAAGGTATAGAAGATCCCGGCAGGTTTTAATGTTGCGTACATTTTAGCGGCAGCTACGAGCTGATCAACGGGAACACCCGTTATTTGACTGGCCACCTCAGGCGGATACTTATCGACAGCCTCGCGGAATTTATCATACCCTTCTGTACGTTCTTCGATGAACGCGCGATCTTCCCAACCGTTCGCGAGAATGATGTTCATAATCCCGTTGAGAAGGGCAATATCTGTTCCAGGACGAAGTCTTAGCCAGAGATCCGAGACTTCGGCGAGCTGAGTTTCACGAGGATCTACGACGATCAGCTTTGCCCCATTTGCCAAGGCTTGCTTCATCTTGGTCCCTATGACCGGGTGAGCCTCTGTTGTATTTGAACCGATAACAAACATGACGTTGGTTTGCGGGATTTCATTAATGGAATTCGTCATTGCTCCCGAACCGAATGATATGGCCAGACCGGCCACAGTGGGAGCGTGTCAGGTGCGGGCGCAGTGATCGACGTTATTGGTCCCGATCACTGCGCGCATGAATTTTTGCATGACATAATTGTCTTCATTGGTACAACGGGCAGAACTCAACGCCGCAATAGCATCTGCTCCGTAATTATCCTTGATTTCCTGGAACTTTGTTGCCACTAAATCGAGGGCTTCATCCCATTCAGCCGGGACAAACACTCCGTCTTTCTTAATTAAAGGCGTCGTCAAACGATTAGGACTATGAATTAGATCCGAGCCGAACCGACCTTTGACGCAAAGCGCCTTTCCATTGACTGGTGCCTCTGGGTTAGAGGTTACTCCAATGACTTTCCCATCTTTAACATTTAAGTCGAAGTTACATCCTGTCCCACAAAACGGACAGGTGGTTTGGACTTTCGTTACTTCCCAAGAACGTCCCTTGCCGACCATATGTTTTTCGACCAACGCTCCAACCGGACAAACTGAGACACAAGAACCGCAGAAATCGCAAGCAGACTCGTGATAGGCAACATTAAAAGCGGGACCCACTTGGGTCTCAAAGCCACGGAACGAAAAATCCAGAATGCTTTTTCCCTGAATTTCAGTACACGCTTTAATACATTTTCCACACGAGATACATTTATTGGGGTCCCTCAAGATGAACGGGTTTCCGCTATCGATCGGAAGGTTGTGTTGCTCACCTTTATAAAGCTCTCCCGTGGCACCATATTCATAGGCGTACTCCGCCAATGAACAATCCCCCATCTTTTGACAGGTCATGCAATCGAGCGGATGATTCGCCACCAATAATTCCAGAATTACTTTGCGTGCTGCTCGGACTTTGGGATTTTTAGTTTCTACCTTCATTCCCTGCGCTACTTGAGTGACGCAAGACGGGGGAAGATTACGCATTCCTTCGATTTGAACTACGCATAAACGGCAAGCGCCGGATGGGGTAAGCTCTGGGTCATGACACAAGGTAGGAATCGGGATATCATGCATACGACAGGCTTCAAGTACGGTCGTTCCTTTCAGAACACTGACTTCTCGTCCATCGATCGTTAAGGTATACCACTCCAATGTGTTTCACTCCTCTCAGTTTTTTTCATCCTTATCCTTTATATATCTTTGAACACGAACGAATTTTGCTCAGATCAGCTAACTTAAGTGACCTACTTTAGCTATGATTATTTTATCCACATTACTCAATAATCATGGCTATTTAGTGATTTTAATCACAAATGGGCCAGATGGTTGAAATGGTTCGTTACTCCTTGGCGAGTGAGTTGATTTTTTCGACAATATTGCCTAGCCCTAAAAATTCTTCCCACGCAACCTGGATAAACTCACCCTCTTGATTAATGAAAGGCAGTTCCGTTCGCTCGGGGTTGTGCATAAAATCAGACCCGATACGCCCTTTAAGGCAAAGTGGTCGGCCATTTGCGGCTGATTTGGCTGTTACTGCGATAACCTTACCGTTCTTGGAGTTAATGTCAAATTTGCAGCCATAGTCACAAAAAGTACACGTGGCTTCTTCCTTAGTGAACTCCCAGGCTCTGCCTTTGCCGATCATGCTTTTGTCAACGAGGGCTCCGACTGGACAAATAGCCACACATCGATTGCAATAAACACAACTAGAATCCTTTAGATCCGTGTCCAAGAAGGTTGCAACTTTAGTATTGAATCCGCGATAAGCGTAATCAATGACACTTCGCTCCGTTACAGCATTACAGGTAGCAATACACTTACCACACAATATACATTTGTTGGGATCTCTCAGAATGTAAGGGTTTGCATCATCGAGAGGGGCGTTCCGTTTCTCCCCTTGATAAATTTCACCTGTTACACCATATTCATACGCATACTTAGCTAAAGAGCAATCTCCTAACTTTTCACAAAGCATGCAATCCAAGGGATGATTAGCTACCAATAGTTCTAGAATCGTCTTGCGTGCTGCCTGCACTTTGGGATTTTTGGTTTCCACCTTCATTCCCTGCGCTGCTTGAGTGACACACGATGGGGGAAGATTGCGCATCCCTTCGATTTGGACAATGCACAAACGGCAGGAACCGCTTGAGGTAAGCTCCTTATCGTGGCACAAGGTAGGAATGGAAATATCATGCATGCGACAGGCTTCAAGCACCGTCGTTCCCTTGGGAACGCTGACTTCGCGCCCATCAATTGTTATTGTAATCAACGCCAAAGTGCCTCCCCTCAGTTTATAGCCGAATTACCGCGTCAAACTTGCATTTATCCACACAGGTTCCGCATTTGATACAATCATCTTCTTTAATCACGTACGGTTTTTTCTTCTCCCCTGTAATACATGTGGTCGGGCAGTTTTTAGCACAGAGTCCGCATCCTTTGCATTTCTCTGCATCAATGGAATAACTAAGCAACGCTGAACAAGCATGTGCAGGACACTGATGGTCACGAATATGTGCCTCAAACTCGTGCCTGAAGTATTTGATCGTGGCCAGGATCGGGTTTGGTGCAGTCTGTCCCAATCCGCAAAGGGAGGTTTCCTTGATAGTAAGGGCGAGATGTTCCAAGGTATCGATATCTTCTATCTTTCCTTCACCTTTAGTAATTCTATCCAGAATTTCGTACATTCGTTTGGTACCTTCTCGACAAGGGGTACATTTCCCACAAGATTCTTTCGTCGTAAAACTTAGAAAGAAGCGAGCAATATCCACCATGCAAGTGGTCTCGTCCATAATTACGAGTCCACCCGAGCCAACCATAGCACCAGCTTTCGCTAAAGAGTCATAATCCACCGGGGTATCTAACATCGACTCAGGCATACATCCTCCTGAGGGGCCTCCTATTTGCACGGCTTTAAAGGCTTTACCGTTCTGAACTCCGCCCCCAATGTCAAAGATGATCTCTCGCAGTGTTGTACCCATAGGAACTTCAACTAACCCTGTATTGTTAACTTTTCCAGTCAGGGCAAATATTTTAGTCCCTTTACTTTTTTCCGTCCCAAGCTGAGTATACCAATCAGACCCGTTACGAATAATATGAGGAATATTGGACCAAGTTTCTACGTTATTGATATTGGTTGGTTTTCCCCATAAGCCACTGACTGCAGGGAAGGGTGGGCGCACTCGCGGCATTCCACGTTTTCCTTCAATAGAAGCCATCAAGGCCGTTTCTTCTCCACAAACAAACGCTCCTGCTCCAGCAAACACATTTAAGTGAAAGTTAAAGTCCGAGCCCAAAATATTGTCGCCTAAGTAGCCAGCTTCCTCCGCTTGCTTAATCGCAATTTCTAAGTGCCTAATCGCCATTGGGTATTCTGCTCGGCAATAGACGTATCCTTCGTTTGCTCCGATAGCATAGGCTCCAATGAGCATCCCCTCGATCACGGAATGCGGATCGCCCTCTAGTACGCTGCGATCCATAAAGGCTCCCGGGTCCCCTTCGTCTGCATTACAAATAACATATTTTTTGTCGCCCGCGGCTCCACGGCAAAAGCCCCACTTTAACCCTGTTGGGAACCCTGCACCGCCACGGCCTCGCAGACCAGATTTTTTAACCTCTTCTAGTACTTCATCCGACGACATGTCTTTGAGAGCTTTTTGTAACGCCAGATATCCCTTCCGGGCAGTGTATTCTGCAATCTTCTGAGGATCAATAACTCCGCAATTCTGAAGAATAATCCGGTGTTGCTTCGCAAAAAATCGGATTTCAGATAACTTACCCACCGGTTTTTGCGTGATCTGATCGATAAGCAAGAGACGTTCAACCCGTTCATCTTTGATAATATCTGAAGCTACGATTTCCGCAACATCGTCTACTGAAACAGAGGTATACAAGACCTGATGTTTTTCAATAACGATCGTCGGCCCTTTTTCACAAAACCCTTGACAACCTGTCCCAACAACTGTCACGGTTTCTTCGAGTCCTTGCTTTTTTAGTTCCACATTCAAGGCAGTAATAAGCTTACCTGCTCCCGATGACGCACATCCTGTCCCTGCACAAACTAGAATCCGCTGGTTCTCTGCCATTGCTTTATCCCCCTACTCGTATTCGGCCAATATTCCGGTAATGTGTTCCGGTAATAATCGCCCATGAACTTCATTATTAATGGAAATAACCGGTGCAAGACCACAGGCTCCAATGCAGGCCACAACTTCCAAAGTATAGCGCCGATCTTCGGTTGTTTCCCCATCTTTAATCTTTAATTCTTTTTCAATAGTTTGCAGAACCTTCGCTCCTCCACGTACATGGCAAGCCGTTCCCAAGCAAACATTGATCACATTTCGTCCCGAAGGAACTAAACGAAACTGAGCATAAAACGTCACAACGCCATAAATCCTCGCCAAAGGTATACGCATTGTTTTACTAATGTGTTGAAGCACATGTGTTGGCAAATAGCCATACACCTCTTGGGCTTGTTGCAAAACCGGGATAAGTGGCCCATTCTGGTGTTTATACTTGGTAATAACATCATCTAATAATATTTGCTTAGGGTCTATTAACTCTTCACACTCGGTGCACAAAAAGATCCCCCCTTATGAATTTTCCTTTTTGAACCTTTAGCGTTCAAATTTGTATACGTCGTTCTCGGTGATCAACATCGTCATTTTGGCATCATGCTTATCAACGGGTATTTGTTCAATAACTTGACATCCGAAACAAAGAGCCACCCGTGGCGTTAAAGGCTTCAAGTGCATAAAGAAGCGATCATAAAAGCCACCCCCATACCCTAAACGATTCCCTTGCAGATCAAACCCAGAACCGGGAATGATCACCAAATCGATTTCCGAGGGTTCTACGACTCCCAGAGTCAATTTAGGTTCGCGAATTCCGAACGCTCCTGGTTCAAGATCCGCTGCTAGGTCACGCACTTCAATTGGAAGAAGGATACCTTGAGGTGCACAACGGGGTAATATAAGTCTTTTCCCGAGCGCGATTGTCGCCTCAGCCAAGGCCATAGTCTCTACTTCACCGCGAAAGTCAAGGAATAACAACACTGTTTTAGCCTTTTTGAACTCCGGTAGATCTAAAAGTTTTTGCTGAATAATTCTGCTTTTACTTTTTCTCTCTTCCTCCCCCAAAGCGGCCCGCTGATTTAGACACATCTTACGTACTTCGGTTTTTAAAGATTTTTTTTCCTCATTCATCTGAGCGTACCCCTTTTGTCAAAAATTTTGGTACTTACTAATACTATTTCGTTCAACATAGGCAAAATCCTCCTTTAACTATCAAAAAATTTTATAAACAATTTTTGGTTATTTTATCATAATAGCAGGAATACCTCATAATACTCCAATTTTTCTTAGGAATGAGTGTCCAAATGGAACGAATAATTGAATAACCCCCTCTTAGTTAGACTAACAGGGAGCCATCGAACTCACAATGGGATAATTTTCCCAGGACTTGTATTTGATCATCACGACGACAAACAATTTCGCAAAAAACGGAAAGACCATACCTACCGCCGCTCCGGTTGATAACATGGTGATTAACATAATCACCATGGTCGGAAGCTTCTTTTTATCGTCTCGCATGTACAACCACCCTTTTAAGAAGTATGCAATAGTATCTTCTTGCCTCCAAGCATAATATTATTTTATATTATTCAATATTATTCGTACCCATATGGCAATTTCCTCTTTAGAAACAACAAATTGCGTGAAATTTCCCTCATATTCTCACTGATATAAAATCTTCGACAAACCATTCGCCACGTATTTTCGAATTTCAAGCCCCCAAAGTTATCCCCATCAGAAATCTCATCATTCCGCCTTGTTCAGAACTTATCCACATTATCCACAGGGTCTGTGGGTAACCTTATCTAAAATGAGTGAATTTAGTGAAAAACCCCAAAACCGCTTCAACCGCTTATGCACAGACTTATCCACATTATCCACAGGCCCATCTTATCCACAGCATATGCGCTCGCACTCCATCATAAAAATTTCAGGTAGCACGAAACGAAGCGAGGAAATCCAATTCCTCGCTTCGTTTCGTATCTCTTCATCGTAATTCGAACGTTAAAGTCCTGGATGCAAGTAGGGACGCAAGTAGGGACGGTTCTTGCTTGCACGATACAAGTCAAAAACCGTCCCCAATCCCACTACAGACAGCGCACCTGAAATGTGCCGTCTCTCCAACCTTCCGTGCCCCATATCCAAGACCAGGACGCAGTGTCACACGAGCCCTAGACCGGGCACAGCATTAAGCGTCCAAGGCGAAAAATCCCCTGCTAAATAATGATAATACCCAGCTACCGCAATCATTGCCCCATTATCTGTGCAAAAAATGGACGGTGGGCAAACCAGACGCACACCCCGCTCAGACAATGCCTTCTCTAAGCCTTCACGTAGGCTTAGATTCGCCGCAACTCCACCCGCCAGCAATAACGTCTTAACTCCGGTCCGATCGATTGCCATCAACGCTTTATGGACCAAGACGTCCACAACTGCCTGCTGAAAAGACGCTGCAATATCCGGAACACTGAGTGTTTCACCCCGCATGAGCGCTGAATTCAAAGTATTCAAAACAGATGATTTCATCCCACTAAAACTAAAGTCCAAACTATCCCGCTCTAACATAGCCCGTGGAAACTTAAACGCTGACGCATCCCCTTCTTGAGCAACTCTTTGAATCTGGGGACCGCCTGGATAACCTAGGCCCAAGGTCCGGGCCACTTTATCAAGTGCTTCTCCAGCAGCATCATCGCGAGTGTGCCCCAATACTTGGTACCGTCCATGGGCTTCAAATAAAATAAGATGCGTATGTCCTCCCGAAACCAATAGCGCCAATAACGGAAACTCTAGATCCTGATGATGTAGAAAATTCGCATAAATATGCCCTTCCAAGTGATTGATCCCAATCATCGGAACTCCGGCAGCGTACGCCATCGCCTTCGCTCCAGAAACCCCTACCAATAAGGATCCTACTAACCCTGGGCCATAGGTTACCGCAATCGCCGATAAGTCGGAGAAACCAACCTTCGCTTCATCCAACGCTTGCTGAACAACTGGTTGAAGATGAAGACTGTGTTCGCGCGAAGCAATTTCCGGAACAACGCCTCCATACCGCTGATGCGTCGGTATTTGAGACGAAATAACATGACTACGTAAATCTGTACCATTCACTAAAACGGCCGCTGAAGTCTCATCACAGCTCGTCTCAATCCCTAAAATTACAATATCTCTATTCTGACTCGCCGTCACGTTCTATTCACTCCCATCCCCAACTCTGCCCACATGATGAGGGCATCTTCGCCAGTATCCGCATAATAGCCTTTGCGAACCCCAGCATGGGTAAAGCCTAACCGCTTATATAAAGACAGTGCCAGGCTATTGGAAACGCGAACCTCTAGCGTCATACGTTCCATACCCTGGTTCACCATTTCTGCCATCACAGAACGCATTAGGAATTCCCCCCAATGATGCCCCCGATAATCCGGAGCAATGGCAATATTAGTAATATGTCCCTCATCAAGAATAAACCACAGCCCCATGTACCCGATCACTTGACCGTTCAACTCTAAACAGAAATAACGGGCATAGTCGTTATCCTTAAGCTCGGCTTTAAAGGACTCCAAAGACCAGGGCGTGGAAAAAGAGACACGCTCAATGTCCATGATGACCTCAAGATCTGAGGAGAGCATGGGACGTATCATCCCTTTATTCATCGCCCTCTCTCCTTTGAGCTTCCTCTTTCTTCCGTGCTTTCTCTTTCTTTGCCCAGTTGACCTCCGCCTCAGAAAAGCGGATATAGTACGGTTCGACCCGTTCCCCAACGCCCATTTCTTGCCAACGTTGCCAAACAGCTCGTGCAGCATAGGCACCGCGAGGTAGACTTTCATACTCCGGTAAAATTATCGCTCGCTCGCCCAAAACGTCCTCGATTTTTCCCTTAGATTTTGCAGCTGCATCTCCAACGAAACAAATTGTACGATCGAGGGCCCTCAATTGTTCCAGCCATTGATCCTTGTTCAAAGCCTGAGGCAGTGTTAGACACGCTGCTTTTTCTTCCCCTCGGGTCCAGCGATAGCGCGCCGTGTACCACTCGTTTTTGCGCGCGTCCAGGATAGGAACGATGTCCTCTGTTCTCCCCAAGCCTGCCCAGGCTAGGGCATCGAGTGACACTACAGCTATGAGTGGGAGCTTCAACACTTGAGCCAAACCTTGGGCTGTAGCGATCCCTATTCGTATTCCTGTAAACGAGCCCGGTCCTCGCACCACTCCGATCATATCTAAATCCTGGAGTGTCCAGGCCGCGGCTGTCAGCAACTGATCAAGCATCGGAATGATTCGCTCCGAATGCGTCTTTATGGTGTGTAAAAATCCTTCGCCGACAAGTTGCCCATCTTCAGCTAAGGCCACTGCCGTAACCTTTGTCGTCGTATCGATCGTTAAGTATTTCATGAGACCCTCCGAGCCTTTCCATTTTCCTATCGCATTGTACTGATTACCTTCTATATGTGACTTAAGTCATATCTTTTATACGAAGCTCCCAAGCAATGTCGTTCGTGCGAAAGATAATCTCCCGTGGCTGTTCACCACTTCCAAGGATCTCAATGTCTAATCGATCTTCCGGCAAATAGTCCTCTGCAATTTCGGGCCATTCAATTAAACAAATGGCATCCTCAACAAACGCATCTTCAATCCCAATCACTTCTGCCTCTTCTGGATGCTGTAATCGGTAAAGATCCATGTGAACCAGACGAACCTCAGTTCCCTTAAGATGTGCAATATACTCATGGATTAAAGTAAAGGTTGGGCTCGTCATGGGACCAGTGACACCCAGCGCCTCGCCAACCCCTTGAGCGAACGCCGTTTTTCCTGCGCCTAGATCTCCAATTAGAGCAATGACGTCTCCACCCTGTAAACGCGCTGCCAGTTGTTTTCCCCACTCACGAGTTTGCTCAGCCGTTAGACTCGCAACTCTATAGTCCATGGTCTTTTCCTCCTAATACAAACTTTTTTAGTGTGCCCTGTTTGGATAAGGAATATAAATTGGCGACTAGGCATTCTCCATGAGTGGCGGCAACGCGGTCCTGCCAAAGATATTCGTACCCCAAACCCCTAAAATAATCAAAGTTATCCCTGCCACATGAATGAGGCCGAACTGCTCTCCCCTAAAAAACACACCCGAGAACACCGACACCACCGTAATAAGATTTAAAATCGGTGCTGTTTGTGAAACAGGTAACTTCGCGAACATATAATTAGAAAGAAAAAAAGCAAGCACAGACGATAATGCACTAAGATACACAATCGCCCACAAAACGCTTGGTAATTGAAGCGGGCTTAAATATGCCGAAGCCGACCCTTCGAGGACGCTTTGACCGACACCCAGCACATTAAAAATTACAGTTCCTGCCCACATCATAACAAATGTAATCTCCAAGGGGCTAAACCTCTTTGAAGAATGTCTTGCCAAAATAGTGTACGCACCTGCTGCCAAAACTGCCAGGAGAAGAGCCATAATTCCCCAAAGATGCTCTCCTAACTCAAGTTTACCTTGAGCAGACACGATGATCATCACACCCAACACTGAAGCACTTATCGAAAGCATTTGCTTCGAATTGAGTCTTTCTTTGAGGAAAATTGCGGCCATCGTCGCAATGGCCACCGGAACCAAAGCGATAACCATGCCGGCCTCAGACGCCGAAGTCCACTTGACACCCCAAGTCTCTCCGATGAAATAAAGTCCCGGTTGAAAGAGCGCCAAGAGAAGCAGCGAGGATATCGGCTTCCCCTTAAGATTAATCCGTACTATCCCAGTCAACTTTAACAGTGTAAGAAGTAGTGCGGCGGCTCCGAATCGAAAGCCGAGAAGCTGCAGCGGGAACGTATGATCCAAGGTCTCTTTGGTAAATAAAAAGGAGAAGCCCCAGATGACCGCCATCCCGATTCCAGCAAAAATAGGGAGTCCAGAGGACGATTTTGGACTCATTGGCTTATTCCATCTTCCGTAGGTTCAGGGTTTACAATCTTACCGTCAATAATAACATAGAGGGGGCGGGCGGTTAAAATAAACGGATGTTCACTCCAGATAACAATATCCGCGTCTTTTCCGACCTCTAAAGACCCTATTCGATCGGACACCCCCAAAATTTCTGCCGAATTAATGGTGATCGCCCGCAACGCGTCTTCTTCGTCCATTCCGGCTTTACAAGCTAACGCCGCACAAAGTGGAAGCTGTTCAATCGGGGTGACGGAATGGTCCGTCATAATGGCCACCTTAACCCCAGCGTTAGCTAGGATACCCGGAGTTTTGAACGATTTATCCTTAAGCTCAACTTTTGAACGGTTGGTGAGCAAAGGCCCTACCACAGCGGGATACCCCATCTCTGCCAGTTCCTTGGCGATTTTATGCCCTTCCGTACAGTGTTCAATCACCAAATCAACTTCGAATTCACGTGCAATACGGATCGCCGTCATGATATCATCGGCACGATGGGCATGGGCCCGCAGAGGAATTTTGCGGTTAATCACCAGGAGAAGGGCTTCTAACCCTAAATCCCGCTCTGGGATTTTATCTGGGTCAGTTTTCCCTTCCTCTAATTTATCCCGGTACACCTGCGCATCCACTAAGGCCTGACGAAGGAGCGCTGCCGTTCCCATCCGAGTCATGGGCATTTTCTTCTGTTCGCCATAGACCATCTTGGGATTCTCTCCGAAAGCCACTTTCAAACCAGCCGGATCGCGGACAATCATCTTATCCACGATGATTCCAGCCGTCTTCATAACGACTCCCGTTCCGCCGATCACGTTCCCACTGCCAGGTCCAGTAAACACTGCGGTTACTCCACCTAGGCGGGCATCACGGAAACCCTCATCCTCCGGATTAATCCCATCAATCGCCCGCATGTCCGGTGTCACAGGATCCGACATTTCGTTAAAATCTTCCCCTTCCCACCGATAGATCTCTTCGCCAATCCCTACATGACAGTGCGCATCAATAAACCCTGGCAACACGAGACACCCCAAGGCATCAATCACGATCGCATCTGAGGGAACTTCCACTTCTGAAGTTTCTTCGAGCGCTGTTATTTTTGTTCCCTCTATCAGGATGTTCCCTGCGAATTCACGTCCGGTCATTGTTTTAATCTGACCATTTTTTATAAAGAGCTTTTTCATAGCTTTGTTCACCTTTAATCCCCCAATTTTATAATAGATCCCACACCTTACTAGGCCTCCGCCGATTTATTGATCCCAGTAGTTGAAAGATCTCGCATAGACAGACTCACTCGATCTCGCGCCTTATCAATTCCGATCACGCGTACCTTGACAATATCACCCACAGCAACTGCTTCCATGGGGTGTTTAATAAATTTATCCGTCAGTTGAGAAATGTGCACAAGCCCATCATGCTTCACCCCGATGTCCACAAACGCTCCGAAATCTACAACATTGCGCACCGTTCCCTCTAAGATCATTCCTTCATTAAGATCTTCCATACGAGTGACATCCCGCCGAAGTAGCGGTCGCGGCAAATCCTCCCGGGGATCTCGGCCCGGTCTCTGTAGGGCATCCAAAATATCTCGAACGGTCGGAACCCCAGCACCAAACTCATCCGCAACTTCTGCAGGATCTAACCGAGCAAGTTTTTTACGTACTTCAGCCAGGTGATCCCGTAAATCTCCAGAGATGTGACCAATCTTTTTCAAAATATCTTCGGCAAGCTTATAGGATTCTGGATGAACCGGCGTATTTTCCAGAGGATTAACCCCATCCGGAAGACGAATAAACCCTGCGCACTGAATATAGGTTTGCGCACCTAGTCGCGCAATTTTCTTGAGTTGATCGCGACGACTAAATTTTCCATGTTCATCTCGCCAGGCCACAATATTTTTGGCAACGACTGGCTTCAATCCGGCCACATATTGGAGCAGAGACGCCGATGCGGTGTTTAAATCGACACCAACAACGTTAACACACGATTCCACGACGCCCTGCAGGGATTCCTCTAAGCGTTTAGGCTGGACATCATGCTGATATTGACCCACGCCAACGGCTTTCGGTTCAATCTTCACCAATTCTGCCAGAGGATCCTGCAGTCGCCTAGCAATCGACACCGCACTTCGTAAGGAAAGATCAAATTCCGGGAATTCTTCACCGGCTAACTTTGATGCCGAATACACTGACGCGCCCGCTTCGCTCACCAGTATAAATTCGGTAGAAATCCCATCTTCTCGAATCATCTCAGCCACGACTTCTTCCGATTCCCTAGACGCTGTGCCATTCCCAATGGCAATAATATTCGCATCGAACTCGGCGATGGCCTCTCGCATAATAGCCTTTGCTTCGTCTCGTTTGTTCTGCGGCGGATGAGGATAAATAACGCCGACCTTCAGGAGCTTACCTGTCTCATCCACAACTGCCCATTTACACCCTGTCCGAAACCCAGGATCAAGCCCCAGTACTATTTTTCCACGGACTGGTGGCTGAAGCAGAAGCTGTCGCAGATTGGTAGCAAACACTTTAATCGCTTGTTCTTCCGCTCGATCGGAAAGCTCTGCTCGCACTTCCCGCTCAATGGAAGGCTCAATCAACCGTTTATACGCATCCAAAGCTGCTTTTTGGACCAACGGAGCACATGGGCCCGTTCTGACAAAACGCAGTTCGATAATTCTATGAATTGTTTCTAGAGGAGCATCGATCTTCACGGATAAAAACTCTTCTTTTTCTCCGCGATTCAGGGCCAAAATGCGATGTGGCGGAATCCTCCGGACAGGCTCCCGGTAATCATAATACATCTCGAAGGAGGAACGCTCTTTGGCCTTCTTCGGCACAGCAACGCTCACCATATCGGCAACGCGCACGGTCTCTTCCCTAATCCGCTTACGTAATGCGGCATCATCTGCAATGGTTTCTGCGATAATATCCATTGCGCCGGCCAACGCTTCTTCTGTGGAATTCACGTCTAACTCCGCATTTAAATACTGTTCTGCCTCTACTTGTGGATCGACTCTCACTCCTGCATATTGAGCTAATAGCCACGTAGCCAACGGTTCAAGGCCCTTCTCTTTGGCAATCGTTGCCCGCGTCCGGCGTTTCTGCTTATAAGGCCGGTAGAGATCTTCGACGTCCTGAAGCACCGTAGCTGCCGTAATCTGCGCAGACAATTCTTCCGTCAACTTTCCCTGTTCGTCAATCAGGCGCACTACTTCCGTTTTCCGATGATCCAAACGGCGCAAATAGTCTAGACGTTCTACGATATCGCGCAACACATTTTCGTCAAGTTCCCCAGTTGCCTCCTTGCGATAACGGGCAATAAAAGGGATGGTATTTCCCCCATCCAATAAGTTAACTGCTTCTTTCACTTGAGTCGTCTTCAGACCAAGTTCCTTAGCAATGACTTGGGTAAATTCCAAGGGTAATTCCTCCTAAAACCTATTGTAGATTTCCTGAAAAGCACACTTATCGATAATTATACCATTTTTAGCCAGTCCGAGGAAATAATCCGGGTCTGCTTCCCCTCTTCGAATCCATTAGCATCCTTCACCGCGTTGTTAAGGGTATCACTATTGAACAGTTCCTTGGCGATTCTCCTCAATAGCCACCCGAGATTGTTCACGTGCCATGTTCACTATTTTCTGTTCATCTTTGGCATTTTTGTGTTGAATAATCAATGAAAAATAAGAAACCGCCTTACTAAATTGCCCAAGGCGACGGCTCAGCTCACCAATCATAAATAGAATTCTTAATTCCGACATTGATGTCCCTGTGAAATCCGAGTGAACAAACGATTCTTCATACGCGTTCAGTGCCAAACCCAGGAACCGCTTTTCTTGCTCCAAATTATTTTCCGCCCGGTAGAGCCACGCCAGACGTAGACAAAGCCCTGCTAAAACGGTATTTTTTTCTTTCTTGAGAGACCCTGCTAAGATAGCCAGTTTATAAGATTCTAATGCTTGTTGGCTATCCCTTACGTGACCAAAGTCTCTTTTTGTCCAATGCCGAGTAATTTGAACGCGGATAACTTCCTTAGAGCCTGTTGGAAATTGATCTGTGAACTCCTCTGAGAAGGCAAAACCGCACTCTGGGCAGACATTGACGAAATATACATGGGGATTATAATTCCCTGCTCTATAATGAGGGCAAAAGTCGCTGTCTATCATGTAAGGGATCGAAAATCGGGAACGCACCCTTAACGTATCAAACGGCTCGCCGCAAAAAACGCACGTCATTTTCTTTTCATAAAAAGGTTCTAATGTTTGCATAATACTCCCCCGTGTTACTTAATTAAGTGTTGTTGGGTATGATTCAATTTATCCTATTGAGCCTTATTATTATATCAGACTCTTGTCCCTAACACAGCTAGTATTGAAAAAGCGAAACTCCGGCCAAAACTTACCACGAATATCTGTGCTCTCATCGGATAAATTAGTACTATTGGTTTTTTAATCAGTAATGCTTAAAAAACCAAGAACCATTAAAAATTGGGGAGGAAGTAAGTATGAAGAAATCCAATTCACGGGTAAACAAATTCACCGTTACAACTGGATTGAATGTAAAACATGGTGTAGCTCAAACCCCCGATGTTGGTGGTAAAATGTTTCGTCGTACATCTGAAAGTACTGACAGTATTCATTAATTATTCTGTCAGATACCGAAGGGACCAGGCAAACTGGTCCCTTTTTATACTAATATTCTATCCATAATTCTCATCTCGCTCTTTCTGAGAATTTAGGTATGTTTTCATCGATTTATAACAAACTAACAATGTCATAGACTCTCAGAGGCACTCGTTCATCGCGTCAAGAAAGTACATGTTTCGTCAAGATATAATTTATAATAATTTTAAATTAGTTATATTTATTATTGCAAGTTTCAGCTGAGTAGTGTAGAATATATGGTATAGGCAAGCGCTTGTGCAATATATTGCAAACTTTTCTTTAAGAATATTTTTAGCATTCACTTACTTTGATTGTATCCTGCTCAGTATAAAAACGAGGTTATGGTCCATTAAAATTTATTAGGAGGTCTATCATGAGTTTTGAAATTAACAAGAGTGTAACGTATGTAGGCAAAATTGACTGGGAGTTAAAAAAGTTTCACGGTGACGAACTTTCTACCCACCGCGGTTCCAGCTATAATTCGTACCTTGTCCGCGACGAAAAAGTAGCCTTGATCGATTGTGTTTGGACACCTTTCGCCAAAGAATTTGTCGCTAATCTAAAAAAAGAGATCGATCTAAATACGATCGATTATATAATTGCCAATCATGGTGAACCTGACCACAGTGGGGCTTTACCGGAATTAATGAAGGAAATCCCTAATTGCCCTATTTATTGTACCGCTAATGCTATCAAATCCTTAAAAGGTCAGTACCATCAGGATTGGAATTTCATACCGGTCAAAACAGGGGATAAATTAAGCCTTGGATCGAAAGAGTTTATCTTTATAGAAGCAAGAATGCTACATTGGCCTGACACGATGTTCACTTACTTAACCGGGGATAACATCCTTTTCAGCAATGACGGTTTTGGTCAGCATTTAGCGTCTGAGCATATGTTTAGTGATTTAGTCGATCAGACAGAGTTATATCACGAAGCTCTTAAATATTATGCCAATATTTTAAATCCATTCAGTAAATTCGTTGCCAATAAAATTACTGAGATCTTAGGCTTTAACCTGCCTGTTGATATGATTTGCCCAAGTCATGGTATGATTTGGCGGGAAAATCCGTTGCAAATTGTTAATAAATATGTGGAATGGGCTAACGCTTACCAAGAAAATCAAATTTCAATCATTTACGATACAATGTGGAACAGTACCCGTCAAATGGCTGAAAATATAGCCACTGGGATACGGTTAAGTGATCCTGACGTCACCGTTAAGTTGTTCAATGCCAATTCCACTCACGTGGATAAAAACGACATCATTTCCGAGGTCTTCAAATCCAAGGCCATACTAGTTGGTTCCCCGACCATTAATAAAGGCGTATCTTTTGCCGTCGCTGGAATACTAGAAATGATCAAAGGATTAGCCTTTAAAAATAAAAAAGCTGCTGCCTTTGGTAGCTATGGTTGGAGCGGTGAAGGTAACAAAGTTATTACGACTGAACTGGAACACTGTGGGTTTGAACTTCTTAATGAAGGACTGAAGGTAACTTGGAAGCCCGATAACGAAGCCCTCTCTAGTTGTCAGGAATATGGACGAACTATTGCAGAGGCTCTCAAAGGGCAAGCACTCAAGTAAACTATCAAAAGTAGCCATAATAAAGCAGAGAGGCGTTCTGAGAACGCCTCTCTGCTTTAATTTTTTATCTAGAATTGTGAATTCGTTCAGCTCAGAGCTTCAGGCCGGGAGTGTCCCGCGCCTGAAATGAACTGCTGACTATCCCCTCTGCCCAGATCCGCCTCAAAGCCTGCCGCCTGAATTCTACGTTCTATGCAGTATCGGCAATCCTCCGGATGATCATCGCCACAAATCTTGTTTTCGTAAAGCTCGTATTGTTTCCTGACCGACGTAGGGGTAATAATCGGCATGACAACATTGGCACCCGCTTTCAAAGCAAGCTCTCTGCCTTGCGGGTGCAGAGTGCCTAGTGCCGTCGTGGCGGGAATGAGGCTATCTGGTATCAGCAGTCGCGCCAAGGCCACCATGACCAGCGTATCCTCGATCGTCCCGCCCTTTTCCAGTCCCAACGGTGTCTCGCTGTGCGGAATAAACGGACCGATGCCAATCATGTCTGGATGGAATCCCTTTAAATATCGCAAGTCTTCCGCCAAATCAGCGGATGTTTGTCCCGGAAGTCCTACCATAAAACCTGCTCCTACTTGGAAGCCAAGGTCCTTCAAAGCACTCAAACAGTCCCGCCGATTTTCAAATTGCATCGTGGGGTGCAGTTTTTCATACAGTTCTTTCGAAGCGGTTTCGTGGCGCATCAGAAAGCGATCTGCACCGGCAGCAATGAGGCTTTGATAGGTTTCTATCCCTCGTTCGCCGATCGATAACGTAATGGCTACCTCTGGATAACGTTTTTTAATCTCATGAATCAAGTCAACGAGAATCTCCTCGGTGTACCAAAGGTCTTCCCCGCTTTGCAAGACGAACGTCTGGTATCCTAATTTATACCCTTGATCACAGCAGGCTAGAATTTCTTCCGAGGTTAACCTGTAGCGCTCCACCTTCGCATTAGAAGCTCGTATTCCACAGTATAAACAATCCTGCCGGCAAATGTTGGAAAATTCGATGAGCCCCCTCAAGTAAACCTTATCCCCATAATACGCCTGCTTCGTCTTGAGTGCATAGCTATAGAGGACCGCTCTGTCCGCAGCTGTTATGTTTTCTAAGAGGTAGGTGATTTCCTCTTTTGTGAGGTCGTTGGTTTGATAGGCTTTCTCTAGTAACTTATGTATGTCACTCACAGGACCACTCCCTCTATCTGGTATATCTATCTTGGCCTAACCGTTCAGCCTAGGTCCTCTTCTTCCAAGATCATCTTGGCCAACGGGAATGGTTCAAGAGCTCTCGGAAGTAAGCCCTGAACATAAGCAATCAGAATACCGTAGTTTACAATGGGCACATGATGATATTTTGCACGATCAACTCTGCTAAGCATTCCGGTTCTGTTCATCATACAGGCTCCACAGTGAACGATAAGGGCGTATTTCTGGATGTCCTCCGTGAAAGTTGCTCCTGCGGAGAATTCAAACTCCAACTGTTTACCGGATCTCTGACGCAACCACCTAGGTATCTTCACACTCCCAATATCATCCGATTGTTTGTGATGTGTACACCCCTCTGCTATTAACACCTTATCTCCATCTTTAAGCTTTTCGATGGCTTTGGCACCTTTAATAAATTCGGTTAAATCGCCCTTTTGTCTGGCAAACAAAATCGAAAATGACGTCATTAAAATATCCTTAGGGGTATCTGCCGCAACCTTGAGAAACACCTGGGAATCGGTGATGACCAGCTTCGGTTTTTTAACCAGATTACTTAAGGTTTCTCTCAGCTCGAATTCCTTCGTTACGATCGCCATAGCATCACTTTCCAGAATGTCTCGTATCGTCTGTTGTTGAGGAAGAATTAGTCTTCCTTTGGGAGCGGCCTTATCGATCGGAGTAACCAGCACCACGAAATCACCTGGGTTAATCAAATCTCCCACAATTTTAAACTTATCTTCATCCTCCGGGATAACCGAGATGATGGCATTCTTTAATTCTTTGATACCCAGCTTTTCCAGAGCGGACACCGCAACTACTGGGGTTCCAAGTGTTTCTTGTAGACTAATTGCTATTCTTTCATAGGCACTGTTTTCCAGGGTATCCATCTTATTTAACACCACGATAATCGGTTTCTTCTTTTCCTTAAACTTATCAATGACAAACCGGTCATTTTCGCCGATTCCTGCCCTGATATCAACGATCAGCAGAGCCACATCTGCGATATCCAGAACCTCCAAGGTCTTCTTTATCCTGAGCTCGCCTAATTCTCCTTCATCATCTATTCCAGCGGTATCGATAATGACACAGGGTCCTATCGGCAATATTTCCATGGATTTAAAGACAGGGTCCGTCGTTGTGCCTTTCACGTCTGATACTATCGCTGTATCCTGTCCTGTGATGGCATTGATCACGCTAGATTTTCCGGCATTCCTCTTGCCAAAGAGCGCTAAATGCACCCTTACACCTCTCGGCGTTTCATTTAAGCTCATCAAAGTCCCTCCCCAAGATCATCCTACGGCGAGACCCCCAACTTCTTTAAGTGGGCGTCCCCCCCGTTGTTCCGCACTAGCTAAACGAGTTTACCTTCCAGGAACTCCTGGTATTCCTGGTTTTGTGACTTCAAACGGATTTAATATCTCATCAATCCTAGCATCCGGAAAAACATTGTCTTCTTTAAGTACATCTCTTATGGTTTTATCTTCTCTTAAAGCTTTTATGGCGATCTGGGCAGCCTGATCATACCCTATGTGATAAATCAGTGCAGCCGCCAGTGCGGCTGACTTTTCAAGAGTTTCTTGGCATTTTTCTTTATTCGGTTTAATTCCTTCGATACACTTTTCTCTAAATATTGTTACTCCATTATTCAAAAGCTCCAGTGATTCCAACAAACATTCTGCGATCAGCGGTACAAAGGCGTTGAGTTCAAGCTGCCCTGCAGAGGCAGCCATCGTGATCGCATAATCATTGGCCATGACTCTCATAGCCACTTGACCGATCATCTCTGGTATGACTGGGTTCACTTTTCCCGGCATAATCGTTGAACCGGCCTGCATCTGAGGGAGCTCTATTTCACCGAACCCGCCCTTAGGACCGGAAGATAACAATCTCAAATCATTGGATATTTTCAGAAGGTTCGTACTGCAGGCTTTTAAGAGTCCTGAAACTTCTACAAAGACGTCATTATTTTGAGTTATATCCATGGGATAGTCGGACCTAGCTAGACCTAATCCTGTTAACTCTTGGATAGTATCCGTGATCATAAATATGTACTTGTTAGAAGCGTTGACTCCCGTACCGATGGCAGTACCGCCAAGATTAATCTGCCGCAAGCGTTCTTCTACCTTGTATACTCTCCAGCGGTCTCTTTCGATGGCCTTGGCATACGCACCAAATTCCTGTCCAAGCATCATCGGCAACGCATCCATAAGCTGAGTCCTACCAAGCTTAATCACATCACTAAATTCATTTTCCTTGCCCTGCAGCGCTTCCTGAAGTTCCGCCAGAGAATAGCTTAATTTTCTAAGCATGTGAATGGCGGCAATTCTCAGCGCGGTTGGATAAACATCGTTGGTCGATTGCGACATGTTCACATCATTCAAAGGGTGAACCATGTCATAGTCGCCTTTTGTCCCGCCTAATAGCTCAATAGCTCTGTTAGCAATGACTTCATTCACGTTCATATTCGTTGATGTACCTGCACCCCCTTGAAACGCATTTACGACGAATTCGCGATTGAAATTCCCTTCAATCACTTCCTCACTGGCGCGAATGATCGCGTTCGCTTTTTCCTCCGTCAGTTGCTTTAATTCTTTATTCACCCTAGCGGCTGCTTTCTTAATTAAGGCAATTTCATAGATGAGCTTCAGATTGACATTTTGGGAACCTAAATTGAAGTTTTCCTGAGCCCTTTGGGTGTTTATACCATAATACTTGGTGTCCGAAATTTCTCTTTCTCCGATATAGTCCTTTTCTATTCTAACGTTCACTTTATCTCACTCTTTCTAGCCAAAGATTATCTCTCGTAGAATAGCCTTTCGTCGCTTTGACAAGCTCCCACGTATTGTTCTCTTCTATCTCCGCTATTCTTAAAAACTCATCAATGCCTATAAGGTGCGCTGGAGCTATTCTCTCCATAATCCAACAACGTGCATCGTCACTATTGATCGCTTTACTGCTATAACAATCTTTTAAACTTTCAAGTAACTTTTCGTTTTCAATACTTAAGTTTTCGAACTCTATTACAAATATATCACTTTCTTCCCGGTGTGTAAGGAATCCTAAGCGTATATTCGCATGCTTCAATGCATATTTCTCCATAGTCCACACCCTCTCTTATGGTATTATTATTTTCCTAGATCTACTGTTTGTCCTTAATCTGTCAACAACGATCTTCGTCGCACTCAGTTATCTTCTCTGTGCTCCCTTATTCCTCAAAGTATTACTTGTTACAACTTGCGGTTGTAACAAGTAATTTTCTATTTGCCTGGTCCCGTTAGAACCTTAAATCTCTCTCGCCAGCTTCAATTCTTCTAAGTTTTTCTTTAGCTGCTTCTCTAGCTGACTCTTTCGGAATATCCAGCAGTCCTTTTTCAATGACCTTTTGACCTAGTTCCTTCATTTCATCATCGGCGTAGTCTATTAGGAATTCTTTAAAGGTCAGTAACGCATTTGGTTGACAAACATTATGGATTTGCCCTGCCTTAGCCAAAGCCATAAACCGCTCCCCTGTTCTGCCTTCTCGATAGCAAGCCGTACAGTAGCTTGGTAAATAACCGCTTTCACATAAACCTTTAATCACTTCCATCGGTGACCGATGATCTGACACTTCGAACTGAGGTTTTTGATCCGTTTTATCGACTCCAAGTTCCTCTGAGTATCCACCGACGCCTGTGCAAGAGCCCGCACTGAACTGTGAAATTCCTAAGGCCAATACTTCTGCCCTAAACTTAGGTTCTTCTCTCGTGGATAAGAGCATCCCCGTATAGGGAACCGCTAATCTCAAAATCGCCACCAATTTCTTGAATTCGTCATCCGTAACAAGATATGGAAGCTCGTTAAGATCCACTCCCTCAGCTGCTCTCAGTCTAGGAACCGAAATGGTATGTGGCCCAACTCCGAAGGCTTCCTCTAGGTGTTCCGCATGCATCAGCATGGCGATAGTGTCGTATTTGTGGTCGTATAAGCCATATAATACGCCAATACCAACATCTCCAATTCCGGCTTGCATTGCTCTGTCCATGGCCGTCGTATGCCAATTGTAATCATGTTTCGGACCGGTCGGATGCATTTTTTCATAAACGTCCTGCTTATAAGTCTCTTGGAAAAGCGTATATGTACCGATCTCCGCGTCTTTTAATCGTTTATAATCCTCCACGGTCGTCGCGGCCACGTTGATATTGATTCTTCTGATACTCCCATTCTCAAACTTTAACGAATAAATTTTCTCTATGCACTCAATCACATAATCCAACGAGCAATGAATGGGATCTTCTCCGGCCTCTAAGACAATTCGTTTGTGTCCTAACGATTCTAGTATTTTCACTTCTTCTTCCAATTGTTTCATGGTTAGTTTACTTCTTTTCAGACTATCGTTGCAGGCTTGATATCCGCAGTATAAACAGCCATTGATACAATAACTACTAATATAAAGCGGGGCAAATAACACGATTCTCTTGCCATAAATTTTCTCTTTAATTTCTTTGGCTGTCTTAAACATTTCTTCCAAGATGTCTTGATCGTCATTATTTAAAAGAACGGCTGCCTCTCGATGCGTTAATCCGTGGCACGTCTTGGCTTTTTCAAGAATTTTTCTTACTAAGTCTTTGTCCTTGCCCTTTTCAAGGCCTTCGTCCAATGAGCGCTGAATTTCTTCATCTATAATAAAATCCGTTGCCAAATACTCTTTCATCGTTAGTCCTCCAATTTTTTAGTTAATGCTGATTTAACATTGACCCCTTGGATTTTCCCTAATTTACCTGTCATGGCGCTAATTTCATCCGAAGTACCCTCAACAATCAAGGAAATAATTGATATGCCTCTTTCTTTGCGCGGGATTCCCATTCTTCCGACGATAATGCCCGCCAACTCATGTAACGTATCATTAACCTTACTAGCACTTTCAAATTTTTCAATGACAATGCCTATGACGCCGATTCTAGTGTCCATGGTTTTCGTTTCCTCCATATAAAAAGCCTTCTAGAAATCGTAAGAAGGCGGATTAGCAAGTTAATCCTTCTCCTTTTGCTCAGAATAATCCTTACAATCAGGTAACAGTTATGTGGATCCACTATGCCGGACTCTTCTAGCACAACAGATACATCCACTCTATATGAAATTTTAGGGGAAAGGAACCACAAAGACAATGTCCCTTGCGGTTCCTTACTAGATTTGCGGCTTTTCCAGTAAGTTCACAGTTTATCATGTTCCATTGCCATAACAACTATTCTCGCTGGAAGCGCCGACTATATTTTCTTTCGTCCCGTATAGCTGGTATGCAGCATTTGATGCGCTCTTTTTCCGTAGGGTTCACCTAAGTAGTCTTTATACAGACCTTTGATCGCCAGATTTTCGTGCGACTTCCGTAAGGGTTTGGAGCGGTCTTCACGGTAAATAGCAGCAGCTCGGGCTGCAATAATGTCCATATCACCATGGTGATATGGTTGTCCGCCGCCTCCGATACAGCCACCCGGACAAGCCATGATCTCAATGACATCATAATTGGTTTCCCCGGCTCGTATTTTCTCCAGAACAGAACGGGCATTACCTAGACCATGAATGACCGCAATCCGATAATCGCGTCCAGCGATTGGAATGACCGCCTCCTTGATCCCCGCCATTCCCCGGAGAGCCTCAAATTCCACTTTTTCTAACGTTTCACCGGTTAGGACCTCATATGCCGTCCGCAGGGCCGCTTCGAGAACTCCGCCACTGGCTCCGAAAATGACGGCAGCGCCTGTTGATTCCCCTAAGGGATGATCAAACTCTTGGTCTTTGAGATTATCAAAACGAATACTGGCTTCCCTGATCATGCGAGCCAATTCGCGTGTGGTGATGACAATGTCTACATCCGGGGTATCTACACCTTGCGAAAGTTCAGGACGGGCCGCTTCGTATTTTTTGGCGACGCAAGGCATCACGGAAACAACGGTAATCTTTTTGGGATCAATGCTCAACGTTTTGGCATAATAGCTTTTGATTAAGACCCCTAACATTTGATGAGGGGATTTGCACGTTGAAGGAATGTCTAGAAGATCTGGAAATTGATGCTCGAAGAATTTGACCCAGGCGGGACAGCAACTCGTGAGTAGCGGCAGACGACCACCATGTTTTATACGGTGAACCAGTTCTGATGCTTCCTCCATAATTGTCAAGTCAGCCGCAAAGTCCGTATCAAAGACGCGGTCAAAGCCAAGTCTCCGAAGAGCGGCGACCATTTTACCGGTGACAATCGTCCCTGGTTCTAGACCAAAACCCTCTCCCAGAGCGACCCGAACAGCGGGTGCTGTTTGTACGACCACAAATTGGTCGGGATCGTTGAGGGCTTCCCAAACTTTGTCAACTTGATCAAGCTCTGTTAGCGCACCGGTTGGGCACACCGCCAAACACTGGCCACAGAACGTACAAGCGGTTTGGTTAAGCGGTAAGTCAAAGGCAGTTTTAACCACCGTCTCGAACCCACGCCCCACGGCAGAGTATACGCCCACGGTTTGAACATCGTTGCACATTGTTTCACAGCGGCGGCATCGAATACATTTGTTTGGATCTCGGACAATAGATGAACTCGAACTGTCGATTTCAAACTCAGATTCTTCCCCTTCATAGGAGATATGGCGCACGCCCAATTCCGCAGCGAGAGCTCTGAGCTCACAGTCCTCGTTTTTAGCACAGATCAAACATGATTTAGGGTGGTCAGAAAGAAGGAGTTCCACCATGGCCCGCCTGGCCTGGATGGCGCGTAGGGAGTTCGTCTTAATAACCATGCCTTCGGCCACCGGTGTTGAACAGGCAGAGGCTAGATTACGTCGACCCGCGACTTCCACTACGCAAACTCGGCAGGAAGCGATGTTGTTATTAAGTTTCATGTCATGAAGATTGAGGTGACATAACGTGGGAATGTCAATTTTTACGGTTCTAGCGGCCTCTAGGATGGTCATTCCTGCCGGTACTTTAACAGGTATCTCATTAATCGTCAGCTGTATATCCATACGGGTTCCTCCTTCAGGGGTAACTTATTGTCGGATGATGGCGCCTACAACGCGACATTGCTCTTTGCATGCCCCACATTTCAGGCAGCGTTCTTGGTTGATGACGTGGCGCACCTTCTTCGATCCAGTGATGCAACTGACTGGGCACTTCTTCGCGCAAAGTCCACACCCTACGCACTTCTCTGTGATTTCAAACTTAAGTAGATCCTTACACACGCCCGCAGGACAGGATTTATCGACAACATGGGCAAGATATTCATCCCGGAAATACTTGATGGTGGAAAGAATCGGATTGGGAGCCGTTTGCCCCAGTCCGCAAAGGGCTGTGTCTTTAATAATGCTCGCCAGTTTCTCCAACTGAGCCAAGTCCTCTAACGTCCCTCTGCCTTCCGTTATCTTCGTCAAGATTTCATGTAGGCGTTTGGTACCAACTCGACAGGCAGTACAGCGACCACAGGATTCCTCCACGGTGAATTCAAGGAAGAACTTAGCGATATTGACCATACAGTCACTTTCGTCCAAGACGATGAGTCCTCCAGAGCCCATCATGGAACCAATTGCGGTTAAGGATTCATAATCAATAGGGGCATCTAAATACTTGGTCGGGATACATCCGCCAGCGGGCCCTCCGGTTTGTGCCGCTTTGAACGTTTTATGATTCTTAATTCCCCCGCCAATGTCAAAGATTATTTGCCGGAGCGTTGTGCCCATGGGAACTTCTACAAGCCCAACATTGTTGACTTTTCCTGCTAAGGCGAATACTTTCGTCCCTTTGCTTTTTTCCGTACCGATGCTGGCAAACCAATCGGCTCCCTGTAAAATGATCGGGGGGATATTGGCCAAGGTTTCCACATTGTTCACACAGGTCGGTTTGCCCCACAGCCCTTTTTGGGCAGGGAAAGGAGGCTTAACTGTCGGTTCTCCTCGGGTCCCTTCGATGGAATGAATCAAGGCTGTTTCTTCCCCACAAACAAACGCCCCTGCACCGTATTTAAGCTCAATGTCAAAACTAAGATCACTGCCCAAAATGCCGTCGCCCAGTAAACCGTATTCACGGGCTTGTGCAATGGCAATTTGCAACCGATGAATGGCTAACGGATATTCTGCTCGGATATAGATAAAGCCCTGGGTTGCCCCGATGGTAGAACCCGCGATGGTCATGGCTTCTAAGACGCTATGAGGGTCCCCTTCCAAGATGGAGCGGTCCATAAAGGCGCCCGGATCCCCTTCATCTGCATTGCAAATGATGTATCGCTGATCGGCCTGACTTCTACGCGTCATTTCCCACTTTTGGCCACTCGGAAAGCCACCGCCCCCACGTCCTCGGAGACCGCTTTTTTTAAGCTCGTCAATGACCGAAATAGGATCCATTTCGAACAAAACTTTGGCCAGAGCCTGATAACCGTCTGCGGCGATATACTCGAGAATGTCCTCAGGCGCAATCTTGCTACAGTTGCGTAAAGCAATACGAAGTTGACTATGGTAAAAGGGGAGATCCGAGGCATACCGCCGTTCCGTGGTCGGGTCCTTATAAAGTAGGTGTTCTATCTGCTGCCCTTGAACAAAGTGTTCCTCGACGATGTCCACGACATCATTACTAGACACTTCGACATAGAGGGTATTATCGGGGTGAATTTCAATCATTGGGCCCTTTTCGCAAAAGCCAAAACAACCGGTCATGAACACCTTAACCTGATCGGATAATCCTCGGCGCTGAAGTTCTTGTTCAAGATCCTCAGCAATTTTAGGACTTTCTGAAGAGGTACAGCCCGTTCCTCCGCAAACCATAATGTGCCGTGGCATGCCCAGAGCGTCCTTAATGCTGACCGGGTCAGTTAGATGTCGTGTTTGAAAGATGTTGCTGTTTTGAAGTTTCAATGCATTCAATGCATCAGTATTATTGAGTTTCATATGGCTTTTCCCTTCCTTCGGTTACGCTTCTTACACATTTAAAAGTACGTTGCAAGCGTTTATTTCTCGAGGCTTAACTTTCTGGGCGGTACTTTGCCAAGACCTCATGAATTTCCTGTGCCGTTTGGATGCATCCATGGACATGACCATCGACGATCATGACTGGGGCGAGGCCACAGGCACCAACACAGCGTAATGTTTCTAGTGTAAAGAGATTATCTGGAGTGGTTTCTCCAGCTTTAATTTTGAGTTGATTTTCAAGTTCATCTTTTAATTTATCAGACCCTCGTACAAAACAGGCGGTCCCTGTGCAGACGTTGACAACGTGTTCTCCCCTAGGGACCATCGTGAAGAATGAATAAAATGTCACAACACCATAGACTTTCGCTGACGATATATCCAGTTTCTGGGCGATATGCCACTGTACATTATCCGGTAGATACCCATAGATCCCTTGGGCATAATGTAAAATTCCAATTAGGTTCTCTTTTTTGTAAGGTAAGCTGTCGATATAGTCATCCAGCTTTTGAGCGAATTCATTCGGCGAAGCGCTGTCACACATGAAAATCCTCCTTCATTCAAAAAACTATGTAGACTCCGTTCAGACCTCCTTTTCCGCTGGGCTTCTAGTTCTATAATTTAGTCTACCTCGCTTTTCACCAACTGTCGTGTTTATGGAGTTAAAGAAAGTGTTAAGTGAATAAAGAATGTAATGGAGAAGGTTTTGATAATTAAGAAAATTGCATAGAGTTATTAAGTAAATAAAGAAAAGGCCCCAGCTGGGGCCTTTTATAACGGGATGAACAACTTAACCGGTCGGCCTACTGTGCCGTATTTGAGCTCAGATTTCAATACCCCACGCTGTTCTAAAAATTCAAGGTAGTGGCGCACTGTGACCCTCGTAAGTTTAACTCCTTCCGCCACTTCCTCTGCAGAAAGGGGACGGCGTGTTGCTTGCAAAAATTCCACGATATGGCCAAGCGTAAATTTATTCAAGCCCTTAGGTAGCCCTTCTGCTCCACTACACCAGGGACTATCCAGGCTGTATTTAGGCTTGGGTTTAGTCGCCACTGAATTCTCAATGGTCGGCTCAGTTATGACAGTTGCCTCACTACCCTTAATCTGCTCTAAAATAGTAATTGGCTCCGCAATAGTAATCGTCTCTGCAGAAGTGTGAATCTCACTTTCGGGTGGGTCATTCTCGTGATTGCTATGAGTCGCCCGGTTAACTTCCCCTGTTAACGCCTGAATTTGCTCTACCATTTGGTTAAAGGCATCCTCCAGTTGCTCGATCTCCTTAGCCCCGGAAACATTGATCCTCTGACTGAGGTGCCCGATTGCGACTTCTCGAGTGCCTGTCATGATAGTTTGCAAGGGATGAATGATTACTTTCTGCAAGAAAAACCAAGTGAGAAGAGCAACTAAAACGGTTAAGGCCAATCCTAATTCGGCCATGGTCGTCAGCGATCTAGTGATGAATTCCAGATCATAGGCATGAGAAATCCCTACATAAAACATTCCAATTATATTTCCACTTTCTGCGCGTAAGGGTACATAACCCGTTTGATACCACTGACCCACCACATCCGCTTCTCCGAGAAACGTCTGACCATTTTTCAGTACTGTCTGAGCAACATTAGCAGAAACCTTCGTACCAATCGCTCGTTCTCCATTTGAACCACGTACTGTAGTTGCTACACGCGTCTCTCCCAAAAATACCGTGACAGTATCCCCCGTGAGGCGGGACAGATCATCTACTATGTCATTATTGAGGCTGATCTTAAGAGGTCCTTTATATAGCTCACCGTCTCGCACTAACCACGAGCCGGGATATTTTGAATCAATAATCTCCCCACACGTTGCCAAATCTGATTGCGCCTTGATGATAGCGGCAGCCACGTCGCGATCCTTCATATACCAGCCAAAGACTAAGAGGAAGCTACTCGCCAGTATAACAAGCGAACCCAGCAGCAATATGAGAATCTGATGTTTTAGCGAACGCACGGGCACACCTCTTTCGACGAATTCAAAAGCTTAATACGGGCTTTTATAAGACTATTCAGACTATATATTCGTGAATCAAATTAATAAACCTCTTTTTCTTTTCTTTTCTAGGATTGTTAATCCAATAATTCTATTAAGAGCAATCATTCAGGGGAGTTAAACTTAATCGTAATATCTACAATTTCCGGAGTATTACCTACCCTAATCGGCGGACCCCAAGTACCATAACCTGAAGAAACGATGAGTTGGAAATTCCCCTTGCGCAGGTATCCCCAATCGTCTTCGAATATTCGGTGTGTAATAAGCTCAATTGGAAACATTTGTCCCGCGTGCGTGTGTCCGGATAATTGTAAATCAACCCCTTGTTCAACTGGATCATCTAACTGTAGGGGTTGATGATCCATCACTATCATAGGAAGGGAACGGTTTATCCCTTGCATCAAGCTGTTCAAGCTTTGTCTCTTGACCCCTTTAACACGCTCACTCGACCGATCGTCGCGCCCGATAAGATAAAAACTCCCGGCGATCTCCTGCGAGCTATCCCGTAATACCTTGACCCCTGCTTCACCAAGATACTTAATGGCTTCCTCGGCATTACCGCCAATATATTCGTGGTTACCTAGTACCGCAAAAACGCCATACGGGGCATTGAGTCTACGAAAGTTATCGACCGTTTGAAGTTTATTCGTTGCTTCAATATTTTCATCGAATACATCTCCCGGTAGTAGAACCAGGTCGGGTTTAAGTTGATTCACCATATCGACCATCTTCGTCAGATAACCGTTATTAACGATCGTCCCTAAATGGATATCCGAAACCATGACGACATGCAACTGTTTTAAGGGCCCCGCTTGTTTAGTGATTAATAGATCATAGTGGTTAACTCTAGGATGACGAGCATTCCAGGCGCCATAACTTACGATTGCCACGACCACTATAAAAACGGTTAATCCTAACGCAGGGTTTAAGCTCCGTTTTATTTCCACTGGTACAAGTCGTAGCCAATGCTCTATCAAGCGAAGGAAATCCAGCGCAGTGATTACTAGTAGAAAATAGAACATAAATGCTAACCAGTAAGACCCTACCTTGATCAGTCCTTCGTATAATACCGCCGGAAGAAATTTCTGGCTAAACCTACTGAATAAATACGACAAGGAAAGCACCCAGAAGACGGTCCAATATATCTTGGGACTTAAGAAAGGAACAAAATGAAACAAGGCCTGCCATCCGCGCAGACCAATGTAATAATTGATTCCACCGTAAATTAAGAAAATGACTCCACCGACTAAGATCATGAAGGGATTTATCATTGTTGAAGTCTACCTCCGAGTGTTAACTTTATCATAAGGAATTTCCTTTACCTAGCGAGGTTATTATATAACGTTTTCAGACTTACGTCACATGCATTCATGTCTTATTTGATATTTGGTTAACACCAGTACGTAAAGTCTAAAAGCAGTAGTTACTTCTCCAGTGATTGCTTTTCTGAGCAACAAAAAACAACCTCTTTATGTATTATCACATGGGAGGTTGTTTTGTTTGTTCCTATAAAACTACTATATATCCTTGTAAATGATGGTTCCCACGTGCTCTCCTCTTTAGAGCGCGGCTATTAATGTGTTTTGAATCTCACAGTAACACTTTGCCCCCCTGTTGTTTCTCCAAGGGTGTGACCGTTGAATGATTTTAAACCTGGAAATAGTCTCAAAATGTATTCGGTTCCTGGGGTTAAAGGATGAATCGGCCTAAGATAAATCTTTTGCCTTTGAGTAAAGTCGATCTTATCACTTATTTTGGTAACGCTAATAGGAACATTTCTACCTGCATTAGTGGTCAGATTAATGCTACTTTGATTGTTTGCCCATACGGTGTTGTTGACTACGTTTTTGTTAAAGGTAAGGACCATATCTGGGTTAATCGAAATATTAGTTGAACCTTGTAGATGGGTACCGCTTAGAAGAGTAGCTGTCACGATATGTAGGGGTTTTTGACCGGATGTACCAGACTCAGCTACACCTGACCCTCCGTTAGGTGCCTTTCCTCCCCCTGAGGCGGGAATGGTAATCTGTTGGCCTATAAATAGAACATTAGGATCGTGAATTTGAGGGTTCGCGTCCAGTATGGCCTGAATGGTTACATTAAATTTCTTGGCAATTTTGTATAATGCATCCCCTTTTTTGACTATGTAATTCACTAGAAGGCCCCCTTATCGTATTAACAATCAGTAATACCTTGAATATTCTATGAAGTAGGGGTAGTAAGGGTTACTTCCCGGCTTCCAGGCAGTGTTTGCATAAATAAAAGAGGGCGTAACCCGTGGATGGGTTCCGCCTGTGGTTGTGCTCTATATTCTGACTGAGTTCAATAAGCACTCAATTTCATCTCTCATCATATTTCCTAATTACGACGTCCAAGCTATCTTATCGTACCAATAAAAAAGCGCTCCTTTACCAATTAATAAAGTGAGCGCTCAAGAAAAAGGTGATTGTTAATCCCAATTCAACAGTCTAGGCTTTAGCCGCTTAATGAATAGGGTCGCAAGAACCCCTCCTATAGCCCCGAAAATTACATGAGAAATAGCTGTGAAGCCCAGACCAAGCGTAAGAAATACCATGGGCAACTTCAGCGCAAATCCCACCGCCACATTGCCAATCATTTTAGCAACACTAGCCAAAGCACCGCAGATAGCCCCGATTATTGGTGATTCAAGTTTATTGAAAAAAAGAGGAGCCATAATGTCAAGCGTTATGCCAGGCATCAAATATTTAAAGAAGGTAAGCACCCCGTCTTTGTCACCTAGTAAAACGACCACAACTCCAGATACAATGCCCATAATAATGCCTGCGCCCTTTTTCGGAATCAGCCCTCTTCCTAAGACTAATATTCCCATCCACCAGATGCTCGTATGGGCGGGCATGTGTAGAGGCATTCTCAATATAGTATTGGCGATTGCTATAAGCGTACCAAACATGGTTAACCTAAGCGTATCAGTCAAGCTAAGATTAAACATCAGCCCTTCTTTTTTCGGCTTGGTATCCTTTTTATTTTTAGGGGTTTCTTCCAATTCCAAAACTCCTTATAACGTAAAATCCAGAGTTCCTATCTCACTACATCTCCACCCGACATGCGATGCGTATTCAAAATCTATACTTCTCTCCTATCAATAAGGACTAGACTATGGCCGACAAGCTCTTTATGAGCATTTATCTAGTGTTGCCGCGCTCAAGGCCTTGGCGATGGTGTTAATTCAGATTTGCTAGTACTGAAATAGTTCTTTCTTCCGTTACCAACAGGTACCAAGCGTCTGGATTCTTCTGAAGTATTTACCAAAGAACACTGTCAGGAACAACAGCTGTACCACCTAAAGCGGTTGCCTCACTGGCGGCGGATAGTTTACCACTCACATATGTCATACCTTCATTTGTTGTTCCGTTAGTGAGAACGATACCGGCATTGTATTTCGCAGCGAGAGGTGCCCCTGCCAAAGCGTCGATGGCCGTTTCGCCGTTAGCTACGAAGACATGATCATACTTTAATACGCTGTCAAATGCTTTCAGCACAGCAACGTTCGTGTCATATGCAGTGTTTCCTGACTGGCGGGTTGCGCTTGGAAGCTGAGCTTTTACAGCCTCACTGATCACGCCTGTTCCACCAATCACATCCGTTGTTTTCACACTCGTGTTTGTAGTCAGAAACGCTTTGACATTTGTAGGTATAGCATCTTTTTCAGTCAAGAGAATCGGCTCAGTTTGAGCAGAAGCAATCGATGCGATGGAGAGCGCGTCTTGGTTTTTCCAACCGTAAGCAACAGCAACTTTGCTGACTGTAGCTCCAAGCGTAACCATTTTCTGAGCAATTTTCGCAGATGTATCGAATCGGTCAACTCCACCAAGGGACTCAACCGTAATGCCCATACCTTTTAACTGATCAAGTACTGCTTGACTTATGACACCAGTGCCACTGGTTACATAAACCGTCTTAACATTGAGTTTAGAGAGTTCTGCTTTTGTATCAGTATTCAATATGTTTCCAGACTCTGTCATAAGGATAGGGGCTTTAAGGAATGTTGCTAATGGACCCGCAGTTAGTGCATCCACCATGCCATAGGAAGTTGATGATGCAAGTATTGCTTTACCGGTCCAGCCTGTTTCATCGGCGATTTTTACAGCAGTCTGGGCAGCAGTCACACCAGCTAAGCGAGTCGATGTCGGTGTGGGAACGAGCGCGGAAGTGGTAAAATCAACTGTTTTAGTTGTGAGTAATGTCAAGCCGTTATTGGCCATTAAGCTTCCGTCAATTTTAAGTTCATATTTATGAGCGCTTTGAAGATTCACATCAAAATAGATGTGCTGCTTGTAGATGCCACTCCCGTCAGTAGCACCAAGCCTGAAAAAACTAATTGCTTTATTGGAACTAGTAGTAACGTCTTTAAGCGTTATGCAGCTCTGGTTGTGGTCATAATGTATGTCAGTAATGATATTTTTATCAATAGAAATATCGATTGATTGTGGACCGGAAGGTACGCTGTTATTATCAATAATAGAAACGCCGGGTGTAGAAATTTGTTTCAATGGATCAGATTCTGTTAAATGATTAGTTGTTGTTATGTTTGCGCCAAGAAAGGTTAAAGGATTGGTACCACTACCGGCACCACCGCCAGTGCCAGTGCCGTCACCATTTAGTGCCTGTGCCGGTACTACCATAATTAATGAAAAAATAATGATTAATAAAAAATTTAATAATTTACTTTTGTTGGATTTCATAATTTGATTAAACAACTTATTTTTCCTCCGTTCCATTAGATTGGCTTAGTTAAAGAACTGTGTTGATTCTACTAAACTTGCTAGCTAGTTTTTAAATATCATCGGATTTCTACTTTCTCTTCTTCCGTGCAATGATTTCTACCACTACCCAACCGACGAGCAAAACTGCACCTAGGATAGTAATCCAAGTTGTAGCTGAAATTCCACTTCCCTTCTTTGTTGCATTAGGACTTTGTGATACAGACCCTGTGGTTGTTTGCCCATCTATTTTAGGTTTAGGATTAGCTGAACTATCTGGAGTTGTTGTTTGATTTTGACTATCTGCAACACTTGGTTTACTAGGATCTGCCGCGCTACTTGGGGTGACTGCATCAGGACTCGTTGTTTTCCCATTAGCACTATTATCTGTGCTGGGCGTTGAATTTGGTGCTGGCGTTACCACCGTAGTCGCTGGCTTGGGAGCAGGGGTAACCGTCGCCGGTGCTTGTTGTACGGCTACTCCCTGAGTCTTAAACGCAACCGTAACCCCCTGCCCGCTTGTCGTCCCACCAAGGGTCGCAACCCCATTTTTAGCCTGCAGATTTGGAGAAATTATTAATTTATAAGAAATTCCTGGTTTAAGAGGACTAACAGGTTGAACGAATATAAATTGCCTTAGAGAAAAATCGACGGTATCATCAACTTTTGTAACATTTATCGGTATAGCTTCATTAGTACTGGATTTCATACTAAAACACTGACTGTTATTCGTCCAAATCAAACTGTTGACGACGTTCTTATCAAATTCAATTTTTAACTTTGGATTGAGAGATACATCTGTGGCATTATCTACTTTTGCGCCGCCAACCACGGTCGTCCCTAGATAACCTAAAGGTTTTTGCCCTGAAACACCAGGAGTCCCTGATTGGTCTCCCGCTCCTGCTGCAAATGCTACAGAAGCATTGGCTAAACAGGTCATTAATAATACACAAATAAAAATAACTATGCGTAGTTTTTTTCTAAACACTGACTACCACCCTCTCAGTTATAGAATTGGCCAACAAACAACAACAACTAAATAAAACTTGAAATCACCCCAACGGACAATAAGGCCAGCATAAAGCTGATCAATAACACGTCTTTTTTATTGAAATTCAGCTTATTGATTCTTGTTTGATTCGGATGCCCTGTGTAACACCGGCTTTCCATAGCCATAGCTAAGTCCTCAGCCCGTTGTAAGGACGCAGCCAATAAAGGAATCATGATGGCGATGTTACTTTTTAACCGGGTAATCAGGTTTTTTGAGTTAAATTGTGCTCCTCTGGATTTTTGGGCATTGGTGATAATATTAGCCTCTTCAATAAACGTGGGTATGAATCTGAGCGACGTGCTGATGATCATCGAAAAATGGTGTACTGGGATTTTTAAATAAGTTAATGGCGTCAGTAGGGATTCTATGCCCGCTGCCAGCTTAATCGTGGACGTTGTCATAATTAATAAGTTCGAACAAAGATAGAAGATTAACAAACGAAAGATCGTTCCCGTGCCAAGAGCAATCCCTTCTTGGGTAACACTTAATCTCCCTATCTGCATTAGAGGGTGCCCCGTGGTAAGAATCGCCTGAAAAACAAAGGTAAGTAAGAGTAGGTACCTGATCTTGCGCAAACTCCGAAAGATCAATTTAGGCTTAATTCCTGACGAAAAGATAGCCATGGTTATCAGCAAGATGTAAAAGAGTAGGAAATACCACCGATAATTAATTAAGACCGCTGTAATAATCAGCGTGCAGCTAATGAGTTTGGTTCTGGGATCGAGTCGGTGGATCAGGGAGTTTCCAACAATGTAACGACCCAACATGACGTCTTTCATAGTTTAAACCTCCTGAAGGAGTTTGGTAATTTCTAAACCGGCCTCTTTTATGCTCCTAATCGTTGTATTAACCGTTAATCCTCGGGTAGCCAGGGAGCATACCACCTGCAGATAATCCGGCAGTTCAAGATGACAACGGGTAAGAAGCTCAGTATGCCCCAGTAGTTCTTTGACCTCTCCATAGAAAACTAACGAACCTTTGTCCAAAACGGCAATTTTATCGGCTAAAGCCCAAATATCTTTCAAGCTATGCGAGATCATGACGGTTGTTTCATTGCCTTTTTGCTGCCGGTTCTTTATGAGATCCAACATCAAGTTTCGGCCAATAGAATCCAAACCAGCCATGGGTTCATCCAAAATAAGCACCCGGGGTTGAAGGGCCAGTATCCCTGCAATGGCGACTCTTCTTCGCATGCCTCCGCTCAGTGTGATCGGGGCTAACTGCTCCGTTTCTGCGGGGATTAGACCTACTTTCTCCAGGGCGTCATACACTCTGCTTTTAACTTCCGCTTCACTAAGTCTAAGGTTCTTAGGCCCATAAGCTACTTCCTCATAGATTGTAGCTTCAAAGAGTTGCTGTTCAGGATGCTGAAAAACTAAGCCTGCTTGTTTCCATAATTGGTCTCTTAATTCTTTGTCGGTAGTATCTACCCCACACACTGTGACCTTGCCTGTCGTTGGAGAAAGCAAACCGTTCAGGTGCTGGACCAACGTGGATTTACCTGAGCCATTGGAGCCAACAATACCGAGGAATTCTCCCGGATCAAGCGTAAAATTAATGTTGCTTAACGCCTGTCGTTGATAAGGAGAGCCTGGTTGATAAGTGAAGTTTAGGTCTTTTATATCAATGATAGCTGACATATAGCCTCCACCAGTTCTGGCACTGTTTTGATGGTTTCGTCAATGTCATACCCCTCTTGACCTAATTTGTTGATCAGACAGTTAAGACCGGGCGGTTCCAAACCAATCGCCGCTAATTTAGCTTCGTCTGCAAAGACCTGTCGAGGAGTTCCTTGCAAATAGATGGACCCTTTATCTAAAACAACGACTCGGTCGGCCTGAATTAAGTCTTCTAGGTTGTGGCTAATAAAGATAATCGTTATCCCGTTTTGTTTATTTAACAGTCGGAGATGTTTTAGAAGTTCTTTCCGACCCAAAGGATCCAGCATAGAGGACGGTTCATCCATAATAAGATAGTTAGGCAACATCACCAAAACCGAAGCGATGGCCAGTTTCTGTTTTTGCCCACCTGAAAGCAAATGGGGGGCATGATCTTTCAGTTCTTTCAGACCCACAATTTGCAAAGCCCAGTCGACTCTTCTTTTTATTTCATCAACGGCCAGCCCCAGATTCTCCGGGCCAAAGGCAATTTCCTCTTCAACGACAGGACAGACGATTTGGTTATCGGGGTTTTGAAAAACCATGCCGACAAGACGCCGAATTTCCATAAGTTGTTGGGGTGATCCCGTGTCCAGGCCATTGACTGTTACTGTTCCGGTAGTAGGTTTAATTAAGCCGTTTAATAACCGAGCTAAGGTGGATTTTCCAGACCCGTTCATGCCAATTAACCCGATGTATTCACCCTCGCGAATGGTTAGTGTAATATTATCAAGGGCTATTTTCCTCTTATCCCCAGCACCGCTTCGGTAGGTTTTAGTGACATTAACTAATTCGATACAATGGTCAGTCATGGTATGTCCCCCCAAAACTATAGTTAGGCATATGAAAGAAAATAACAAGTCAAAGATGCCTTGGATATTTTGCGTCAGACAAGGAGGTATGTTCACCTCATAGCGGGGCTATTAGGTGAACATGCCGACGCAGTATGACACAAAATAGACTGGCATACTGACTGATTATTTTCTTGAATGTGCCTTAGTCCCAATTCAACAGTCGGGGCTTTAAACGCTTAATTAGTAGAGTTGCCAGAACCCCTCCTATGGCCCCAAAAATGACATGGGATACAGCCGTGAAGCCGAGGCCCAGGGTAAGAAAAACCATGGGTAAATTCATAGCTAATCCCAATACCAAACCTATCGTCATTTTGGTAACACTGGCCACAGCACCGCAAATAGCCCCTATTATTGGTGATTCAAGTTTGTTATAAAACAGGGGTGAAATAATGTCCAACACTAATCCGGGCATAAAATATTTGAAAAAGACAAAAACCCCTTCTTTGCCCAAGCCCAAAAAAACGGCTAGTACACCCGATACGATACCCATAATAATACCGGCACCTTTTTTGGGTATTAGTCCCCTGCCCAAGACTAATAACCCCATCCACCAAATGCTTGTATGCGCGGGCATGTGGAGAGGCAATCTTGTTATATCATTAATAATTGCTATAAGCGTACCAAACATGGTTAATCTAAGAATATCTGTCAATCCAAGATTGAAAATTAATCCTTCATTACCTTTTTTATTATTTATTTCACTTTCTAAGTCATTATCCAACTCAAAAACTCCTTTTGAA
>DATCQU010000041.1:0-3302 GCA_036569365.1 Desulfosporosinus sp. | reverse complement strand
AATGTCTTTTCAGATACCGCTATAGGATATGCCGATCCCCAGACAAGTGTGAGGGATATTCACCCATAAAAAAATGCGGTTTGGACAAAGATGCTTGACTTCGTTGATGTAATAAATGAGCGGGCAGAGTTACATCAACCAGTCCCTAAAGGCATTCGACAAATTGCAGGAAGTACCAATCCCCGCGGAACTTCCTAAGCTAAACAATAAGTTAATAAGTTAGTGTCAGGCACGGGTTCCCTGCAAGTATCTAGTTAAAAGTAGATAAATCAGATCAAACTATAATGATGCAGGCATTTCTATCTTGAAATACCTGCATCATTATAGTTTATGACGATAGCGCATGGATTGAATCGTTCAATTTGCATCTGGGGACAGGGTAGATCAGTTTTTTGGGGGCTATAATCCCAAAAACCCAAAGATGCTACTTACTAGCTGAGGGAATAAGGTGGATAAAAGCAAAAGCAGGGTCAGAAAAACTAGGATGAACGTGAATCCCCAGGCGATGACGTTGAAAAATCTCGTATTTACATAATCACCCATAATGCTTTTCTTACTGGCGATCAGGACCATGAAGATGAGGATGGGAGGCAAGAGAACCCCATTAACGACTTGAGTAGTCAACATGACGTGATATAAGGACAAATTGGGCCACAAGACGATGGCTGCGCCGAAAACGATGAGGACGGTATAGAGCCCAAAGAACACGGGCGCTTCTTTGCGGGATTTGCTGATCCCATGTTCAAAACCGAATGCTTCGCAGACTGCATAAGCGGTGCTTAAGGGAAGTACAAACGCGGCCAACATGGATGCACCTAGTAAACCGAAGGCAAACAGGGAAGTAGCATATTGTCCGGCTAATGGTTTTAACGCCAAGGCAACATCTTTTGCCGTTTCAATCGGGATTTTGTTGACGAAGAGTGTCGCTGCAGTGGCTACAATAATAAAGAAGGCAATAAATCCAGTAAAAAATGTCCCGATCAATACATCCCAGCGAGTGTAACGATAATCTTTTGCAGTAATGCCTTTATCAACCACGGAAGACTGGACATAGAACTGTCCCCAAGGTGTAATTGTAGTTCCGATCACCCCAATGGCCATCAGTAAAAAAGCAGGAGTCTTAGAGAACGTGGGAGTAAACGATTCGATGAAGACTTGAGGCCAGGGCGGATGGACCATAATTCCGGAGACAACATAACTGAAAAAGGTCAAACAGAGGAGTAGGAGGATTTTCTCTATTTTTCCATAATCGGTCTTAATGACAAGCCACCAGATAATGAAGGCCATAGCTGGTACGGAGAGATACTTGCTCACCCCGAAAATTTCAAAGCTTGTAGCAATTCCGGAAAATTCGGAAGCAGTGGTTCCCAAGTTGGCTATCAGCAGGACGCTCATGGCAAAGAAAGTCCATTTTACACCGTAATTTTCTCGGATCAAGTCAGACAGTCCTCGACCAGTGACGGCTCCCGTGCGCGCGGATATTTCTTGAGCGATAGCCAGAAGTACTGTGCTGATAAGCATGGTAAAGATAAGTGAATAGCCGTATTTAGCACCCGCCGCAGCATAAGTGGCAATTCCCCCGGCATCATTATCAGCAAAGGCAGTCACAATTCCCGGGCCCATCACGGCAAAGAACAGGGCGAAACGTACTTTTATGTTCATTCGCTATAGCCCCCCTTCGGGTGATGACGGCGGGCGATCAGACTAGACAAAACTTCTCCACGAGATCGCTCGGGCATTAATAATTCTAAAACATCATCCACCGTGATGATTCCCAAGAGTTGACCTTGATCATTGACGACGGGAGCGGCAAGGAAACCATATTTGTGGATGATGTCGGCCACCTTTTCGTGATCATCATAGGGTGATATTTTAACGATCTTTGTATGCATTAAGTCTTTTAGCTGAGTCTCAGGAGAGGCAATGATGAGCTGTCGTAGAGACAGAACGCCTTCGAGTGTTTCTTGTTCATCGACCACATAGAGATAGTAGATAGTTTCTGCTTCAGGTGCTAACCGTCTTAATTCGTTAATAGCTTGTTCAGCGGTAAGCCAGAATGGTAAACCGATATATTCAGTGGTCATCAGCGAACCGGCAGTGTCTTCCGCATATTGCATCAATTCTCGGACGTCATCGGCATCATCAGATTCCATTAAGCGTAGAAGTTCTTCAGACTTCTCTAAGGACAACTCGCCTAGAATATCAGCAGCTTCGTCGGGGGGCATTTCTTCAAGGATATCAGAAGCCCGGCCCTCATCCATCTGATTAATCATTTCCACTTGGGCTTCCAGTTCCATCTCGGTTAACGCATCGATCGCCTGTTTAGAATCGAGTGTATCTAGAAAATTCGCCCGTTGTTTATAGTCCATAGTTTCAATAATGTCAGCGATATCTGCAGGATGTAGTTGGCGTAGTTGTTCTTTTTCTCTAGTGAGTTGGAGGGCTGATGTCCGATTCTCTAGCGGTTTAATATATTGGCAACCCACAAAGTTATTAGCGATACGCTTCAATAAAAATTCAATACCCAATCGGCGGAATAAACCACGAACGCCAATATCCACCGCAACCAAAACGAGGTATTGATGATCATCATGGAATACTAAGGATAAAGCGATGTCATTCACTCGTACCAGTTTGGAGCCTTCTAAGTCAATAATTTGTTTATCTAACAGCCATTTGCCAATAAGCGTTTCATCTTCATGCATTGGGCAGGTTAATAAGGGATCGAAAGAGGTGTTGAGGTGGAGCCCGTCTGCATCCCAAGAAACCACCCATTCAATGGGAATGAGGGCATGAACCCCTTTGGCGTATTGGATGCCGGTAACATGGGGCGAGATACTGTCCCAGCGCATAGTCATGTCCAGCAATTTTCCAACACGATGTCCCTTGGCATCCCAGATCGGCTTATTTGACAACTGACTGAAATAAAATTCCCCTAAAACTTTCAATTCATTCATTTAATTCCCCCCTTTGTGTGATGGAGCCTGGCGCCTACTGTCAACATGACTTCGTCCAGGCTGAGTGAAGCTTAAATTGCACGAATGATAAGGTCCAGAGTCCATAAAACCACCTCCTTTAAATTCTCCAAAAAGGATGAAGATAATAAGTGAGTAAAAGAAAAAGACCTCTATTACAAAATAGAAGGCCTTGAACACAAACGGTTAGGACCTCCCTACTCGTTGAGCTTTAGCACTGCATAGCGTAGAGTTTGCTCAGCCACATTAAGTAAAACCTTATGCCGGTAGTACCTGTTCTACCCGTTGGCGTCTCTCGACATTTCTGGGCAGTGGCTTATGTTTATG
>DATCQU010000040.1:0-7127 GCA_036569365.1 Desulfosporosinus sp. | reverse complement strand
ATGGCTAAATGATGTTAAAACTGTGAACAATGTGTGAAAAATATACGCTATATAAAACGGGTCTGTGTTAACGGTTTTAACTTAAAATCCGGATGACTATTAACGACAGATTATCCTGCAAATGTGGTGCTTTACGTAATAACCGTTATAGGACGCAAAGTTCAAAAAGGTAACAAGACACTGGGTAGGTCATCTGTTAAGGAGGATACATTTCGATGGCGGAATCCGTCTAAGGTTAGCAGTCTTAATTGTAATATTCTTTGCCTTTATATTATTGGACTACCGATATCACGAGGGCTTAGCCCGCACCAAATTATGCGCTGGTTACTTTCGATATAACATGAGAAATGACCTACTCACCTTTAGCATCTTTGTTATTCTGTTGAATGTTTATGACACCGAGCACCACCCACCGCGATAATGTAGCTATTCCGAAAATCATAACAGAAGGGTAGAAGTAATTCCAATTTTCATACACCTTTAGGATTCCAAACTTTGATAATATTGGGAAGAATATAAAAGAGATAATCCCCGTGACGACTCCCGTCCATACAAGGAACTTCTTCCATGAGTGGCAATACTGATAGACTGCCATAAAAGCCAGCGGCGTCACGGTGAAATCATGCAGAAACGGGCTAGGGTAAAAGGGTGTTTCGCCGTTGTAACTCCAAAGGGCAAGATTGGAACCAAAAGTATCCATCACTATCCTCTGTATTGCCACGAACGACCCGAATAAGAGTATTTGAGATAACCGCTGTTTGTCTACTATTACCCACCAGATAGCATAGAAAATGACAATGAGGGCGATCAAGCTCCACCATTGGATAGAAAAAAGCGTTTGTGTTTTCCATTGGGTGTAACTTAAATTCCACAGTTCGAGTCTAAGCTTATGTATCATATCTGCAGTAGTCATGGTATCCTCCTTAGGTTTTGATAAGGTCTTTAGTTTTTCCCCGTGTGAGGACATATATGCGGTGTAGTGTGCTTCGATCCCAAAGCAAGTCTTTAACCATCCTGAGTTTCTTTACACTCAATGAGAACGATCAATACAATGGCTGGTCATACAAGCAATAAAAAGAACCACTAGTGTGACGACTCACCAGTGGTTCTTAATGGTAAATGGATGTTTTACATTAGAGGTTTCCCTAGGGGGAATAAATTTATTCAGTCCCTGCTTTCCGTAATAGCCGTTATAGGATTCAAAGGAGCAAAAAAGGTAAATTATTTATTGCTGGCGAATCGTTACTCTTTGCTGCTATATCGCAGATATGAAGAAAAGAGAGAGAAGCGAAAGGTATAAGGCTTGGCCGATCCGTTCGCTGGGAAGTAGTATGTGACCTAAGCTTTTAAAATGGTATTTTGAGGAATTGGAGGGATAAGATGAATGGGAAAGTGTAGAGAGACCTTGAAAGAAAAACTTTGAGGAGTGTGTTTAATTATGGAAACGATAGCAGTCAGTTTGAATGATCAGGAAATAAACATAACTGGTGAGTGCTTAAATAGTGAATTGTATTGGGCTGAGAACATAGAAACCTTTGAGTCAGTTAATGCTAAAGACAGTGTGACCGTCTACACCCCAACCAAGTGCTACAGTGAAGTGTGGAAGGTTGAAGGCACAACGATTCAGCTCGACAAATTTGTTAGGGGCATCGGCAATTGGGTTATTACAAAACACAATAAAGTTTTTAACCGAGTCAGAGACAGTATTGAGTACAGGCCTAGTGGATCAGAAAGCTTTGAATTTTTAAGAAATAAAAAGAAGAGTGTGTGAGTGTGTTGTAAAATGAACAATAAATTTTATTGATTTCTTGTAGATATGTCATAATATTCTTATGTTGTGACATAACATTTTAACAGTACCAGCCATAAGTGAATGCTCTATCAAGGAGGAAAAATGACATGCCAGATTCTAAGTATAAGGTGCTTCTCTATTCCGACGGATCTCATCAGGCTTTTTCGGCTGCTGTTTACACTGCCACGTTATTAAAGAATATGTCCAATATGCATTTAACAATCGTACATGTACACGATCGTGATCAAGCTTCTGTAGCGAAGGAGTATAATTGGGTTGATATTTGGCCGGTTAGTCCCACCTCAGAGTGGATGAAACACGCGCTTAATCAATCTGATGCAAAAGCCCAAAAACAGTATCAAGAAATACTCACTACAACCAATAACATATTTTATAAAAGTGGATACGACGTCAATCATAAAGAGTTATTTTCGAATACCAGACTCTCTGAAACATCCGACACAGCCAATGTGATTATTGATTATGCAATACAAAATTCATTTGAATTAATTATCATGGGGACACGGGGGCTTTCTGATTTAAACGGACTGATATTTGGTAGTTTAGCCCATACAGTGCTTAACCGGTCGGTTATTCCCGTATTGTTAATTAAGAAACTCCGTCAAGAGTCCATTGATCGCTACTTGAAATAGTAATAAAATATTTACCTTTTTAAAATATGCGTCCTATAAGAGTATTTATGTATAGCAATAAACCTCTGGCCCTTTTTATAATTAGGGCCAGAGGTTTATTGCTTGTTGTAAACGTGGATTGACTTGTATCTTAACTAGTTTTGATCTTATTTTCTGCCATTTCTTCCATCTCATCATCAATGTCCATTAGTGCAGTTAACCATTTCGCACGGTTTCCTTTATTTTCTGCTAAATTGTCAAACACTCTTTCGCGTTCTTTTCGTAAAACTTCTGTTCGATTCATGATATTTCAAACGAGCTCCTCTCTTTTATGTTAAAACAATTAAGCAATTACAATTTCTAAATAAAGTTATTTATGATTTTGAGTGAAAATATATATCTTCATGCTATTGTTTGAACCTAATAGTACAATTATTGTAAATATATGTCAAGTGGTAATAATTACTTAAACCCCTCGTTTAATTTCAAAAAGGGCGCGGGGTTTAAGTAATTATCGAACGTCTATTGACTTGTATCTCAAAGTGATAGCGAAGATACAAAACGCGATGAAGAAGGACATTAAAAAAGCCCCCGTGTAAACGGAAGCCGAAAGGAGGAAAATATCAAAAAATGTCTCAAGATAATTATATCGAAAGTAAAGAAACTGCACAATGAGTGTAAAAAATATAACTATCGTGAATCCCCTCGGAATAAGCATATCCTGGATTTAAGCAACGTTAATATTTCTTACCATATCTACTCTACTGTTTCGATTACATATTCATCACTCTAAATTTATCAGCAAGAAGTGCTATGAATTCAGTATTCGTGGGTTTTCGTCCGTCAAGATTTATAGAATATCCAAAAATTCGTTTTTGAGCACATGTATTACCACGCTCCCATGCTAGTTCTATAGCATGACGAATGCCCCGTTCTACCCTACTGGAGGCAGTATCGAATTTTTTCGCAATATCAGGATGAAGTTTTTTGGTGACGGCCCCTAACAAAGAGACTTTATTGTACGAAGCCGGCGCTTTTGTTTTGTGTCTGTATGTTGGCTTATTCTCTGTCTACTCACCATATAGAAGCGACTACTGTCTGACCACCGTTGATTTGAGTCTTATTGCTAGGAACTGAACTATATATTCGCCAGCAATAAATATAGAAGTCTGCCATATAGATGTATAGGGTTGCCACATCGTGCCCACATCGTTTCAACCGAACGTCAAAATTTGAGGAGGCTCTTTACATGGAAAAGAAAGTAGTATTCTGGGCAGACGAACAATTGATTCAAAAACTCTCTGAGATACCAAAAAGCGAGAAAAGCACCGTGATAAGAATGGCCTTGCGTCAATACTTTAACATGACCAACTATAACCCAGTAGAACCTATTACAATGGATACAGTTCAACAGATGGCAAGGGAACTACTAAGGAATCTTAAAGCATTAAAGAGGGAAAATGCCGATCCTCTTTAAAAATCTCTAAAAAGTGGGGGGAATATTTGGCATCCAGTAGGGTCTATTACCATAGAGATATTATGCAGGGATATTATGTGGGTTGTCCTTATGCTGTTAGTATGGATATAGGAGGATGAATTTGATGAGGATGATTTACATGGAACGAGTATGTTCACGCTGTGGGAAAGAACCTAGCAGGGTAGCAATGTCCTACATGAACACAGACGTTATCTGTGATAAGTGTAAGAAAATAGAACAAAAACATCCTATGTATAATTCTGCACGTCTGGCGAAAGTAAAGGCATGTAAGTCAGGTAATCTTGATTATCCCGGTTTATTTGCAGAACAGAAATATCCGTTTGATTAAATTTACGCACTGGTTCAACCGCATCCTTTTTTATAGTTCTAAGTCCATATCTATATTCTTAGTGGCCTGTTTTGCCATCTTTTCCCTGTCTATCTGGTCTTTTTGAGCAAAATTATATTGGCATCGCTCGACGTTCTGTGGATGTTGCTCCTGCATTCGGTCAACGATCCACGCACGGTCATCTCGACTTGTCCGAAAATGTCTCTCGTCGTTGTGATCAGGAAGCTTCTCCAAGGCATCATGTCTAGCTGAAATTTCCCGAAAATCTTTATCTTGAGTGTCTGATAAGGCTTCGGTGTACTTATATTCCTGAATCACAACACCTTTCACTTGCTCACATTTGTTCGTGTATTCGATTTGCGTCTGCTTTTCTTTAACGAGTTCCGTTTTCTTGTCCAGGAGAGATTCTACCCTGCTAGGTATCGCATCGGCTTCAATGCTGTAATCCGTTTTCAGGTTATCACTTAACTCTTGCAGGATGACCTTTTCCTTGTCTATGTCAGCTTGTATCTCTTTCCTCTGCAAAATCTTAAATACCCCTTTAGTACTTTCTAGTTGCCCTTCCAAGCCTTCTAAACGCTCCGAAGAAGTATTAAAATTACCTTGTCGTTGTCTAAGGTCAGAAACGGATCCGTTGTGTTCCTGAACTCTAATTTCTAAGGCTTTGGTTTCTTCAATGCTTTTGTGGTGTCTTTTTATAATCTGCTGATACTGCGTCTTGCGTTCCACCAGTCTATCTCCGAATTGATACGCCTTATCTTTTAGGCCATGAAAGGTCTGCATGTCCTTCTGCATGGCAGGATGCTTTTCAGAATACGCCTGTAACGCTTTATTTTCACTCTCAAGGTCTTTTAGACGTTCAAGGGGTGCCTTAACACCTTTGAGGTCGGATCGAGCCTCTAGGAGGCTATTTCGAACCCGCGACACCTTATCCTTGAGCTCACTTATTCGGCTGTCCTTATTGTACCCATCCACCTTCAGGGAACGATTTTGGTCTTTTATAGCCTCAACCTCTTTAGTTGAATAAGTCAGTTTACCCTTTTCAGCTCGTAGGCTCGCCTCTTTGTCGATGCCTTCAAGTCTTTCCAGTTCGGTCTGTTTCACCTTCAGTTCATCATAACGAGTTGAAACCTTGTATTCCTCAACACTCAAATGCTCTCTTTTGCTATGAAGTTCACCGCGTTCAACGTCATAGCCATTCTCGCGACACGTCCTGTTGTAGTCATCTTGAAGCTTTCGGAGTTTCGCAGGGGAAAACAGATCACGAGCAGACAACCGCCCATCGGCTGTCACTGGAACGAAATTAACGTGCATATGGGGTGTTTGTTCATCGTAGTGAACCGTTGCAGAAACCATGTTTTCCTTGCCGTATCGCTTCTCAATGAAATCAAGGCTCTTCCTAAAATATTCCGTCTGCTCTTCCCTGGGCATTTTATCAAAAAAAGCAGAATCAGACGTAACAAGGCATTGGGTCATGACCGTTGCATCTTTTCGGATTGCCCTGGGTAAATTCAATTCAGCGATTCGTCCGGATATCACCGTCCGAAACCGTTCCCGCTGCTCTAACAAATCGACGTTCTCATGAGTCTTATTCCAGTCGATATCCTTATTCGTGTGGGATACAGATTCCTTCTCTCTGCGATCGTGAATCTGTATCCCAGTAACCCCACTCGCCTTCACCTTCGCTATTCTACAAATAGAATAACTCATGCCTTGCTCGCCCCCTTCCACACTCAACAATTTGAAAATCGCTCTACTACGTTCGCAATTTCATCTTGTAAAGTGTAACACACTACACTTTACTGCGTAAAGTCGTGCGCCCTTGCAGGGAGGAACGGGAGACTGACGCTCGGCGCTGGCCAGAAGAAACATTTATCCTCTGCGGAGGAAAATGTCCCTTCGGTCCTCAGCTTATTCGTTACGTACGTTGTCCCTGGGATGCCGGCGAGCATATCCTCGATCCTGCGGATCTGCGGTATCCCTCGGGCACCCCTCGGGCACCCCTCGGGCACCCGGACAACTCAACAGAAATTCACTCAAGCCGCCGAAGCCAAACAACGCTGTAAACACAAAAGATTTTTCAATGGAATATTGTAGATTTCATATTATTTAAGCACGCCTTGCTTTATTGTACAATATATTGTACAATAAAAGTGAGGTGAATTATATGTTAGCAACAAGTTATTCGACTGTAAGACAAAATTTCAAAGAATACTGCGAAAAGGCTACCAATGATTTTGAGACTATTATTATCACTCGCGAACGTGGAGAAAATGTGGTTATGATTTCGGAGGCTGAATATAATAACCTTTTGGAAAATATTTATGTGAGAAGCAATCCCAAATATTATAATGAACTCCTTGAGTCCATAGAACAACTTAAAAATGGCAAAGGAAAGAGACGGGAATTGCTGGATGATTAAAATATTTTCAGATATTGCATGGGATCATTACTTGTATTGGCAAATAGAGAATAAGAAAATATTAAAAAAAATTAATGAGTTAATACGAGATATTGAAAAGAACGGGAATGAAGGTATTGGCAAACCTGAACCACTGAAACATGAATTATCTGGATCTTGGAGTCGTCGCATTACAGATGTTCACCGTTTAATTTATCAAATTGATGATGACAAGATTTATATATCCAGTTGCAAAAATCATTATTAGATTGGAAAGAGCCGAGGAATTCATCCTCGGCTCTTTCCAATTAGACGGTAAGCAGCCTTTAAAATTTTGGCTCAGTTAAACTCTAGTGTTGATTTTACAGACCTTAATAAATCCCTGATGTATCAATGGTTGTGGGTATATTCGTTTCAACATTAAACCTTTAAGGTATCTTGCAACCCCTACGGGAGCTATCAAGTATAGCAGAATC
>DATCQU010000039.1:0-29572 GCA_036569365.1 Desulfosporosinus sp. | reverse complement strand
GCTATATACCTAAACGCCCAGGCACTGCGTATAAGATGCTGTTGCTGTAATTTCTCTGCCAGTTGCGCTGCAGTTGTTCCGGAGGTAATCGTGATCGTCTCAATATTTCCTGTGGTGGAGTAAGGCTTTGTAGCCCAACTCCACCAAGATATACATCCCAAGCCCGCAACTAGGAGAACAAGAATAATTCCTATAAGTATTTCCACTTTTTTTCGTTTTCTGGACAAATTTCCACTCTCTCTCTCTTTCCATTTACTTTTAAGAAGATCACTCAACTTCCTACGCTTAAAATTCGATTAGCCGGAGCATACGAATCACGACTTAGAAATTGCTTGGTCTCGTTTCCATTTCCATCTCGAATGATCTTCCAAGTGTTGACAACAATCCCCTTCGAACCCTTTTGTTCCTGGACAACTCTACCTGAGGGTAGATTGGGATCCAAGCGTTTTTCCGTCCTATACTTCGTTTCTTTCACAACTTGTCGTTCAATTCGTACGGATTTGTTCGTCTTTTTACCCCAGATTCGGACAGTTAAAATGCCTGGTTTAACTTCTGTCCGCAAATAAAGCAAACTGGCTGTATCATTTTTGAATTTGAAGTCAATATTGGGATAATTGACCGTTGCATCTTGACCCGTCGGAACATAACTTACAGCTACAGCATGCGGTACTCGTTCTACAATTCCTAAATTGCTCAACAATACCGCATTAAACAAGGTCGAGGACACCTGACATACCCCACCCCCAGTTCCTTGAACATATTCACCGTTAACAATCACGTAGGCGTCTTTATAACCCGTTCCAGGCTCGCGTGGGCCTACAGTATCGTTGAAGGAAAATGTCTCACCTGGTCGTATGACCTTGCGGTCTAAGGCTTTAGCGGCCGCAGTCAAATTAGAAGTGCGGTTTTTTTCGTTCACTGCAAATTGCGTGGCATACTCTCCAATGATGGTATCAAAAGCCAAGGACTTTACAGCCTCTGTGGTGACTAATGCAGGGACTTGAACCATTGGAATACCTATCTGTTTCGGAACCTCACTTAATGGAGCCTTTTGAATATCGCTCATTATCTGATCTGTATCAACCGTCCAACTGCTCTCTGATGGATTAATGACGACTTTATCATTTTCGATCTTATAGGAGGCGTCTTTAGCAGGTCGGTTAAGCTTTCCCAGCTTTTCTTGAAGCGCTTGACTCGCTTTAACTGAATCGACTTTAAGTACACTCGGTAGTGCCCTTCCAGGGGTGCGTTGGATCCCTTCTATTGTCTTCTGCGTATCCAAATCAACCCCTAAGTCTTTTAACGTCATCGGAATCTCGGTTTCATTGTACAACAGTACACGCGTTTCTTCCAGCTTGTCCTTAGCCCATTCATTTATTTTTAATTGAGCTTCCGGGGCTGGAGTGCCACTTAAATCTAAATCATCTACTTTTGTCCCATTCGGTATTAACCCACTTGCCACACCGGCTTGTTCCCCTGTCGTTTGATTGGTAAGGATTTTCTTCTGGATGAGAGAACTTGAAGGGGTGCATCCTCCAATTAATAGAGTCAAAAATAGAAAAGCCAATATCTGATAAAGAGTTCGTATCCATGATTGTTCTTTGTGATTGATCATCCTCACCTCCATTTCTGTCAACTTTAGTATTTCCGTAGTGTTACACGTTTATCTCCAGAATTTTGACCTATTAGCTCACATTCCTCATGGCAAAAAATAGAAGAACTCGCCGAGATAATCTCAGCGAGTTCTTCTTCATTACTCAATATGCAATTGCTTAAGGTTAAACTTTTATTCTTCTTCGGATTCTACTAAGTTCTCCCAAGCGTCCGCCACTTTTTCCCACTCTTCATCGTCCTCGATGTCAAGCAACATTTCGCCACCCTCAGCATCTTTGCCAAGTTTAAGGATAATAGCCTCATCGGCATCCTCATCTTCGGATTCATCTTCCGAAATAGGCATCAAGACAAAGTATGTCGAGCCTTCAAGTTCCAAGGTATCTAGATGAAGAAACTCGTGGTCTATTCCCTCATCATCGGTTAGAACAACTGTGTCAAACTCTTCAGCGTCATGCTCATCATGGTTGTGATCATGTGGATTTTCAGTCATGTGATTCACCTCTTATCAAAGAATATGGTCATTGTACTATTGTAGGTAATGATTGTCAAATACTCAGCCATGAATATTCTTATTCTGTCGACGATCCAGATAGCCCTGAAGTATAAAAACGGCTGCCATTTTATCAATCACGAGTTTCCGCTTCGTGCGCGACACATCTGCTTCCAGAAGAGTCCGTTGCGCAGCCACCGTGCTTAAGCGCTCATCCCAAAGCTCCACCGGGAGTCCGAACTCCGACCGTAAAAGCTCAGCAAACTCGTCGGTCAATACACAACGAGGCCCCAGTGTTCCATTCATATTCTTCGGATAGCCTAGGACGATCTCATTCACTTCATACTCGCGAATGAGTTCACTCAACTCCTCCATCTCTTTCTTGGAGCGTCGAATCGTCTTGACCCCCTGGGCCGTCCAAAAAAAAGCGTCACTCACCGCCACGCCAATCGTCTTCGACCCAAAATCCAACCCCATAATCCTCATGATCTTCCCTCCAAACTACCCTGATATTATACGATCTTTAGGCAAAAATGTGGACAAGCTCTCCCACAATACCCACAAAGCACACATGCCTCAGGGTCCACCACCGCCACCATTTCTTCAAGACGCAAGGCGCTCTGCGGGCAGGCTTCCAGGCAACGCCCACACCCTTGACACCAATCAGCTATATAGAGTTTTCGGTCTCTATGCTTAACTTTTTCCCGCAAGTCCTTCGGAATAACCTGATCTGCCAACAAGAGAAGGTTATAATCCACCTCTTCTCTGCTGGACATTCCCAAGGCCATCGCCTGCACGCCCTGTATACTTCGGACAAAGTCTACGGCTTTTTCTGGATCATGCGTTAAATGCCCGCCTCCGAAAACCTTCATAGCATATATTCCAATGCCCAATTCTGCTGCAAACGAAATGGCTTCGAGCATATCGCTTAAATTCCCATCGATAATCCCTAGACCCTGATAATTCAAGATTGGATGAATCACATCAAGACCAGGTTGAAGGGCACCGGCCCGAACTCCAGCAACAGCGTGCGTGGAAATCCCGATCCAACGTACGAGGCCCTTTTCCTTGGCCCGTAGAAGTTCTTCCCAAGCGTCTGAATGCCCTTTGAGAGTTAAGGCGCTTTCTTGTTCATGCAGCAGGAAAAAATCAAGGGTTTCTCGATTAAGGGCAGTTCGTGCCTTTTCTATGCTCTGACGCATTTCCGGGGCAGTGACGGAGTACGATTTACTGATAACGCGAACGTCCGGATGACCCTTGATGGCTGCCGCGATTTGCGCGTAATTATCATAGATTTCCGCCGTGTCAATCCAGTTAACCCCTTGCTCAAGGGCATACTTTAAAACAGACGTCCCTTCTGCTTCCGTTACCCGTCCTTGTAACGGGGATATGGCTAGACTACCAAAGCATACTTCTGAAACCTCCGGCCCCCATAAACCGAGCTTAACCTGACGCATATCTACTCTCCTCTATATTATAAAAGACGAAACCCTCACCACATCCAGTGAGGGTTTTAGGCATATGAAAGAAATAACAAGTCAAAGATGCCATGGATATTTTGCGTCAGACAAGAAGGTATGTTTACCTCATAGCGGGCTATTAGGTGAACATACCGACGCAGTATGACACAAAATAGACTGGCATACTGACTGGTTATTTTCTTGAATGTGCCTTTATTGATCCCAATTATTTAGCATTCAGATAGGTTCTTACCAGCTCTTCGATTAACTCAAAGCGTTCTAGTTTACGTATCATTGCTCGCGCCTGATTGTGGCTAGTGATATACACGGGGTCACCAGACATGAGATAGCCAACCATCTGATTAATAGGGTCATATCCTTTTTCCTGCAAAGCAGCATACACCTTTAATAACACATCATGGGCAGACATGTCTTCTTCTTCCACCACAGCCTTAAACATCATGGTCTCTTCCATTTTTCGATCCATCTTCCTGTCCCCCCTTTCGCCATCCTCAGCTTGATCTCCTAATCTATAGATATTCTTGGTTTCCGTATGATTATCCTCTATTTTTTAAGAAATCCACGAAGAAGTGCAGGAACGCGGTCAATGGCTTCTCCTAGCTTACTAGGATCTTTTCCACCCGCTTGAGCCATGTCCGGCCGACCGCCACCACTGCCACCCGTTATTTTGGCCACTTCTTTTATAATCTGCCCGGCATGGAGCCCACTTAAACCCGTTGGGCTAACAATCGTTACAAAGTTAACCTTCCCCTCGCTTACTGCACCCAAGACGATGACCCCGGATTTCAGCTTAGCCCGTAAAAGATCCGCCATTTGACGAAGGCCCTCCATCTCGGACACATGTACTTGCGCAGCTATAACCTGAACTCCATCGATCTCTACAACTCGCTTCAGTAACCCTTCCACTTCATTTTTGGCAAGCTTTCCCTGAAGTTGTCCGACTTCCCGTTCGAGGTCCTTCACTTGGGCCAATAGCCCGCTCACTCGTTTTCCTACCTCGCTAGGCTGAGCTTTAAGAAGCTGGGCAACCTCCATCACCTGCTCATCGAGGCCGCGAAGATAAGCTAAGGCTTCTAATCCAGCCACTGCTTCTATCCGGCGCAGACCTGCCCCGATCCCTCCCTCGCTGAGGATTTTAACCAGCCCGATCTCTCCCGTGTCTTTGACATGAGTCCCGCCACACAATTCTTGACTGAACATCCCCATCCGAACGACCCGGACGGTCTCTCCATATTTTTCACCAAACAGCGCCGTTGCTCCGCTGAATTTAGCCTCTTTTAATGACATTTCCGTCGCATCCACCGGTGTGTTCTTCAACACCGCTTCGTTCATAAGACGCTCTACCGCCCTTAGATCATCTGATGTCAGTGCTGAAAAATGGGTGAAGTCAAAACGCAAGCGCTCTGGCGTGACTAAGGACCCTGCTTGCTGAATGTGTTCTCCCAAAACAGAACGAAGCGCAGCCTGAAGGAGGTGCGTCGCGCTGTGATGACGCGAAATGGCCTGACGGTCAATGTTATTAATTTCTGCTTCGACCGTCTCTCCGACATGTAAGACTCCGGTCATAACTTGGACACGGTGATACATGGTACCGGTCACACCTTTTTTCACTTCGATCACTCGAGCCTCTGCCCGGGTCGTTTTCAGAACTCCTATATCGGAGACCTGCCCGCCGCTTTCCGCATAAAACGGGGTCTCAGATAGGAACACTATGACCTCTTCCCCTTCACCGGCATCAGACCGCTCCTCGCCGTCGACAAACAGGCCTTCAATCTGTGTCACAGCCGCAACCTGATCATATCCAAGAAAGGGTGTAGCCCCTAACCGTTTTGCTTTTTCCATCAGTTCTGGACTTTCTACTACGGCACGCATTTTCTGAGATTGTTCTTTCGCAAGGAGTCGATGCTCTACGGCCGACGTCTTGTAAGATTCCAGATCGACAGAAAGTCCTTGTTCTTCAAGGATTTCTTCCGTCAGTTCCACTGGGAAGCCGTAGGTTTCATAGAGATAAAAGGCATCCGGTCCAGTTAAAACCGTCTCACCTTGCTTGATAAGCTCATTAATCTTTTCCTGTAACAGTTGGGTACCCTGCTCTAGGGTTGCTTGGAAGTTCTTTTCCTCCAAGCGTAAATGATTTAAGATAAAATTCTCGTTTTCCTTTAGTTCTGGATAGGCATGATCATAGTCCCTTTGAATAATCCGAAAAACAGATTCCAGGAACGGCTTATCAATTCCCAAGAGTTTGGCATACCGGACAGCGCGGCGTAAAATCCGACGGAGGACATACCCTCGCCCCTCATTGTTCGGTCGAATCCCATCTGCTAGCATAAATGATACTGCCCGGACGTGGTCTGCAACTACTTTCAAAGCCAAATCGGTTTTAGGGCTATCCTTATACTTAAGGCCTCCGAGAACTGCCACATAGTCGATAATGGGTCGGAATAAATCGGTATCAAAATTAGTCTCAACCCCCTGCATAACCGAAGCAATCCGCTCTAAACCCATGCCAGTATCAATGTTTTGTTTCGGCAGAGGGGTCAACACTCCCTCTTCATCGCGATTATACTGCATGAAAACTAGATTCCAGATCTCCAAGAAACGATCACATTCACAACTACCCGCTCCACAGTCAGGCTTGCCACACCCTCTGGCTTCTCCGAGGTCGACATAAATTTCAGAACAGGGACCACAAGGACCCGTCGGGCCGGCTGCCCAAAAGTTTTCCGGGTCCCCAATGATTCGCTCGGCCTTAACCCCGGCTTTCTCGATCCAAATCTTTTTCGCGTCTTCATCTTCAGGATAAATTGTCACCCATAGTTTTTCCACCGGGATTTTCAACACTTCTGTAATAAATTCCCAAGCCCAGGGAATCGCTTCCTCTTTAAAATAGTCCCCAAACGAAAAATTTCCCAACATTTCAAAATAAGTATGATGGCGGGCTGTTTTCCCAACTTCTTCAAGGTCAGGCGTACGGACACATTTTTGAGCAGTCGTAGCCCGCGGAAAGGGAGGTTCGACCCGACGTTGAAAATAAGGTTTAAAGGGCACCATGCCTGCGACTGTCAACAAGAGGGTCGGGTCATCTTTGGGAATCAGCGAAGCGCTGGGCAAAATTCGATGTCCTCTAGCCTCAAAATATTTTAGAAACATGTCCCTCAGTTCATTACCTGTATACATGTACCGAACACTCCTTTAAAGTAAAAAAAATAATCTCTCCCTACATTAATTGTCAGGGACGAGATTTCTTCGAGGTACCCTGCTTATCTTACGGGCTCAAGCTACTATATGTTCACTGATTCTACAAAAATCCCATTATTCTAAAGTATATACAGGGGATGTCTTATTTGTCAACCGGAGCAACTCGCTTCGCTCCATATTTCAGTGAAGAGCTCTAACCTCCTCCACTGAATTACTAGGCATTGTGCTCAATTCATCTCCCACTTCTAGAATGGGGAGATGACTCTGTTACCTATTAAACCTTAGTTGATACCAACCTAAAGTAAATATGATTAAAAACAACCCGAAACACCGCTGCTAATGGAACGGCTAAGAACATCCCCCAAAAACCAGCAATTTCCCCACCCGCTAAGATCGCAAAAACAATCCAAATAGGATGGATACCCACACTATCCCCCATGAGCTTAGGGGATATGACATTTCCTTCGAGCTGTTGTACGATTAAAATGACCAAAGCAACCTTCAAGGCCATGGCTGGTGACTTCGTCAAAGCGAGTAACACCGAAGGCACAGCCCCGATCACCGGCCCAAAGTAGGGAATAAGATCGAAGATCCCGCAAATCAAGCCAATTAACAGTGCATACTCCATCCCAACAAGTTTTACCCCAACCCCTACTAGTATTCCAACAATTATCGCGACAACTAAGTTCCCACGCGCAAATAAACGGATCACATGGTTAATGTCTTGCCACAACCTCCGCCATTCCATGCGCCAACGCTGAGGGACAATTCGAAAAAATCCCTCCCTTAACCCTTTCCAGTCGGCCAGCAAATAAAGAGTGATAACCGGAGATAAGATGTAAAGAGTGACCGAAGCCAAAGCATTGGGCAAATTATCTAAAAATAGTTTGAGTCGATTGGCAACAAGAACCTCTCCCTGCCCTAAATGTTCATCCAAAACAAGTGCCACACGACTAGGGAGGCCTGTCACCTTAAACTGCTCACGAAACCCATCTATCCTTTCGGTTATTGCCTGAAGGGTCTTCGGTAAAATCACCGCTAATTTACCGAGTTCATTGTACAGCGTTGGGAGGATGAGGAAAACAGTGGTAGCCAAAACAACCATAATCAAGATAAACACAATCGTGATCGAGCACTTCCTGCCAATACGGTACTTCTCCAACCCTTCGACCAGGGGATTCAACAGATAAGCGAGCGCAAAGGCTAAGAAAAACGGGCCCAAAATCGTCTTAACCCGGAGAAATAGTGCGATTCCTAAGAGCAGGCAAATCCCCATAAAGATCCATTTCCAATACTCGAATTTCATCCTCATCCTCATCCCCCTTCCCGAAGCCCTTTGCGTCTAATGAAAACCCGCGAAGGCTACTATTTCATTAATCATAAAAAAAGCGCACCATGGCGCTTTTCTTTATGATGGTTATATAGACATTTAGTGTCTTCGTTTTCTTAGTCCGCTCTGCGTCGTACGACCGAGCGCGGTGTCACACAAGTTCTCCGGAAACACAAGCGTCGAGGGCTGGATCATCCCAAGCCACTAGAGAACCATCCTCCGCCAGATCATAAATAACAACTTTGTCCGTTTGAGTCGTGAATTCGACGCAACAATCCCAACAATAGAACTGCTCTACTCCTACTTTCCCGATGGCACGCCCTGAGCATACTGGACAATTCATAATCGTGAACTCCCTTCATTTTCCTGATCCAAGGGGGATACTTGGTTGTCCACGATTAAGATATCCTTTCCATCAATCATGACATGGGGCTGTAATATCATGCCCCTGCCATGAAAAAGGTCCGCGAATAATCCGTCGGAAACTTCAAATCCTACCAATTTTTCCACGGAGTCATCGAGAAAAACATCTTCAATCTTACCTCTAGCGTCTCCACCTTGGGTATAGACCTCATTCCCCAATTTGTCAGACCATCGCGTCCCTATAAGTTCTTCTACCGTTTTTTCACGAACGGTTACAGCGTCCTTACCGACCGCAACTATAGCCTGCCGAGGAATACCTTTCGTCGACTGGAAGAAGTGCCCGCCTTCTAGGAGAATTCCAACAACCTCATCTTTGCTATCATCGAGGACCACATCCTGTACCCAACCAATCGAGTCCCCGCTTTTCAAATCCAAAACAGGTAGTCCGACAATCTCTCGAATGCGCCGCATAGTCTCCCCCCTCGCCAACAGAACTTCTTTTAGTACTATGCCCAGGCGCTTCCTAATTCATGCTTCCAGTGTAAAGAAAAATCAGCGACGACCTCGAGGATCGGAAACGATGGTTCCCCCACCTACCACAATATTTCCCCGATAAAAGACGACCGCTTGTCCCGGGGTCACTGCGCGCTGAGGTTCATCAAAACGAACCATTACACCGTAGTCTGCCTCAATGTCACCAGGGTACACAGTAGCGTCAGCGCCTAATGAATTATACCGGATCTTCGCTTTGACTCTTAGTGGTTCGATCAAAGCCGGTACGGATATCCAGTTTAGATCCTTGGCCCAAAGTGTATCTGTATACACCTCCTGGTCTTCCCCTAAAACAACCTCATTGCACTCGGGATTCAGACCTATTACATACATGGGCTTACCAAAGGTTACCCCAAGGCCTTTCCGCTGCCCGATCGTGAAGTGAATAATCCCCTGGTGCCGGCCCAAACTATTTCCCATGAGGTCCACAAAAAAGCCAGGTTTCATCGGTACTTCTGAGCGTTCCCGAACAAACGAAGCATAATCATCGTCTGGAATGAAACAAATCTCCTGACTGTCCGGTTTATCTCCAACACCTAAGCCCCGTTCTCTCGCCATTGCCCGTATTTGCTCTTTCGGATAGTCTGCTAACGGAAAAAGAGTATGCGCAAGCTGATCTTGTGTCAACATGTAAAGCGCGTACGTCTGATCTTTACGTTCATCCTCACCCGTACTTAAGAGAAATCGTCCAGTCTCCGGATCGCGCAGCACTCGCGCATAATGCCCTGTCGCAATGTAGTCTGCTCCCAATCCGCGGGCTTTACGGAGCATCTCGCCAAATTTAACATACTTGTTGCAGGCCAAGCAAGGGTTTGGAGTTTCTCCAGCCAAATAAGACTGTGTGAAATAATCCACCACAGTCTCTTCAAAATAGGAACGGAAGTTCATGACGTAATGGGGAATGCCCAGTACAAAGGCAACTCGTCTGGCGTCATCGATGGCAGAATTGGAGCAACAGCCCCCTTCCACCTCCGGACCCGTCGCTTCCCAGATCTGCAAAGTGACCCCAATCACATCATATCCCTCTTCGATCAGCAAAGCGGCGGCCATGGAACTATCCACACCGCCGCTCATACCTACAACTACTTTTGGTTTCGTTGTTAGACCCATACTTCATCTATTCCTTTTTCTGCTGTTTTTCTTGGTAGTTTTTAATCGCCTCATGGAGCGCATCTGCAGCTAGGTTTGAACAGTGCATTTTATTTTCGGGGAGTCCTCCTAAGGCTTCGGCAACGGCTGCATTAGAAATTACCATAGCTTCGTCAATCGATTTTCCTTTGACCATTTCCGTCACCATGCTGCTGGTGGCGACGGCTGCACCACAGCCAAACGTTTTGAACTTCACGTCTTTGATAATGTCGTTCTCGACATCCAAATAAATACGCATAATGTCTCCGCATTTAGCATTCCCAACTTCACCGACGCCATCTGGATTTTCAATTTCGCCGCAATTTCGAGGATTTGTAAAATGGTCCATTACTTTTTCAGAATACATCTCTCATTCCACTCCTTATTATTATGCTTCTTTATTGTGAATAGCTTGATCATATAGTGGGGACATCATGCGTAGACGCTCTACAATCTTCGGTAATTGTTCAAGCACGTAATCGATTTCTTCTTCCGTGTTCTGTCGCCCTAAGCTAAACCGGAGCGATCCATGGGCAATCTCGTGAATAAGCCCCATGGCAAGTAACACATGAGAGGGATCTAGAGAACCAGAAGTACAGGCCGACCCGCTTGAGGCGGCGATTCCAAGCATATCCAGCGAGAGTAACAAGGACTCCCCTTCAACATACCGAATACTGACATTGACGTTATTCGGTAAACGGTCCTCTCCCATGGGTCCATTAACCTTGACAGACTCGATCCGTTCCACGATTCCATTCATAAGTTTATCGCGAAGCTTCTTTTGATGTTCAGCATCGTTCGCCATCCGCTGGCCTGCCAACTCGCAAGCTTTGCCAAATCCGATGATTCCCGGAGTATTCTCAGTTCCCGAGCGCCGTTTCCGTTCTTGGCCTCCCCCGTGAACTAAAGGTACAACGCGTACCCCTTTGCGAACGTAAAGTGCGCCAACCCCTTTGGGACCATAGATTTTGTGACTAGATACTGTCAGAAGGTCTATATTCATCTCGTTCACATCAATGGGGAGCTTTCCGAGGGATTGAACCGCATCAACATGAAACGTAATACCGTGTTCCTTCGCCAGCTTACCGATCTCAGCAATGGGCTGGATCGAACCGACTTCGTTATTGGCATGCATCACACTGATCAAGATCGTATCAGGTCGAATGGCCTCTCGCACATCTTCAACAGAAATCATTGCCTCTGCGTCAGCAGGTATAATCGTTAGGTCAAATCCATTTTTCGCTAAGTATTCACAGGTTTCCAGGACAGCGTGGTGTTCAATGCATGAGGTAATAATATGCTTGCCCTTTTTGCGCAACGCGTCTGTTGCGCCAATAATTGCTAGATTATCAGCCTCTGTTCCGCCACTAGTAAACGTAATTTCTTGAGGTTTAGCTCCGATCAGCTCTGCAACTTGTTGCCGCGCCGCCTCCAACCCCTGTTTAGCCTCTCTGCCAAAACTGTGAACACTTGAAGGGTTTCCATATTTTTCGGTGTAATATTTCATCATTAAGTCCGCAACTTCCAAGTCCACAGGAGTCGTTGCACTATGATCTAAATAAACTCGTCGCATTGAGCTTCCTCCCTATATAATATAAAAATTTCTAACAAAATAAACGGCTAAATATAGTACATATATAAGCTTCGATCCGTTTCAAGCTTTTTAGCATCTTCAAGCATATTTTCAAGAGTTATGGAGTCGAGAACCTCCGCGATAGAGTCTCTAACTTTTTCCCAGATTGTCCGAGTCACACAATATTCTGCTTTAGCGCAACATTCCGGATCCTCCTCAGAGACACAATCTACTGGAGCGATAGGACCTTCTAAGACACGAATGATATCCCCAACTCTTATCTTACCCGGTTCTCGTCCTAATATATAACCGCCTTGCGCCCCACGAACGCTCTTAACGAGACCCGCTTTACGCAGACCGGAAACGAGTTGCTCCAAATAATGTTCGGAAATACCCTGCCTCTCCGCAATGCTCTTCAAGGAAGTTGGACCTTCGCCCAAATGTTGAGCTAAATCAAACATTGCTTTGACACCATACCGACCTTTCGTCGAGAGTTTCAAACACCCTCACCTCTTTTCCCAAGAGTTAAATCCTTATTAGTAACAGTTACAATGATCCTTGTGATTTATATCTTATTAAAATAGTCGGGATTTGTCAAGCGCATATCCAACTAAATCACTTTTGTTTTTTGGATACCATAATTTTGTTTTTTATGAAGCAAAATGTCAGTTTAGCAGAGCTTAAACGAACATGCTATAATCATAGTGAGGCTATGACATTGCCTCACCATGAAAGGAATATTCACTATGGATCTTTTCTCTGCGACCTTTGATCAACATCAGGTTGCCCCCCTTGCGGAACGTATGCGCCCAAGAACCCTCGATGAATATCTTGGTCAAAACCACATTCTCGGTCGTGGTAAACTACTGCGCAGGGCTATCGAAGCGGACCGCGTTTCTTCTCTGATTCTCTATGGTCCACCGGGAACAGGCAAAACCTCTCTAGCGCAAGTCATCGCTGCGAAAACCACATCCCGCTTTATCCGCATCAACGCCGTCACCTCAGGCGTTAAAGACATTCGCGAAATCACTCTGCAAGCTACAGATGACCTTCACCTTTACGGGAAACGCACCTTAGTGTTCTGTGATGAAGTTCATCGTTTTAATAAAGGTCAGCAAGATGCACTTCTTCCGGCGGTTGAAGACGGTACCATTACCTTTATCGGAGCCACGACGGAGAATCCTTTTTTTGAACTTAACTCTGCTCTCCTGAGTCGTTCGACGCTTTTCCGTTTAGAACTCCTTACCCCTCCCGAAATCCGACTTGGACTTGAACACGCGTTGAAGGACCAGGAACGAGGTCTAGGAATTTATCAGGTAGACATCACACCTGACGCTTGGGAGCACTGGATTAATTATGCCAACGGGGATTTACGACGCGCTCTAAACGCCTTAGAATTGGCCGTTTTAACCACTTCCCCTGAAAACGGGGTCCGCCACATTTCCCTCAATATAGCCGAAGAATCTATTCAGCAAAGAGCTATCCGGTTCGATAAAGCAGGGGATAATCATTATGACATCATTTCCGCATTTATAAAAAGTATGCGTGGCTCAGACCCCGATGCCGCTCTATATTGGTTAGCCGTTTTATTGGAGGCAGGCGAAGACCCCCGTTTCATCATGCGCCGAATTATCGTCCACGCGTCAGAAGACGTCGGCCTCGCTGACCCAATGGCAATGCTCCAAGCTCATGCAGCAGCCAATGCCCTCGAATGGTTGGGCCTTCCAGAAGCACGCATCCCCTTAGCTCAGGCTGTTCTAGCCATAGCAACTGCTCCAAAGAGCAATAGTGCCGTCGAGAGTATCGATCGCGCCATCGCCTATGTAAAAAAACATCCGACGGGGGAAGTTCCCGCCTACCTTAAAAGTGGGAGTTACCCTGGCGCTGCTAAATTAGGGCACGGGCAAGGGTATCTCTATCCTCACGCTTACCCCAACCACTGGGTCGAACAAGCCTATCTCCCCTTAAATGTTCAGGGGCAAACCTTTTACGTCCCCTCACAAATGGGGAATGAGACCGCTCCTAGCCCCAATGGCACTAAAGACGAAGAATAGCCTATATAATTTAACTTTTTGCCCATTCATCAATTCCGAGACACCCACTTCTTCAAGTGGGTGTTCCGATTTCCGCTTCGGTGGGGGTAGACTCCCCCACCGAAGCACCGATGTTCAGCTTTAGCTGAACGAGTGCACTGAGATTAAGAAGATATAAGAAAGCGATGCCCTCGTATGTTGGGGCATCGCTTTCTAGTTTTCACTTTTAAGTGTATTATCGATCCGTTAGAACTACAGCTGAGCGTCTAGCATTTTGACAAGTTCTGGTTTTCCACGGAAACCAGTGATTTTATCAACCATCTTGCCGCCTTTGAAAATACCGAGCGTTGGAATACTCATAACTCCATATTGAGCGGAGATCGGGCCATTATCGTCTACATCGAGTTTCCCTATAACGATACGGTCGAGGTACTCATCTGCCAGTTCCTCGATAATAGGAGCAACCATACGGCACGGACTACACCAAGGAGCCCAGAAGTCCACCAAAACAGCTTTCTCAGACTTGAGAACCTCCGCATCAAAGTTTGCAGTAGTAAAGGTTTTTACATTTGCACCTGCCATTTGAAATTCCTCCTTAAATTTAATTAAATTCAAATTTAATAAATTTGCTTAGCACCCCGACAAGCTCTTCAACCGCGGCTTCTTTGTCTTTAGTTTCAACAGCATTGAGCATACATCCCCGTGAATAATGTTCAAAGACGATAGTTCCCACTCTGTTGATCGCGGCACGAACTGCGGCCACCTGAACTAACACGTCAACACAATATTGGTCACTATCAACCATCCGTTGAATCCCTTTGACTTGGCCTTCGATTTTCTTCAGCCTGCGAATGATATCCTCTTTGGATTCTGAATAAGGGGTCGAATTCGCCATACTTCGTCTGCCTCCGATACCCTTAGGGGGTAACTACAATGCTATTATAGCTAATAATTCCTGCGCTGTCAAACTGTTCTGAGGAAGTTTTTTAGCCCCCAATTTCATTTGATCTCGATATTTGTCTTAATGTGTAATTCCTTTAATTGTTTATCCGCCACCGCCGAAGGTGCATGGGCCATCAAATCTGATGCGCTTTGCGTTTTTGGAAAGGCAATCACGTCTCGAATGTTATCTTTTCCGGTTAAGAGCATTATCATCCGGTCAAGTCCGAAAGCAATTCCACCGTGCGGTGGTGTCCCAAATTCAAAGGCTTCCAATAGAAAGCCGAACTTGGCAATCGCTTCTTCTGGGGTTAAACCCAGCAAACTGAACATTTGCTCCTGAACTCCACGGCGATGAATCCGAATACTCCCGCCGCCAAGCTCTGTGCCGTTCAGCACCATATCATACGCTTTAGAACGAACTTTAGTGGGTTCCGTCTCCAGGAGTTGCATATCTTCATCCATAGGAGCGGTAAATGGATGGTGTATGGCGACATGACGCTTTTGTTCCTCGTCATACTCCAACAGAGGGAATTCCGTGACCCATAAGAACTGAAGCATATCCTCCTGAATAAGATCTAATCGTTTCGCCAATTCCAAGCGCAGATGTCCCAACGCGTCAGAGACGATAGGGTAGGTATCGGCGACAAAGAACAAGATATCTCCTGTCTCGGCTCGCGTGCGTTCAATGATTGCTTTCATTTCTTCTTCTGTAAAAAACTTAGCAATCGGTGATTTTATCCCTTCCTCAGCTAGAACAATCCAAGCTAAACCCTTCGCCTTATAAGCTGAGACAAACTTTCCTAAGTCATCGATCTCGCGACGCGGCAACTTGGAACATCCTTTGGCACAGATGCATTTTACACTCCCGCCGCTCGCTACTGCATTGGCAAATACTTTGAAGCCAGTCTTGCCCACAAGGTCTCCCACATCGATTAATTCCATGCCAAACCGTGTATCCGGTTTATCCGACCCGTAACGTTCCATGGCGTCTTTATACGTGAGACGAAGGAAGGGAGTGGCTACTTCCTGTCCAATCGTTTCTGAGAAAATCCGCACCATCAATTGTTCCATCATCGGCAGAATGTCTTCCACCTCGACAAAGGACATCTCGACATCAAGCTGTGTGAATTCCGGTTGGCGATCCGCCCTCAGATCCTCATCCCGAAAACACCGAGTAATTTGAAAATACTTTTCCATACCGCCAACCATAAGCAGTTGCTTATATATTTGGGGAGACTGGGGCAAGGCATAAAATTCTCCTGGATGAACACGGCTTGGGACAAGGTAGTCCCGAGCTCCTTCCGGAGTAGATTTAGTCAGCATCGGTGTTTCAATTTCATAGAACCCCTGATTATCAAAGAAGGCTCGCATAATTTGCGTGACGCGATGCCGAGTTTTGAAGACGGCCTGCATCTCTGGGCGGCGTAAATCCAAATAGCGGTATTTTAGGCGCACCGTTTCATCCACATCGATTTGATCAGCAATATAGTAAGGAGGCGTTTTGGCTCCGTTTAATATCTCCAGGGATTCGGCGATGATCTCGATCTCTCCGGTCGCTAGATTAGCATTAATCATCCCTTGAGGTCGAACAATCACTTGACCCAAGATAGAAACTACAAACTCGGAACGAAGACTCTCAACTGCGGCGAAGTTATCTCCCATCTTTTCCGGGCCAAAGACAACCTGAACAAGGCCGGAGCGATCCCGTAGATCGACAAAAATCAAGCCACCATGGTCACGACGACGTTGAACCCACCCCAGTAAACGGACAACCTCTCCAGCTCTTTCAACCCCTAGCGTACTGGTTTCAACACGTTCTGAAAATATAGTCATGTTTAAACTCCTCTCTTATAGTTCATATTTATTTCCTCGATCGCATTAACAAGAGAAACCTCAGTTTGTTCCCCTGACTTCAAATCACGAATCAGGATGACCTGACGCTCCAGCTCTTCTTCCCCAAGTATCAAGGCAAAGCGGGCCGCTTGTCGGTCAGCCGCTTTTAACTGCGATTTCAAACTTCGACCGAGCAGATCCATACTCACGGGCACGCCTTGACTTCTTAAGACACTTAGGAGAGCAAACCCCTCGTTCTGCGCCTTTTCACCTAAGGCGATTAACAAAGCAAACAGCTTGGGTTTCTCCTCAGGAAGTTTATGTTGAACTTGAAGTGCCGCTAACACACGCTCTATTCCCATGGCAAATCCGATGCCTGGGGTCGGCGGGCCACCGATTTCTTCAACCAGCCGATCATAGCGGCCACCTCCACAGATAGCGCTCTGAGCCCCGATTTCTTCAACCATTACTTCAAAGGCTGTTTTCGTATAATAATCCAATCCCCGAACCAAGCGCGGATTGACGCGGTAAACCACACCGGCTACTTGTAATAAGCCCTTTAGTTTTTCAAAGTGGGTAGCACAATCCTCGCAAAGCGTATCGAGTGTCGTCGGAGCACCTGCTGTAACCGCCTGGCAAGATAGGTTCTTGCAATCCAAGATACGCAGGGGATTGCGTTCAAAGCGTTCCTGACAGTCGCTACAAAGTTCGGTCTGCCGTGTTGCTAGGAATTTCTGAAGTTGTTTACGGTGCTTTGCCCGACACGTCGGACAGCCCACCGAATTGACGTGCACTTCTAACCCGCTGAGTCCCAATCGTTGATACAAATTCCACACTAAGCTAATGACTTCTGCGTCAACGATCGCTTGGTCTGCACCTAACACCTCTACGCCGAATTGATGGAATTGACGGAAGCGTCCGCTTTGTGGCCGTTCATAACGAAACATAGGGCCAATGTAATACAGCTTCACAGGCTGGGGTTGCCCGTACAGCTTGTTCTCAACATACGCACGACAAACGGAAGCCGTCATCTCTGGTCGAAGGGTCATTGACCGGTCCCCTTTGTCTAAGAAAGTATACATTTCTTTCTTGACAATATCTGTTGTGTCTCCAACACCCCTCTGAAAAAGGTCCGTTGCTTCAAACATCGGAGTACGAATCTCTTCATACCCATATTCACGGCAGACTGTTCGCATGGTCTCTTCGAGATATTGCCATTGTTCAATCGTCCCTGGCAGCAAATCCTGAGTTCCCTTTGGACGCTGAATTGCCATATATTTTACCCCCTACACAATAATTAAAAAAGTTCTCGTCCCTTGCTTTGCGCAAGGGACGAGAACTTCTCGTGGTGCCACCCTAATTGACGGAATTTATTCCGCCCACTTTTCAGTCGTTAACGAGACCATCCGTTACCAAAATACCCCCTTTTAGGGTGTCCTACCGAGTGTCTCTCAGACTAGTTCCAGTCTAGCTAGCCCTCCCTGGAGAAAGAGTGACGCGGAATTTTTCTAAAAGGTTTCGCGAGTATTTTAGAGATTATTTCATGTTTATCCACTATTTTATCAACTACAATGAGCATTTGTCAATAAATTTGGAATAACTCCTTATTGCAAATAGGGATTATCTCTTTTTTCTGCCCCAATGCGAGTCTCTTCACCGTGGCCTGGAAACACCAGGGTATCTTCAGGGAGGGTCATCAGTTTTTCCTTGACTCCTTTAAGGAGTTGTTCCAGTGATCCCCCGGGGAAATCTGTACGACCAATCGATCCGGCAAAAAGCGTGTCTCCACTAAACAGACCTTCTGTACTTAAAAAGCAAACCCCACCCGGAGTGTGCCCGGGCGTAGAAATTACGCTCAATTGTTGCGTTCCGATCATCAGTTCTTGTCCATCCTGAATTAGGAAATCCGCACCCTTAAGAACGACTTGCGATCCTAAATAACTGGAAAGGTTCTTCTTGCTATCAGTAAGCATCTCCGCATCATCCGCATGGATTCCCACTGTAACCGCCCCCAAGAGTTCTCGGAGTTCATCCACTGCACCAATATGATCCACATGTCCGTGGGTAAGAAGAATATACTCTATCGTTAAACCCTTCTCCAAAACCCAGCGGTGAATCTTTTTCCCGTCAGCACCAGGGTCAATGATAACCGCTTTCTTACTCTCCATACAGGCGTACAAATAACAATTTGCTCCCAAGGCACCCATTGCTCGGCCTTCAATCATCAACATTCCCTCCTAGAACTTCTTCTCACTATCCAAAAGTAACGTCACCGGCCCATCGTTAATCAGCTCAACGTCCATCTCCGCTTGAAAGACCCCTGTTTCCACCTTCAGGTCACGGCTGCGGAGCACTTCTACCGCACGCTCATACAAGGCCTTAGCCTGTTCCGGCGGTGCAGCGGTCTTGAAGCTGGGTCGTTTGCCACTACGGCAATCGCCATAGAGGGTAAACTGAGAAACTATCAGGATTTCTCCGCCCACCTCCTGAACGGAACGGTTCATTTTCCCTTCCCCATCTTCAAAAATCCGAAGGCCCACTAGTTTATCCACCATCCAGTTCAAATCTTCGTCTCCGTCATCCTGCCCTACAGCGAGCAGAACCAAGAGACCTGCAGAAATGCTTCCTACGGTTTCACCCTTCACGGTGACCGACGCGCGTTTTACGCGCTGAACCACACTACGCATGTTACTTTCCCCCTGAATGAACTCGTGCGACATCTGTAATGTCTTTGACCTTACGGATTTTATGCATGACCATTTTGAGCTGTTCAAGGTTCCGTATTTCAATACGCAACTGAATATGGGCAATATTATCTTTTATGACCCGGGCATTAATCCCTAAAATATGAGTACGAGTATCTAAGACCGTGTTCATGATCTCCGTGACCAGGCGCGGCTTGTCCACTCCATAGATTTGAATGTCCACGGGATAGGTGGAATCCATCTGTTCTGCCCACACAACCTCTACAACCCGCTCATGCTCTTCTTGGGTATGACTGAGTAGATTACTACAGTCTCCACGATGAATGGAGACCCCACGTCCCCGAGTAATATAACCGATAATCGCATCTCCCGGAAGTGGGTTGCAGCACTGTGCGAAACGAACTAACACGTTATCAACGCCTTTAACCCGTACTCCATGGGAGGCTTTGCCGTAAATGCTCTGTGCAGGCGCTTTACTCTCTGTTTGTTGAAGTGTCGCAAGTTGCAGCTTTTCCCGTTCATCTTTCGAGAGGTCTTCCTTCAAGCGCATGAGAACTTTATTGGGCGTGAGAACACCGTCCCCAATGGCGGCGTATAAGTCATCTACCCCGACAAAGTTTTGACTCTTGCCGACGGCGAGGAGATGTTCTGATTTCATAACACTACTAGGATCAAGTCCAAGTTTACGGACCTCCCGGTCCAAGCTCTCCCGACCACGGGCGATGTTATCCTCGCGCTGCTCCTTCTTAAACCATTGGCGAATTCTATTCTTTGCTTGCGAGGTTTTAACAAAAGCCAACCAATCCCGACTGGGTCCGCTTTGCTTTGATGTGAGAATCTCGAGAATGTCTCCATTCGACAATTTAGTCTCCAGTGGAACAATCCGTCCGTTAATTTTGGCGCCAATGCAACGGTGCCCTACATCCGTGTGGACACGATAAGCAAAATCAATCGGACAGGAATCTGCCGGTAATTCGACAACATCCCCTTTGGGCGTAAACACAAAGACAGTGTCGGCAAATAAATCAATCTTTAGAGATTCCATAAACTCCCCAGCATCACGGGAATCATGTTGCCACTCCAGTAATTGACGCAACCAAGAAAGCTTTTGATCAAAGTTTACGCTCGCTGCTTTGTTACCACTCGCTTTGCTCGCGCCTTCTTTATTACCGCTATCCTTGCCGCCCTCTTTGTACTTCCAATGCGCAGCAATCCCGTATTCTGACGTACGGTGCATTTCGCAGGTTCGAATTTGAATTTCGAAAGGTTCTCCGTGAGCTCCGATCAGAGTGGTATGGAGCGACTGATACATATTAGGTTTCGGCATGGCGATATAGTCTTTAAATCGCCCCGGTATTGGCTTCCATAACGTATGGATAATTCCTAATGCCCCATAACAATCATTGACCGATTCCACAACCACGCGAATGGCCATCAGATCGTAAATCTCACTCAGTTCTTTGTGCTGAGTAGTCATTTTGTGGTAAATGCTGTAAAAGTGTTTTGGACGGCCGGAAATATCGGCATAAATTTCTACTTCATCCAATCGTTCTCTCATTTGCATAATAACTTCGTTGATATAGGTTTCCCGTTCCCGACGTTTCAGGGCAATTCCTTCAACTAAATCATAGTATTCCTGAGGCTTAAGGTATCGAAATGAAAGATCCTCCAGCTCCCATTTAATTCGGAAAATTCCGAGGCGGTTAGCCAGCGGTGCAAAAATCTCAAGGGTTTCTTGAGCGATTTCCTTTTGCTTCTCAATGGAATGATATTTTAATGTCCGCATATTATGGAGGCGATCCGCCAGCTTAATGAGAATGACGCGGATGTCCTTAGCCATGGCTAAAAACATCTTGCGCAAGTTCTCCACTTGCTGCTCCATCTTACTTTTATACTCTAAGCGACCGAGCTTAGTCACTCCGTCAACAAGCAAGGCCACTTCTGGGCCAAATTCCTTCTCGATATCCGCAATGGTAAATGAAGTATCTTCCACAACATCATGAAGGAGGGCGGCTGCAATGGTCGCCTCATCCATTTCCAGTTCAGCCAAAATCTTCGCGACTTCCAGAGGATGTAGAATATAGTCTTCCCCAGAGTTGCGAAACTGACCCCGATGTGCCTCTTCAGCTACTCGATAAGCCTTTTCCACCAGCTCTAGACGTGCCTGCGGGGCTCCCTTTTGCAGTTTTGTAATTAACTCCGCGAAGGCCATTGGCGCACTCCTCTCATCGCGATATAACGCTTAATACTGAACCAAAGAAAAAACGGGGTAATCGACGAGTTTTTCCCGTCCGTTTAGAAACGTCAATTCAATCAAAAAGCCCATTCCGAGCATGTCTACCCCAATCTTGCTCATTAAATTGGCCGTCGCGAGCATTGTTCCACCGGTTGCTAAAAGATCATCAACGATAACAACCCGCGCACCAGGGCTTAGCGCATCAGCGTGGACTTCTAAGGTATCATAGCCATATTCCAAAGCGTAGGTCTCACTGATAGTTTTTGCAGGCAACTTACCCGGTTTTCGAACGGGAACATAACCAATCCCTAGCGCATAAGCGACAGGAGCACCCAGTAGAAAACCTCGGGCTTCCGGTCCGACAATCACTTCAGGTTGCCACGGTCTAATTTTCTCTACAAGAGCATCGATCGCCGCTCGGAATATTTCACCGTCTTTGAGCAACGTGGTTATATCTTTGAAGGAAACCCCTTCTTTAGGAAAATCAGAAATCACACGAATATGATCCTTAAAGTCCACTGCATACACCTTCCCTGCAATAATTTTTCCATATAAAGACATTCTTATCCATTGGCACATGTACTAGCTCGTCTTGGAACTTTAAGGACCTGTCCAATCGATGATTGGCATTTCGATACCGTAAAGAGGACTCGAGATCTAACTTACTCTCCGCGGGCACCCATGCTAAGGCGATCTCATCTGTTCCCCCAAGGCAACGAATAAGTCCTAATTCTTCAAAAACTTCAAGGGCAACTCGCACTTTACGTGTGATTTTGGGATCAGACCCGTAGCGAAAGGGGTTAGACACTTTTGCTATGATCGATAGTTCCCGGTAGATCTGAATAAGCTCTTCACGCGTTAAGGATCCACATCGCTGACGAGTCCTTTCTTCAGGGACATTTTGGAATTCGGCCAACGCGATACGATAGATGCCTAATTGCCTGAGCTTCTCTACCCCCTCCCTGAAATCCTCTTCTGTCAGTGGGAGACCGATAATTAAGCCTAAGCCCTTCGCCTGAATCACTGTCGAGAGCTTTCCTTGAGGATTTTCTGCGAGAGTGAGTTCGGTATCACTTGAATCATTCCATAGCCGGAGGGTCGACTCGTAACCGGTTGTATCCCAGACCCTCACTAGGTTCTCGACCTCAGATAAAGGCCACGCCTCTCGGCTTAATCTCCGCCAATCCAGCCACTCCGTCTCCGGCTCATCCTGTGCCGCCGCAATCTCTAGACAAGCATCCAATGAACCTTCTTTTCTAACTGAGGGGCGCTCCCGCCAGTCCGCTTCTACTTGGATGTCTTTAATCATTAATTGAACCGCTTCAGGCCCACGAAAAGTATTCCAATCCAGGCTGAACGCTGCATCTAATCTAGTTTCTCGATTCAGCTCGTTCAACCGTTCTCCTAGGCGAAAAGCGATTCCTTCTTGCTCTCCTTGAGATCCAAACCGAAATTTTATATGGCTACGTTCTTTCCCGACTGCACTGACCGAATGAACAGGAATCCCCTTACCGGCTAGAACCGGCCCAGGGTTTCCATAACCGAATGGTGCCATCTGTTCGAGTTCGCGGAGCAGATCTCCTGAAACCGCGTCAAGAGAAACCTGACGGTCTATTTTTAACTCCTCCTGAAAAAGGGTCTCCTCAAAAACAGCAGCCTGTTTATTCAGCCCTTCTCGCAATCGCCCAATAGCTTCTGTCGGAAGGGAAAATCCAGCAGCTGCCCTATGCCCTCCAAACTTCGTTAAAAGATGGGCTTGAGTGCTTAACTGCTCCAACACAGGATAGCCTGCGATTCCACGAGCCGAGCCTTTGGCGTCTTCCCCTTCTTCAGCAATCACAAAAACTGGTCGATAATAACGTTCCACCAAACGAGACGCCACAATCCCAATCACTCCGTGATGCCAATGGTTCGCCGAAAGAACGATCACCCTTGGAATAGGTTTACCCTCCAAAAGAACAATTGCCTCAGCAAGAATCTCTTTCTCTGTTTCCTGACGGGCTTGATTTTCCAGTGATAAGAAACCTGCAAGCTCGCGCGCGCGCTCACGATCCTGTGTCAAGAGCAGTTCGAGACCAGCTTTTGCGCTGTCCATTCGGCCGGCGGCGTTAATCCGAGGCGCGACCATAAAGCCAATCTGACCCGCTTTGAGTGATTTATTCTTTAGCCCACACTCCTCGAGGAGAATCTCCAGACCAAGGTGTTGGGTCTCTTCCATTTGGCGGAGCCCATAATGGACAAAAACACGGTTTTCCCCAACCAAAGGGACCAAATCGGCAATCGTCCCTAACGCCACTAAATCCAAGAGTTCGATTTCAGTGTGTATACCCACTTTACCATTGCCAAACGTTTGTAATAAGGCCTGTGCCAACTTGAACGCTACACCCACCCCAGCTAAGTCACGAAACGGATAGCCGGAATCCGAAGCCTTCGGATTTAAGATGGCGAAGGCTTCCGGTAAATTATCCGGTGGTTCATGGTGATCCGTGACGATGACATCCATATGCAAGGTTCGGGCAAGTTCCACTTCCGCGACTGAGGTGATCCCGCAGTCGACCGTAATGAGAACTCTTACACCCGCCTCAGCTGCACGTTTGATAGCTTCAGAATTTAATCCATACCCCTCATCCTGACGGCTAGGAATATACGTCACCGCTTGAAAACCCAAATCACTCAGGACTTTATATAACAACGTGGTACTTGTCACCCCGTCCACGTCATAATCTCCATACACGAGTACCTTCTCTTGCTGTTCTAAGGCCAAGGCTAAGCGCTTAACGACAGGCAACATATCGCGAAAACGAAACGGGGAGGTCAGATTTAAGAGTGTCGGGCGCAAAAACTCTATCGCCTCTTCGGGCTGTTGAAAACCTCTTTGAGCCAAAATATCCGCGACGATCGGAGAAATCCCCAAGGAATCTCGGAGTGTTTGTGACGTTTGTCCAAATGACTGTTGCATTGACCATAATTTTCCCACATTTTACTCCCCCAGATTCCCATTATAAGACAGTGTCTTCTTGAGTCTGACTACTGTCTTCTGTCTTTAGTTCACAGCGCTGACAGGAGTCAGCTGTCCCTTCCTCGACAGGACATTCCACGTCCCTGCTGCAACAAGGTTCTGCGTGAATCAGGACACTTGTTCCATGTAATTCCTCACTAATTTCCACCTCAATCACGTCACACAGTTCATGGATGTCCACGAGTGGAGTGTATTTCGCAACCACCAAATGTAAATCAATATGCCTTTCCGCTCCAGCCTTGCGAGTCCGAAGTTTATGAAATTCGACAAATTCATCCGCATGGTGTAAGAGAACTTTAGCAATAATTTCACGTTCCTCATCAGGTAAGCTAACATCAACCAGTGGCGCAAAGGCTTGCTTAGTGAGATCGAAGGATGCCTTGATGATCATTAAGGCGACACCAAGCGCGATGATTGGATCTAGGATAGCCCAACCCGTAATCTTGATCAACACAAGACCGATAAAAACACCCGCTGAAGTAAAAACGTCTGTCCGTAAGTGCAACGCATCTGCTTCGAGCGCCACAGAATCGGTTTGCTTCGCGACCTTCATTAGTCGAGTCGAAACTATTAAATTCATGGTCGCAGAAACCCCCATGATGACCATACCCAATCCCAGGTCCCCAACATTGCCTTCTACGCCGTCCACAATTTTATGGATCTTCTGAATCGCTTCAACAATAATCATCATCGCTGCCACGAATATCAAAGCCGCCTCGACGGTACCCGAAACATTTTCGATCTTTCCGTGTCCATAAGCATGGCGTGAATCTGCAGGCTTTCCTGACTCCCTCACTGCGAAAAGCGCGATAAAAGCCGCTACCAGATCAATTCCAGAATGGATCCCCTCTGACAAGATACTCACCGAACCGCTGATTAAGCCGATTACGACTTTAGCTAACGTTAAGAAGGTATTTGACGCGACGGATAACGAGGCCACTTGCGTCTTCTCACTCACGGTTTAATTCTCCTCACCTTCACATGGAAACTACTGGCAGAATATAAAAAAGAGGCCTCCTCGTTAAAAGGAAGTCCCACGGATCCCTCCGCTGCCCCAGTCCTATGAGGCCCAGCTATTCTGCCTGACAATGATAGTTTATGTATAAGATATCAAACATTGCGCCTTATAGCAATATATTTTTACGCAGGCCAAGACTCAAACAAGGATGTTGAAGATTAGAGCATCGCCATGAATGGCTAGATACCGTGATGGCGAGAAGAGACTCAGATTACAGCGTTAAGATGTTTCCAAAAATAATCCAACCGATGCCTAAGACTATACGAACGATCGTTGGAGCAAAACCCCACAAAACTTGACTTTTTTTATTTTTAGGAATAATGCCTACCCCGACAACCAACGCCCAGAAGGTTATGGCTGCAATCGGCGTGACGAAGGCTCCAAAGAGTACTAAGCTGATCAATCCTCCAACCAGACCGTGTACCACCTTACTTTTATTTGCAATACGTCCAATAATATTAAGGAGTATAACCCCCACCAATCCCATAATCAAAAGGGGAGATTCCCACCGCCAAAACTGCACTGCATCATGGGCAAAAACATTAATTCCGCTCAGAGTGACAGTCGCTGCAACTGTCCCCCAAGTCCCTCCAAAGAAAATCATTCCCGCGGAAAGAAGAAGCAATCCTTCTAAAACTATCAGTTGGATAAATTCCATATAAGCTCCCTCCCCCCGCAAATATATCTGCGATAGTATATCCCAATAATATCCAGCCTAATCTCCAGTCAGATTTTCTCTCTTCTCGAATATAGATAAATGTTAGCAACTGAGAGGGGAGACTTTGAAGTGGAAGAGGATGCTCAACCTGGGAAAGTTTCAAACAAACTTAATCTGACGAAGCAGCATAAAGTTCTACTAGTTATTATAGGCTTCGCGGTGACTCTACTCGGTACGATTGCCCTTATCCTCGCTATTTACACTTGGGACAGAGGGGTAATTGCTAACGGCGTTGTTCTCTCTGGTATCCCGCTGGGGCAACTCCGAATTGAAGATGCTCACACAAAACTTGAGCAAAATAAAAAGGACTTACTAAACCGTCCAGTCCATTTCGTTACAGCAGAAAAAACTATCTCAATTAGCTTGGGCGAGCTCGGCCTCACTTATTCCTACGATTTGGCGCTAGAACAGACCAAGCTCATTGGCCGCAAAGGAACTATCTTTGAGAAAGCTTATCGGAAGTTCAAAGCAAGCTGGGGAATTTCCATTGAACCTCAGTTTGAATGGAATGACCGAGCCCTCAAGGACGCGTTTAACAAGCACCTCGTTCCTTTGGGCACCCCTTCCGAGAATGCACATTTTATCATTACACCAGATAATACAATGGAAATAGTGCCCGAAAAACTTGGAAAACAAGTGGATATCGATTCCGTCAGCGCGAGCGTCAAGAAACTAACGCTTAATCAAACCGAAACAATCCCTATTCCCTTCAAAGAGATTTCGCCAGCCATCACAAAAACAGAGCTGGATAAGCTAAAAATGACTGGCCTTCTAAGTAGCTATACCACCTACTTTAACTCCAACCAAATAGGGCGAACAGAAAATATCCGGCTTGCCGCCAAATCAATCGATCTCACGGTGTTGAAACCTGATGAGGAGTTCTCTTTCAACAAAACCGTTGGCGAGAGAACCGTAGAGGCGGGATATCAAATGGCCATTATCATTGAAGGCAATCAATTTGTACCCGGTCTAGGGGGTGGCGTATGTCAAGTTTCCAGCACCCTTTATAATGCCGTTCAACAAGCAAGCCTTACAGTAAGCGAACGCTCACACCATAGTATTGCCATTACCTATGTTCCCCCAGGCCAAGACGCCACCGTAGCTTATCCAAATCTTGACTTTAAATTCAAAAATGACTCGGGGGGCTATCTCCTCATCCGTAGCAGCGTGACAGATGGCACTCTTACCTTCTCAATATACGGTAAACAGAAGTAAAAGAAAACTAAGGTTGAGCCAAGCCTTTAGGCGACGGCACTAGCCCTAGTTGCACTTTACTCTCTGACTAGTAACAAATTTCCTTAGGCACAGCCTAAGGAAATTTGTTATATATTCCAATTTTGTATCAATATACCTACCTGAATCATAATCTGTATTAGGTAGCAAAGCTACCAACTTAAATTAAGATTATATACTTTAAAAACCAAAGGAGGTTTCTTTATGTGGGGTCGTTGGGGCTGGGGGTTCCCTTGGTGGGGTGGCTTCGGAGTCGGATTTGGCTTCCCGTGGTGGGGCTGGCGTCGTCGCTGGTGGTAAGCTATTGACACTTCCACTTAATCTATTTATCTCTTAATCTTAAGATATCCTCTTTCATTTGAAAAACTCAGTACGAAGAAGGGTAGCTGCGTCATTTATGACAGCTGCCCTTCTTTGTTGAACGTACATAGAGATATCACACACATATAATTTGGACACTGATAAAACATATAGAGGGCCCCCACGAAGGGACCCTCTATCCATAATTTTGTTGTTTGAATCAATTCCGAGACACCCACTTCTTCAAGTGGGTGTTCCGATTTCCGCTTCGGTGGGGGGTAGACTCCCCCACCGAAGCCCCGATGTTCAGCTTAAGCTGAACGAGTTCATTTAGAAGATAATTCCTAGAGCGATTAGAATTAAGATAGCAATAGCAATAATCCCAACACCAGCACATCCGCCTACGCCGACACCTACACCATAACCGTACATAAAATCACCCCCGAAATTACGTTTCACCCTATTTTTGACTTAGAATACGATTCCCATTGCGATGAGCAAAAGAATAATCACGACAACAATTGCGATTCCTGCTCCAACTCCAGTTCCACATCCACCGAACATAATTTTGACCTCCTTTATACTCTCTTCTTTATTTTCTTCTCTTAGAAAATGACTCCTAAAGCAATTAAGATCAGAATGGCGATGGCAATAATGCCGACGCCTACGCCACAACCTAGACCAACAGGTGCACAACAACCAGCATGACCTACTCCATATCCGTACATGATTTACCCTCCTTTATCTCTCTAAATCCTAAGAATCAAAAGAACCAAGTGCTAGAAAACTATTCCCATTGCGATTAACAGAAGAATAATCACAACTACAACTGCTATTCCTGGTAAAAAGTTAGGTCTACATCCACATCCAACGCCGTCGACTCCGTCAACAACACCTACTCCAAATGCCATATCAAACGACCTCCATTTTCCATTATCTTGAATTTACTGGGCTCACTGTAAGATATGTCAAACAAATATAAATGTTAATATATACCAATATTTTTTTATATCCTCACGCTAGCTCCGTAGCTGAACATAGAAAGAACTCTCCGAATAAAGTCCGGAGAGTTCTTTCTACCTGGGTGGATCTAATAGTTTGGGTTTTGGAGACGCCGGGAAAATTCAGTCATTCCCATAAATGCATAGCAATAAACACGATGTACATGCCATGCATCCGCATTATGGTCTGCCCATCCTCGCTCTGTGGTGAATGCCATTACATAACCAGTATTCTTCACCGCCAGCACTACCCCAGCATTGAAGTCACCGTAGGGATACGCAAAGAAATCCACCGGCTGCCCAAGCCCCTTTTCTAATAGTTCCTTGGAGCTTTTAAGTTCACTTAACACGGTTTTGGAATCTAGTTTTGTCAAATCAGTATGATTTGCAGTGTGTCCTTCGATTTGCCATCCATTTGCAGCCAGTTCTTTAAGCTGGGGCCAAGTCATAAAACCCTCTCCATCTATATAGCTTGAAACCATGAAAATCGTTGCGGTAAAACCGTATTTCTTTAAGATGGGAAACGCGGTGGTATAATTATCTGCGTAACCATCATCAAAGGTGATCATAATAGGTTTCGCCGGAAGAGTCTCCCCAAAATATTCGGCCTGGTAGAACTGATCTAAGGAGATACTTTGATACCCTTTGTCCTGCAAATAAGCCATTTGTGCTTCAAACTGGTCCGGTGGCATCCTTACTTCATTTCCGACTTCCCGCATAACCGAGTGGTAGTATAGTATGGGTACAGCTTGAGCTTGAGCTTGAGTTTGAGGCTGTGCTTGAGTTTGGGTTTGGGTTTGGGTTT
>DATCQU010000038.1:0-28232 GCA_036569365.1 Desulfosporosinus sp. | reverse complement strand
TCTATCGAACATAACCCAGCAAAACTGAAGAGGAATTTATTTCAAGTTTCTTGCCCTTACTGATACTGCTTGCTCTTAATTGATACTTTCTCAGTGAATACAAGATTTTCAGCTCAAACTCGACTTTTACTGTATAATAATCTGGACTATTAGAGCTAAAGTTCAGAGTGAAATGTGTCGATATAACTATGAAGGAACGTTCAATTAATCCTTCATAGTTCTTTAGCCGATTACTAATCGCTTGAGTTTTGCTTAGAAGTGCTTCTTTCTTCCATTAACCAAGCGGATACGCTTAAAGACAACTATCAAAAAGCAAGGGAGGTGCGTCGCAACCCCCTAATGAAATGCAATTGCAATTCCTGGCTTGCAAATTATCAGGGGATATACGGCAACAAAACATGGATTTATCAACTATTTTAGGTATCCTCTTAGGATTCGGCGCGCTCGTTGCCGGGTTTACGATGGAAGGGGGCAAGGTCGGTGCGCTTGGTCAACTATCCGCGGCCGTCATCGTGTTCGGGGGGACAGCAGGGGCTATTATGACCAGCTTTCCACTGTCTGAGCTCAAGAAATTCCCTCAATGGATTAAAACTGCGTTTGTCGCACAATCGTTTGGAACCGCCGAGGCTTACGACACCTTAGTGCGATTTGCTGAAAAAGCGCGACGCGAAGGATTACTCAGCCTTGAGCAAGAACTTGAAACCGTAGAGGATCGCTTTACTCGCAGCGGCATGCAACTCGTCATTGATGGAACCGATCCTGAAATTACAAGAGAGATCCTAGAGTCGAATATCGCGGTCCTTGAGAAACGCCATAAGGTGGGGATCGCTGTATTCGAGGCAGCCGGTGGCTATAGCCCAACGTTAGGCATTATCGGAACGGTTATGGGCCTCGTCATGGTGTTAGGAAATCTTTCGGATGCCGCAGCGCTCTCCGAGTCGATCGCCGCCGCTTTTATTGCCACCCTTTACGGGGTAGCCTCCGCCAACCTTCTTTGGCTTCCTATTGCTACTAAACTCAAAATGAAGGACAAAGCGGAAGTATCGGCAATGGAAATGATTCTGGACGGGATCCTGTCGATTCAAGCAGGTGAGAATCCCTCTATTCTGAAAGAGAAATTGAAAACCCACGCGGGAACAATGCTCCCCTCTGAAAAAAAAGCTGAGGAGGAAGGCTCAGGTGCACCCGGTGGTGCCCAAGCCGTTGAAAGCCGATGAGTAGAAAACGCGAACATGAAGCCGAAAAGGAAAATGGTGAACGTTGGTTGCTTACCTATTCTGACCTAATTACTCTCCTGATGATTTTCTTTGTTGTCCTTTATTCAATGAGTAAAGTCGATGCCCAGAAATTTCAAGCCGTTGCCGAGTCCTTAAACAAGGCACTCGGTGGTGGTACGCCTTCGAAAATCGAGTTGGCTTCAAACCCCGTAGGGCCATCTCTCTTTCAGACCGGAACTCCTTCCTCAAAAGCCACCGTCCCTGGGAAGGGAACGGATCCCAACAACACAACCTATACAGATCCAGCCGCGAGTGCGGCCAATAAAAATGCCGGCCAAGGAAATTCTGACGCAGAAAAGATGAATATCGACGCGATTAAAGCCAAGCTTGATAAATTTGCGGTAGATAACGGTATTCAGACGACCTTGGTGTCTTCCATCGAAGAACGTGGCCTCGTTGTCAGTATTCAAGAAACGTTACTTTTCGAAAGCGGCTCTGCTGTTATAACTGCCCGAGCCCGCGATATTCTTGAGAAAATATCCACTGTCCTCGCGTCCGAACCGAACCAGCTTAAGGTTGAAGGACATACGGACAATCTACCCATCCACACCGCCCAGTTTGCGAGCAATTGGGAACTTTCCGTAATTCGCTCCACTAATGTGGTCCAGATTTTGCAGCACGATGGGATTACGCCAGACCGCCTCTCGGCAGCGGGTTATGGCGAATATCGACCAGTTGCCTCTAATGACACCGACGCAGGGCGTGGCAAGAACCGCCGGATTGACCTGATCGTTCTCCGCTCCAAATATGAACTGACCGAGCCCAGTAACCAAACTCCCGTCGCCAACCCAGCTTCCCCTGCTGTCATATTAAAGCCTTAGACATCTGAAAGAATATTCCTTAAAAGGCAAGCTTGCGAACTGCCCGGTACATGATCTCAGAGGCCATGTGAATCTGCTCTGGCTTCAATAACGCGGTAGTATCTTCGGGCGTATGATTTTTGTTTAGCCAGTCCTGTGTCATGAGGGTTACCGCCGGAATGCCCGCCGAGGCGAAACTGATGGAGTCACTATTATGTCCTGCTGTTGGGGTTAATTGAGCACTGGCCCCAGTTTCCGCCACTGCTTGGCGAATGGCCTTAACCGCGGTATTGTTCCCATCTCCCCAAAGCGCAAAGCTCCCAATCGTCCCATTACCTACCGTATCAGCGTTCAGTACCGCTTTAATCTGCCGAAGGGGAAACGGAGAATCGTTGACAAACGCCTGAGACCCTACAAATCCCATCTCTTCAGCGCTCCAAAAAGCGACCACAATCGTGCGTTTCGGGACTTTCCCTTCACGCAGGATTCGCCGCATCACATCGAGGACACACCCGACGCCGGAGGCGTTATCATTCGCTCCAGGATAGAGGTGCCCATCAAAAATTCCCAGATGGTCGTAATGGGCCGATAGGAGAATTATTTCTTTAGGTTGTTCGCCCAGCAGTCCCCCTAAGAGGTTAACGCTCGGAGTCCTTAAGGTTTGATTATCGCCCGGTCTAAAGGTCAGTCGACCATTAACCCTGGTTTCAAGGACCGGAGGAATCGTAAACACTTGGGCAAACCCTGTTTTCGGGTCACCTATCGGCTTTATGCCGAGCATACGTAATTGAGAAGACAGATACTCTGCCGCTTTAGTTTCTCCTACGGATCCTGCTTTGCGACCTTGCATCTCAGGGGCGGTTAACGCCAAGATATCATCCATAGCCGTACGACTGAGGCTTTCCGTATTAATCGCATTATTTAGTTGGGTCGCAGTAGGCAGCAACAAGTTGACGGGCGGATGTACCAACCCCGTCTTAATAGCCTCTCCCAAACGAGACGGCAAGAAACTCCAAGGTAACATAATAGCTCCAAGACCCAGTAACGTCTTAATAAATACTCTACGCGTCTGCATTTTAAATCCTTTCTAAGAGGAGAATGACTATGTCTATACGCATCGATGCCCCGCATCAACCAATTGCCCCCAGTCTCGATTCTCAGAGCTCACTGGAGAAAACTAGTGACTTTAGCGGTGTCTTATCTCAGACCCAAAAGATTAAGCGGCAGGAACTCCAAACCTTTCTCGACCGCCTGGGAACACAAGGGAAGCAGTTAGCTCAGTCCCTATCACTCCGTGATCTCAAAGATTTCCGTGATATGGTTAAATCCTTCCTTCGTTCTACCTTTGGACAAAGTCGCAAAATGCAGGAAGATTCGTCCTGGGATTCGCAAGGCCGGCCCAAGGTCATGGCACGAATCGCCAAAATCGATGAAGCATTAGATGCCCTAGGGAAACAACTCCTAGATCAGCAAGCCAAACCCCTTGAAATCTTAACCAAGATTGATGAAATCCGCGGGTTGATCGTCGACCTATTTGCATAAGGGCCTTTATGTCCGCATAATTTGAGAAGAGAGGTGTCATCCCTTGGCCCACACAACAGCCGCATCCAATACCTATGCAGAATTTATTAAAGCATTTCACCCCAAGAGTGGGCTTGATCTTAAGTTTTATAAGCAAAACCAAATGGAACGCCGCATCCTGAGCTTTATGACCTCCCACAGTCACCCAACCTATCCAGAGTTTCTCAAGGCCCTGCACGTTGACCCCATCTTATATGACGCCTTCTTCAAACATTTGACGATTAACGTCTCTCAATTCTTTCGAGATGCCAACCAATGGAAGACGCTGCGGGAAACAATTATCCCCCTGCTCCTCCAGAATAAAAATCAACTGAAGCTCTGGAGTGCCGGCTGTTCAAGCGGGCAGGAGCCTTACTCCTTGGCCATGACGATGATGAACCATTTCTCGAATGCGAAGTTTACCGTCCTAGGCACAGATATTGATGTCAATGTCCTAAAACAAGCCAATGACGGCTTCTATAAACAGAATGATTTTGCAAGTACTCCACCAGAATTCCTGCAAAAATATTTTACCCCCTCGGACAAAGGGTATCAAATCAAAGCTCCCGTTAAACAGCATATCACGTTCCAGCCCCAAAACCTGCTCACGGATCGTTTCCAATCTGGCTATGATTTCATTGCCTGCCGTAATGTCGTCATATATTTCACGGACGAAGCCAAAGAAATGCTCTATAAGAAGTTTACCGATGCCTTACGGCCCGGTGGAATCCTCTTTACAGGCAGCACTGAGCATCTCTTTGGCATGAATCACCTAGGACTTAAACCAGTGTCCTCGTTCTTCTATCAAAAGCAGTGAACTCGTTCAGCTAATCTGAACATTTCCGCTCATAAAAGCGGGTGTCTTGGAATGGATGAACGTTAAAGGGTCTCTTACTCTGTTGAGTAAGAGACCCTTACTTCATATCTAAACTTAAATTCAGGTCGAAGTTTAAGCTGTCGGGCTGATTCGTTCATACTGTCGAATAAATTCATCCAAAGGATAAGTAACTCCTTTGCCTTGATGTTCCAACGATACCTGCTGAGCATTTGGATTATAACCAATAAATTTCATTCCAAGTAATTTAGCCATCTTGGATAATTCGATCCGTGCGCCCCGTCCGAAGTCCTTAAATTCCATCCAACACACACCCCTTTTTCTTGTCACTTATGACTCCAAAAAGATATTGAGTTAGTTTCATCATATCTTATTCAAGGTATCCTTGCAACTCTCATTTGGGGATATTCAAATTCAAAATTCTTCTACAACAATCGCATCCAAACTCTCTGTTTGCACTATCGGCCTTCCGGTCTCAAACAACTGACAACTGACAACTGACTACTGACTACTGACTTCTATTTTAGTATCTCCACAAGCCTAACACACTGATCCCTGCTAGGATCAGGAAACTCCCCAGGAGCTTTGGTAAGGTGAGCGTTTCATGAAGTAGCAACGTACCATAAAGAATCGCTAGCACATACCCCAGCGCGACGAGCGGATAGGCATAGCTAAGCTCCCAGCGCGAAATTACAACCAGCCAGAGAATGGAGCTGATCCCAAAGCACGAAAAACCGAGGAAAATCGTTGGGGTCAAAATGATGGATCCAAGTTGTCGCCAAATCCCCGTCACCGTGACTTTGCCATAATGAAGCATTCCCAGACGGAATAAAAATTGGCCGGTAGCGCCTAAGACGATTGAAACTAAAGCAACGGCTAACGGACGCACTTCCAACCTATCCCTCTTTTCCTTGTTGATGATGATTTAGGTTTCTCGAAATGCCGTCCCTTTATACAATGCTTATCACATCATGCCCATGCGCACCCAAATTGTTTTAACAAAAGCCTCCAAGAGGGTTACTAATAAACCCTCTTGGAGGCAAATTCACAGGGCTATCCCTGCCAATTCTTCAGAATGCTTCATGACGCTTATTGAATCAACAACCCAGTTAACGTTTGGTTCATGTGAGCAATGTAATGCTCTCCATAGGTGAAGAATCCAGCAAGATTGCGCCCATTAAGTAAATTAACAAACTCATCTTGTTTACCTAACGTCGACAGCTCTATTTTCTGCAGGATGCAGCTAAACAGAATCCCGCCTGAACTTCCGTCGACCGTTTCCATACCCTTTACAAGGGCTTTGTCCATGTCTTCCACTATATCAACAGGCTCTAATAGACATAATTGCGTTCCTTCGTCTACCGCGCAATACAACATTAACGAACCATCGTCCGTAAAGCTTTGGATACTTCTCACAAAAGCGTTACCCCCATCAAGCTCGATCCCGATAGGATGCGTGGCGAAGACTCCAAAATCATAGACCTCCGCAGGGACGATTTGTTTGTAGAACTCTACGGCATTCATCCCGTTTATTTCGTGTATTAATCTTTTGGCAGGAGTGGTTTTAGTCGCTACGAATTTTACGTTGGATGCTTTGTAACTAGATGTCTGAATAACCGCATACTTGGTTTTCATTTGTAACAAAGGAATAACGGCTCCATGTTTCATGGTTTTTCCGTTATAGGCAACATACGTTGTTCCAAAGTTCATTCCATCGCCAGCGCTTCCGCCGACGAGGATTAATTCTGGGGCAGCATTACCGAGTTTATCCATGAGGGATTCTTCCTTGAGGCTACTTCCGTCGATAAGGGTAATTCCAACATAGTGTTCAATTTCAGCGGGGTTGACGAACGCTGTTTTAAACGCTCTGAACTCCTCTTCGGTCTTGTCAAGGTTATCCAAATCAACCGTGAAGACTTTGACTGCTCCGACTTTATCCTCTCCAAAACTGATCGCCGTAATGGTTCCATCAACGGGTCCTTGACCTGTAATAATTTCACCAGCCGTTGAACACCCTACGACTTCCACATTAGGAAATTTATCAGCTAGTCGTTTCGACACGTCTTCGAAATCATACGGGTCAGCCGACGCAAAATACATGATGAGTTTTTCGTTATCTTGATGAATATCAGCATAGATTTGGTCAACTAACTGTTGAACATCGACGCCTTTAACATTCGTGGTTTTTAAAGCCATTTTTCTTTCCTCCTTTTATTTTATTCCAAGTTCGTTAAATGTCTTTTGTAGTTTCGCCAGAGTCTCCGGTGTATCGGCAACGGTGGCAAAATCAGCAGGTTTAATCCCCATTTTTACGGTTATCCGGACTGACATAATCCCTTTGGTTCTAGCATCTAACGATTGCATAGTTGACGTATACAGCTTATCGAGCTTCGCACCCATAGATGATCCTCCTTTCACGTTAGAAGTATTTATATAGTTTTAACAGGCTGTTTCTAAGGTGCAGCCGTTAAAAAAGATGACTGGTTTGTTCTTTTAAAGCTTGAACGGAGGCATCTAACTCGTCAGACAACTTTAGAAGTTGAGTTGAAGATGTCGTTTGGTCTTGAATGAACCCAATTATTTCTTGCACTGCAGTAACCGACTCCTGTGACCCGCCCGCGATATTAGCAATCGAATCAATCGCATTCTCTTCAATAGCACTAACGTCTTGCATGGCAGCGCTCACTGTTTCGATATGGTTAATAATTGAGTCCATCGAACTTTGAACATTTTTAAAGGCTTTGTCTGTTTGAGCAACTGATAATTCTTGCTCCTTAAACGTCTCATCAGCCTTAGCGACTAATACAACAATATCGCTGATTTTTGTTTGAATATTAGCAATAATCGTAATAATATTGGTCGTCGCATCTTTTGATTGCTCTGCCAGTTTTCGAACTTCATCAGCAACCACCGCGAACCCTCGACCATGTTCTCCCGCCCGTGCTGCTTCAATAGCGGCGTTAAGCGATAAAAGATTGGTTTGGTCAGTCACGTTTCGTATGAGCTTGACAATTTCCCCCACTTGGGTGGTCATCGTATTTAAAGCGTCTACATTGGATTTAATGTCTTTGGCACTCGTCGCTGATTCCATGGTGCGGTAATTTAAATCGTGGAGGACGGCGGATGTCTCGTTGTAGACTTGCTTGGTTTCAGTGATGACATTTTTAACAACGCCTAAGCCGTCTTGAACGACCTGCAATTTTTCAATTAATTCAAAAATAATGACAGCACTATCTTGGGCGTCTTTTGACTGAACCTCCACCCCTTGCTCGATGCCCTTCATCGAGCTTAAAATGTCTTTAACGATTTCTTGTAAGCTATTGACGTTTCTTGCCGTAGTATGCAAGTCATTGACGGTCAGATTAAAATCGTCGATGACTTTGGAGTTATCTTTGGGCGATACCCCCGCACTTTCCTGCTCGGCTTGGGTTGGAGTGCCTTTAAACAAATCTAAGAATGATCTAAATAGATTCCCCAATCCCATCTCTCCTCTTCTCTTCTCAACACATCTCTTCTAAATAAAAAAGCCTACTTGCCGAAAATAGCGCAAGTAGGCTTTTTCTTTCGGCGAACCGGCTGCCATAGCTTTTCAGCCTTAGGCCCCTTGGTTTTTGCGTCCCTAGCTTTCACTAGGTTTGCCTTTTCGATAATTCGATAATGTTGTCTCTTATATTGTTCATTATTCTACGTTCAGACAAAAAAACCTGCAATAATTCAGACAATTTAATTAATTATTTTCAAAGGGCTTCCCCTCGAATAAAATACGAGAAGAAGCCCTTTTTATTGTATCGATTGTTGAGTTTAATGAGTCATAGTTTCTGTAGCCTTCTATCCATTACATACAGATTTTAAGGCATTTATTATATCATTCGTTGACGTCCCCGGACCCTGTAATTCAATCAGCGCTGTACGCTTGGCGTACCTTGAAGCCCATGCATAGAAATAGCCAGGGCCATTTGAAGCAGTGCTATGGCGAATGCCTAGACTCTTTTGGAAATAGCCACACAATTCGAGACTACCATACGATGTATTTTCCCAACCATGCACATCGATGACATCCGTCGGATTAATCGTTTGGACTAATGATTTTAGTGCCCTTGTTTCAGGGGAGGAAAACGGCGCCAGCGTCTTGTTCCGTGCATTCGTCTGTCGTACCCATTGATAGTCAAAATCTCTATTAATATCCACACCTAGGGATAGTTGACAACGACCAGGGCCATTGTTTGTCCAACCATTGATTAATCCATCAGGATTGGCACTACTAACCACATATAACGAGGTCGTTTTCAATTCATTCGGATGAGCCGTGAAATAACTGATTGCGGCGTTCCCCATATTGACCAATACCTGCCCATCGCCCCCATAGCAATCTTCCCAGCCGTGAATTTCAAACGTAACTAAAACTACTTTATTAGGTTTTGGCACATCCATTGCTGTTACATACAAAGGCCTACCTTGGCCACTCGTTCCATACTGTATGGTTTTGATGGTCGTTCCAACGACATTCAGCGTGAGCTTAATGGTGCCATTGTATCCATCGATCGTTCCCTCGAGAATGCTTGAGCCAATAAGGCTAGTATCCACTTTGGGAACGTTCCACTGTATGGGTTTATCAACTTTACTACTATTATGCAGTGTGGCTGAGACCGTCGTCGGTAATGCGTAATCTTGGAACTGAATAAGTGTCTCCACACTATCTGACACCGAGTAAATACTATCCTCTTTCGCCACGCCCGTAACTAAATCGCTCACACTTTTCAATATTGCTTCAGGAACAACCATAGTTCCCCCAAAGGCAATGAGGCTAGGACTCGCATGATCGGCATACAGTCCGCTCAGATAGCCAGCTACCGATGGAGGTAACGTCGGCTTACTAGGGTCGATAAGCACCATGGGATCACCTGTGCTGGCTGCTAAGACACTACCTGACAAGGCATCGGCAAAGTCGAACCCTGTGCTCAGATAGATCGTCTTAGGAGTTAATCCAAACGTTTTAGCAATAACTGCGTTCGTATCAAATCGATCTTGCCCTGCCAGGCGCGTGATCGGTGAATTAAGCACGAGCGATCGAATTTGAGTCTCCACGGAATGCGATATCACCCCAGTTCCGCCCACAATATACACTTGAGAGGGTTGTTGCGCTGATATGTAATCCCTAATGCCTTGAGCCAAGTAATCCTTGCCTACCAGCAAAATAGGCCATCCCTTGTTACTGGCCACACTCGAAATACTTAACGCATCCGGGAAGCTTTCTGCCGAAGCAATGACAACCGGCGTAGCTTTCTCGACAGCCAGTTTTTGCGCAATTAGATTATCCGTATCATATCGATCATGTCCGCCAATTCTATCAATGTTTGAGAATCCTAATTGGTTTAATTTTGTTTCAAAGCCTTTGTCAATGATCCCAGTCCCGCCGATAATGTGTACAGTTCCGGATTTACTTAAGTTCTGCGTAATATAGTTAAAAGAGTCACTTGAATTTTCAGCCTTGTTATTTACCAGCAGGATCGGAGCACTTAATTTCGCTGCTAATACACTGACCGAGAGTGCATCAGGAAAATTATTACCCGTAGCGAGAATAACGTCTTGAACCATTCCTTCATTCAATTGTTCTGCGATCACTCTCGCTGTTTGGAAACGATTTTCCCCTGCAAATCGATTAGTTGTTGACGCAAGTGTATTTATGGGCAAAATCATCGTAATACTTAATAGTAATGAAAAATAGAGTACCACTTTCCTTTTTAAAGTTAAGTGACTCTTCTTATCAGACAAATAGACTCCACCTCTTAAACTTATATTATTTTCTATAAAATTCGACATCTTTTTCTTTATTTCCTCTATATTTTAGAAGTGTATTATTTACCCAGTCTCATTTCGGAATACTACTTTTATTAAGAGTGTCTCTTACACCTCTCAATGAAAGGGAGAATGTTGTTTAGCACACGTTGTGCGCCTCTTCTGCTTTTGCAGAAGATCATCAAATCGTTCGCATAGCAGATGATCCCGTGCTCCCTAACCTAAGCCACAAAAAAAAGCAGTTAAATCCTGCCCGTTCATGTTCATTCTAGTGGGTAACCGAAAAAAAGAGCTCATGTATAATTATACATGACTCTTTTTTGGTACATAATTGCAATGCGTTTTTCTGCTCATTGGCAAGTCTCTCCATCACAATAATTCTGCATTTATTTCCCAATATTACTATATATTTCTATGACAGGAAAACACAACCTTGCTTTCTTTTGAAGCTTTTTGAAATAAGTACTCCCATTCAAATCGCCAGAGACAAGTTCTCACTCTCACTCTCACTCTCTCCGATTATTGAACCTTCAGATACTTTAAGATGATCCTCAATAACTGTTATCTCCTCATGATCCGAATCGATTCGTCCCCAAGTACCGACAATACAGTGACTCATAATTTCAGCATTTTCCCCTACAATCGTTTTTAGAAGGTGTGATCCATTGTGGACCTTTGCGAACGGTAATACTATAGAATCCTTAATTTGAACCCCTTTCCCCACATAAACCCCAGGAGCTAGGATTGAATTGATCACCTCACCATGAACAATACACCCATCACTAACCAAACTATTTTCTATTTTCGCTGTAGGCCCTACTACATATGGGGGTAAGATATCTTCGTTCGAAGATATCCGAAACTTTGGATCCACAATATTAAGGAAGTGGCCCTCTTTCAAGGATTCCATATTTGCATGATAATAGCTTTCAATGGTACCAACATCCCGCCAGTACCCTTGATACTTATACGCATAGACTCTTTTCTTTTGTTTTAGTAACTGTGGGATGATGTTTTGACCAAAGTCATGCTGAGACTGATGATTACCTGCATCTGTAATTAACGCCCGCTTAAGGATTGACCAGTTAAAAATATAGACTCCCATCGAAGCAAGATTACTATCTGGTTGAGCAGGTTTTTCTGTAAACTTTGTGATCCGTTCATCCCCATTAACAGTTAGTATCCCGAACCTAGAAGCGTCATCCCAAGGCACTTCAATTGTTGCTAGGGTTATTTCCGAATTCTTCTCTTTATGAAACTTTAACATAGGTGAATAATCCATTTTATAGACATGGTCACCGGAAATTATAATTACATATTCGGGATCGTACGAATCAATAAATTCGTAATTTTGATGAACAGCGTTTGCAGTTCCGTTATACCCGCTGCCTCCCTTTTCATTTAGACTAGGGGGAAGCATTTGGACTCCGGCAAATGGATTATCTAAGTTCCAGGCTGAGCCCAAGCCTATATAAGAATTAAGTGTTAATGGCTTATATTGAACAAGAACGCCGACCGTGTTTATGTTAGAATTTGTACAGTTACTCAAGGCAAAGTCGATAATCCTATATTTTCCATAGAAGGAGACTCCCGGTTTAGCCCTCTTTCGAGTTAGACCACCTAATCTGCTTCCTTGTCCACCTGCTAAAAGCATGGCTACACATTCCTGCTTGAGCATTCTCGCTACCTCTTTCTCTTATTCAGCCTTAATGCAACTGTTCCCTTTCTTAGGGACAAATATAGGTCCAACCAGCGGCTGTCTTTTTCACTATTTCACCACCGCCAGAAGAATCGACATTCACAAAATCAAGCAATTCATCTTTATGAATCCCAAATTTGCGTAAAGCATGAGCACAGGCGCAGAATTCAACATGTTTTTCTGCTAATTCCTTAAGCATGGGTCCAAATTCACTCGTTCTTCTCACAAAAGCCCTCACTGCATCACCATTACTAACCATTTCTATTTCCAAATTTTCTTCACCGATGTCCGTCACTAAATTAGAAATATTATTGAGTATTACACCGACTTTCACCTGCTCCTTCATATGAAATACTACCTTGAACTTATTCATAACTTCACCCTTCCGTTGCCTTTCTGTATTTTATCTCTTTACCACGAATCTAGGTCACAACACAATAATTAAGAATATAGTCATCGATTGCTATTTTCCCGAGCCAGCTCTTTGGTATTCCTGCTCAGAGCCTGCCATGAACTTACTGAGGTGTCGATTTCATGTCTTCTAACCATGGTTTTCAATATTCACATCCTCCGTTTTCCAGCGTTGTTTCCTCCACCCCTTGCCCCGCACTATCATTAGGCTTACTGGGGCCAAACGAAACTCTGATGTATATGGCAGTTTGATTAGATATTTAACTGCGTGCAATCATTGACGTCTGAGGTAAGAAAAAACGGCTCTGGAAAAATTCTCATGGCGCTGATACTGATGCTGTTACTGTTACCGGTGATGCTGGTATTAACACTGGTACTGATTTAGGCAATAAGCTTATCCCTATGAGAAGTAAGACCGATAATGCGATAAAAATAATTACCTCCTTTCCGCTACTCATTTCTCTATCAACAATCGGCTCTTCGTTCATAACCCTATCCTTTGGATCATGACTTATATAGTTAGATGTTGCAAAAAGTGCCTTTTCTGTTTCCATTAGTACTCCCCCCTACTTTCAATTCATTGAGTCAAGCCCGAAAGCGTCTGAAGCCATTAGCAAATGTCTCTCTGATAGTGATAGCAAGCAATTGCCGTATATAGCAAAGTGTAGTATGCCTTTTCATCTAATAGCAATGATAACAAAAAGAAATGCCATTGTTATGATATTTTACTTGTATTTAGGGGATATTTTTTTCAAGCTATGAACATCTTGACATCGTCTTCAACGTTATACACAAAAAGCCCCCATGAGGGCTTTTTGTCATTCTATAGTAATTGCATCAACGGGGCAGACGTCGACTGCTTTTTGTGCGGTATCTTGATATTCTGTCGGGATAGGGTTTACATATGCTTCGTACAGCCAATCACCTCCCATTCTGAAGACCTGCGGGCAGGTACTTTCACATAGACCACAAGCAATGCACTTCGATTTATCTACTATAGCAATCATCTATTAAACTCACTCCCTCACGTGGGTTGACCACAACTTACTCGTGATTGGTTCATAATACGTATTATCAAAAGTTCCATTTGATTTTCCGCTTTTAATTCTTCAATTATTGCCCTAATGATTTTAACTTCCTTTTCACTTTTTAGGTAATTAACTGTTTGCATCATTACTCCTCCATTTCACAATGAGTTGAATAAGAGGGTATTAAACCCTAAATAGTTTGAGATCGTCTTCAACGTTAGTGATTCCTGCAATGCTAGATTTTTCAATCAGAACAATGATCACATTAGGGGATAAGAAACCAGGCAACGTAGGTCCTAAGTGTATGTTTCTCACTCCTATTATTATAGAAGGCTAGTAAGACGATCACTGCCTTTTGCTCGTACCAGGCGATGTGTAGGAGATCCGTAGTTAATTAATGTCGTCAAGTACGAAAGCTTTTGTAGTTTAAAGGCGATCACCACTAAAGAATAAAAAACCTTGCATTGTCAAGCATCGAAAACTCTCGGAATGCCACCAAACTCCCTAATGTTCAGTTTGTTGTATTGATATTTCGCACGCCCTTATCTTCAAAACGTTTAAGAACATCCTCCCAGTTAACTAAGTTCCACCATGCCTCAACCCAATTAGCTCGCTTATGTAGGTAATTGAGGTGATAAGCGTGTTCCCAAACATCTACGATTAAGAGTGGAATTACTCCCCACTGTGTAATATCCTGGTGTTTAAACGCTTGTAAAATCTCTAACTCTTTAAAGTATGGACTCCAAACCAATAGAGTCCAACCTGATCCATCTACGGCCATTGCTGTAGCAGTGAACAGTTTCTTGAAATTCTCAAAGGAGCCAAAATCATTATTAATTTGCTCGGCTAATATTCCCTGCGCTGACCTACTACCTCCAAGACACATATTCTGCCAATAGATACTGTGCAGAAGGTGTCCTGATTCACGAAAGGCCAATTGAAGCTCCAAATGTTTAATTAGTGAGTGGTTATCTACGGGTTTATTTTTTTCCATATACCCCGCTATGTTATTGAGCATGTCCACAAAGGCCTTATTATGGACATCGTGGTGAAGTTTTACAATAGCCCTATCGTAAAAAGGTTCTAACGCATTATAGGTATATGGCAGTTTGGCTAATTTACAGGACATTCTGATCTCCTCCTTCTTATTACAATGCATCTTAAAAGCATATTTAGAGCAGATTGAATTATCTGGTTTAGCAAGTATACTTGTCCAATACGATGATAACAAAAAAAAATGCCATTACAATGACATTTTTCTTGCATTACGAAGATATTCTTTTCACAGTATTTAAACTGTAAAACCAAGCTTCTTCAGCAAGACTGTAGCGATGCAGGTACCCCGGCGGTGTTCTCCCTGATAGGCTCTTTTGCTTAAAGTTACGTGACGCATGACACTACTCCGCTCTGTCGAAACGTATTATTCAGCTAGTGGCTCAACCAGCAACAGAGTGGCCCATTCTGAACGTGACAGTGGCTCAGTACAGAACGTATTGGTGGCTCTGCCACACCGAAATATCCAATATTATGGATAACAGATCACCTTGCTTCGTTTACATAAAGTGATACTAATTCGCTTCTAAAGCATGGACATAATCCACTTCCATCCAGAAATACTTTGAACTCTCTTGTTGTCCATTTCTAAATCCAGTAACGTGTCGCAAAGTCTATCTTCAACATCTTTCATGCTATTAAAAACTTCATTCAAAAATCCTTTTTCTCTGACTTCATCCCAAATAAGTTTCACAGGATTAAGCTCTGGACTCCATCTGCTGTCTTTTTCTCTATTTCACCACCACCAGAAGAATCGACATTTACAAAATCAAGCAATTTTGAACTTCCTTGAAAATTCTTACGCATGCTTCTTTTTCTTGAGCTCTCGCAGCTTCCTCAAGTTTTGAAGCAAAGTCAAAAAGTGAGGCTATTTTTAGTGTTCCAGATGTTCCTTTCAACTGGTGAGCCAATCTTGCTAGTTTTTCGGGATCATCCTGCTCGATCGAGTCTTCAACCTTCTGTAATAGATCCGGTAAATTTTTAGCGAAGTCTACAAATATTTCCCTAGCTTCATCTTGAGTTAATCCAGTGCTTTCGGCAAATCCATCCATATAACTAACTAGAAAATCCAGATATTCTGGACTTTCCTTGCTTTCCTCAAAATTGTCTTCTATCATCTGGAACAGAGTATCAAAATTAAGTGGCTTTTTGATATAATCATCCATTCCGGCTGCGAGGCATTTGTCTTTATCACCCTCCATAGCATTGGCAGTCATAGCAATAATGGTCGTGTGTTTGCTTTTACCTTCTAATTTCCTTATTTTCTTTGTGGTTTGGTACCCATCCATCTCCGGCATCTGACAATCCATAAAGACGATATCATAGTTCTTCCTTAGTACCGCTTGATAAGCCTCTCGTCCATTGATCGTCACATCACAAGTCAAGTTCTGTGTCTTAAGCATTGCTATGACAATTTTGCGATTTATTTCATTGTCTTCAACCAAGAGTATCTTCGGTTTCTTATTGTTTAGACTTTTATCAACTTTATCTTTTGACATTATAGGTATGGTTTCTTCTTCCTTCTTTAAGCCAAGAACGACAGCAATACAATGAAGCAAGTCATCCCTTCTAATCGGCTTTCTAAGGAATCCAGAGAAGCCCAGTTGTTTTGACTCGCTTGCATCCACATTTTGAGCTGTGGAACTAAGCAGTATTAGTTTAACATCTTTGGCAAAAGGAAGGGTCTTTAAAGAAGTTACCAGCTCATATCCACTCATGCTGGGCATTTGATAGTCTATTAAAGCAATATTTAGTTTGTCTCTAGTACCCGCACTTGAGATGATTGTCGTAATTGCCTTGCGAGCATTGTGAGCTTCAAATACCTTGCAGCCCATTTCGCCAAGATACGAGGCAGTAATTTTTTGATTAGTTGTATTATCATCAACGATAAGAATATTCACTACTCCAAGTTCTTCGAAAGTTAATCTAAGGTCTAAGGCTCTTTTTGCAATTTCCAACCGTATCTCAAATTTGAAGATTGATCCTTCCCCCAGGACACTTTCAACTTGAATATTACCTTCCATCAGTTCAATCAATTCTTTAGAGATCGCAAGCCCGAGGCCCGTTCCTCCATAATTTCTGGTTGTCGAGGCATCTGCTTGGATAAACGACTGTAAAAGCTTATGAATATCCTCCTTGCTAATTCCTATACCTGTATCTTGGACACTGAACTTGAGTATGCCGATATCATTTTCCGTCTCTATACAATCAACGGTTACGGTAACATTCCCCCGATGAGTAAACTTCACTGCATTACCGACAAAATTGTTCAGTATTTGCATAAGACGATGAGAATCGCCCATAACCTCTTCGGGAACGTTAGCATTGATCATGGTATGAAGTACAATGTTTTTTTCTGTAGCTTTCATTACCCAGAGTGAGACCGCATCCTCAATGGACGTTCTGATTTTGAAACAAGATTTTTCCAGGGTTAGCTTTCCAGCTTCAATTTTGGAAAAAGCTAAGATATTATCAATAATGTGTAGCAAAGTTTCTGAAGCAGATTTTGCCTCACGTATAAACTCTTTATGTTCAGCAGACGGGTTAGATCTGTGCATCAACTCCAGAAAACCCATTAAGCCGTTGATGGGCGTTCTAATCTCATGCGACATATTCGCAAGGAACTGACTCTTCATGACATTAGCTTCTTCCGATTGTTCTTTGGCAAGTTCTAACTCCGCAGTTCGCTTTTCAAGCTCTTCATATTGGCTAGTAAGTTCGATATTGGTGATGACTAATTCTGCTGCGATTATCTCTCTTTCTCTGTTATGTGTAGCAAGTTCTTTTTGAAAGTCAAGTTCTTTATTAATAATAATTAACTCTGCAGCTCGTTTTGCTTTCTCCTCAGTGAGCTTTCTAAGTTCGTTCAATTGCCATTTTTCCTTGGATATATCAATAAAACTCGTTATTACATAATCCTTTTCAGGATAATACACATTCACCCTATACCATTTCGTCAAAGCGTCCGACGGTTGGCCAAATCCTTTTTTATCAGCATTTATTACTATCTCACCCTCGAAATTAATCCAACTTAACTTGTTATTTTCGAGACCCTGTAATAGATCGGACCTTTTCCTGCCAATGAAATCGCTCCCTTTTAATCCCGTAAATCTTTCAAAAGTGGCGTTAACTTCGATAAATTCATAATCACGAGGAATACCTTCTTCATCACAGATTACTCTGTAATATACATATCCCACTGGTGATGATTGAAACGTCTGTTTATAAAAATCATTTTTCATTTGGTATTTCCCTCCAGTTACATGACCGCTGAACATATTTTCAATTGGTATTTCCCTCCAGTTACATAACCTCTGAACATATCAATAAATAATTCAACCCCAAACCCTAAAATCCTTTATATCGAGTTAGTATTTCCCCTCTGACTGTACTTATCGACCTGCAGTATCTTGCGGAGTTATTAGTATTTGGGATCTGATGTTGTTTACCAGTCTGCATTTCTCTATTTAGGATCATAACAGAAAAAAATGCCTTTATCATGGCATTTTTCTTGTATTAAGGAGCTATTTTATTATACACGATTAGTAGAAAGCTTCTTCTTTAGCAAGGCTTCACACCCAGTTTGTATCCTACCCCGTGAATAGTTCGGATGTAATAGGGATTAACTAAATCTGGCTCAATCTTTTCTCGGAGGCGTTTTACCAGCGAAGTGACGACCGAAAGACTTCCATAATAGTTTGAATCCCAGATTTGGTAAAGGAGCTGTTCTCTCGTAAAGACCTGATCTGGACGGGTGGACAGCAACCAGAGAAGGGCATATTCCTTGGGGGTTAAATCAACCTCTTTGCCTCCGACCTCAGTAATTCTACTGAGATTGTTAATAGTAAGCCCCGGGAGTTCCACGCTGTTGTGCGCTTTTTCTGGCCGGCTGTCTTCTTTAACCCGGCGCAATACTGCTTTAATGCGTAAGATGAGTTCTGTGCTATCAAACGGCTTGGTTATATAGTCATCACAGCCTATGATAAGTCCTGAAATCTTATCCGCATTATCTTCCTTGGCCGTTAGAATGATAATAGGGAGATTACTTTCCTGCCGGATTTTGCGACAAACTTCAAATCCATCCATCCCCGGCATCATGATATCCAGCAACAGGAGATCTGGGTTGCAATTATGGCACTCTTCTATAACTTCCGTGCCTTGTCCAACAACCTTTACGTCAAAGCCCTCCCGCATTAATAAGATATATAAGAACTGCCGAATACTTGCATCATCGTCTGCCACTACGATAGTTGTTCCTATGATTGTCACCTTCTCCCTGAATAACTAATGGAACTTGTCCTTGTAGTATATTCTACATTTCCACTCGAATCCCTCCTACGATCGTGGTAATATTTCAAGAGGAAACTATAAAAGCTCGACCATTCTTAACTTTTTACCTATTTTTCGACAATGGCATAGAATCCATTAAGGCTGTTCCTGTAGCATCAGTTTCAATATCAATTTTTGCATTATGATGCGCTACGATTCTGTAACAGATAGGGTTTGTAAATAATTTTAATATAATAAAAGATTTGATGACACAATACGATCGATCAATTTACATCTATGATGAAAATGATCCACCCGCATGAACAGTAGGATTGATAACAGAATTCTGTAAGATAAAAAGGCTTTTAGTTAAGATATTATTAAAAATAGACAAATATGCAGGAGAAAATAGGTGGATAGTAGAAAGATAACAAGTCTAGGATAGGATAATCGGTATCCAAAGGTTGTAGAGTCGTGTTGAATAATCAAAATTACATCAAAATTCTTGCTATGCCCACCAAGTTTTAGTTAAAATTCGCTAATCGAAAATGAATTAAATAAGACGTTTATAACCTATAGGATAAGTTAACTTCAAAAAATAGTTTGTGCCATACAAAAAGGGGGGTCAACTATGCAATTGCAACAGGTAAATCACCTAATGGATTCGCTTATTAGTTATATTTTAGATGGGGAAACCAATTTGGCGATTGCAGAGGCGAATCGCCAAATTGATGCAGGAGTTCACAGAGACCAAATAATTGTAGAGGCGATTCAAAAAGCCATGGAACTGCTTGATTCAAAATGTACTGCTGAGCAGTTTAATCTACTCGAAATCATGCTGGCGGGAAGGGCCGCCATGGCTATTATGAAGGAATTATATCCCGCTGCTAATGATGACCCTTCCACTAAAGGAACGGTAGTCATCGCAACCTTAGAAGGGGATGTACATGATATTGGCAAGAACATTGTCAAAATCATTTTAATAGCCGAAGGCTATAAAGTTATTGATTGCGGTAAAAACTGCCCAATTCAACCTATTATTGATGCGGCTGAAACAGAAAATGCAATTGCCGTTTTAGTTAGTGGATTGATTACAAATGTCATTCCTCAAGTAAGAGTGGTAAAGCAAGCTCTAGTCGATATCAACTTGCCGGATATCAAAGTATTTGCCGGCGGTGCGGCCTTAAAGCAATTTACTGCAGATTCGCTAAATGTGGACCATGTAGGGGAAACCGCATTTGACGTTCTTCGTTTCCTGGAAAGTAAGGTGTGATATGAATAGTTTCGAGAGATTACTTTCAACGGTCCAATTTAGAAAGCCGGATCGACAACTAGTAATAGCCCCGGTTTTCGGACATGCCGCTGTTCTGTCAAATATAGACTTAAGTGATTATGTGCAAACGGGAGAGCTGCTGGCGGAATGTCAACTGAATGCCTTAGAGAGATATCAAAATGATGCGGTTTTTGCCGTAATGGATGCCAATGTCGAAACTGAAGCCGCTGGTTCCATACTGGAATATCGGAGTAATATGTATCCAATGATTAAGCATCATGTTTTAGAGGATATTGGATCGTTTAATAAACTTATAATACCTGATCCCTATAGTGCAGGACGTATGCCGGAACAGCTTCAGGCGGTAAAAAGGCTACGGCAGGAATTAGGAAATGACGTAGCAGTGATAGGCTGCGTCTTAGGTCCGATGTCGTTAACCGGACAACTGCTGGGACTAGAAAAAGCGTTATTTTTGGCTGTGGATGAGCCTGAGATATTTGAATCGATTATGGATTATGCGACCAAAGTAATTATTGGGTTTGGTTGCGCTCAATTAAATGCAGGAGCCCACTTTATCATGATATTCGAGCCAACGGGTTCGCCCGCCGTCATTCCACCAGGCTTCTTTAGAGAACTGCTGGTGCCCAGGTTAAAACAAATTTTTCAAAGTTATACAACAATAGGTTCGGTAGCTAATTACCTGCACATTGTCGGCCCGATTAAGCCAATTCTGCCCTATTTTAAGGAAGCGGGAGTTAATTTGGCCAATTTCGACTATTACGTAGGGCCGGAGGAGATTAAGAGTCTTTTACCTGATATTTGTTTGTGCGGTAATATAAAGTCTGGTTTGTTTCTAAATTCTGATCCGGCAGAGGTTAAACAAACAGCTAAAATCCTCGTGGATGCATTTGAAGAACGTAGAGGGTTTATCCTTTCTGCAGGGTGTGAAATTCCTCCAGAAGCGAATCCTAAAAGCATCGAAGTTTTGGCTGAAATCGCCCGAAAGGGTTGGTAAACTATGTCCAAACTGAACGTGCACACGGGTATGGAAACCTATAGGTTGGACTTTGAACCGGACGAAAATATTTTAGATGTATTAGAACGTAATGGAATTAACATTCGAGTAGGCTGTAATGCCATAGGAGTCTGTGGTTTATGTACCGTTAGAGTAATTGAGGGTAATCTAAATGAACCAACGGCCAACGAATTGATGTTTATAAACAAAGAAGAGCTAGAGCTGGGTATGCGTTTAGCGTGCCAAATTCGAACTTCAGACGACCTTACACTTGATGTATCGGAAAATCTTCCAAAATCAAAATGGAGGGAACTTGAATTTACTACGCACGGTAATTCATTAAGTGTTCAAGGAGATAATCATCAATTTGGAGTGGCAGTAGACATCGGAACTACTCAGATTAAAGCGATGCTATGTAATATGGTGACAGGGCAGGAGCATTTAAGTGTTTTCGGTCCTAATCCACAAAATGTTTATGGAGCCGATGTAATTACTCGATTAGTTAAGTCAACGGAGTCTGAACGTTTTCTCAATAACATGAGTCGTAGGGTCATCGATGCCATCGGTGAAGCGATCGCTGAACTATCCCAGCGAATTAGCCTTAACCCACAACACATTACTAAAGTTTTAATCGTTGCCAATACCGCGATGTTAACGCTCTTAACCAAAAAAAACGGTGATTTACTGCTAAAGCCAGAACATTGGAACAGGTATATCGATTGCGTTACCGTAGAAACAGGTGCCTGGGCAACTCATTGGGGCATTGATTCCCAGGCAATAATTGACATCGTACCCCCGTTAGGTGGTTTTATAGGTTCTGATTTGACTGCAGGAATAGCAGCAGCGGACATAATCCAGAGTAAAGAATGTAAGTTGCTCATTGATGTAGGAACAAATACAGAAATTGCCCTATGGGATAGTCAGACTCTTTGGGTGACATCATGTGCGGGCGGCCCGGCCTTTGAAGGGTCGGGGATTGGTTGTGGTATGCTTTATGACATCGGCTCTATCTATGGAGTTATGATCTCGAGTGGTAACCTAGAATATCAAACAGTTGGAAATATAACCCCAAAGGGAATCTGTGGCTCAGGACTTGTAGATTTAATTGCTTCTCTTCTTAAGCTCCAACTAATAAATTCAAAAGGTAGGTTCACTTCTTCAGAACAAGAGTATTTTTTAAATCCTAAGGAGTGTAAGCTGAAGATTACCAAGAAAGATATCGATGTAATTCAACGGGCTAAAGCATCAATTGGAGCGGGTATCAGTAGTTTGATGGCTGATGCCGGTATCCATATTGATGAACTTGAACAAGTATATCTAACGGGACATTTTGGAAGTGTCCTGAATATAAATCATGCGCAAGAGATAGGACTTATCCCAGCGGTTAATCCAGATATCGTATCTCTTTTCAAAAATTCCGCTTTGGTAGGGGCCAGAAAATTGCTATTGACTAAGGATTCTAGAAAGCATGTTAGCATCATTCAGCAGACCACTAAGATAATAAATTTGGCACAAAGCATTGCTTTCGAGGAACAGTTCCTGGAGGGCCTTTATCTTCGCCCTATGGAGGTAAGTTAATGGACAATTTTCTATCTGAAGAGAAGAGCTATCTTACTGAATTCATCAAGTTTGCCCAATATATTTCAAATATAACTGTTTCTCAGAATGTTTGGGAGGAATTAGGAAAGTTTATCCCTGGGACATTTGGAGCTGACTTTGTTTCATTTGTTAAGCCAGAAAGTGATAATTTATGGGATTTTACGTCCATGTTAGAGAAAGGAACGTGGAGGACCATTCAGACAGAAATTCTAGATAGTATAATTCAGGTGAAGGAGACAGGTTTTCTAGCAACAGAGACAATTGCCATGCCAAACCCATACTCGTTGTTATTAGTTCCAATACAAGAGGGAAGAACTCAAATAATTGTTATGGTGGTAGGCTATCAAACCAAAGTGGTATTGTCCAGAAAGTTGTTGAATTTGTATTTAGGTATCGCCGGGCTTGCGGGAAATATTATCTCCCGAATCCGTTATGAGGAAGAACTGCAAACAAGCAGTAGACATTTAGAAAATCTCGTTCAAGAAAGAACGTATAAACTAAAAACTGCCAATGAGGAATTGATGGAGGCTAATCGGAAGTTAAAACGCACACTGCAGCTCCAGGCAATAAATTATGAGTTACAAGCGGCCAATGCCGAGTTGGAGGATATGAATGTAAGACTTCAGGAGGAAATCGCCGAACGTCAAGAGGCGGAGGCAGAAATCATTAAATTAAATGCCGAACTGGAAAAAAGAGTAGAGGAACGTACTTATCAACTTCAAGAAATTAATGCATCGCTAGAAGAAGAAATTGCAGAACGTCAGAACACAGAACATATATTAAGGGAAAGTGAAAGTCAATTCCGCAATGCTTTAGATAATGCCCCAATTCCTATTATGCTGAGCGCAGAAGATGGGGAAGTAATAAAGATTAGTCGAGTTTGGACTGAAACAACCGGTTACACCCAACAAGAAATTCTAACTATTTACGATTGGACAGAAAAGTTCTATGGTGCAGATAATCGAAAAGTGCAAGTCAATATAAGTAAAACGTTCATGAATCCACTTATTCCTGAAAATAATGATGAATATCAAATTAAGACTAAAGATGGTGAAATAAGAACTTGGCTAATTACCAGAGCCCAGATCGGTAAACTATATGATGGTCGGAAAATAGTGATGAGTGCTGCGATGGATATCACGGAGCGTAAACGGACAGAAGAGGAATTACATAAAGCAAAGAAACAAGCAGAAGCTGCTAATATTGCCAAGAGTCAGTTCCTTGCTAATATGTCGCATGAAATCAGAACCCCGATGAATGGGGTCATTGGAATGATGCAACTTATGCAGATGACGCAGCTCACAGAGGAACAAAAGGAGTACATGCGCATTTCCATGACATCCTCCGATGCATTGTTAGGTGTTATCAATGACATCCTTGATTATTCGAAAATTGAAGCGGGAAAGTTGGACATGGAGAAGACAGCTTTTAGCCTCAAAATCGTGATCAAAGATTCCATGAGTTTATTCAATCTTTCTGCTACCAGGAAGGGTCTAATTATGGACTCTTTCACCAACGCGGACGTTCCAGATCGTCTGTTAGGTGATTCTTTTAGGCTGCGACAGGTCCTTTCTAATCTAATTGGGAACGCTATTAAATTCACTAAGAAAGGCCGTATTGATGTTGAAATTCAGAGCATTGAGGACCTAAGGGATAAAGCAAAAGTAAAACTGAAATTTGTGGTTAAAGACACAGGTATTGGCATATCGCAGAATCAAAACGATCTTCTTTTTAAAAGCTTTAGCCAAATGGACAGCTCGACAACTCGTAAATATGGAGGAACAGGACTTGGGTTATCCATATGTAAAGGTATAGTTGAAAAGATGAAGGGTAAGATTTGGGCAGAAAGCAAAGAAGGAGAAGGCAGCAGTTTTTATTTCACTTGCGTATTAGAAAGATCCGAGGAAGAAGATAACCCTAACATAACGAAAGTCAGGAATATAGAAGACAGTGAAAAAGAAGATGGTTTGAAGCTGCTAATTGTCGAAGATGATGCAATTAGTAGGATGGTAATAGAACGAATTGCAAGAAAAAAAGGTTGGCAGGTAATTTTGGCTGAGAACGGACAAGAAGCCATTGATGCATACCGTGAACAACGGTTCAACGCAGTATTGATGGATGTTCAGATGCCTATTCTTGATGGGTACGAAACGACTGAGGTCATCAGACAGATAGAAAGCCAAAAAGGCATACACACACCCATTATTGCTATGACTGCTAACGCATTAAAGGGAGACAACGAAAAATGCTTGGAATCGGGAATGGATGATTACCTGACTAAACCAATTAATACTGACGAATTCTATGCAACTGTTGAGAAGTGGACAAAAAGCAAGAGGAAAATCTAATAGGATTTGCCCAGCAATTTAGCCTCTATAAGAATTTCACAGCCTCTTGTTGTTAATTTCAGTTATTAAGAAATACGCTGTTTACAGCTATCACACGTTCAAGAGGCTATTATCAGGGAATAACGACTTCAGCTCTTCGTTTTGCAACAACGAAATATTTCCGAAAAGCCGGTATTGATATTTCTGGTAAAAAGCATGGAGTACATACATTTCGATCATCTCTCGCCAGCCCCATGGTTAATGATCAAGTGCCTTATGATGTCGTACGAAAAGTGTTGGGGCATACAGACCCGGATGCAATAGAGCATTATGCAAGACCGGTGATCCTTCGAGGCGATGAAGCGAAAGAAATCGCCGACGGCCTAGGAGCGGTTCTATAACCCCGAGTCAAGGGTTATAGCTTAAAACAAGAGGCAACCGTCACGGTTGCCTCTTGTCGCATGTTTAGATTAAAAATAACCGGATATACTAGCTCTCATTCAGAGGAAACGAGGGTTTGCATAGTTATGCATTCACGTTTCTTCCCATAACCTAAAATATAGTGCGAAGCGTCCCATAAGCCGAGTTCTGTCCCTCCTTGCGGAGGTGATGATCATCTATCTCGAACCGCCGTTACCGACGGCCTCTAGCGACCTTACCCGGGAACAAAAACGGGCCGCTCATAGTTCCCCTATTCAGTCTTGCTCCAGGTGGGGTTTACATGGCCAGCCAGTCGCCTGACTGCCGGTGAGCTCTTACCTCGCCTTTCCACCCTTACCTGACACATGCATGCATGCACCGGGCGGTATCTCTCTGTTGCACTTTCCTTGGGGTTCCCCCCACTGGGCGTTACCCAGCACCTTGCCCTATGGAGCTCGGACTTTCCTCAGAGACGACCTTTCGGTCCCTGCCTCCGCGATCATCTGGTTAGCTTCGCTTGATCATCTTACTAGAAAACTTGGTTTTGGTCAAATGGGGAGTCTTGGTTAATTAGCTTTGACCTTTTTTTCGGCTAGTTCTTCCATCTCATCATCAATGTCCATGAGGAGGGTTAACCATTTCGCACGGTTACCGGTTTCTTGTGCTAGGTTCGTTAACACTTTCTCACGTTCCAGGCGTAGGATTTCTGTCCGGTTCATTATCATAACGTTCCACTATTCTCCTTTCTTTATGTCCAAACATATCTGAGGATCGATAACTCTTCTAAAATAAGCCTGAGCATTGTCGAGAAAAAAATCAGTTATCTGACTATTCCCTATAAACTAATAATACGCAATTCGACATTTTATGTCAAGTACTAAAACTAACTTTCACAAACTATTTTTTAACTTCTTTACTTTCCCTAACTATCTGAGTCGGTCGCCCCCTAGAGTAACCACGGCGACCGATTGCTTGAACTCACTCGAATCTCAATTCCCTGCAGAGATTTCTCTGCGAATAGATATTGATACATTGCTTGAAGCATGGGTGCCTCACTCAGGAAATGCCCGAGATCGCCGACGGCCATACCACCTTCAAGTGCGTCGAGGACGGAATGATGGTCGACGTCTCCCGTAATGAGGAGATCAGCGCCCTTAAACAATGCCTTCGGCACATAGCGGCCTCCGCTCCCGTTCGCGATGACGACTTTTCGCACTTCTTTCTCTAAGGACCCCGCGAGTCGAACTCCGGACAACTCATAGGGGTGTGCATAAACACCCGGCTGACTTAATCCATTCAAAAAACGCTTCCATAAATGCCCTAACGTTTCTGGGTGGGATAGATACCCACTCACGCCATATCCTCGCGCATCTCCGCGCTTGAGAAGAGGAGTAAGTTCATCCCCCTGCTCTTCCAAAATCTTCATCTCCTGTAAACCCAGGACCTCACCTAGTGCTCGGCTGGAAGAAAATATGGACTGGTCTAAATTCGTGTGGGCTGTGTAATATCCGATCTGATGTTGCAGCAGTCGAAGTGGGACCTGGGCCGCAGAATTATCGGATCGTAGGTTTTTAAGCGGACGAAAGATAATCGGGTGATGTGCCACGATAAGTTGAGCGCCATATGCCTTCGCTTCTTCGACCACCTCTAACGTTCCATCTAAGGAGATGAGGATGCGTTCAATGGGGGTGGATCCGCTTCCGACGAGCAACCCGACATTATCCCAATCCTCGGCCCATGATTTAGGCGCTATACGTTCAATGATCTGAGCCACCAATCCAACCGTTACTGCCATGTCCGTAATCCCTCCACTATCACCAATTCTTCATAAACTTCTCTTATTTTAGCCCCTATCTCTAGGTTCTGAGACTTTTTCATTTGCGCCAAGCGCTTTAAGAGCATGCCGCTGTGTTCATTCAGATACCCGCTTAAGAGCTCCGTCCGTTCTGCCAAGATCAGCGGTCCAAAATGGAACACGAGTCTGTGTACTAAGCCTAAAAATCCCATGGCTTCGATACTTCCCCTCTCAACGAGGGGTTGTAATCGTTCAATCCAATCATGTTCAATCTTGAGCAGGTCGGCGACACCCTGACCTTCTACTTTCGAGAACGCCATGACAACATATTTGAGATCGTCTTCTTCGACCAGCTGTTCTGCTTTAAGAAGCCAGCCACCCTCCAATAATTCCAAGCGTACGGTGCCCGCCCCACCTTGCGGTTGAACGATAAGATCACTCACGTAATTCAAGACATCTGGCCGAGCAGAAAGAATATCCAGCATAGTTCTTCCACCCATCCCCGCAAGGGTTATCACATTGACTTCCCCGGGTTCGAGCGGCATTAACCCATCGCCAAACCTCACCTCAATGACCTTGTCTAGGTGCCGTCCTTTGACGGCCGCCAATGCGGATTGATACGGGCCTTCATGAACGTCTACCGCCACCGCTTTTAAGATCCGATCAGCCTCATAGAGGGCTATCGGCAAATAAGCATGATCCGTCCCTATGTCTCCGAGTTTTGCACCCTCTGGAACAAACGATGCGACGGTTTGTAGCCGTACTCCCAATGTGATTGATGTTGTCATATTTCACCTCATAAGCCTAATCGATATTCGCGGTTAGACATTGAATTAAACCTATTATGTCCATAAAGTCTATCTAAGGAACCGCTTCTCTGGCGGAAACACAAAATGGACCCCGGCTTATCTACCAGAGTCCATTATCTACATCTTGGTGGGCGATACTGGTCTCGAACCAGTGACCTCATCCGTGTGAAGGATGCGCTCTACCGCTGAGCTAATCGCCCTTAATGCGATATTCATGATTCGTTGTTCGTGGTTCGTGGTTCGGTAACCGATCGAACAAAACTTCG
>DATCQU010000037.1:0-37428 GCA_036569365.1 Desulfosporosinus sp. | reverse complement strand
TGTAAATTGTAGAAGGAGGCTATTAAATGAAATGGAAAAGTAGATTAATTGTGATAGCCACTGCTATTACAATGCTATTATCGGCAACTACTGCTTTTGCAGACACGGCAAGTAGTAATATCGAACAAGCTCCAAAATTTTCTCAAACACAATCAGTTGAAGCTCGCGGTTGGCCAAAAAGCCATTTGCTTAGTCAAGTAACTTCGGGAACACTCACCCAGGTTCAAGAAAACGCCATTCAAAGTGCGATCCTAACACCTCTAAAAGTCGGCGCAGCTGAAGGCAAACTCATGAGAGGAGATAACGGTGGATATAAAACTATTCCGGTCGGTATAGTAACTTCACGGCAGCTCACCCAGGCTCAAGAAGACGCCATTCAAAGTGCGATCCTAACGCCTCCAAAGGTCGGCGTAGCTAAAGGTAAACTCAAGAGGGGAGATAACGGTGGATTTAAGACCGTTTCGATTGGTCTAGTAAAAGCCAGAACACTTACCCAGACTCAAGAAGGCGCTATTCAATGCGTGATCACAAGAGCTAAATGAGACGCTATTCAAGCTTCCTTAGACTAAAGAAGAGTTTATTTATAGTATCAGACCTACCTCTGAAAAAAATGAACAAGTCGATGGTTCACTAAGCAAAATTCTACAATATTACAATAGCGCCCTGCTTACTGGATGGTTGCCCTTGTTATTTCGCTTTGATTACGCTAGAGTTAATTAAGTTTTATTACGACAAAATCAGTGAAAATGATATAAGGAGGCAATTTAAATGGTACAAAAGATTGGGTTCATTGGCGCGGGGAATCTCGCTGAATCAATTATTAAGGGTTTAACAGGTGTGGCGGAGAAGCCTTCCATAATGGCGACGGATTTATCTAAAGAACGTTTGAATGAACTTGAAACACACTACGGTGTAATTTCCGGAGAGTTAGCACAAGTCGTTCAAGAGTCTGAGGTTATTGTTATGGCGGTAAAGCCCAAGGATGCGGCAACGGTAATGAAATCTTTAGCTGCATTCCCTATGCAGGGGAAATTAGTGATTAGTGTAGCTGCAGGTATCCCTCTAGCGATGTTGGAGAAGGGATTGCCGGGAGTCGCGTTCGTGCGGGTGATGCCGAACACCTCCTGCGCGGTGCTACTATCCATGACAGGTATGGTGCAAGGAAGCTTGGCTACAGATAAGGATAAAGCAGTGGCAGAAAAAATCTTTAGCCAGGTTGGCCAGGTCTTGTGGATTACCGAAGATAAGATTAATGCTGTAACGGCAATCAGCGGCAGTGGGCCAGCCTACTATTATCTCTTTACAGAGTGCTTGGCAGCTGCGGGAGTGGATCTGGGTTTGACACCAGAGGAGGCAGAAATATTGGCCCGGGAAACTTTAGCAGGAGCCGGTCAAATGCTGATTAGCAGTGGCAAGACGCCCGCTCGTTTAAGGACGGATGTAACTTCACCTAACGGCACCACCGATGCAGCCTTAAAGCAATTTGGCCAGGCTGACTTACGGGATATCGTGCTAACGGCAGCCAGAGCTGCAGCAGAGCGGGCAGCTGAGATGGAAAACGAGTTTGGCGCGAAATAGGCTTTGACATCGAAAAATAGAGCTGGAGTATATCGACATGCCCTCGACAAGAAACCTTGTCAGGGGCATGTTTTTCTTTAGCACTTCGATCTTAACTTATTGCTCTATTTTCCAGTCCACATGTCGGTGACATAACTATTGAAATAGCTATAGGGAAGATAGAAGTAACCTTTATCTCCCCAGTTTTCGCCCCATGAATTTCGACAAATCACAACGCCCTGGCCTCTATTCTTCGGATCATCCTTGTAACCCACAGCTAGGACTGCGTGTCCACCTAAAAATTGTTCCCCACGTTTTGGAAGTGGAACAATACCGTTCTGTGCGACTTGGTTAGATTCAAAGCTTTCAAAGACCTTAATACCGATAACGACTGGATAGCCTTCTGCCAAAGCTGGCTTTAGTGAAGTTAAGTTTGTTACCCGATGGTATTCGGCGATTGTATACTGTGTGGCATCCGTGGTAGCGTTAGCGGGTGGCGTTTGCTTAAACTTTGTAATGTCATAAGGCCAATCGGCTTCGGGAGCACAACCCATCTTTTGAAGGACTTTCATGCCGTCGCGGATATACGCGCCGGAGTCTTCATTTACTGTGCCTTCTAGAAAGCGCTCTTCCCAATATAGCCACAAGCGACTTAGCAACGTACATTGCTGTCCAGATAGGTTTTCCCAGTATTCACGAAGTCCGCTAGCAATAGCATTGGCAGTGCAACTTCCCAATGCTCCTTGGTCAACGACTCGTGAGCAATTAGTCCGGAGATCTACAATCTTGGGTAGGACAGTGGTAGTCTTAAACTGGGTAGACCTAAAAACTCTGTCACGCAGGTCTTCCGTGTCTGGTTTTAGTTTATAGATTCTGTTTACCATGATTTCTCTCCCTCACTTCATTTGTCCGGTGTGACAAGCGACTTCTACTGGATTTTTCGCTTGTTAAAATAGTGTACTCATGGTTGTCCGGTTCGGTGAGAGAGAAGGGCAATTGTGTATAAAAAGAGTCGCAAATCGTATAGATTTGCGACTCTTATAGTTCTGAGAATGACTTCACTGTTATTCTCCGGAAGCGGGGATACTCTTAGCGTATTTTCCGAATTTGAACAAACGGAGACCTAAATCGGTTAAAGGTTCGGCAAGTGTGTTGAATTTCCACATAATTCGGGCGGAAATTATTCCTACAGTCATCCCGGCAAGCACATCTGTCGGCCAGTGGACACCGACGTAAACCTGGGAAATTGCTACTAATATTGCCAAGACTGTAAAGCTCTTATTGACCCACCCTTGAGCATGATTCCAAGACCCTGCAGCGAATCCAAAACTTCCGGCCGTTGTGTCGCTGGGAAAGGAGGAATCTGCCGTATGGGGAACAAACTGGGTAAAGGTTCCTTTAGAAAGTGTAACAAAGGGACGGGGACGAAACCAAATATGTGAAATAAGGAGATTGATGATCAAGGCTAGAATAGCAGACAAGCCCATGATGACGAGCGCATGACGGTGGCGAGTATCCGGTTTTGGCACGGTGAACCAAGCTACTATAAATAAAAGAGCATAAACCTCCAAAGCGTATTGAGCTAAAAAAGACATAATGAAGTCTAATACAGGGATGTGCCCTGCCAAGTTGTTTAAGGCATGATAACCTAATCGGTCAAATGAATTCAATGTTTCCTGATTCCTCCTTATATTTTGTGCGCCCAATCAAAAAGACGAACAAAGCTGGCATAAAGTTCGCGAACTTTTACCGATTTACTTTCGTCTTTTATTATTGGGTAATAACCTATAGACTATGTTTAGTTAAAGAGTTTTTTCTCAGAATGAGAGTTGTACTGGAACCGACGCGTAGTTCGGTGACTCAAGGGTTAAGATACTATTGAAATACCTTTTTCTGGATGGAAGATTTGCAATTTATCAATTCCGAGACTCCCACTTCTTCAAGTGGGTGTTCTGATTTCCGCTTCGGTGGGGGTAGACTCCCCCACCGAAGCCCCGATGTTCAGCTTAAGCTGAACGAGTTCACTTCTGAGAGGAACGGTAATATGTTGTGGCAGAGTTTAACCGTGAGCTAATTGCCAAAGTCTGTGCCGGAGATGAAGAATCTTTTACAGTCTTTGTTAAAACTTATACTCCTTATGTATACCGCACAGCTATGGCCTTTCTGCACGACCCCGCTGAGGCCGAAGACGTCTCACAGGAGATTTTCTTGAAAATTCATCGTTCTGTTTCACAATTGAATGATCTATACGCCTTTCAATCTTGGCTCAAACAGATTATTACCCATAGTTGTCTAGATCACCTAAAGAAACAGGCCCGAGGTAAACCAATACCCATCCCTGACCTTGGCTATGATTTGCTGTCCCAAGATACGCCCGAGCACTGGGAACAACATCTTATCACTATGGAGGCTCTAAGAAACTTGAATCCTGAGTATAGAGAAACGATAGTGCTTCGAGAATGGCAGGGATACAGTTATGATGAAATCGCTCATATTTTAGGAGTCCCAGTCGGGACGATTAAATCTAGAATTCATACTGCCAGAATGCAATTGAGGAAATTATTAGCCGATGAAGCCCAGTAAAGGAGTGTTTAGAGTGGAATGTAGAGAATGCCTGGAACGGATTTCCGAAGACATTGACGGAGAGCTGAGTAATTCTGAACATGAAGAACTTAAGGCTCATCTGCTGACCTGTCCGGATTGTAGCGCGGTAGCAAGCGAACTGAGGATGATCAACAAGGGAATTCAGCAGGCGCTGGAGACTATTCCAGTCCCGACTGACCTTGACCAGCGTATAATCAGAGGTTTCGAGCAAGAACGACGACGTGAAAAGAAACAAACAGTCTACACACTCTTGATTCTAGTCCTCTTGGGAAGTCCGTTATTAATTGTTCTATTAGGCCTTTATAGACTCGTTAATTTATTTTATTCTCTAGGCCATGCTTTTTGGCAAGCGAAGGCAAGTCTCCTTACACTTTTGCCAACGACCACCAGTTGGTGGATTGGGATTACGGCTTTCATTTTGAGTATTATCGGTATATCGATGATTCGAATATTAGTAAGGGGATCCAGCTTCAAAGGGGTGCTTTCATGAAACTAAGGTTCAAGGTTAGACTGGCAATAATTCTAATATCAATATCACTGCTGCTTCTACCGAGCTACGCTCTGGCCGAGGATTTTGTCACTAATATGGGTGGCAATGCGATTACTATTCTCGAAGGTCAAAGTGTTGACAATGTTCTTGGCGTAGGAACAGACGCTCGAATTGCCGGAAAAGTGAGTGATGCTGTAATTATTATCGATGGGAATGTGTATTTAGACCCTTCAGCGCAAGTCGATTTAGTCATTAACCTAGGTGGGCATGTCTACAATTCGGCTGTCAAAAGTGCCGAAACAGGGGTCCTGGAAGTTAGCTTTTCGGAAAAACTGATGAACGAGTCCTTACTTGGTGGAGCTATCATTTTCGGTACTTGGATTTTAAAAGTAGTGTCGGCGCTCATAGGGATCGTTCTATTAACTGGGTTGGGATATTTAATGAGACATCGTTTAGGACCCTCCGAAAAATTAGTTGCTTCAGAGTTCTTCCGTTTATTCGGTTTAGGCCTGGCTGTTGCATTCTTGCTCACTTCTCTGGTAGTATTGCTAATGCTCACAGTTTACGGTATTCCGTTGGCAGTATTCATTGCCTTATTAGGCAGTATTGTAGTCGTTATAGGATTGATTCCCCTTATTCAGTATCTCGGAAATCAAGTTTTATCCACTAAACTATTGGAGTACCCCCCCTTAACGAAGGGGTTGGCTCAATCGATGTTGTTTATCGCTATAGCCAGCATTCCGTTAATAGGTGCTATATTTCTTATTATCATGGGACTAACTGGCTTGGGCTTAGCCTTAACCATGGGTTGGATGCGTATAAAAGGATATAAAACGTTCTAAAAAAAGCCTTAGCTTAAAGGAGACATGGAATAATCGATGACATCTCAGCTTCTAATTCACCTGATTTCGCAATACGGGTATGTAGGTTTGTACTTTATTTTAGGGATTTCCATTTTGGGCATACCTATTCCCGATGAATTTCTTCTGACGTTCATTGGTTACTTAACTTACACAGGAAAGCTAAACCCAATTCTTGCTATTTTCTGTGCGGCGATGGGTAGTGCCACAGGCATAACGGCCGCTTACGTCTTGGGAAAATTCTTCAGAGAAAAAGTCATGTTGTATCTTAAAAGACATGCAGGAAGTCATAGAGTAGAAAAAGTATTGAACTGGTATCATCTTCATGGGGAGAAACTTCTTACTATTGGGTACTTTATTCCTGGCGTCCGCCATCTTTCGGGTTATATTGCGGGATTGAGCGATGTAAAATACCGAAGGTTTGCCTTCTTTGCCTATCTAGGAGCGACAATATGGACAACCTTGTTTATTATACTTGGCAGACTATTAGGTAGTCGGTGGACAACTATACTGCCGATTATCCACCGTTATTCTCGCTTACTGGGAACTTCGGCCATCGTGCTCTCTTTATTGTTCTATCTTATCTATAAGAATCACGAGCGCATAGTGCGATCGTTACGGGAATGTATTTCCCTCCTGCCTAGTCGTTATAGATCCCTTGGCAAGAGGCGTTTTCTTGCTTTGATGGGAAGTTTGACGTTCCTGGCCCTTTTTATTATATTGATGGGCTTGATTCAGGACTTGGTGTTTCAGGAAGTGGGGCAGTTCGACGACTTTGTTGTTTCTTGGTTGGAGGTGACTTCACCACCTTGGGTCATCAACGTGATGCGAGGGTTTAACGCCCTAGGCACTCATCTTGCAATCACCCTAGGCTTCTTAATAGTAGTAGGTGGCTTGCGGGTAGCAACGAAACGCTGGACACATGTGGTGCCTTTGGCATTGGCATGGGGAGGGGGGACAGTTATCGACCATCTATTTCGTTTCTTCTTCCGTGGCGAAAATATTAACGTCTTTGAAAATCTTACTCCGTTTCAAGCGCCAAGTTCAGGATTCTTACTTGCTGCTATTTCTGTTTATGCCGTAATGGGATACATTATTGGGCGTACCCAATCGAGACTTACACAGACTTGTATAATTATTGGCGAAGTTGCACTGATTATACTGTTAACTCTTAGCCCGGTTTACCTTCGAATCCATACGCCAAGTGCTATGGTTACCAGTTTAACTGTAAGTGGTTTATGGGCTCTGGTTTGCGTATTTATCTACGAATTTCGGATAGAATCTTAATCTATTTCTACTTCGGCGGCCTTTTGCCATTGAGAAGGTCCTCAGCACTCAAACCAAACGTATATTGGAAATGGGGTAAATCGACGATGCTCTTAAAACTGCCGCCCCACTCCAGCCCAACATGTTCGCCCAGTTTACCCATCTTCTTGAACAATGTTATATCATCTGATAGCTTGCCATTTACAATAGGTGTTGCATCAAAGCCTAATCCCCAGTTGTGATAGGACTCTCCTCCTCTGGCATTTGAAACTATTGTTCCAGGCATGGTTCTACCTGAAGCATATAATTTATCTTGATCGTCCCAGCTTCTAAAGGCGACATTAATGATTATATCTAAATTATTTGCTTTGCTTAGTTCAAGGAATTTTCTAGCAAGATATGAGACATAGGGATCGAGTGAGTTTAAATTATTTGAACTTGGTCGATCTTTGAAATTCTCTTTTGTATACGGGTTGAATAATTTCTCTCTGGTTCTGGGGTTGATAATCCCCTCTTCAGAAAGCCCATGGTCTCTTTGAAATCGTTTTGTGGCATTTGTGGTGTTTGGACCAAACCATCCATCGGGATTTCCGGGATGATAGCCTGTAGACTGTAGTTTTCTTTGTACAAGTTTGACTTTTTCTAATAAACTACTCCACGTAGCCGGACCGACAATTCCATCTCTGAGTAACTTATCCTTATCTTGAAAATTTCCTACCACGTTTTTTGTTTTTAAGTCGAAAATATCATCGATTAGAAAGAGCGTATAATTATAACCTAACCCGTTCAAATTCTTTTTGAGTTTCATGACATAAGGCCCTTTTGAACCAAGCTTCAATATTGGTAACGTTTGCATATAGGGGACACCTCTCTTAAGTTATCTAATTAACTTAGATTATGTCACGATCATTGTCTAAGACTCTGTCAGAACTATAAAATTTCTAGAGAGGGTCTAGCTGCTTGTCCACAAAGACTTAACATATTCTACATACAAAGGGCACAGAACGGTAACAAATTTATACTATTGTTAGTTAGTCATTATCGGATGACTAGCTGACTGAATTGTGACTAGCGTTTGTAAATTAAATACCCCCGCGCGATAGATTGGATGCAGAAGAAGAGAGGGGTACTTAGTGAAAAAACGTAAGAATAAAAATACGACTTATTTTTCTCGGGAATATTCTGTTTATGCCCCCCTTATAGTTATTATTATGTTGATATTTGGTCGATTAGTTTGGCTGCAAATAGTTGAAGCCGATACATTAAGTGCTAAGGGATCGATCAACCGAATGGTCAGTCAAACCTTGCAACCTAAGCGAGGGATTATTTATGACAGTAAGGGTAATGTATTAAGTCGAAGTGTGCTAGCCCAAGAGATCTATGCTGACCCAAAGACACTTACCCAACTTATCAATAATCATCAATATACCAAAATGTCAAAAGAAGATATTGCTAAAACCGTGGGGAGTATTCTTGGCCAAGATTCAAACTCTATTTTAGACAAACTAAATAAAGGTGTACTCTGGATTAGCCTCGCTCATCAAGTAGACCTTGAAAAAGCGGATAAAATACGCAATTTAAAAATTCCGGGCTTCGGCTTTGCGGATGAGTCAAACCGAATATACCCACTTGACACTTGGGCTTCATCCGTTCTAGGCTTTGTCAATCAAACGGGACATGGCATAGGAGGAGTAGAATCGTATTATGATAAATTTCTCTATGGAACCCTCGGACAATCCACGACGGAAGAAACGTCAAGTCATCAGTTAATTCCTGACACTCCTGCAGAGGTTGAGCCTCCCCATCAGGGAGACAACTTAACATTAACGCTAAATACTACGATTCAATCGTTAATTGAGCAACAATTAACCTCTTTGGAAGCTGCAACTCAGGCCAAGAGTGTTACGATCATAGCGATGGACCCTCAGACTGGCAAGGTTTTGGGGATGGGAACCAACCCAACGTTTGACCCTAACAAGTATGCCAATGTATCCCCCGACAATTGGACAAATAGGGCCATAAGCATGAACTATGAACCCGGTTCGACGTATAAAATAGTGACAGGTTCAGCTGCCCTGGAGGAAGGGTTAATTAGTCCAAACGAATTGTTTGAAGATCCAGGATACCTGAAGGTAGGAAATCGAACGATTAGGAACTGGGACGATGGAATAAGACCTGCTGGCAGCATTACCTTTACGAAAGGAATGGAGCAATCATCGAATGTTGTACTATCACAAGTTGGATTAAGGCTTGGATTGACGAATTTTTATCGTTATCTTAAGTCCTTTGGTTTTGGGGCAAAAACGGGGATTGATCTTGCTGGAGAGGAAAGTGGGCTAATTATCCCTCAAGCTAAAGTAAAAGATGATGAGTTAGCTACAATGTCTTTTGGGCAATCAAATATGGTAACTCCTATCCAATTAATGACGGCACTATGTGCTGTGGCTAATGGTGGCACACTTTATAAGCCCTATGTGGTAGATAGGATCACGACTCCCGATGGCAAGCTTGTTCAACAAAACCGGCCCACTAAAATCCGAAGTGTCATCTCCGCTGGAACATCAAACGAGATGGCGAAAATTATGGAGAGTGTCGTCACGAACGGAACAGGAAAATTAGCGGCGATTTCAGGAATTAGTGTTGCTGGTAAATCTGGAACTGCTCAAAAAATTGACCCTTCAACCAAAGGTTATTCAGCTTCTTCATTTATATCTTCATTTGAAGCATTCGCTCCAGTGGAAAACCCGAAAATTGCCGTATTGGTGGTTGTGGATAGTCCTAAAGGTGGGGAACACGAAGGCGGACCGTTATGTAGTCCTTCAGCTAAAATAATTATTCAAGGTGCTCTCGGAGAGCTTAACATTCCTGTCGCAAATGATACGCAAGATTCGGTCGCAATAACTCCTAACGATGCTCCGGTTAGAGCTGCTTTACAGCCTGTGACCCCTGAGCGCCAGCCACTATCTACTGAGTCGGTCGTTCCTAATCTTATAGGTTTAAATATGCGACAAGCGGGGGAAATCTTAACTAAATCGGAATTGCACCTTAACTTTCATGGAAGTGGACTCGTAAGTCAGCAGAACCCTCAGGGAGGTAAGGTAGTAACCAAAGGAACCATTGTAGATGTAAACTTTACATCACAGTCTCCTTGACGATTAAGTTCCGATTAAATCTTATACTATTCACAGAAACAGGTTAGTGCTATCGTCGGTAAATTTCTTTAGGAATACATAATACATAAGTAATCAGGGTTTACTTATACTAGGATTTTTCTTTATACTACTATAAGGGACATATGTAACCTTATTCAGACAGGGTATGATTATAAATGGAACGGTGCGCGCAGAGGAGACCGATGCGCGCTTTATTGAGTCAAGGAACGAGATTTAGAACGCATGTATACATGCGTTGTTTTTGGGGGAGGACATGTTAATGGTTGAGGGAATGAAATTACCAGCGGTGCTGGATATTCTCAGTGATAACATTATGAAGCACGGTAATCCACTGGCTTTAAAGGGTTCGGAGGTAGCCGCCTGGGCTAAAGGACTTAACTTGCCGGTTACAGGAGATGTGCTTTTCTATACAGGTGGGGAATATCAGTTGCTCCCCTTTATTGACACTCTGATTAAAACGATAACCCATATCGATACGGGCGGCAAAGCTTTTTCCATGATGATGGGCGTACGCAAAGTGATTAATAAAACCGGGATCAACGCGGAAAAGATCTACGCCTCTGTACTGGCTAAGGATAAGGACCGGTACAATTCAATTTGTCTCAAGGCCGCGAAGGTGCTCCAAGGACTGGGTTATGAGTTCTGTTATTCGGGCAATGAGGAATTATACAGCGGTGCGTTACTGTATGAACTCGGTTATATAGAAGATATGAAGGACTATGTCCAAAAAGTGGCAGAGGTGATCAAGCAGAGTGGTGCTAAAACCATTGTCTGTCTCTCTCCCCATGCGGCAGAGGTCTTTAAGTTTGTTTATCCTAAAATGGTCGAGGGTTTTGACTTAGAAATTCGCACCTTTGTTGATCTCGTCTGGGAACGACGGGATAAACTGGCCAAGATCAAAACCTCCGAGGCAGTCGTAATCCATGATTCTTGCCGTTTGGCTCGTGAGTTGGGGATTCACCAAGAATTGAGAGATATTCTGGAGAGTGTCGGTGCCGAAGTGAAAGAGGCTCCGCAGAATCGTGAGTGGACCAGCTGTTGTGGTGGGCCAATTAAAATGTTGTTTCCTGAGTTGTCGCATGTCATTGGCACTCGCCGTGTGAATGAGCTGAAGGAAAGCGGTTCTGACCACATTCTGACATCCTGCCCCTATTGTCTATCCGCTTTAGAGGGTGGCATAGCCAAAGGCGATTCAGCGACTATCGAAGATTTGATCGAATTCCTATACAGGGGGGTTAAAGCATGACCATCGATTTGAAAAAGGACTTTGTCACATATGCCAAGTCCCTCAATAAAGCCTGCGAGGACACTAACATCCAAACGGCAATCACCAGGGCGGTAAGTTCTTACCGCAGCACGGTCGCCGAAACGTTAGAGCGGTTTCCGCACACTCCCGCCTTAGCCTTAGAAGTGCAGGAGATCAAACGTCAGTCGATCGCTAACCTAGATGGACTCCTGGAACAGGCGATGGCTTCTGTCGAACGTAACAAAGGGAAAGCTTTTTATGCCAAGGATCATCAGACCGCCTTGGAACTTGCTCTCAGTATCATTGGCACCGGTAAAACGGTGGTTAAAGGAAAAAGCATGTTGGGGGAAGAACTCCACCTACGTGAGTATCTGGAGGAAAAGGGGAACGAGGTCTGGGAGACAGACTTAGGCGAGTTTATTCTTCAACTGCGTAAGGAACGCCCTATGCATATTCTCTCCCCATCAATTCATGTACCCCGTGAACAGGTGGCGGAGGTTTTTAGCAAGTTCTTTGGGAAAGAAGTACCACCTGACATTGCCGAAGAAGTGAAAGTCGTAAGGGAGTTCATGCGCGAGAAGTACTTTACGGCAGATGTAGGGATCAGCGGCGCTAACGTGGTGGCAGCGGACACGGGCGCCATGGTTATTATCGAAAACGAGGGAAATGTGCGACTGGCAACCGGTGCACCTCCTGTCCACATCGTGATGGTGGGCATCGAGAAATTGGTGCCAACGTTCCAGGATGCTATGAAAGTTGCTGAGGTTACCTGGCGTTATGCCCAGTATGGCGTACCAGGCTATGTTAATATTGTCAGCGGCCCGAGTAAAACAGGCGACATCGAGAAAGTAACCACTTACGGGGCGCACGGTCCTAAGGAATTCTATGTCATTTTCGTGGACAATGGACGCAGTGAAATGGCGCACGAGGAAAAGTTCAGCCAGGCCCTGCATTGTTTGCGTTGCGGTGGCTGCATGTATGAGTGCCCGGTGTTTCAGGTAACTGCCGGACATTTTGGGCACATCTATATGGGCGGTATTGGTGCGATTTGGACGGCCTTTGTGGCTGGCGGTATGGAAAAAGCGGCTCCACTGGTTCATTCCTGCCTGCGATGCGGTCGATGTGTAGAACGATGCCCGATGAGCATCGAGGTTCCCGCAATGGTGGGAGAGCTTCGTAGACGCGTTATTTATGGCGATAAAGAACAAGAATGAAGAAGAGCAGCGCCTCGGAAAAACTTTAGTCACGCTTAAGAAATCATTGCAATTTTTTAGTATAGATAATATAATATTAGAAAGAATCAGGTAACTAGGGCAATGAAGCTTTCTAGAGATTTTTAATCTCTGGGAAGCTTTTTTAGCATTAGTCCTGCTTTAAAAATATAAAACAAATTTGGGCAAGTTCTGGATATACTAAGGTAAGAAAATCCTACATAATCGAATTTTCCAATAGGATGGAGTTGTACATAGTTGAGTTCACAATTCGAAGGGGTCCTTAAACAAATCGTGGTATTGCTGAGTGCCCTGGTAGGGGCACTACTGATTGGTGCAGTCTTTCTGCTTTTAGCGAAGTCGGACCCGATAAAAGCGTATGGAGTGATGTTTTCAGGACCGGTTAGTGACAAATTTGGAATCACAGAGACCCTGGTTCGGGCTACTCCCTTGCTTTTGGTGGGGTTGGGTATCGTTATTTCCTTTCGAAGTGGAATTATTAATATTGGCGCCGAGGGTCAGATTCTGGCTGGCGCCATAGGGGCAGCTGCCGTAGCCACATCCTTGCCAGATATGCCAGCGTTATTCCTACTTCCCCTGGTATTTCTGGTTGGCGGGTTGAGCGGCGCCGTATGGGGAGGGATAGCTGGTTGGTTGAAGGCTCGCTTGGCAGTCAATGAGATACTGAGTACTGTGATGCTCAACCAGATTGCCTTTCAGTTATATCAGTTTCTCTTACGCGGACCGTTAATTGACTCAAAAGAAGCATCTTATGGTTCGGGCGTGCCACAAACAGCCGTAATCCCTCAACAGATCTGGCTCACTCGACTCGTCCCAGGAACCAGGCTCCATTCAGGCTTGATTTTTGCACTCGTGATGGCTGTATTGGTCTATGTGTTTCTGTGGCGTACCAGTACTGGATATCGCATGCGGGCAGTTGGCGCAGGCCCGGAAGCTGCCCGCTACGCTGGCATTAAGGTGGAATGGTACTTGGTGCTAGCCATGGCTCTCGCCGGAGGAATGGCCGGATTGGCAGGTGCGGTTGAGGTGACGGGGGTTCACCACCGCGCCATAGAGGGGATATCGGCAGGGTATGGTTTCAGTGGTATTGTTGCTGCCCTTTTCGGCCGCCTGCATCCGTTGGGTACCATTCCAGCTTCGATCCTATTTGGTGCCCTGCTTTTGGGAGCGGATATGATGCAAAGAGCTGTAAATATTCCAGCAGCTATGGTTATGGTGATCCAGGGACTGGTGGTTTTGTTCGTAGTATCCAGTGATTATTTCTTAAAGAACCCTGGCTTTGCAGCTAATTTAAGGGCCAAGCTGTTTGGACAAAAAGTGGACGGGGAAGGTGGCAGGTAAGAATGGAAGGTGTCATGAATTCCGCAATTATCATAAGTATACTAGCGACAGGAATCCGTTCGGCCACACCGTATCTTTTAGCAGCCCTAGGGGAAATGTTTACTCAACGTTCAGGGGTTTACAATCTAGGAGTTGAAGGAATCATGATGATGGGCGCTTTTGTGGGTTTTTATGCCACACTGCACTCAGGAAGTCCCCTCTTAGGCATCGTTGCAAGCTTGGGCATTGGGGGGCTAATGGGCTTGCTGATGGCTTTGGTCAGCGTGACTTTTAAGGCTGAACAGGGCATTAGTGGTATAGGACTGTATATGTTCGGTTGGGGTCTATCAGGTTTGCTTTACCGACTGTACGTGGGAGGAATTACTTCTATCAACGGCTTACAACTGGTGAAAATTCCTCTCCTGAGCAATATCCCATTCCTAGGACCAATATTTTTTGACCAAAACGTGTTAGTCTATACAGCGCTACTACTGGTGCCACTCTCAGGCTTTATACTTAATAAGACGAGTTGGGGTCTTAATGTGCGCGCAGTGGGCAACAAACCTGAGGCGGCTGACACCCTGGGGGTAAGTGTAGAGCGAATCAGGTACGAGTGTTTGATACTAGGCAGTATGCTAGCTGGTCTAGCTGGAGCCTTCTTAACCATTGGCCAAGCCAATATGTATGCCGACAATATCACTGCCGGTAGGGGGTTTATAGCCATTGCCTTGGTTTACTTCGGACGCTGGAATCCATGGGGCATTCTCTTAGGTTCTCTCTTGTTTAGTATGGCGGATTCCTTTCAGAGCATGGTGCAAGTGTTAGGGATTAATTTCCCTTATGAACTAGCCGTTATTTTACCCTACGTGGTAACCATTATAGCTTTGGCAATCTCCTTTGGACGCGTCTGGGCCCCGGCAGCGCTGGGCAAACCTTTCCAGCGTGGAACCAGGGGTTAATTATAGATTATTGAAATCTAAGGAGGAAAAGAATTTGAAAAAAGTACTTGCTCTTATGTTAGCTGTCCTGACTTTGTTGGCCTTTACCGGCTGTGGTACCACAACCAATAAGACGGCTGAGACGACTCCTCAGGCTAAAGTTGAAAAAGTTCGCATCGCTCTTGTGCTTCCAGCTACAGTTGATGATTTGGCTTGGGGCCAGTCTATGGTGGAAGGCTTGAAAGCCGTTCAGAAAACAATGGGTGCAGACAAAGTGGAAGTTGCAACCAGCGAAAAGCTTGGTAATCCTGTGGACGCAGGGGCTGCTATACGTCAGTACGCAACCCAAGGGTATGATATCATCATTGCCCACGGCTCGCAGTACCAAAGCGTATTAATGGATATCGCCAAGGATTTCCCAAAAACAACCTTTGCCTATGGTAGTGGATTTACTACGGCATCGAACATTTTTGCCTACGATCCGCAAGCCCAAGAGGGCGGATACCTGTTAGGCATGCTCGCCGCCATGACGAGTAAAACTGGTACGGTAGGAATTGTCGGCCCCATGGAATCCGGTGATGCTGTGACGTACAACTCTGGTGTACAGCAGGGCGTGACCAAGGGTAAAGCCGATGTTAAAACACGTGTTGCCTATACTGGCTCTTTTAATGATATTGTGGGGGCGGGCAATCTAGCTAAAACAGAAATGAGTGCTGGCGCTGATATCCTTACCGGTTCCTCACAACAGGCTGTAGGAGCTATGAGAGCTGTTGCGGAAACTAAGGGCAACTACTGGCTTTCTACGGATATGGACCAAAGCAGTGCTGCTCCCGATACTGTTTTAGCGGCTCAAGCGTATAATTGGGAAAAGGTCGTAACCAAAATAATCGACTTAAGAAAACAAGGAATCCTTGGCGGACAGCACCTTATCTTGAGCTTCGCCGATGGAACTATTGACCTAAAATTCAATCCAAAATTGGCTGACAAGATTCCTGCGGCGGCTAAAGCAGCTGTAGAACAGGCTAAAGCGGACATAACTAGTGGAAAATTGAAGATTGCAGTAATTAAGAAATAATGGGTGAGTAGCCATGGTTGAAAAAATCCAACATCTGGAGATGCGCGGAATCACCAAACGATTTCCCGGTGTACTAAGCAACAATAATGTAAACCTCCACATAAAGGCTGGTGAGGTTCTGGCTATCCTGGGTGAAAACGGAGCAGGTAAAACCACTCTAATGAATATCCTTTACGGCCTTTACCAGCCCGATGCGGGTAATATCTCGCTCAATGGTAAGTCGGTAAGGATAAACTCTCCCAGTGAGGCTATTCAACTCGGAATCGGCATGGTGCACCAGCATTTTATGCTGGTGCCCACCCTGACCGTCTGCGAAAATGTCATTTTAGGACTATCTAAGACGTTCTTGGTGGACTTAAAGACGGCTACAAAACGGATTAAAGAAATCACGAAAAGGTATGGTTTAGCCATTAATCCCGAGGCCTTTGTCTGGCAGTTAAGTGTCGGGGAACAACAGCGCGTCGAGATTGTCAAAGCACTTTATCGGGGCGCCAACCTGCTGATCCTTGATGAACCGACAGCGGTGCTCACTCCCCAGGAGTCTAATGAGTTAATCCTGTTGCTCAAGAACATGTCCGCTCAGGGGAACTCAATCATCTTGATTAGCCATAAGTTAAATGAAGTTATGGCAGTGAGCGACAGAGTGACCGTCCTCAGGGACGGTGCGGTATGCGCAGACGTTAATACTCGGGAAACGTCGCAGGAAGCACTGGCCAAGCTGATGGTGGGAAGGGACATGGCTCCCTGTAGAAGAGACGGCAAGTTCTCCCCAGGTAAGCCTGTTTTGGAACTTCAGGATGTTTTCGCTAAAGGGGATATGGGAACGGATGCTTTGGCGGGAGTTTCTCTCGCAATCAGAGAAGGAGAGATCTTGGGAATCGCCGGGGTTTCAGGCAATGGGCAAAAAGAGCTTGCTGAAGTGATCGCTGGGCTGAGAAAAGTGAGTAAAGGCAAAATAGTCTTAAACGGCAAAGACAGCACAAAAATGTCGCCGGCTAAAATTATTGAACAGGGGCTGGGATATATCCCGGAGGACAGGCTTCATGTGGGGACCATTCCTTCCTTTAGTATCTGGGAAAACCTCATCCTCAAGGATCATCACAAGCCCCCCTTTGCCAAACACTCACTTCTCCAAAATCGGGTGATTATGTCCCACAGTTCGTCTTTGGTGGAAAAGTACGGTATCAAAACGCCTACCTTAGAAACCCCCACAGGCAGGCTATCTGGTGGCAATATCCAGCGGGTCATTCTGGCTAGGGAAATAACCCGGAGTCCCGTGGCATTGGTGGCAGCTTATCCGACACGGGGAGTGGACATTGGGGCAACAGAGTACCTGCATAGCCAACTCTTGGAAGCTCGCAGCAACGGCATTGGGGTGTTGTTGATTTCCGAGGATCTCGAAGAACTGACAAGTATTTGTGATCGCATAGCGGTGCTTTACGAAGGGAAGATTATGAAGGTCATGCCAGTGGAGGAAACAAACGAACGTGTCCTGGGTCTTTTGATGGCTGGTATTGTTGAGGATGCATCGAGAGAGTGAAATAGATAAGAAAGTAGGAGGAGAAAAAATGAACTTTAAACGGAGAGGTACAATTCTTATCACATTGTTAGTATCATTACTGTTAGTGATCTCTGGCTGTGGTGCTAAGACGCCGGCGGCCACACCAACGCCTGCAGCTTCCACAGAGAAAATCAAGGTTGCTTTTGTTTATGTTGGGCCTGTGGGTGACTTTGGCTATACGTACGCCCAGGATCAGGGCAGAAAATACCTCGCAGCAAATATGAACAATGTTGAAACAACCTTTGTTGAGAATGTTCCTGAAACTTCAGACGCAGAACGTGTTTTCACGGATCTCGCCCAAAAGGGGAACACGATCATTTTCGGCACCAGCTATGGTTACATGGATTACATGGTCAATGTGTCCAAGAAATTCCCGAAGGTAGTCTTTGAGCATTGCAGTGGCTACAAAACCACTGACAATTTAGGCACCTATTTCAATCGCGACTACCAAGCCCGCTATTTGACTGGTATGGTGGCAGGCAAATACACCAAGACCAATGTTATTGGATTCCTTGCTCCGTTCGGTACGCCTGAAGTCATCCGCAATATTGATGCGTTTACTCTAGGCGCCCAGTCAATTAATCCTAAAGTCCAAGTTAAGGTTGTTTGGACAAATTCCTGGAACGATCCAGCGACGGAGAAAACGGCTGCCAATAGTTTGATTGACGCTGGAGCAGATATGCTGGCAATGCATGTTGACTCGCCGACGTTTGCTCAGACAGCACAGGATAGGGGTGTACTTGCCGTTGGACACGATTCCGATATGTCAAAATTTGCACCTAATTCTATCCTAGTTGGGGATGTATCCAACTGGGGTCCGTATTTCGTGGACGTGGTCAAGCAAGTTGAGAACAAAACCTGGAAACCTACCCAATACTTTGGCGGAATTAAAGACGGCGGAATCATTGATATTACGCCTTTCAGCGCCAAAGTTGATAAAGACTTCCAAGCTATTGTAACTGCAAAGAAACAGGATATTGTGGCTGGTAAATTCGATCCCTTCTCAGGACCAGTCTCTGATCAAAGCGGCGCCCTGAAGGTTAAAGAAGGCGAAAAAGCCACCGATGAGATGCTCCTATCCATCAATTGGTTTGTCAAAGGCGTATCGGGATCGATTCCCAGATCTTAACCGAGCTTTAAACAGAAGAATGATGTACCCACAAACCGGCGAGACTCTCGCCGGTTTGTGGTAATGTCCGAAAGGGTGAAATCGATGGGAAATACGCCCATGGTAGAAATGCGTAAAATCATAAAAGAATTTCCGGGCATCCTGGCCAATGATCAGGTGTCGTTTGACGTTCACCCTGGCGAAATCCACGCTTTGCTGGGTGAAAACGGCGCTGGCAAAAGCACATTGATGAGTGTGCTCACAGGTCTCTATCGTCCTGACGGGGGGGACATCTACATTGAGGGCGAAAAAACTGTCTTTTCATCGCCCAAGGATGCTGTTAACAACGGCATTGGTATGGTGCATCAGCATTTCAAACTTGTTCAGCCATTTACTGTGGCAGAAAACGTCATGCTTAGTATCAAGGGACTCAAACAAATTTATAACCTAAAAGAGATTGAGCAGCAAATAATCAAGCAATCGGAAGCGTTCGGACTTTCCATTGATCCTAAGGCGAAAATTTGGCAACTCTCGGTGGGCGAACAACAGAGGGTCGAAATTATCAAATTACTACTTCAAGGTGCCAAGGTTTTGATACTCGATGAACCGACCGCTGTCCTGACACCTCAGGAAGCAAATGCGCTCTATAAGACGCTTTTAAAGATGATAAAAAGCGGGAAATCAGTGATCCTTATTTCTCATAAAATGAATGAGGTTTTGGAAAATACGGATCGCATCACTGTTTTGCGGGACGGTAAATCCATAGGTACTGTTTATACCGAAAATACGAATGAAAAAGAGCTTGCTAAAATGATGGTGGGCAGAAATATCAGTGACCAGTTAGAAAAGAAATCCTACAGCAAACAAGACAAGATTTTCTCCATAAATAATGTATCGGCTTTAGGCGACAATGGCATGCTTAAATTGAAAAATATTTCACTTGATATATATGACGGAGAAATACTTGGGGTGGCGGGCGTTGACGGAAACGGTCAGAAGGAGCTTGCGGAAGCGGTGGCAGGCCTGCGTTCGGTCAAGATGGGAAGCCTCTCCTTTAGCGGAAAGGACTGCACAAAATCCGGTCGTAAAAAGCGAATGGATCTCGGCATTAGCTATGTACCGGAGGATCGTATGACAACCGGGCTTGCGCCGGACCTTAACGCGTATGAAAATATGGCTCTTACAAGTTATCGCAAGAATAAGGGCTTCTTTATTCGATGGGATAAAGTTAGAAATGATACCGATCAGTTGATACAAAAATTTGATGTCAGGTTAGCGAGTACAGCTAATCCTGTTAAGATGATGTCTGGCGGAAACATCCAGAAGCTGCTGCTTGCGCGTGAAATAGATTCCGATCCAAAGTTGATTGTAGCGGTATATCCGATGCGCGGCCTTGATATCGGCGCGACCGATTATGTCAAACGACTACTCCTAGAGCAGAGCGAAAAGGGCAAGGCAGTGCTCCTTATATCAGAGGATCTGGAGGACCTTCTTTCCATGACGGATCGCATCATCGTGATGCACGGGGGTGAAATCATGGGCGTTGTAAACCCAAGTGAAACGTCGCGTGAAGAAATCGGCCTGATGATGGCCGGCAAAAGAAAGGTAGATCTTCATGAAGTCTAAACTGTTGGGAAGTTGGGAGATTAAAAAAACAAATTCCAGCTCTGCCATGAAGAAGTTTGGCATTTCCGTCTCCTCCATTGTTCTGGGCCTACTCTTTGCGGGACTTTTTGTGCTGATCACCGGAAAAGATCCGTTGAAGCTTTACAGTGAGATTTTTCAATCCTCCGTTGGCTCAGTCTATGGCCTCACCGAAACACTCGTAGAAATGATTCCACTGGCACTTTGCTCGCTTGGTGTTTCACTCGCGTTCCGCATGCAATTATGGAACATCGGGGCGGAAGGCCAATTTTATATGGGTGCTTTCGGCGCAGCCTATTTCGCTCTCTTTTTCTCCTATCTGCCAATACTAATCTTGCTTCCGCTCATGATGATTGCAGGCTTTATTTGCGGCGGACTCTGGGCCTTGATTCCGGCTATTCCGAAGGCGTTTTGGAATGTGAACGAGACCATCAGTTCGCTCTTGCTGAACTATGTCGCCTATTTCTGGATGGCCTATCTTGTTTATGGACCTTGGAAGGACCCTAAGGGAAACAACTTTCCTCTTACGAAACAATTTTCTGAAAGCGCGACCATCCCTGTTTTCGGCAACACCCGCATCAGTTACGCCATTTTTCTCGTGTTGATCATCGCTATAGCGATGTTCATTCTTATTAAATATTCTAAGTGGGGCTACGAGATCTCGGTCAGTGGCTCCAGCCGCAAGGCTGCCGACTATGCAGGCATGAGTTATGTGAAAAATGTCTTGAAAGTAATGTTTTTGAGTGGAGCCATAGCGGGAATTGCAGGAATGGCCGAGGTTTCAGGTGTGCTTCACCGGTTGCAGCAGACGATTTCTCCAGGCTATGGCTACACTGCCATACTTATCGCCCTGCTTGCCCGGCTGAATCCCTTTAGTATCTTGCTCGTATCCTTCATGATGGGAGGGCTCTTGGTAGGCGGCTTCAGTCTGCAGACCTCCGGTTTTCCATCAAGCATGGTGTCCATGTTTCAGGGCTCGATTTTGTTCTTCGTACTAGCTGGCGAAGTCTTCAACAATTACCGTTTGGTAAGAAAGAAGGTATGACGGTATGGATTTAAACTATATAATCGCCATCCTTGCAGCTGGAGTTGTTGCAGGCACTCCGATTTTATATGCGTCTCTTGGCGAAGTCATTACCGAGCGTGCCGGCATCCTGAACCTAGGCGTTGAAGGCATGATGCTCGTGGGGGCTGTGAGTGCTTTTTACGTGGGCACCTTTACAGAAAACAAATGGCTTGGCCTGTTAGTTGCCTTGATCGCGGGCGGACTGATGGCGCTGATTCATGCGGTCATTACCATCTCTTTCCGGTCAAGTCAGGTGGCGAGCGGGCTGGCACTGACTATTTTCGGCACGGGTCTGTCGGCCTACCTTGGGCGTAGCCTAGTGGGAATTCCGCCCACTTCGACCTTTAAGGCAGTTGCCATCCCCGGTCTGTCCCAAATTCCGGTTATCGGTAAGATATTATTTAATCAGGATATTATGGTTTACCTCAGCGTGATTCTGGTTGCGATACTGTGGTTTGTCTTTTATAAAACAAAAGTGGGGCTTCTTCTCAGGGCAGTAGGTGAAAATCCATCGGCAGTAGACGCTCTGGGACATAACATCTTCTTCATCAGGTATGCCGCTGTTATTGTCGGGGGTATGCTCGCTGGCGCGGGCGGTGCCTATCTATCGCTAGCCTATTCTCCCTCTTGGATTGAAAACATGTCGGCCGGCCGCGGTTGGATTGCGGTTGCACTCGTCATCTTTGCCGTCTGGGACCCACGCCGTGCCTTGCTGGGCGCGTGGCTGTTCGGCGTTATTGCCTCATTGGGTTTGCATCTTCAAGCCCTGGGAGTCATGATTCCGTCTAATTTTCTACAGATGCTGCCTTATGTTTTTACATTTGTTGTCTTAGTCATCACGACACGAGAGACAAAAAACAGGCGTTCCGGAACCCCTGCTGCGCTCGGAATTCCGTATTCGCGCGAGGAACGGTAATCATGTGATGGATTGAGGGATTTACTTGAACAAGAGATATGAGCTGTGGGAAGTCGGTAGGCAACTTACAGCAACTGCGCAGGGGAACCTAAAGGCCGATTTAGTGATTAAAAACGGCACCCTTGTCAATGTTTTTACAGGTGAAATTCAGGCAAGCATGGATGTTGCCATCAAATCCGGGCGTATTGCGCTGGTTGGGGATGCAACGGTGGCCGTTGGTGAAAGAACGGTGATTATTGACGCGCAAGGGATGTATTTGGTACCTGGGTTTATTGACGGGCACCTGCATGTGGAAAGCAGCATGATGACTGTGGGAGAGTATGCGAAAGCTACCATTCCCCATGGAACTTCTTCAATAGTTATGGATCCGCATGAGATCGTAAATGTCGCAGGTCTTGACGGCATGGTCGCCATGATGAAAGACGGTGCGGCAACGCCGCTGCGCGTTTTCACAACCGTACCATCCTGCGTGCCTGCGTCATCTGGCCTTGAAAACACAGGCAGTACAATAACATCACAGGATATCCAAAACATGATGAAGTGGGAAGGCGTCGTGGGGCTTGGTGAGATGATGAACTATGCCGGCATTTTGTGTGGTGACCCGCAAACCTGTGAAAAGGTGGAGAAGACGCTCGAGGCGGGCAAGACGGTAACTGGCCATTTCCCTCTGACAGATACAGGCGCTGCGTTAAACGCGTATATAGCGTCAGGAATTAGCTGCTGCCATGAATCTACCAGTGCGCGTGAAGCTCTCGCCAAAATGCGGCTCGGCATGTATGCGATGATCAGAGAAGGCTCTGCCTGGGACGACCTGCCCGAAGTCATAAAAGCAATTACCGAGCAGAAAATTGATACCAGGCTGGCGATGCTTGTGTCCGATGATTTACATGCAGACACCCTTTTAAAGCGCGGGCACATGGATTATATCATTCGCCTAGCAGTTTCCAGGGGTGTGAGGCCGGTGACGGCGATACAGATGGCAACTCTGAACGCGGCCTGCTGCTTCGGCATGGAACGCGATATCGGTTCGATTTCACCGGGTCGTTTTGCTGACATCAACATTTTGAGTGACTTAGGTCAAGTCATAGTTGAAAAAGTGATCATCAACGGGGAACTTGTGGCGGAAAAAGGCAGGCTCACAGTGCCTGTCGGAGGCTATGTCTACCCTGAGCAGTTCAGGGCTTCGGTGAAAATAACTCGCAAGGTTTTGCCGGGCGACTTTAGTGTGAAAGCCCCCCTTGGCACAGAGACTGCAAAGGTAAGGGTGATTGGCGTTCATAACTCAAATGTACTAACTACTGAAATGGCCGAAGTCCTGCCAGTTAGGAATGGAAACGTTGAGCGTGCTCCAGAACGAGATATCTGCAAGGTAGCAGTCATTAACAGGCACACGTCGGAAGGCGGAATGAGTGTTGGTTTTGTTCATGGCTTTGGTCTGAAAAAGGGTGCCGTCGCTTCAACCTATGCGCACGATGCCCACAACCTGATTGTGTTAGGGATGAGTGACGCTGAAATGGCTTTTGCGGCGAATAAATTAGTAGAACATGGCGGCGGCATGACGGCGGTAGAAGATGAAGAGGTTCTGGCACTTTTTAAAATGCCTATAGCTGGGCTGATGAGCGATTTGCCGGTGCAAGAGGTAGCCGATGCACTTAGTGAGATTTCCAATGCATGGGTTGCTCTCGGCTCCTCGCTCGCGTCGCCCTTTATGACGATGTCGTTGCTGTCGCTTGTTGTGATTCCTGAAATCAGATTAACAGACAAAGGCCTTGTCAATGTGTATGACAACAACTTTACAACGCTTTTTACATAATAGGAATGCCGTACGAAAACATGTTGAGATAGACTCAGAAGTTGCTTCAACGATTAGCAGGAAAGAGTGGTAGTGATGCTGGGAGCGAAAATTCGCACTAAAAGAGTAGAGAAACAACTGACACTAAAGGATTTGGCGGAAAGGACCGGGGTAACGCAAGGCTTTTTGAGCCAGGTAGAGCGGGGTCTCACAGATCCCTCTATCACTTCATTAAGACGGATTGCTCATGCCCTCGATGTGCCCATATTTTATTTTTTAATGGATGAAGCTAAATCAAGTCCAGTAGTAAGAAAAAATGAGCGGCGAGTTTTGAAATTTCCTGACTCGCATCTTACCTTCGAATTGTTGTCTCCAGACTTAAACAGAAGTTTGGAGATGATGATGGCGCGGGTGGAACCAGGCGCCGTAACCTGTGATGTACCGCTAACTCACCCCGGAGAAGAAAATATCGTGGTTATTCAGGGACAGATGAAGATCCAAATTGGGGAGGATTTTCATATTTTAACAGAAGGAGACAGCATCTATTATTTCTCCAGCATTCCCCATAAGATTTGGAGCATCGGTATAGTGGATCTGATCTTCATTTCGGCAATAACTCCGCCGGCTTTTTGAACGGCGATCAGTGTTCACCGCTATCCGTCACAGACATTGGAAAAGCCCTTCGTGTTTAAAACAACACGAAGGGCTTTTGTAAAATACTGAGTATAGTTGAGTATTATTCTTGTCCTTTTTTCAACCACTTGGCAACTTCGACGGTTCTTTTTGCTTGATGGAAGACAGCATCCTTTACGTCCTCAACCATTTTACCATCTTGCCCTTGAGTAACTGAAGTCCCGTAAGGATTGCCGCCGGCTTTAAAGATCGAGGGGTCTGTGTATCCTGGCGACACAATGATTGCGCCCCAGTGCATCATTGAAGTATATAGACTCTTAATGGTGGCTTCCTGACCGCCATGAGGGTTCTGAGCAGAGGACATGCCGCTGACAACCTTATTCATCAGCTTCCCTTGTGCCCATAAGCCACCTTGAAGATCAATGAACTGTTTCATCTGTGCAGCTAGATTCCCAAAGCGTGTTGGGACACTAAAAACGATGGCATCCGCCCAATCAAGATCAGCGGAGCTCGCTTCCTGAATATCTTTAGTGGCTTCTACAGTTGCTTTCCAAACAGGGTTATTATTAATCGCTGCTTCCGGCGCCAGTTCATGCACCTTGAGTAGACGAACGTCAGCACCTGCTTCTTTGGCGGCTTCTGCTGCCCACTGAGCCAACTGATAATTGATTCCAGTCATGCTATAATAAATGACTGCTAACTTAACCTTTTCCATAGATATCCTCCTATCGTTTATGTATTACGCCAATTAGTCTAACCGGATCGAGCACAAAACAATTACTTTTTGTTGCTGCAGAGCTAACGACATTTTGTACATTTGACATCTAGCCAAATCCAGCTGAGACTTAAAGTGGATTTTTACATAATGATAATTATAATAATTATCATTACTCTAAGTACATTATTACACATATTAAATTGTGCGTCAACCAATAATAAGTCAGACACTATTTCAGTATATAGTCGTTTCGTCGACAGGTATTTAACCTGGGAATACCAAACCAAAATCTGTCGAATCGGCAAACTTCAGTTAATACTTGTCGTAACGATAGATTCTGTGGCAAATAGAAGGAAAATTAGAGATATAGACAGAATAAGAACAAATATCTTTCGTGGAACACGGGCCATTGGGTGGATTTTATAGGAGGTGAAGATTATTACTATGAAAAATTTAAACTGTTATGATCTGGATAACCTACCTAATGCGTTTGCCTATCATAAAATTGTTTATGATTCAAATAATCAGCCCATTGATTACGAATTTAGAGAAATAAATTCAGCCTATGAACGAATTACAGGACAGAAACGTGAGGATATTATTGGTCGGCGAATCACGGAGATCGGACACAGTAGACTTGAGGATGGTATCAACTGGATTGAGTTCTATGGAAACGTGGCTGTAAGTGGTTCTCCACCTGTAACAGAATATTACTCGAAAAAGTTTAACCAGTGGTATCTTGTTCAGGCTAGTTCCGATGAAAGTGGGCATTTTACATCCACTTTCAGCGATATTACAATTTCAAAACAGAAAGAATTACAAGCTGCTAGTCTGGAGAAAGAACTGAAGAAACAGATTGAAGACATTAGTAATCATAAAGTATTACTGGAACTGAATTACAAACGGTATCAGGGTCTGGTAGAAGATTCAAAAGATATCATTTACAGCTGTGCCTTAAATGGAATTATCACGTCAGTTAACAAAAGATTTCGTGAACTAGCTGATAGACCTGAACAAGAAATAATAGGGAAAGAAATATCTCTGTTTTTGCATTTTGAAACTATCGAATTGACGTGGAAAAATATTATACTTGAGGTCATTAGAACTGGAAAGACCAGCGTAGCGGAATACGGCTTTAGGATGACAGATGGCAGTATACGCTACTATCTGGTCACTTTGTCTCCAATCTCTAGTGTGCGTCACAAAATCATTGAAGTAATCGGGACAAATCATGATATTACAACCCTTAAACAAAATGAGCAAAAGATGATGGTCTTGGCTTATCGAGATTCCTTAACGAATCTACCGAACAAAAATCTATTCTTAGATAGATTGAAAACCTCGATATCAACTTCGAGGAGAAGCGGTACCAAAGCTGCAGTATATTTAGTCGATTTAGATGATTTTAAAAAGATTAACACAACACTGGGGTACTATATCGGAGATAAAATTATTGTAGAAGCCGCAAAAAGGCTGGTTTCTTGCATGAGAGATTACGATACAGTCGCTCGATTGAGTGAGGATAAGTTTTTGCTTCTGCTTCAGAATATTAGGCATATAAACGAGCTGTTCCCCATCATTGATAGAATAAATGTAGTACTAGGAGAGGATTACCTTGTCAATGGAACTTCGATTAGCATTACTGCGAGTATAGGAATATCGGTATTTCCCGACGATGGTTTATCTGCCGAAGATATTTTGATTAATGTAGATGAAGCTATGTATAAGGCCAAAGAACTTGGCAAGAACTGCTATCATTTCTTCAACGATAGCATGAAAGAAGGGCTAGATCGGAAAATCAAACTGGAGACCATGCTTAAGAATGCGCTAACAAACAATGAATTTGTGTTACACTACCAGCCGCAATATGAAGTTAGATCAAGACGACTTCGAGGATTTGAGGCCTTGATCCGCTGGAATAATCCGGAGGTTGGCTTGGTAATGCCGATGGAGTTTATTCCATTTGCGGAGGAAACAGCACTCATCGTACCTATCGGGAAATGGGTTCTTGAGACTGCCTGTAAGGTGTGTTATAAGATTAATCATAGTTATGGTTTAAACCTGAATATGTCGGTGAATATTTCGGCGATTCAACTTAAGCAAGCGGATTTTAAGGAATTAGTGATTAATGCAATTGCTAATTCAGGCATTGAAGCATCTAATCTTGAGCTGGAAGTATCAGAAAGCAGTTTTATTGACGATTTCGACAATGTGGTCAGTATCTTAAAAGTTTTACAAGATGAGGGGATCAGGATTACGCTTGCTGATTTTGGAACTGGGAATCTTGCCTTAACTCATTTGAAAAAAATGCCGATCAACATGGTGAAGTTAGATAAAGAATTTATCGATGAAATTGATCCATCTAATCCGCAGGGCGCTTTGACGGAATCTATCATTTCTCTGGTGCATAAGCTCAATATTGAAATGCTCGCCGGAGGGGTTGAGAACAAAGAACAACTGGACTACCTTGTCAAAGGAAAATGTGACAATATCCAAGGCTATTTTTTCGAAGAACCTGTTCCTGAAGAAATGATTGAAGACATAATAAGCAAAGGTATTCTCGAAAACGAAGCATTAAGTAGAGTGATTCAAAAAGCAGGGCTGACATATGAAGGCTTTGTGAGAGAAAAAATGAAATTGATCGGGAGGAAATGGGACACCAAATTATAATCGAAATGGTGGTGATTTACTGTGATAGAAAAACAACGCATGATCCAAGAGTACGTTCCGGGTAAACAGGTAACTTTGGCTCATATTATACCGAACCCACAAAAGGATATTCATGAGCGCTTGGGCATATTGACCAGGGGGGCCATTGGAATTATGACTATAACTCCGAGTGAGGCGGCGATTATCGCGGCCGATGCTGCCAGTAAGGCAGGGGATATCGAACTGGGGTTTTTAGATCGGTTTACAGGTTCTTTAGTGATTACGGGAGATGTTTCCAGTGTTGAAGCTGCTTTACATGCTGCTGTAAATACGTTAGTGACTGTCTTAGGATTCGCACCGACGGATGTGACGAGAAGCTGATGGGTAAAATATTACTGATCGGCGGAATTGGTTCTGGTAAGACTTCGTTGAAACAAATGCTGATGAATGAGCAGCTCAGCTATCAGAAAACGCAAATGTTGGATTTCTCCCAGATCTTTATTGATTGTCCAGGGGAATATCTTGAGATACCCCGCTTTTATCATGTTTTAATCGATACAAGTTTTCAAGTTTCCGAAATCTGGGCGCTTCAAGATGCCACAAAACTACGTTCGTTTTATCCGCCAAAATTCGCAAAGGTTTTTAATAAACCCGTCATCGGAATTATAACCAAAGTAGATTTGCGTGAGGCCAAGGTTGAACAAGCGATTTCTTATTTGGCCTACGCAGGAATCACAGAACCCTTCTATCCAACGTCGATCATGAATGGAGAAGGATATAGCCCATTACGCATGCGATTGGAGGCTTTGAATGAATGACCTGAAAAAACCGTACATAAAATGACGGCGAAAACTATTCTTAAGTATCTAAGTTAATATTATTGGTAAAAATAGTTTAAGGCTTGTCCGTTCAAAGGGAAGGCCTTGGCTATTTTTGTTTGTCATCTAACGGGTATAGTTTTGTTGGATATTAGTTATGGGAGTTAGGAAGGAAGCTGCATAATGATGGAACAACACTTTCTTGTGTTTAAAGAGGTGGCAGAAACCAATAATATTACGTTATCAGCTAAGAATCTCCACATGAGTCAACCTTGCATTAGTTTGCAGATCCAGAATTTAGAAAGTGAGTATGGAGTCCGTTTCTTTGACCGTACTAATAAAGGGGTTACGCTGACTAAAGAGGGTGAGATTTTCTATGCGCGTATTCGGAGTATCTTAGACATTCTTACGAGCTTCAGAGAGGAGATAAGCGCTCAGACAAAAGATCAGAGAAGGCTAATATACCTCGGAGCAACGTTGACAATTGGAGAATATGTTCTTCCCAGGATCATGACGTATTTGTATAGGACCCACCCAGACGTGGAATTCAAAGTGAAGATCGCTAATTCGGAGTCGATTACTCAAGATGTATCAGAGAAGAAGCTACACATTGGTCTGATTGAAGCGGCAGCCCCTCAACATAAGGATCTTACCGCGGAGAATTTCTGGGAAGACGAGTTAGTCGTTGTGATTCCCTATTTTCACCCCTGGGCGTCGAGAAATAGCATTACCTTAACTGAACTCTCAAAGGAGCGTCTGGTGACAAGAGAGGAAGGTTCTGGGACTCGCAAAGTGATGGAGATGGCTCTCAAAGAGAGAGGGTTTAATCCAAAACAGTTGAAGGTGACAATGGAACTTGAAAGCATTGAGGCAATTAAAAAGATTGTCTTGGCAGGGCTTGGAATTACCATTATCTCTTCGCTGACTGTCACGAGTGAACGTGACCGAAAAATATTTAAGACATTAAAAATTCAAGATGCACTCTTTTATCGGCCTTTCAGTATTCTCACCAATGCCCAAACAACCCAGACCAAAGATGATCACATCTTAATCAACCTACTTCGTGATCACAAATTACTATCGGAGATTCTAAGTGAAGAGGATAACGAATTAGAGGAACACGGCAGTGCGGTGAGTTTTACTCACCCTGGAGTGATCAGCGGGGAAAGGCGTAGTCAAGGCGAAGAGCGAGGAAAAGAACATTGAAAATGAATACAAATAATAATTTGCAGGAAAAATATTATAGATTGTAGAATAATGTGTTTACTGGGAAATGATTAAACGTATCAGGCGAACCTGTTGAAAAGCAGGGGCGCAAAACTAAAGGGTCTAAGGTCGAAAGACTATGACTGCCAGTTGCCGAAATCTAAAAAAGAGGCCGCTGCTTAGGGTGGTCTCTTTTTGTATTGTTGAAACAAGAGCAGAGAAAGATTAATTAATGCTGGCCTTGTTGATTAATCATCTTGGAGAGAGGATGGGATCGCCAGATGGCAAGGGAAATCATTACTACCTGTACCCGGGATTGCCCGAATAGCTGCGGTTTGAGTGTCCAGGTGGAGCAGGGCGGAGCCGTAATGCTCGGGGGCAATCCACGTCACCCCCTTAATCAGGGCGTAGCATGTCATAAAGCTCAGAAATTTGTGCAGCGGGCCTACAGCAAGGACAGGATATTGACACCTATGAGACGTAATCGGAAGAGCGGAGCTTGGCAGAGAATCAGATGGGACAGTGCATTGGATGAGATCGCCGGGCGCATGAGTGAGATCAAGGACCAGTACGGAGCGGAAGCCATTCTATATTACCGGGGCTTTGCTCAGCGTACAGCTTTGCGACTTTTAAATGAACGATTTTTTAATCTGTTCGGTGGAGTGACTGGTACTTACGGGACATTATGCGGTGGGATCGGACAAGCTTCGCAAGACCTAGATTTTGGTTGCCGTATTTCTCACGATCCGTTGGATTATGAGAATAGCCGTTCGTTAGTTCTTTGGGGTCGAAACCCTGTTGCTACCAATCCTTATCTTCTGCCGGTTATTGCTAGAATTCGACGCCAGGGCGGTTCGGTCATCTTAATTGATCCGGTAGCTTCGGAAAGTAAGAGAATATGTGATGTTCATATCCAGCCTGCCCCTGGCAAAGACGCTTACCTAGCGATGGCGACAGCAAAGCGGATTTTGGCACTGGGTCGGGAGGACAGGGAGTTTCTCAAGTTCCACAGCGAGGGGTTTTCTGGTTTTCAACAAATCTTGGATTCCTTCACCCTCGAAGAATTGTCTCAGGCGTGTGATGTTCCTCTGCAGCAGATTAAGTTACTGGCAGATGTATTGCTGGAGCAGAAGCCGACGGGGATATTACTGGGCTGGGGACTACACCGTTGGGAATACGCGCATCATATGATCCGGAGCATCGATGCGTTGGGCGCTGTTGCAGGGCTGATCGGGGTGAAAGGTGGCGGAGTCAGTCAGGGGTTCGAAGAATATGCACCGTATGATTTGGACTGGATCGGCGACAGCCTGTATCCAGACCGTAGGAAGCTGTTGATGCCGCTTATCGGGGAAGAGATTCTAAAGGCTAAGGATCCCTCGATCCACATGATTTTCGTCACGGCCGGTAACCCGTTATGTATGGCCCCAAATTCCGGAAAAGTGGCGGCTGCCTTTGCTCAGGTGCCATTTGTTGTCGTAGCGGGACATTTTCTGGATGACACCGTAGCGCAGGCGGACATCTTCTTGCCCAGTACTACTTTTCTGGAAGAGCAAGACATCGTGGCTAGCTATGGACACAACTACGTGGGGCCGGTGAATCGGGCGGTCGCTCCACTTGGAGAGAGTAGATCCGATTTTGAACTGTTTCAGAGTCTGGCTAAGCGCTTTCCTTTTGGACCGGAATTTAACCGTAGCGTTGAGGAGTGGCTTCCCCTATTGTTGGCTCCTTTGTTGGCGCAGGGAGTAACTATGGAAGAACTGTGGTCGGGTCCGGTGAGGCTGCCTTGTGCACCGATGGTTCCTTATAGTGATCGTAAATTTGCCACGCTTTCGGGCAAGTTTCAATTTATGACAGAATTTGATCCTCTGCCCAGTCCAGAGGGCGAGGAGGGTTACCCCTATCAATTAATGTCCGTTTCTCCCTACGGTTGGTTATGCTCCGAAATGACCCCATCCGATCAGGAGGAATTAACCGTGATCCTGATCCACCCGGAGGAAGCGGTGAGGCAGAGCCTGGCAGATGGCGATGTTGTCCGAGTGATCAGCAGTGTGGGAGAAACGAAGGCCCGGCTCAAACTGGATAGAGGACAAAGGCAGGATACCATTGTCTTTCCGCGCGGGCGTTGGGTTAAGTCGGGCAGTAGTGCCAATCTCCTGACCCGCGATATCGTGAGTAAGGTGGGCAATGGAGCGCCATATTACGAGACTAAGGTTAGAATTGAAAGGCTGAGCCGGTAGGGATATTGAGGCATCTACGTTTATTAGATGCCTTTTATCAATTCCGAGACACCCACTTCTTCAAGTGGGTGTTCCAATTTCCGCTTCGGTGGAGGTAGACTCCCCCACCGAAGACCGATGTTCAGCTTAAGCTGAACGAGTTCACTTGTGACGGATATAAAATTCTAGGACAAGTGACGTAACAGCTATACTTATAAGCAGTCAGTGGTATATGATAAAGGAAGTATTTAACAATGAAATGAAAATGAATTTGAGATATATATTATGTAAGGTCTGGATTTTATTATAACCTTGGAAGAAGGCACCTTCATGGATGATTTAGGGACCGAACCTCGATCGGAATCTACTGGCCCGATAATAATTGCAAAGAAAAAACCCTGGCAAAAGAGGCTGCTCTTAGGAACTAAAGTTGTGAGTATATCTATGCTTGGGTGTCTGCTTATTTCAGGCGTTGTAGGCTGGTATCTCACCCATCCTTTCCGTGTACCCGTGGTTGGAAATCCGGGTGAATTCGGGTTAAAATATCAAGATGTGAAATTTACCAGTCGGCAGGATAATGTAAACTTGTCAGGGTGGTATGTTCCCGCTAAAAATTCAAAGGCTATAGTGATCCAGGCTCATGGTTATGAGGGCAGCAGGACGAAGGAAAAACCATCTTTCCCTGTGACCCAAGCACTAGTCCAAAAAGGAATCAGTGTATTAATGTTTGATTTTCGGGCTTCAGGTGAATCAGAGGGATCCTTAGTTTCAATCGGAGATTTCGAGCAGCGTGACCTTCAAGGCGCGATTGATTATGTCAAAAGACTAGGGTATCAAGATATTGGAATTATCGGATACTCTAATGGTGCTTCTACGACTGCGATGGTGGCAGCGAATGAGGCGGAAATTAAATCAGTTGTCCTCGATAGCCCGTTTGCAGACCTCAAAGAATACTTGAAGGTTAATATGCCAGTTTGGACGAAGTTGCCCAATATTCCTTTTACGACGATCATTCTTCACGAGCTTCCGCTCATGACAGGGATTAACCCTGAAAATGTGAGCCCTCTTCTCGAAATGGAGAAATTTAAAAACAGACCTATTCTATTTATTGCCGGTGATGCGGATCATACGATTCCGATGGAGAATTCAAAGCAACTTTGGGAAAAAGTTAATAACTCTAAAGACGAGGTCTGGATTGTTCCTGGGGCAATGCACGTCGGAGCTTACAGTGTTATGCCAGATTTATATCTTGAAAAGGTTACTAATTTTTTTGTGAGTAGTTTGCTTCAAGGGAAGCCATGATTCACAAAAATATGTTTTAGTTTTTGTTTGAGAGCCCCTAATTCTTGTCTCAGTCCCTAGTCGAGGCATCGTACTGATACTTTGTCTTGACTAAGGACTGAGACGTCTGTTTGTTATTATTAGATCCCAGAAGTGGTGTTCTTATAAGGGAGGTAGCAATAGTTTGAAGGCCATAGTGCTTGGTATATTAGCATCGCTATTTTTTGCTGTGACGTTTGTCGTAAATCGGGCTATGGATTTATCAGGTGGGAGTTGGATCTGGAGTGCCGTGCTACGATTTGTCTTTATGGCACCGATTCTGTGTCTAATTGTGATGGCGAGAGGCAATCTTAGGCCTCTTTTAACGGATCTGCGCAAAAGACCCACGATTTGGCTGGGTTGGAGTACCGTGGGGTTCGGCCTTTTCTATGCACCGCTTTGTTTTGCAGCGGCTTATGGTCCAGCCTGGTTAGTTGCAAGTATGTGGCAGATTACAATAGTGGCTGGTTCGCTGCTCGCTCCACTCTTTTTCACAGTAGTTCAAACGGAATCAGGACCGCGAAAAATCCGTTCTTCCCTACCTATCAAAGGATTGGCACTTTCTCTAATCATCCTATTAGGGATAGTGCTGATTCAACTGCAACAGGCCCAGGCCCTCACAGCGAAAGAAGTTTTATATGGAATTTTACCCGTTTTACTCGCTGCATTTGCTTACCCTTTAGGTAACCGCAAAATGATGGCCGAATGTGGGGAACGGTTCGACACGTATCAAAGAGTTCTGGGAATGACCCTGGCAAGTCTTCCCTTTTGGCTGATATTAGCAGCGCTTGGGGGAGCAATGGTCGGACTTCCTAGCGGCAATCAGACCATACAAACCTTAATCGTGGCCCTTTCTTCGGGGGTCATCGCAACGATACTCTTTTTCTCTGCCACTGATATGACGAAGGGCGATGTCCATCAACTTGCAGCAGTCGAAGCGACTCAATCGGTGGAAGTCATTTTTGCTCTGATCGGAGAATTGGTTATTCTTCACGGAGTCTATCCAACCCTTTGGTCCTTTGTTGGAATGGGTCTTGTTATACTCGGTATGATTTTACACAGTGTGTTTGGTCAAGGGGAAAAGAATTTAGCTCGTGAAATGAGCGAAGGTGCTTGACATTGACGCTGCGTAAAGGTGTACAGTAAGCTTATCAGGAGGTGAGCAACATGGAATATACAATACTAAAACTTGGGAAGATGGCAGGGATCAGCACGAGGACCTTGAGATATTATGATGAGATTGGAATTCTTAAGCCAGCAAGGATTAACTCATCAGGGTATCGTATCTATGGTCAATTTGAAGTCGATCGGCTACAACAGATTCTATTTTATAGGGAGCTGGGTGTAAGTTTAGAAAGTATTATAGAGTTAGTAACCTCGCCTTCTTTTGATGGAGCAAAGGCGCTGAGAGAACACCGTGAGAAGCTTCTTGATAAAAGAGAGCAATTGGATTTGTTGATTTTGAATGTCGATAAATCCATTGCATTAACGGAAGGGAAGATGATGATGATGGATCAAGAGAAATTTGAAGGCTTTAAGCAAAAGCTAGTCGATGACAATGAAACGAAGTATGGTAAAGAAGTACGAGAAAAATATGGAGAGGATGCTGTTAACAAGTCAAATCATAAAGTCAAAGATATGTCACAACAGCAATATGAAGAGGATACGAGACTTAGGGATGTGCTTGAAGAAACGCTCCATGCTGCGTTTGAAACAGGAGATCCTGCTGGCGAATTAGCGCAAAAGGCGGCCGATTTACATCGCCAGTGGTTAAGCTATTATTGGGATAGCTACACCAAAGAAGCACATGTCGGAGTTACCCAGATGTATGTAGATGACGAACGGTTCACCGCATATTATGATAAGATTCAACCTGGAGCGGCGGCGTTTTTACGAGAAGCAGTCCTCGTTTATACTGGAGCGAAAAAATAAACTATGGGGGGCTGCGAGAGCGAAAGAATAAACTATTTGTTAAAGGTATGAGAAGCGATTGGTGAAAACTAATCGCTTTTTAATTTACCTCGGAAATATATCGCTGGGTGCTCTTCTCTTTCACTTTGCTGCCTATGTGTTGGAGCATAATATAGACATATAGGAATACCGAAGACAATAGTTGCCCCAGTTATTAGAAATTGACTATCTTCTTTTAGCCGTGATATACTGAAACGAATTTATAATCTGAGTTACAACTTAATATGCTCTATCGCTTAATTCTGTCAAGAAGCGGGGGAACCATTTCTGGGGTGAATCCTTCACATTCAATTTCGTTGTGAAGGTAGGGTTACTTTTCGACCCGAATCCGTCAGCTAACTTCGTAAGCGTTGAAAGTAAGGAAACAGGCTTGAGCATATTGCAGCTAAGCTAGCCTTGCTATTCCTTTGCTTTTTACGTTAGCTGAAACCCTAGACGTTCTGTCAGGGGTTTTTATTTATTTAAGTGGGGGGTATTTGTATGAAGGAGGATTTCGAAATGGATCAGTTTGAAGAGAAAATGATGAACGAATATAGCAGGATGGCTGAAAAAAGCAGCTTAATTGATCCTGCGTTGTATAGTAAATATGAAGTTAAACGCGGACTCCGTGATTTGGATGGGAAAGGTGTACTCGTCGGTTTAACAGAGATCGGCGAAGTCCAGTCGTATATGCTTCATGAAGGGAAAACTGTTCCTGCTCCAGGCCAACTTATTTATCGCGGTTATGATATCGCTGATCTTGTGAATGGTTTTTCTGGGGATGACCGCTATAGGTTTGAAGAGACTGCTTATTTGCTGCTTTTTGGACACCTCCCGGATCAGAAGGCACAAACGGATTTTCAGCGACTTCTCGCTTCCTATCAAACCTTACCGGAGGATTTCGCCCGGAAAATGATTTTAAATGCACCTAGCAAGGATATCATGAACGCGCTGGCAAGAAGTGTTTTAGCTTTGTATTCCTATGACAAAAATCCTGATGATACTTCTGTGACGAATGTTCTAAAACAATGTATAAGGCTTATTGCCTGCTTTCCGTCTTTGGCTGTCTATGGTTACCAAGCTCTCTCGCATTACCATGGAGATGAAAGCTTGTATATTCACAGCCCGCGAGCGGATTTAAGTACTGCTGAGAATATTCTTTCCATGCTGAGGCTGGATAGCCAATACACAAAGCTTGAGGCGACATTGCTTGATCTGGCCCTTGTGCTTCATGCCGAACATGGCGGGGGGAACAATTCAACCTTTATGACCCACGTTTCAACATCTACAGGTACGGATACTTACTCAGTCATGTCAGCTGCCTTAGGTGCGCTTAAAGGTCCGCGGCATGGTGGGGCAAATATTAAGGTTATCCAAATGTTTGAGGATATTAAAGAAAAATTGAAGGACTGGACTGATGATGCAGAGATAGAGCGCTACCTTACCCAGATTCTGTCTAAGGATGCATTTGACCGATCAGGCTTAATTTATGGGATTGGCCACGCTGTCTACTCCATTTCGGACCCTAGAGCGGTTATCCTCAAAGGTTATGTAGCCCAACTCGCGCGAGAAAAGGGATTAGAAGACGAATATGAACTCTACGCAAATGTTGAGAGACTAGCACCGCAAGTTATAGCTAGGTCCAGTAAGATGTATAAGGGCGTGAGTGCCAATGTCGATTTCTACTCTGGCTTTGTATACAGAATGCTTAATATCCCAGACGAAATGTTCACGCCGATTTTTGCGATTTCCAGAATCGTAGGTTGGAGTGCTCACCGCATTGAAGAAATCGTCAATGCGGGGAAAATTATCAGGCCAGCATATAAAAGCGTGGCAACTAGACGAAGTTACATTTCGAGGAACGAGAGAACGTGAGAGATATGTAGTAGTAAGTCCAACACTAATTTCAAGAACAGACCTTCGCCAATTAATGAACTGCCCCCTGTCAAGTAGACAGTGGAAATAAATAAAACTACGGGGGATGGTTACGACGCTCGGCGCTGGCCAGAAGGACCATTTATCCTCTGCGGAGGAAAATGTCCCTTCGGTCCTTAAGCTTGTTACATGCGC
>DATCQU010000036.1:0-50786 GCA_036569365.1 Desulfosporosinus sp. | reverse complement strand
GGGTTATAAAGTGAAGCATTGGTTCAACCAACCGGGTAAATTGGATGTCCGATTTTCGTATTCCATTTCTCAATGTCTCTGCCACCAAAGGAATGTAAGGTGTTTGCCACGGAGTTGATTTGATCGTGGTCAGCTTGGACCAGAACTAGCCAATGCCCTGTACGTACTTCATGTTCATAATGCCTAGCTCGGATTTCAGTCACACCGTAGTGATGGAGTGCTTCACCAAGCCCAATGCCCTGACGTTGGTGCATGAGTTCACCAGCCAGCGGCCCTGCAACAACGACTTCACCCAAGTTTGGTACGACAAACGGCGGAGCTTGAACTAACCAAGCATTAAATTTGTCTAAGTTAATCTCACTCGGGTAATAGGCTAATTCATTGGCTATTTCTTCGCGGAATTCGCCTTGATGGATGAATTCGGCCCGAACTATGACTGATACTTTGCTATTCGCTAAGGATTCTCCTAGGAGTTTGTCAATCACTTCTTTCGTTTGTTGCGGTCCCTTGAAAAGGGCGATGGCCGTATTTCGCATTTCGTGTATCCTCCTCGTAATAGTAAATTGTTGCATTTTCTTTAGTATGTCCACAAATCACAACCCTAGTAAGGATTGCAGGAGAAAGTTAATCTAATGCAGAAGTATTTTAATGTCGAAACAGAAAGATAGAATGTTGTAAATAGGGGAACGGAGAGAGTCAATGATGAAGATTCGAATTGGAAATGAGCTACTTACCGAACACGTTAGAGTGCGCATACGGTTGGATTATCGCGGTGAATCGAGAAGTGGACGATTTTTCTTCGGGGGCAAGAGTAATGAACAAATGGCAGAAACAATGAGAGAACAACAGGTTGCTTTATTACGCAATGTTCCACTACAAGGAATTATTTTGGAGGACGTTGATCTGAGTCTTGATATTTATACGGTGTCTGAGGAGGATGGGAGGCGTAACCGTGAAGTTGCCTTCGCTCCGATTATTTTGACGCTTCGGATTGAAAACCTTGATGATTTGCTCCCCCTTTTGATTAAACATGAGTTTCGAAAAATTGAATTTCTAAGCCCTGAAAATATCTCTCTTCATCGATTGGATATGGAACGTTTGCTTTTTCGTTTAAGTCAATCGTTTCAACAAGAGATAAAACTGTTAGAACAGAAATATTTGCGCTAAAGAGAAGAGCATAATGTTTGTGAAAAAATGTTTTTAGGAATTTCGATAGATTTTCATTGAAATATTTGCAATATTAGCTTATTATGAGTTTAGGTGGCCTGACCACTCGACCGTCAGACTAGCTTCAACTAGTATTCTTTACCTAGTAAGAAGGCCAAGTATGTTGGGGGGAAATAATGGACTGAGAGGGAAAACCACAGAATAAGAGTGGAACTGGAAATGCTCTAATTTAGACATCATGAAAGGCGGAATTATCTATGCTATGGACACAGAACTATGCTGCGGTTGGGAATAGCGTCGGACTTACAGCGCTCGCAGTAGCGATTCCTGTTTTTTATTTATTTTGGGCTCTGGCTATCAAACGTATGAAGGGACATTTAGCTGGAAGTACCACGCTCTTATTAACAATTATTGATGTAGTGCTTGTCTACAAAATGCCAGTGACTACAGCAATCTCCGCAAGTGCTCTGGGAATGGTCAATGGATTATTTCCTATTGCATGGATCGTCATAACGGCGGTTTTCCTATATAACTTAACCATTGAAGCCGGACAATTTGAGATCATTAAGAGTTCAATTGCTTCAATCTCTAGCGACCGTCGTATTCAAGCCCTTCTCATCGCGTTCTCTTTTGGAGCGTTTTTGGAGGGCGCTGCCGGATTTGGTACACCTGTTGCAATTTCCGGTGCGATCCTGATTGGTCTGGGATTTGAACCCCTCTACGCTGCAGGATTATGTTTAATTGCAAATACTGCACCGGTTGCCTTCGGTGGAATTGGTATTCCAATTATCACAGCTGGTGCCGTTACTGGGGTGGATGCAAATCTTATTTCTGCTGCCGTAGGACGCCAGCTTCCCTTCCTATCGGTGATGATTCCCTTGTACTTGGTTATTCTCATCGCCGGATGGAAAGGGGCCAAAGAAGTCCTCCCAGCGATTGCCGTCTCAGGACTTTCCTTCGCCCTTGCCCAGTGGTGGTCTTCTAATTATCTCGGTCCCTTACTTCCCGATATCATTGCTTCATTAACCTCTCTCATCGCCACAATCGTCTTGCTTAGATTTTGGAAACCCAAAAACATCTGGCGTTTTCCAAGTGAAAAAGGGGAAAAGGTCGCAGCATTTAAGCAGTATACGAGCGGCCAAATCGTTAAAGCTTGGTCACCGTTTGCCATTCTCACGCTCATGGTGGGCATTTGGGGAACAAATTCGTTCAAAGATGTAGTAGCGAAAAGCCTAAAATGGTTTATTAACGTTCCCCATTGGCCTGGTCTAGATGGGCTGGTTATGAAGACGATGCCGATTGTTAAGACACCGTCAATCTACGCGGCGAGTTACAAGTGGGATTTCTTTGCAGCTGCCGGGACCGCGATCCTGATTACTAGCCTTATCACAATGTTCGTTCTTAAAATTAGTCCAGCAAGAGGCGCAAAAGTCTTTGGCGCAACGTTGAAAACCCTTATGTATCCGGTGATCACGATTAGTTCCGTCCTTGGTTTCGCATATCTTGCAAACTACTCCGGACTTTCTTATACCCTTGGCCTTCTGTTTGCCCAAACCGGAAAATTATTTCCGTTCTTTTCCCCAGTCCTTGGCTGGTTGGGCGTCTTCTTAACGGGATCGGACACCTCTGCAAACGCTTTGTTTGGTAAGTTACAACAAGTAACAGCTCAACAAGTTGGCGTGAACCCTATTCTTACCATTGCCGCCAATAGTTCGGGAGGCGTTGTTGGGAAAATGATTTCTCCACAATCCATTGCCGTAGCTGCAGCAGCAACTGGCTTAGTTGGTAGAGAGTCTGACCTTTTCCGCTTCACCTTAAAACATTCGATTTTCCTCTTGCTTATCGTTTGTATCATGACGTATCTCCAAGCGTATGTGCTTCAAGGTATGATGCCAACACTTGCTGGTATAATGCCGACGATTGCCTCAATAATTCACTAAACTTGGTATTTGTAGACGAATAGTATTGTGGGAAGAGGTATCACGTTCTTCTTCCCACCTTGTTTAGTCAGAAAATGATTTTATTTGTTATTGATAATTATCTTAACGTGAACTACTATATAATTAGGTAGTGGTCTGACCGTCAGACGTATTTTAAAGGGGGTACAAGGATGTTAGCTCATGAAGTTGTGCAAGAACTTGTTCAAGTGCTTGGTCGTGAAAATGTCCTCACAGAGCAGGAAGACTTATTGACTTATGCTTATGACGCAACTGCGGCGATGAAACATCATAAACCGGACGTTGTGGTTTCGCCTCTTTCTACAGAACAGGTGGCTGAGGTCGTAAAAATTGCTGTTCGTCACCATATCCCGATCTATCCGCGTGGTTCTGGAACAAACCTGAGTGGGGGAACTATTCCTATTGGAGGGGGTATCGTCCTCTCAATGCTTAACCTTAACAAAATTCTGGAAATAGACCAAGATAATTTAACGGCCACTGTTCAACCTGGGGTGATCATACAGGCTCTCAATGATGAAGCAGCAAAACACGGCTTATTGTATCCACCGGATCCCGGTACTATCACCACAGCAACGATGGGTGGTTCCGTTTCGGAGTGTTCAGGCGGTCTGCGGGGCCTAAAATACGGCGTAACCAAGCATTATATCATGGGCTTGCAATTGGTCTTGGCGAAGGGAGAAGTCATTCGCTGGGGAGGGAAAACGGTCAAGAATGTCACAGGGTACGATTTAGTGGCCCTTTTAACTGGGGCTGAAGGAACGTTGGGGATTATTACTGAGATTATCGTTAAACTAATCCCAGCTCCCGAAGCACGTAAGAGTATATTGGCTGTCTTTGATAATGTTGATAAGGCTGGGAATGCCATTGCGGCCATTATTCGCAATAAGGTTATACCGGCAACCTTGGAGATTATGGATAAGGTGACCATTCAAACGGTGGAAAATTTTGTGCATGCGGGACTTCCCATGGACGCAGAAGCAGTCCTCTTATGTGAAGTGGATGGGTACAAAGAAGTTGTCGAACGAGAGGCTGTTTTGGTGGAGCGGATTTTGAAAGAAGAAGGAGCCGTTCAAGTAAAAATAGCTAAAGACGATGCTGAGCGCGACCTTTTGTGGTTGGCTCGACGGAGCGCTCTGCCTGCTCTCGCTCAAAAACGGCCGACAACAGTACTCGAAGATGCCACCGTTCCCCGGAGTAAAATTCCGGATATGCTTAAAGCAATCCGTAGAATTGCGACAAAATACAATCTGCAAATTGCAACGTTTGGGCATGCAGGGGATGGAAACTTACACCCCACGATTTTGACGGATGAACGAGATGTAGAAGAGATGAAGCGCGTTGAGCTAGCAGTAGAAGAGATTTTCGAAACGGCGATTGCTCTTGGGGGAACCCTTTCCGGTGAACATGGCATTGGAATCGCTAAGATGAAATTTCTGGACTTAGAATTTGGTGAAGCTGGTGTTGCGGTATTACGACGCATTAAAGAAGCCTTAGATCCTGACTATGTATTGAACCCTGGCAAAATTGTAAGGAGGGACTAATCGTGTCCGTATATGATTCTCTGGATTCGATTACCGAAGAACTCCGTAAATGTATGAAATGCGGAAACTGTCAGGCAGTATGCCCGATTTATAAGGAATCACGCCAAGAGGTCGGAGCTGCCAGAGGCAAGATCAGCCTTTTAGAATTTTTGCTTTCGGGAGAAATCGAGATGACGATGGGAATGTCAGATCGGTTTTCCCTTTGCACGACTTGTATGGCCTGTAATAGTAACTGCCCCTGCGGGGTCCGGTTCGATAAAATTATTCTTGCCGCAAGGGCAGAAGCCGTCCGTAAACAAGGGTTACATCCAGTCAAAAAGATTGCCTTTACTGCCTTGAAAATGCAGCGAATGTTTGATTTCGGAATGAAGACGGGAAGTATCTTTCAGGCGGTTGCCTTAAAGAATATCCCGAATAGACACAGCAAATTAGCGCGCATGCGCGTCGATATCGGCATAGGCAAGGATAAAGTATTCCCAATGTTGCCCAGTAAAACCTTGCGTTCTGAGTTGCCTCAAGTGAATACGGTTAAAAACCCAAAAATGAGAGTAGCCTTCTTCACTGGGTGCATGGTCAACTATTTCTACACGGACATGGGCAGAGCGGTGGTTGACGTGCTTGCGGAAAACGACATTGAAGTTGTCATTCCAAAGGGCCAGGCTTGCTGTGGCATCCCCGCCTCGGTTAATGGCGATGTGGAATCGGCTCGTGTTTTGGCCAAACGCAATTTGCGGGCATTTGAGAAGATGGGGGCGGATGCCTTGGTCGTTGCCTGTTCTTCTTGTGGTGCTGCATGGAAGCATGTCTTTGCGGAGTTGTTGGAGAATGATCCAGAGTTTAAACCCTTAGCTGACAAGTGGGCTGGAAAATCCTATGATATTTCGGAATTTCTGATCCATCAAGTTCCCTTCAAGAAGGAGGGCTTGGGACGAGTATCACGTAAAGTGACCTATCATGATCCTTGCCACTTAAACCGTGGAGCAGGGGTTAGTAAGGAACCACGAGAAATTCTCAAAAGTATACCTGGTGTGGAACTGATTGAAATGAAAGAACCAGGCCGCTGTTGCGGTATGGCAGGTTCATTCAGCCTAGTACACCCAGATCTATCCGTACAAATTTCCGACCGTAAAATAGCCGATATCCAGACGACCAGCACAGATACGGTGGCGACAGGCTGTCCTGCCTGCCGCATGCAATTGCAAAGTGGAATCGAAAATGCCAATCTTGACGAAGAAGTATTGCACACAATCCAGATCTTAGCAGAGTCTTATCGTGTCGGTAGGAGCGAGAAAACAGTTCTAAATAATTGATAGGCAATTCGTATATTCCAGTTGCTCAGTTTGTATAACATGGAAGCGCTTAGCTTAAATAAGTGCTTCCATGTTTTTTTCAGGCGATTGTTTTTCGTATAGAAAAGAACTATTTGCGCTAAGTAATACGTAGGATGTAATGAGATCTAGTCCCTTTCTTTAAGAGCAAATCGCTGTCGCTGAGTAATTAATTATTTTTATATTTTAGATATTGTAATTTTCATAAAATTATATTAATATATGGTTAGGTGGTCAGACCATTTAACCACGACCGGATTAAGAGGTCGTGTAGGTTAAGCGGTGAGGTGAAATATGGGAGGGGGGAGAAGCTAGACTAAGAGGAAACGCTCACCATTAAGTTAAGCTGGAATGGAAAGGCTCTACTAACTTCAAATACTTAATGAAAGGTGGAATTATATATGTGGACACAGAACTATGCTGCTCTTGGAAATAGTGTTGGACTCACGGCCCTCGCCGTATCCATCCCTATTGTTTATCTGTTTTGGGCATTAGCCATCAAACGCATGAAAGGGCATATCGCGGGGAGTACGACGCTCTTATTGACAATTATCGATGTAGTGCTTGTTTACAAGATGCCACTAGGCCTGGCGCTTTCCGCAAGTGCGCTTGGAATACTTAATGGAGTGTTCCCTATTGCCTGGATTATTGTAACCGCCGTTCTATTATATAATTTGGTCGTTGAAGCTGGACAGTTTGAAATTATTAAAAGTTCTATTGCTTCAGTATCTGATGACCGTCGTGTTCAAGCCCTTCTCATCGCGTTTTCTTTCGGAGCGTTTTTGGAGGGAGCTGCCGGCTTTGGAGCACCTGTAGCAATTACGGCTGCAATTCTGATCGGCCTCGGTTTTGAACCACTTTATGCTGCTGGCATTTGCTTGGTTGCGAATACGGCACCTGTTGCCTTCGGCGCAATTGGTATTCCAGTTATTACGGCAGGCACTGTAACAGGAGTTAACGCTAATCTCATCGCTGCAGCCGTTGGACGTCAACTTCCCTTCCTTTCTGTATTCATTCCGTTTTACTTAATTGTTATGATAGCTGGTTGGAAAGGCGCCAAAGAAGTGCTACCCGCTATTATCGTCTCAGGTTCTTCCTTTGCAATTGCCCAATGGTGGTCTTCCAATTACCTAGGACCCATGCTTCCAGATATCATCGCTTCATTATTTTCCCTGGTTGCCACCATCGCCTTGCTTAAATTCTGGAAACCTAAAAATACCTGGCGCTTCCCAAGTGAAAAAGGGGATAAGGCCACAATCTATAAGAAATATACGAGCGGTCAAATTCTAAAAGCCTGGTCCCCGTTTATAGTTCTCACGATCATGGTAGGTATTTGGGGAACGACTACCTTTAAAGATTTTGTCGCTAAAAGCCTCAAATGGTTCATAATGATCCCCCATTGGCCTGGTCTGGATGGCTTAGTATTTAAGACAATGCCGATTGTAAAGAAATCAACTATGTACGCAGCCAATTATAAGTTCGATTTCTTTGCCTATGCAGGGACTGCCATCCTGATCACTTGCCTTATCACTATGTTCATTCTTCAGATCAGCCCGGCAAAAGCGGGTAAAGTGGCTGGGGAAACAATGAAAACCCTCATCTATCCTGTTATCACCATCGGTTCAGTGCTTGGTTTTGCTTACCTTGCCAACTACTCTGGCCTTTCTTATACCCTAGGTCTTACGTTTGCCAAAACTGGTCACTTGTTCCCGTTCTTTTCTCCAATTCTTGGTTGGCTCGGTGTATTCCTAACGGGTTCTGACACCTCTGCTAATGCACTGTTTGGTCAACTACAACAAGTAACAGCGACACAAATCGGGGTCAATCCAGTTCTGACGATTGCGGCGAACAGCTCAGGTGGCGTTGTGGGTAAAATGATTTCCCCACAATCCATTGCCGTAGCTGCAGCAGCAACTGGCCTGGTCGGTAGAGAGTCTGACCTCTTCCGCTTCACTCTAAAACATTCGCTTTTCCTCTTGCTTCTTATTTGTGTCATGGTCTATCTCCAAGCTTACGTAGTTCCGGGTATGATTCCGACAATCGCAGCGATACACTAAGATCGTGCTCTTTTTGAACAATCATTGTGGGAAGCGGTTGCAGTTAACCCTTCCCATTTATGTGTTAAAAAGGGATTAAATTGGAATAATATAATTAGGATCACAATCCTGCATGTCGCAGGCAATTATGAAGTGGGATTGAAATGCCACATGGAAACACGTTCCGCTATTGAGAGGCGTGTTTCCATGTATTTATATAAGAATATTGAGTTTTAGCTAAGTGATATGTTACACTAAGTAAATATATAAAGCCTTAGCCAAAAATCCTCAATCTAAGTAGAGTTCTTCTTTAGCAGAGGTGAGAAGGAGTGACATCGGTTGATTTTGAAACCTATTAAGACAAGGAAAATTTATGAACAGATTGTTGATCAGATTGGTCAACTTGTTGCTGAAGGGCAATTGAAACCCGGTGACCGTTTGCCCTCGGAGCGCGAATTGGTAGAGAGGTTTCAAGTCAGTCGTGCATCCATTCGGGAAGCTATCAGTGCCCTTGAGATGATGGGTCTAATCGAAGTTCGCTCTGGTGAAGGAACCTACATTAGACATGTGAACATCGATTCGGTGCTTGCTCCTCTCGCCTGGATGCTATTTATTGAAAAAGATACGGACCTGGAACTTTATGAAGCCCGCAAGGTTCTGGAGGTTCAAGCTGCGGGGTTAGCGGCAGAGAGAGCGGATGAAGATGAGATCAATGATATGTTTGAAGCCTTAGAAATCATGCGAATGGATCTAGCGATCAATCGTTTAGGTGAAGATGCAGATCATCGCTTTCATTATGCAATTGCCAAAGCGACACATAACAAGATTCTGTTTCGCCTGATGAACACCATCTCTGACACCATGCAAAAGACCTTGAAAAACAGTCGCAGCAAACTATACGAGGACACAAACTCGCCAGAGAGGTTATATAACGAGCATTATTCCATTTATGAGGCGATTAAAGATCATGACGTGGAAAATGCCCAGAAGCTCATGTTAGATCATTTAGTCGGCGTTGAGAACCAATTGGCCAACTATTTACTGACAGAGGATAAGTAAACTCGCTTAGAAATGGATAAAAGAGGCGGAAACACAAAAAATAATGTGATTCCTGCCTCTTTTTTTGAAAGAAAAGCAAGTACTCTCAAAATCCAAGGATAGTGAGGATGAAAATATGACCTGTCAAATGGTATATCACAACGGGAATTGTCTAAACACCAAGAAACCGTTTGCCCATGCCTGTAGATTATGTATTGAGAGTTGTCCGCATCAAGCCATTTCAGAATACCGGTTATTGGAAGACAAAAACTGTACGGAGTGTGGAGCTTGTATGGCCGTGTGCCCGAGTGACGGATTTGTGGATCGGGCGATGGACAAACTTCATGATTATCTCTTAGAGGGCAAAGAAATCGTTTTAAATTGCCCACAAGCGGTCCCCTTCGGTTTTGAGATTTCATGCTTGGGGATCTTAGACAGAGACGGCTGGATGACGCTTATGCTCCTGGCGAAGGAAAAATCGGTAACGATTATTACCGGCGTTTGCGCAGAATGCGAAGATCGACAAGCTTGTGCAGCAAGTGTACAGGTTTTTAAACAAGTGCATACTGACTGGCCGGAACACGCTCCTATCCACATACAAGTTCGGCCGGATGAAGGGTATAATGCAGAACCAGAAACACCTTCAAGTTCCAAGTCTATGGGTCGGCGGGAGGCCATTACCGATTGGCGGGAAAGAAGCCGCGAGAAAGTAGAGCAATGGCTGCCCAGCTTGGCTTCAGATGAAACGTACGCTATGCCGAAATCGCGGCAGTGGCTGATTGAAGTCTTGGGAAAAACTCTGGAAGAAAAGGTTCCTTTTCGTGCTTTGTCTGTGGCGGATTCCTGCACCAGTTGCGGGGTTTGTGTAGCCATTTGCCCACAAGGCGCATTGCAAAAGCGGGAAGAGATGGACCCTGGTCCAGAAGATCCAGTGAAAGAAGACAAGATCATCTCGCTTCGTCTTATTCTCGAACCTCAGAAATGTGTTCAATGTCGCCGGTGTGTGGAAATTTGTCGACCACAAGCGTTATCATTTAGCACCAAACCACTCTCTCACCGATTATTGACGGGTAAAATATTGATCCACGAGGGGAGCCCTAAGTATTGTAACAGGTGTGGTAAACGAATTTTTGACAATGAGGAATTATGTTTGGCCTGTTCGACCAGCGATCCGGGGGGCCGCGGCTTTTTCTCCATGTAGTGGGCCTTCCCAACCGAAGCGGCGAAACATATAGGGCGCGCCAAAGGATGTCCAGAGCCCACCTGACGCAAGAACCGGTAGATAGATCCAGAGATAGCGCTGGGTGAGCGGGTGCCAAAGCCAGACCCAAAGTCCTAGAAGGGATAGTCCAAGGAGTGTCTTAGTGACAGATGGTGCGAATCGAGTGCGCTCACGATAATCCAGAAAAGCATCTTCTAGAAAATATCCGCAGGAAAAACCGATGACGAAGCCCACCATTTGCCATCCTCCACGTGAGTGGTAAACCAGTAAAAAAAGGAGGGGCAGAATGATGGATAGAAGAATTTTTGAAGCTAGCGAAATGGGGAGTTTGAACAAAGTTTCATCTAGACGTTCAAACCCTAAGACCATGAGGGCACCCAATATATACCCGCCGAGCACGTCACCAGGCCAGTGGACGCCTAAGTATAGCCTTGAGAAGCCAATGCCTAAGATCATGAAGCTTCCAATTCCGAGCCAAACTTTATATTGGTGCCAACGCTGCCAAACATAGGGGTAAAAGGTGGCTACTCCCTGACTATGACCACTGGGAAAAGAATTCCCGGCAGCAGAGGAAAGATAAATGGAGCGGACACCTGGTTGGCCAATCGGTCGTTGAGTGTGGAATAGGTCTTTTAGAAATCCATTAAACGCCATGGACGTAAGAAATAAGATAGCTAGCCTGAACCCGAAACGTTTATCCACATTCCAAAAAAGAACCGCTATGAAAAGAATGTAAGTCGGTTCACTTCCTAAAAAGCTCAAAAGGATAAAAAAAGCATCGCTACTTGGGTTATGAAAGGATTGAATCGCCTGATAGAAGGCTGGCATATCTCATGACTTCCTTGGCTCAGGCATGGTGTTTACCGCAATCGCAGTTCGCGCTGTGTTCATGCGTTAACTTCTTCGATTCACGCAATAGTTGATCGATTAAATGGCTCACATGAGAAATGGGCTGTTGTTGAATATCCTTGGCTAAGGCCAGAACTTCTTGTACTTCTTCTGGGCTAATGCCCAACGTTAAGGCTTCCGTGACAGAAAGTCGGAGTGCGGCTAAAGCATTACAGGCGACGGCCGCAGAAATTTGCGCCACGACGATCGTGCGTTGGTCAAGACTCATACTAATTCCTCCTGATTTTCAATTTTTGGCCGATTGAGCAAAGGCACTTATTGTAAATTCTAGCACAGAAGGGTTCCAAGGGCAAAAGGGGAGAACGTTTCTCGGCCCTTTTGTGCCAGGTCCCTGGCTATTCGCTTGAACTTTCACTTTTAACAGGTGATATGTTAATATATTTGTTGAGGTGGTAAGACTTAGTAAGTCACTACTTCTCAAAGGGATGATATACTTGTTATTTGGTCTAGGGACCATGGTTACTATAGGTTATTTAAACAGAAATGTTCAATCGTAAAAGAGCCTATTTAAAGAAAGGAATACATGAATGAAAGATTATCAGGTTATCGTGGTTGGTGGTGGAGCAGCTGGTATGATGGCCGCTGGGCAAGCTGCAAAAGGTGGTGCCAAGGTTCTTTTGCTTGAAAAAAAGGAACATCTGGGACGAAAGATAGCCATTTCTGGCAAAGGACGCTGTAATATAACGAACGAAGAGAATGTCTCGGATTTTATTCGCAATTATCCTGGAAACGGCCGGTTCTTACATGGCATATTACGAGAGTTCGATAACGTGGCCTTACGGGAGTTTTTTGCTAGTTACGGAGTAGAAACGAAAGTGGAACGAGGAGGGCGTGTTTTTCCGGTCTCCGATGATGCAGAAAAGGTGGTTGAAGCCCTAACGGCCTTTCTGTCAGACAAGGGAGTAGAGATTCATTCGGGCATGGCTGTGGAAGAAATTATGGTTGAAAATGGACATGTGACAGGGGTTCGAGGGTCTGGTTCAAAACGGTATTTTGCACCTACAGTTATCGTTTGTACCGGAGGAGCCTCTTACCCTGCAACAGGGTCAAGCGGGGATGGATTCCGATTCGCTCGGAAACTAGGCCACCATGTGATCACACCTCGACCGGCGTTGGTTCCCCTTAAAACGGCCGAAGATTGGGTAAAAGAGCTCCAAGGACTTGCTCTGCGTAATGTCGAGGGGTCTTTGTGGATGGACGGAAAGAAGCAAATCACCGAGTTTGGGGAAATGTTATTCACGCATTTTGGGGTATCCGGTCCCATTATTTTAACGTTAAGCCGTTTGGCTGGAGATGCGTTGAGAGGGGGACAACAAGTCGAATTGCGAATTAACCTTAAACCAGCTCTTTCAGCAGAACAGTTAGATGCCCGGGTCCAACGGGATTTCCAAAAATATAGCAATAAGCAGTTTAAGAATGCACTGGATGACCTCTTACCGCAAAGTATGATTCCGGTCATGATCCACTTAAGCGAGATTAACCCGGACGGGGTGGTGCATCAAATCAGTCGGGAAGAACGAAAACGCTTGGTCAGATTGTTGCAAGAGCTACCTATCACCATAACAGAAACCCTTTCGATCGAAACAGCGATCGTGACTGCAGGTGGAGTCGATGTCAAGGAAATCAACCCTAAAACGATGGCTTCAAAAAGCATAGAAGGACTTTATTGGGCTGGTGAGGTTGTGGACGTCGATGGTATTACGGGCGGGTATAACCTGCAGGCTGCGTTTGCTATGGGCTACAGAGCAGGACGTGCTGCTTGCGATGTTGCGGTTTCGTTGGTCTGATTAATACGCCTCCTGCATAAACTCTTTTCGAGGTGATGTACATGCGGCGAAGAGCAAGTTTATTAGAATGGATGTGGAATACAGTACAGAGGGGAGAACGCCGAATCATTCGGGTAATGGTATTGGCTTCAGTATTACTCGTTTTAATGCAATTAAGTGTGATAAGGGATCCACTTCAATTTTATATGACGGTAGCGGCAAAGGTGGAAGCCCCTCCCTTAGAATTGCCTACGCTTGCTAACCCTATGATATCTGAAGCAGTTAAGACCTGGCAGGTGACGTTAAAGGCGACACCAGTCGCTCCGATTCGTGTGCTACAAAATGGTAAAGTCATTGCCACGTTAGCAAAAGGGGAACAACCGGTCATGGTTCAAGCTGGTCAGATTCAATTGGACGCGACGGGCATTTCCCAGACTATAAGGGTACAAGTCATACAAAGGGACGCCGACTTGCTTGAACCGCGTCTGAATCAAATGGTTACGATACAGGGGAATGTTCAGAACGTGACAGTGAGACCGTAGGTGTTGCAAATCACGTGTAGGCGTACTATAATTGACTGCAATTATAGTACGCTTTTTTTTATAAGGAGGGTAGGATGGTAGGACGGAGGACTAGCGTAACCTGAATTTCATGATGGAAGAACGGTGGGACAGTTTTCGAAAAAACAAGGACACCTGACAGGTGTCTTTTTATGCTCTAGTGAGGAAGGGCCGGTTCAAGTCCTTGGCCAGCGGATGAAATTTCTATGGGAAAGGATGAACGTTATGATGGCACAAAGTAAGAAAATCGCACTTGCTGCTTTGAAGATGGCTATGACAGAGAGTCGAGAAGAAGAAGCTCATTTACAGGAGCAGTATCTGCGACTTGGGGTAAAAACCGCTGCGGTAGATTACGGTGGAGAGTACATCAGTTCAATTCGGAAGATCGTTGAACGTGCGATAGTAGCGGCCAAAAGGGAAGGGGCTATCCAAGAGACGCATGGAGATGAAGGGGCGGTAGCTGGCGCTACCCGTGAGGCCTTAAGCCAAATTATGAACAAAGCGATGGGCTTGAATATTGGTGGCAAGATTGGAATTGCACGTCAAAATGATCATTTGAGTGTCGCAGTTTTTTTTGGCATAGGACTCTTACATTTGGACGAGGTGGCCGTGGGATTGGGACATCGCGTTGCGCCTAAAGAATAAGGGGGAATAGTACATGGTTAGAGGAATTAGAGGTGCGACAACGGTAGAGCACAATGATGCAGTGGAGATCCGTGAAGCGACCCAGGAACTTTTGCAAAAGATACTGGAAGAAAACAAGCTGTGTACAGAAGACTTGGTAAGCGCCATTTTTACGCTTACACCTGATTTAAACGCAGATTTTCCTGCCTCCAGTGCACGAGGGATTGGTTGGCAGTTGGTACCGCTACTTTGTGCGACAGAAATTCCGGTACCTGGAGCACTCCCAAACTGTATACGAGTGCTGTTACACGTTAATACTACGCGTAGCCAAAGGGAAATCCGACACATCTTTTTACGTGATGCCGTAAAATTGCGTAAAGATCTCATTGATTCTGATATCGAGAAAACATAGTTATCGGAGATTCAGTAAATAGCTCAGGAAGAAGGGGAACGCGGTGAATCTAATCGCTCGTCGACAGAATGAACAACAAGAAACCACTACGGTTCGAGTGGGAGATGTTATCATCGGCGGCCCTCAATTGGTTGTTATTGCCGGTCCATGTGCCATTGAAAGCTATGAACAATTATTGAGTACCGCTCTAGAAGTTCAGCGTTTAGGAGCTACAATGCTACGAGGTGGGGCGTATAAGCCAAGGACCTCCCCCTATTCTTTTCGTGGAAAAGGGGAACCTGGCTTGGAAATATTGTCACAGATCAAGGCCCTGACGGGACTTCCTGTTGTGACCGAAGTGATGGATGCTCGAGACATTGAACGGGTTGCAGATGTAGCAGACATGTTCCAAATTGGGTCGCGCAACATGCAAAATTACACGCTTTTAACTGAAATAGGAAAAACCAAGCGCCCTGTTTTGCTTAAACGTGGTTTGGCTGCGACCATAGAGGAATGGATTTATGCTGCGGAGTACATCTTAGCAGAAGGAAATGATCAAGTCGTCTTGTGTGAACGTGGGATTCGCACCTTTGGAACGTATACCCGTAACACGGTGGATATCACGGCAATCCCCGCTTTAAAAGAACTAACCCACCTTCCAGTGTTCTTAGATCCAAGCCATGGTACTGGACGATGGTCACTGGTCAGTCCGGTGGCCCTGGCAGGAATCGCAGCCGGTGCTGATGGACTGATGGTTGAGGTTCATCCCCAACCAGATCTCGCCTTAAGCGATGGAGAACAATCGTTAAACTTCGAACATTTTGCAGAACTCATGGCAAGGATTAGTCCTGTCGCCAAGGCTGTGGGTCGTGAGATGTAAGGGGACTATGCCATCAGATGAGTATGGAACAAGAATATTTATGTATTCTAGGGGTTGTGGGAAGAGCCCTTTCCATGGTAAGATAATTAAAATTTAACAGACACACGATATGATGTACTCGAAAGCTTTGTTAGGCAAAGCTTCTGTAGGATGGTAGCCAAGGGATTCTAGGGGGTGCTTCGAATAGAAGGGCTCGCCCATAGTGATATGTAGGATAGTAGGATGGGAGCGTTTAGAAATCAAGGCACCCTCTATTTAGGGTGCTTTTTTGTACTCCCTTCTCGTCCATCCTTGGACAGCGGTCCCTTCTCGCCATCACGGCATCTAGCCATCCATGGCGATGCTCTAATCTCGAACGTCCTGTTCGAGTCTTGGCTTCAGGGACACTCGTCCATCCTTGGACAGCGCTCTAATCTTAAACATCCTTGTTGGAGTCTTGACGGTAGTCTTTTATCATAGACGCTGGAACTGGAGAAAAATTTTGATATCAGGCCTGTAAAAAGGCAAGGATATAACTTAGCTAAAAAGGCTAGGATGAGGCATAATGAAATGTAGTATGGTAGAAAGAGGTAGATGACAATGATTATTATTTTGAAAAAAGGTGCAACAGTAGAACAAATAGAAGAGGTTTCCGCGCGGTTAACTGAAGAGGGCCTAAAAATACATCTTTCCCAAGGGGTCGAGAAAACAATAATGGGCGCCATTGGCGATCGCCAGCGGATTGAAGCCCTTGATTTAGAAGCTCTGCCTTGGGTTGAAAAAGTTGTGCCTATTCTGGCACCGTATAAATTGGTCAGCCGTGAGTTTCACCCCGCGAATACTATTATTCGTGTAGGAGGACAAGAAATCGGAGGAGATACGGTTCATGTTATGGCAGGGCCTTGTGCGGTTGAAAGTAGAGCTCAGATCTTAGAAACGGCACAGGCTGTGCGCAAGGCAGGCGCGACCTTTTTGCGTGGCGGTGCTTTTAAACCACGTACCTCTCCCTATTCCTTCCAAGGATTAGAGGAAGAGGGACTGCGCTATTTGGCAGAGGCTCGTGATCAAACTGGACTATTGGTCATCACGGAAGTGATCGATGCACAGGATGTTTCTTTGGTAGCGGAGTATGCGGATGTTCTCCAAATTGGCGCTCGGAATATGCAGAACTTTGTCCTCCTCAAAGAAGTGGCTAAGTGCGGGAAACCTGTCCTTCTCAAAAGAGGACCATCGGCAACCTTAGAAGAATGGATGATGGCAGCCGAGTATATTATGGCTGGCGGGAATTACCAAGTAATGTTCTGCGAGCGGGGCATTCGAACCTTTGAAACTTATACGCGGAATACGCTTGATTTAAGTATGGTGCCTGCGCTGCATGCCCTGTCTCACCTACCGGTCATTGTTGACCCAAGTCATGGAACGGGACGGCGATCGTTGGTTCATCCCATGGCAAAAGCGGCTTTGGCTGCAGGAGCAGATAGCTTGATTGTCGAAGTTCATCCGCATCCCGAAAAGGCCGTTTCGGACGGAAAACAGTCCTTAACGCCTGAACTATTCCAAATCATGATGGATGATTTGGAAAGGCTTGTTCCAGTGCTTGATCGCAAGTTAGGGAAAGTCAACTAATCTTGCTAGTGGCTAACGCTTAACGATAGTTACACATAGAAAGGAACGGGTGCAGACAGTACAATTGTTCTCGATCGGGGTATCTGCGCCTGACGATGGTGGGTTCGTGTTTGAAGGTCTAAAGGAAACTTTGTCACCAGGGTGGTCAGGTCTGCGTGACCCGAAGGCCTGCATCCTGGGTTTAGGACTGATCGGCGGTTCATGGGCAGGTGCGTTGCATCAACTGGGATGGGAAGTGTCTGCAGTTGATCAGGAGAAGGCTAGTATCGATGAAGCAATAGCTAGGGGATGGATTCAGGCAGGCTGGACGGAAATGCCGCTGTCGCTAGATGTCGATTTGGTTGTTCTAGCTCTTCCTCTTCAAGAGTTCGCAAAGGGGTATGACCAATTGGTAGGTAGAATTCCCAAGGGAGCAGTTGTGACCGACGTAGGGAGCATCAAGGGGGAAATTTGTAAGAAAGCGGAGGCGAATGCTCAAGCAGGTGGATCAGCTCCCTTCCATTTCATAGGTGGACATCCTATGACTGGTTCAGAACAGTCAGGGTTTATGGTTGCCGATGCCAATCTTTTTCGAGGGTATCCCTACGTCTTAACTCCAGCTGCTGATTGTCCTCAAAATGTGCTTCAAAAGCTCGGAGAAGTTGTCCAAGGGTTTGGCGCTAACGTCGTAGTTCGAGACCCAATGGAGCATGATGTAGAAGTGGCGATGGTCAGTCATATCCCCCATTTATTTGCAGTGGCTTTGACCTTAGCAACCGAGGACGCGTCAAATGATGGGAAATCGGCCTTTGCGTTAGCTGGACGGAGTTTTCGTGACATAACGCGCATTGCAGACAGTTCTCCAGAAATGTGGAAGGAAGTTTTGGTGAGAAATTCAGAGGCAATTCTCGACGGCCTTACCCTTTTGGAACAAAGAATGAAGGAATTGCGGGAGAACCTGCAACGGGGAGACGGAGAGTCTATTGCGGAAGCCTTTCGTAAGGCCCATGCAGTTCGGGCATGTATCGATTAAGTCTGTCAGAATTGCAAATGGATGACAAAGGGGAGATATCTATGCGAGGTGTGTTTATAAAGCCGGTCTCCAGTGTAGAAGGAGAAATCCGAGTTCCTGGGGATAAATCTATTTCCCATCGGGCCGCGCTCTTAGGTGGGATGGCTCATGGAGAAACCCACGTTTCAAATTTTCTACTGGGCCAGGATTGTTTAAGTACGCTTCAGTGTTTAAAACAACTGGGAGTGTCATGGGAGAGGAAAGAGTCGGAGGTATGGGTTCGTGGGCAAGGAATGGAAGCCTGGCAGGAGCCGACGGACGTCCTTGACGCGGGTAATTCTGGGACGACCTCTCGGCTGATGCTGGGAGCGTTGGCGGGTAGCTCTTTTGCTGTGACGTTCACAGGAGATGCGTCCCTGCGATCTCGGCCCATGCGGCGCGTCACAGACCCGCTTAAGCAGATGGGCGCCCAGATTATGGGGCGGCAAGGCGGTAATCTATTTCCTCTGACGATGAGCGGTGGTCAGTTGAAAGGACAAACCTTTCGAACAGCTGTGGCCTCGGCGCAAGTAAAATCGGCGATTATTTTAGCAGGGTTAAGAGCGAGCGGAGAAACAAGGGTGGAGGAACCGGCTCTTTCCAGGGATCATACCGAACGTATGCTCAGGGGTTTCGGAGTGGAGATCTTAAGCGATAAGACGACGGTAAGGATTAATGGAGGAGGCCGCCTAACCGGTCAAGATGTTTCTGTGCCGGGCGATATTTCGTCGGCGGCTTTCTTCCTTGTCTTAGGAAGCTTGGTTGGACGTGGAGAGCTGATCCTGCCAAATGTGGGTGTGAATCCAACGCGTATAGGGATATTAGAAGCGCTCAAAGCCATGGGTGCGGATATCGAGTTGCTTGATGTTTCGGAAATTTGTGGTGAGCCTAGGGCTACACTTCGTGTCCGGCCTGCGAAGCTTAAAGGGATCGAAATCGGAGGGGACATGATTCCGAGGCTAATCGATGAAATTCCGATTCTGGCAGTGGCTGCAAGCTTAGCTGAAGGGGAAACTGTCATTCGTGATGCCGCTGAACTAAGGGTCAAGGAAACCGACCGCATCCGTACTGTGGTTGAGGGATTAAATGCCTTGGGAGCGAAGGTCGAGGAACTACCGGATGGATTGCGCATTTATGGTCAGCCTTCCTTGCGCGGTGGACAGGCAAATAGCATGGGAGATCATCGCTTGGCCATGGCGTGGGCCATCGCAGGGATGTTATCCAAGGACGGCGTCAGCGTGGAAGACATGGCAGCCGCAGATGTATCCTTTCCCGACTTCTTGGACGTGATCAAGAAGGTTGCTCGATGAATGATGCTCTACCCACTGAAGTGAATCGAGGTTTTGCGTATGGGCTGCGCCAATCATTAACGATTGTGATTGGATATGCGCCGGTGGCAGTAACTTTCGGGATCCTAGCAACTCAGTTCGGTTTAACCTTTTGGGAAGCCGGGCTGATGTCTTTCTTTGTCTACGCGGGTGCATCACAGTTTATTGCGATCGAAATGATTCATCAAGGCGCTACCGTTTGGATGATTGGCCTGACGACTCTGATTCTTAATATACGCCATCTGCTCATGAGCTTATCGGTTGTTCCCTTTTTCCCAGAACGAACGATTGCTTGGTCTTTAGGGTTGGCTCAAGGGCTTACTGATGAAACGTTTGTGCTGAATACGAGGGTTCTGAAGGGCGTTGTCGGGGAGGAAAATAGACGACGTGTCATGCTTGGCATTAATCTGGGCGCTTTCTCCTCGTGGGTCGTTTTTACACTCCTAGGGGGTGCGCTTGGAAAATGGTTACCTGTCCAATTTTCGGGTTTTCAATTTGCGCTCTTGGCCTTATTTATTATTTTGACGACGACGTCATTAACTAAGAAAAACGCGATGACTTATCTGTTAGCTGCGCTACTTGCTGTCGTCTTTAAACTGCTCATTCCAGGAAAGGTTTATCTTATTTTAAGTGTGGCGTTGGCCGCCGGGATTGGGGCGTGGTGGCGCCAGAGAGAACGGTGAATAGTTCGATGTCTATCCAACTTTTGGAGACGATTTTATTAATGACGTTAGTTACTTATGGCGCGCGCGTATTACCTTTCTTGCTGGTCAAGGGGAAAAACGTTCAAGGGTTTGCCCGAGATTTTATAGAACTTGTGCCGATTGCCTTACTGGCTGACATGGTCATTCCAGAGCTGATAACACTCAGAGGGGCAATTGTCCTAATACATAATCCTTTTTTATGGTCAGGGGTCCTCACCTTTTTGTTTGCTCGATTCGTTCCGAATTTGTTTCTGGGCATTATTTTCGGGATGGGCGTGTTCTGGGGATTGGATAAATTATTGCTGTAGGTCGTATTCACAAAAGTCCTACGGTGGAGTAGTCAAGTTAAAAAAGGGAGTTCTCCGTCGAGACGAAGGGCTCTCTTTTTTAATACTTATCAGAAAGTATAACTTAAGTTACATACGTTCCATAAATTATAGGAAATATTCCCATTGGATCCAAATTATAAAATGAATTGCCAAAAAGCATACAATCGTATTATGATAAAGAAAATTAAGTTAATTAATTTTATTAACTTAATTTTACAACTAGGTGCATTGTGGGGAGGGAATACAATGACAGAATTACGTTATAACCCTTTACTTGATGATTGGACAATGGTGGCTTCACACCGACAGAACCGCCCCAATATGCCAAAGGATGGGTGCCCGTTTTGTCCCGGCTCAGGAAAAGTTCCCGATCATTATGATGTGTTAATATATGACAACGATTTTCCCGCCTTAACACCAGACCCACCTGAAGTTGATCCTGTAGGTTCTAACCTATATCAGACGAAGAAAGCTTATGGCAAATGTGAAGTCGTCCTTTACTCGTCAGATCACTCCGTCACTCTTCCGCAACTTTCAATAGATCATCTGGAGAAGTTGGTTGATCTGTGGACAGAACGGTTTGTGGCGTTGAGTCAGGATCCAAAGCACGAGTACGTTATGATTTTCGAGAATCGGGGGCAAGAGTGTGGAGTGACGATGCCCCATCCGCATGGACAGATTTATGCCTATTCTTGGGTTCCTCTTAAAATTCGAACGGAACTAGAAAACTGTCAAGCGTATTATAACTCTCACGGGTCGTGCTTGATTTGTGATATGAATCAAGCAGAATTAGACTTTCAAAAGCGCGTGATTTACGAAAATCATCATTTCATTGCCTATATTCCGTTCTTCACAGATTACCCCTATGGGTTATTCATTGTTAGTAAAAACCACAAGACTGCTTTGAATGATTTTACTCAGGAAGAGAAACGAAGTTTGGCCGAAATGCTGAAGTATATGACTGGAGCCATGGATACCTTGTTTGATAGGCTATTTCCCTACATGATGGTGATCCATCAACGTCCAGTTCACGGGGATGGGGTGGAAGATTTCTACCATTTTCATATTGAATTTTATACCCCTCTTCGCGCTGTAGGGAAAATTAAGTATTATGCATCTTCCGAAATGGGTGCTTGGGCATCCTTAAACCCCCAGGCGGTTGAAGACACTTCAGAACAACTGCGTAAGGCATTCCAAGATTATCTCAAGCAAGAAGGGGGGTCTAATGATTGCCAAGATTGAACACTTTTCGACGGAAATTCGAACAAGTCTTTAACTATAGCAATGCTGAGATTCGAGTCTTCTTTGCCCCGGGTCGGGTCAATTTGATAGGGGAATACACGGATTTTACGGGAGGTTATGTGCTGCCTGCGGCGTTAACGTATGGGACTTGGGCTGTTGTCCATCCTCGCAAGGACGGGAAGTTTCGTCTCGCCTCGACAAGCTTCGCCGAGAGGGTAGACTTCGACGCCGTAGTGATCGACTACCGACACGATGAGGGTTGGGCTAATTATCCGAAAGGAGTTATTCGTGAATTTATTAAACTAGGCGTTCACTTGTCTGGGTGCGATATACTCTTCGATGGGAACATTCCTAAAGCCGCAGGGCTGTCTTCCTCTGCTTCCATTGAAATGGTGACAGCTGTCGCTCTCAGACAAATCGAAATGCTTGGTCTTTCCCTGTTGGAATTAACTCAGCTTGCCCAGCGCGCCGAAAACCAATTTGTCGGGGTAAACTGCGGAATTATGGATCAATTTGCCTCAGGAATGGGGAAGGCAAGCCATGCCTTACTGTTGAAATGTGATTCGTTGGCTTACCGTCATGTACCCTTGTCCTTAGGTGACTATCAACTGGTGCTCACAAACTCTAACAAACCACGAAGTTTGACTGAATCCAAGTACAATCAAAGACGGCAAGAATGCGAAGCGGGGGCTATCGTTGTCATGAACTATTTTCCCACGGTTTCGTGTCTGGGGGATGTCACCCTTGAACAATGGGGAGCTGTATATAAAGAAATTCATTCTCCTGAGGTATCTAAGCGTTTAGAACATGTGGTGAATGAAAATGCCCGTGTGCAAGCCTCGACAATCGCGTTAGAAGCGGGAGACATTAAGACCTTCGGCCAATATATGATTCAATCTCATGAATCCTTACGGGATCTATTTGAAGTGACAGGGTTGGAATTAGATAGTCTTTTTGATCAGGCACGGCAGGTTTTAGGATGCATCGGCACAAGGATGACAGGGGCTGGCTTCGGTGGGTGCACAGTGAGTCTTGTCCATAAAGACGCTGTAGCGGACTTCCAAACTCAGGTGACCCAGGGATATGAAGCAAAAACTGGTTTGACACCACTATTTTATCATGGCGAAATTGGGGATGGAGCCCGTGAGCTATTGGCATCACCCTGAAGGGGTTGAGAAGGATGACTGTGCAAGAAAAAATCGAGAGAATTAGTGATCTTTTAAGGGTGAAGGAGTTAGATGGAGTCCTACTCCGTAAACGCAGGAGCTTCTCCTGGCTGACGAACGGACAGGCAAATTATATTTTTACGACCTCGGAGCTAGGGGTAGCAGATCTGTTGATTTTTGCGGACACGATTTACTGCATAACGTCTAAGATGGAGTTTGCCCGGATACAAGAAGAGGAACTGGCTAGCCTGGACGTCGAGTGGGTCACGCCGGAGTGGTATGAAGGACATCAAGAGGCGATTCGCAAATTATGTAAAGGAAAAAGGATAGGGACAGATGTGTGTCCAGCGACGATTCCCCTCTCAATAGGAGTAGACATAAGCAAGGAATTAGCGGAGTTGTCCTATGTCTTAAGTCATGAAGAAATTGATCGCTACCGATGGTTGTCACAGAATGTTGGGCGGGCTTTGGAATTGACGTGCCGACAGATTGAACCAGGAATGTCTGAATTCGAAATCCAAGCGCTACTTACCTCGAAAGTAGTCAGTCTAGGAATACAACCTCAAGTACTTCTGGTGGCTACGGATGAGAGAATCTATAAGTATCGTCATCCCATCCCAACTGAGAAAAAGCTGGAAAGTTATGCGATGCTGGTACTATGTGGGGAAAAATGGGGCTTAGTCGCCAGTGCAACACGCTTTGTCCATTTTGGACCAATATCGGAGGAATTACAGCAGAATAAACGAAAATTATTAGAGATCGATCTAGCGTTCAATCTGGCGACCAGGCCAGGAGTCCCCATCAAGGATGTTTTCCAACAAGGCGTTGAAATGTACCGGAAAATGGGGTATGAAGACGATTGGCGTTCTCTTCATCAAGGGGGGCCGACGGGGTATGCTGCACGGGAATTCTTAGCGAATCTAGGGTGTGAGGGTATGGTTCAGAACCATCAAGCCTTTGCTTGGAACCCATCCCTCAAAGGCATAAAATCAGAAGATACCATGTTAGTTACGGAGCATGGACCCGAATTTCTAACGTACACAGGAGAATGGGCCTATATGCGGATGGAGAAAAACGGCCAAACATATCTCCGCCCAGATATCCTTATTCGATAGGCATAGGAAAGAAAATAACAAGTCAAAGATGCCGCGGATAGTTTCTTGAATGTGCCGAAATGTCTGCATTATAAGTAGCATAAAGGGGTGTGAAAGCGTGAGCGAATTAATTCCAGTAGGGAGTTTCCAGGGGATGAAATCACTAAATAAATCGGCAATTCTCAATGTGGTTAGGCAGCATGGCCTGATTTCGAGAGCCGAGATAGCAAAATTAACAAAGCTAACTCCGCCTACAGTTACTAATCTCGTGGGGGAGTTAATAGACACTAAATTAGTTGTAGAAACGGATCTTGGTGAGTCGACGGGTGGACGAAAACCGATTCTCCTAAGGATTAACTCTGCCGCTTTTCACGTCGTTGGGGTTTACGCTGGACCGAAGAAAGTAAAGGCTGTATCGGCTACACTTGATGGAAATGTGGTCACCCAAGTAGAAACGAACTATGTCGAGAAACCGACGGATGAACAGTTTTTAGAAGCCCTCGAGGAAGTAGTTAGGAGAGTAATCAAAGAAACGAATCTGGAAAAAGAATCTATTTTAGGGATCGGCGTAGGTATGCATGGACTTGTCGACTCGGAACGAGGCGTTTCAATTTTTGCTCCTCATCTCAATTTGCGTAACGTCCCTATAAAGGCTTATTTAAAGCAAAAATTTGATTTGCCAGTGGAAGTGGAAAATGATATACGAGCTCAGGCTATAGGCGAAAGCTGGTTTGGACGAGGGAAGGACATTTCCAATTTTATCTTGTTTCGGGTTGGAACTGGGGTAGGGGCTGGAATCATTTTAGATAATCAGTTGTACCGTGGAGCCTCATTTACAGCGGGTGAAGTTGGGCATACAACCATCGATATCAATGGTCCAAAATGCAGCTGTGGAAACTATGGTTGTCTTGAAGCCATGGTCGGAGGTACTGCGCTCGCCAGGAGAGCTCAGCAAGCCATTCGTTTTGGGAAGAAGTCGATCCTAGAGGATATGGTCAAAGGAAATTTAGAACTTATTGATGGGAAACTACTTTACCTAGCGGCCGGGCAAAAGGATCAAGTCGCCATGGACGTGCTTGAAGATACGGGTCGTTATCTTGGGATTGGGATTGCGAATCTGATCAATACTCTGAATCCATCGCTCATTATCTTAAGCGGGGGAGTTTTCGGAGCGGCTGATGTGATCATGGGTACCTTAAGAAAGACGGTTGAAAAGCGGGCGCTCGCGAAACCAGCTCAGGAAGTTTCTATCGTTATCTCTGAATTAGGAGAAAATGCGATTGCTATCGGGGCGTTTACCCTGTTATTGAAGAAAATGTTCACCCCAACAGGTCTTGCCGACGGGATTTTCGAATAAGGATAAGCTATTAAGCGAGTAAGTTGTCAGGAAATATTTCTTGACTATTCAAAATACGGCAATATAATAAACTTAGATAATTAAATTAACTAAGTCTGAAATTGGGGTAGATACGACAGGGTTGAGAGCTTTTTCTGATTACTATCTTTTGCCTGTATACCAACGTTGAAGTACTGATATAACACGGCAGAGGGTTAGTGATATATTACTACGGTAAATATGAGGGGGAAGAAGAATGAAAAAAGTCCTGTCAGTAGTAATGGTCTTTCTTATTATGATCTTGGCGACCGCATGTGGAGCAGCAAAGCCTTCAGCTCCAGCCGCAGCAACTCCAACCGCGTCGGCAACCAACGGTAAAATTGCAGGTATTGCAATGCCCACGAAGGTATCTCAGAGATGGATTGACGATGGAGACAACATGGTAAAAGCCTTGAAAGCACTGGGTTATACCACCGATTTACAGTATGCGGATAATAATGTACAAAACCAAGTATCTCAACTTGAGAATATGATCACGAAAGGCGCAAACGTCTTAGTCATTGCTTCAATTGATGGTACGGCTTTGACCGATGTATTACAAAAAGCACATGATGCCAAGATTCCAGTGATATCCTATGACCGACTCATCACGAAGAGTGCGTACGTAGATTACTATGCAACGTTCGATAACTTCAAAGTCGGAGTCCTCCAAGCATCTTACATTGAAACAGCGTTAGCTTTAAAGGACGGAAAAGGCCCATTTAACATTGAATTATTTGCTGGATCGCCAGATGACAACAATGCTAAATTCTTTTTTGATGGAGCTATGTCCATTTTACAGCCTTATATCACGTCAGGTAAATTAGTCGTCAAGAGTGGACAAACAGCCTATGCGCAAGTTGGAACCCTAAGATGGGACGGCGCTACAGCACAAGCTAGAATGGATAATATACTAAGCAGAAACTATACAACAACTAAAGTCGATGCCGTGTTATCTCCTTATGATGGTATCAGTATTGGTATCATATCTTCCTTGAAGGGTGTCGGATATGGATCCGCGACTCAAAAAATGCCAGTAATAACTGGGCAAGATTGCGAAGTTGCCTCGGTTAAATCCATTATCGCTGGCGAACAAACATCCTCGATCTTTAAGGATACTAGAATATTAGCGGCTAAAGCGGCTGAAATGGCAGACAGCGTTCTGAAGGGTAAAACTCCAGTCGTTAATGATACCAAAACCTATGACACCGGACTTAAAATCGTTCCTTCCTTCCTTTGTGATCCAGTGATTGTCGATAAAACAAATTATCAAAAAGTGTTAGTTGATAGTGGCTACATTACAGCTGATAAACTCAAATAAAAAGTAGTTCTGCTAAATACTATTTAGTGATGGTGTATATCGAAAGTGCTACATCCATCACTAAATTATTTTTTTAGGGTAGGAGCTGAAATCCTATGTCAGATATCATACTCGAAATGATTAATATCACTAAAACCTTTCCAGGTGTTAAGGCACTCAGTAATGTCAATTTAAAGGTGAAACAAGGTGAGATTCACGCTTTAGTTGGGGAAAATGGTGCCGGTAAATCAACGTTAATGAAGGTCTTGAGCGGTGTGTATCCGTATGGAAGTTATAGCGGAGAAATTATGTTTCAAAACAAGTTATGCGAATTTAAAAATATAAAACAAAGTGAATACTTAGGGATTGTAATCATCCATCAAGAGTTGGCCTTAATACCCTTTTTATCCATCGCCGAAAACATATTCTTAGGAAACGAACGAAGTAAACATGGAATCGTTGACTGGAACGAAACAACGAAGAGAACCATAGAATTACTGAAAAAAGTAGGTCTCAATGAATCACCGAAGACCCTGATAGCTAATATCGGCGTAGGTAAGCAACAATTAGTTGAGATTGCTAAAGCTCTCTCCAAAGAAGTCAAATTATTGATTTTGGACGAACCCACAGCAGCTTTGAATGAAGAGGATAGCCAGAATTTGGTTGATCTGATTGCGGAACTTAAAAGTCAAGGAATTACATCGATCCTCATTTCTCATAAATTAAACGAGATTTCTAAGATTGCTGATTCAATTACCATCTTGCGCGATGGGGCAACCATTGAAACCTTAGATACAAAAAACGACAATATATCAGTCGACAGGATCATCAAAGGCATGGTAGGTCGAGATTTAGTCCATCGTTATCCACCGAGAGAAAGTGACATTGGTGAGATTGGTTTCGAAGTCAAGGATTGGACGGCATATCACCCGATAAGCAGTGAACGCAAAGTTTGTGACAATGTGAACATAAATGTTCGTAAAGGGGAAGTCGTAGGAATCGCTGGTCTGATGGGAGCAGGAAGAACTGAGCTTGCGATGAGCATTTTCGGTAAATCATATGGTAAAAGAATCAATGGTGAAATATATATAGATGGTAAAGAAGTGCATCTGAACAATGTGAATAAGGCTATTAAAAATGGTCTGGCGTATGTGACAGAAGACAGAAAAGAATACGGATTAATTTTGATAGATCATATAAAAGGAAATATTTCCTTAGCCAATCTGAACAGAATATCCAAGAGCGGTATCGTGAACCAAAATGAAGAAATTGTTCATTCAGAGAACTTGCGTAAAAAGTTAAATATTAAGTGCTCGGGAATATTGCAGAAAACTGGTAATCTGAGTGGTGGAAACCAACAAAAAGTAGTACTCAGCAAATGGATTTTCACAGAGCCAGAAATATTAATCATGGATGAACCAACCCGTGGGATAGATGTCGGCGCAAAATATGAAATATATACTATTATTAATCAGTTAGTAAAAGAAAAAAAGGGTATACTGATTATTTCTTCTGAGCTACCAGAACTGCTGGGTATGTGTGATCGGATCTATGTCATGAATGCCGGAAAAATATTAGGAGAGCTAAGCGCAAAAGAAGCTTCTCAAGAGAAAATAATGGAACTGATTATGAAACAGGGGCAGGGGGTATAAGTATGGGATCACTCTATAAATTATTTAAGGAAAATATAACACAATACAGTATGGTCATTGCGTTAGTAGGAATTATGATCTTCTTCCAGATTACCTCCCATGGTATTTTATTGAAACCTTTAAACATCACGAATTTAATATTGCAAAATAGTTACATCTTGATATTAGCAATGGGTATGTTACTTGTCATTGTCGCTTTTCAAATTGATCTTTCAGTGGGTTCAGTGGCCGCCGTCGTAGGAGCACTTGCGGGAATAATGATCATTAACAATCACATGCCAGTCGCCCTAGGCATCATAATCTCCCTATTGTTGGGCGCCCTCATAGGAGCCTTTCAAGGGTTTTGGATCGCTTATGTAAGAATACCAGCATTTATCACGACTCTCGCGGGAATGTTGATCTTTCGAGGCCTGACTTATGTTTCCCTGAAGGGTACTTCAATTGCCCCATTTCCTAGCTCGTTCCAGAAAATGAGTACAGGTTTTATTCCGGATTTCTTTAACGGCCAGGGTCTACATATCACCACGGTCGTTATTGGGCTTATCTTGACGGCCTTGTATGTGCTCTATGAAATAAGAAAGAGAAGGACGCAAATTAAATACGATTTTGAGGTACTTCCGAAAGGCCTATTGGTCGTAAAAATTCTATTAATTGTCATTGTCTTAAATCTATTTTTCTATGTACTTGCCATTTACAAAGGAATACCCAATGTTTTAGTGTTATTGCTTGTGTTGATCGCCTTCTATACGTTCATTACGACAAAGACTACGTTAGGAAGACATATCTATGCCCTTGGTGGCAATGAAAAGGCTGCAAGGCTTTCTGGAGTAAAAACACAACAAGTAATCTTCATGGTCTTTGTAAATATGGGAATACTTGCCGCTCTTTCAGGACTAGTTTTTGCCGCTAGATTGAATTCTGCCACACCCAATGCAGGTTCGAACTTTGAGCTGGATGCTATTGCTGCCTGCTTCATAGGAGGAGCATCTACTGCGGGAGGAATAGGGACGATCATGGGCGCCATCATTGGCGGGCTTGTTATGGGTGTCATGAACAATGGGATGTCACTGATCGGCGTTGGGATTGACTGGCAACAGACGATCAAAGGGTTAGTATTATTAATTGCTGTAGCCTTTGATGTTTATTCAAAATCAAAATCTGCCTAAGCGATGTGCATCGACAAAGGGGAGTAGTCTATGTCGCCCACAAATATTGCCTTTGGATTAATGGTTATGGCCATTGGAATGTATGCAATAGCGTTTCGTAAATATCCTGGTAAACAAATGTCGTATGATAGTGCAAGGAAGAAATATCCTACCGCCAGTGAAAGGAAACTAACCTGGTTTGATGGGATTTTCTGCATACTATTTGGCGTAATTTATATGATACCGGGAATTGCTCCCCTAGTTGCGTTAGCAACCTTACTAATAGCCTATTATCCGGTAAAAGTGATGTTTCTTAAACTTAAATTAATATGAGCGAGCTCACTTCGCTCGATGCTCTGCCGAATTCAGCTTCCACTTATCGAGGTGGGAGACTTCTTCTGGCACTTGGTTTAAACTACGTTAAAAAAGTATTAGGGGATGTTTTAGACTATGAATCATAAATATGCTATTGGAGTGGATTACGGAACTCAATCGGGAAGAGCCGTACTAGTTGAAGTGGCAACTGGCAACGAGGTCGCCACTGCAGTAAAGGTTTATGCCCATGGTGTAATGGACGAGTATTTGCCGGATGGTGTGACTAAGCTGGAACCTGATTGGGCGCTTCAACATCCTCAAGATTATTTAGAGGTCTTAGGGGAAACTATTCCTGCAGTATTAAAGAAATCAGGTGTCAAGGCAGAAGATGTCATTGGTGTCGGAATTGACTTTACGGCTTGCACCATGTTGCCTACCTACAAGGATGGCACGCCACTATGCTTCAATGAAGGCTTAAAATCAAACCCTCATGCATACGTTAAGCTTTGGAAACATCATGCTGCCCAAGCGGAAGCGAATATGTTAAATAAACTCGCTGAGGAACGAGGCGAGAAATTCCTTAAAAATTACGGGGGTAAAATTTCTTCGGAATGGATGATACCCAAAATAGTACAAATAGCGAATGAGGCACCAGATATTTATGAGTTGACAGAGCGGTTTATGGAAGCCACAGATTGGGTCGTATTTCAGCTTACAGGAGAAGAAAAAAGAAATAGTTGTACAGCAGGGTACAAAGCAACATGGCACAAACAAGCTGGCTATCCTTCCAAGGATTTCCTTAAAGCGCTTCATCCCAAACTTGAGAATTTAGTTGAGGAGAAACTTAGCACAGACATATACTCTATCGGCTCAAAAGCAGGAGAAATTACTCCTAAAGCGGCAGAACTAACGGGATTAAAGATAGGAACTGCTGTAGCTGTTGGCAATGTGGATGCCCACGTATCAGTTCCTGCCTTGGGTATGACGGAGGCTGGCAAAATGTTGATGATTATGGGAACATCAACTTGCCATGTCATGCTGGGGACAGAAGAAAAGATTGTTCCGGGTATGTGCGGTGTCGTCGAAGACGGAATTATACCAGGCCTACTCGGTTATGAAGCTGGTCAATCCTGCGTTGGAGACCATTTCGAATGGTTTGTAGAAAATTGTGTACCTGCTAGATTAACAAAGGAATCTGAAGCGCGAGGCTTAGATATTCATGCGCTCTTGACAGAAAAGGCTGAAAAACTCCAAGTCGGAGAAAGTGGACTGATTGCCTTAGATTGGTGGAATGGAAATAGATCAGTTTTGGTGGATGTCGACCTCACCGGAATGATTTTAGGGTGCACTCTTTTAACAAAACCTGAGGAAATATATAGGGCCTTAATAGAAGCAACCGCCTATGGAACTAGGAAAATAATTGATACCTTCGAGGAAAATGGGGTCCCTATTCATGAATTATATGCAGCAGGTGGGATTGCTGAAAAAAATAAGTTGATGATGCAGATCTATGCTGATGTAACCAACCGAGAAATTCGAATCTCGGCCTCAGCTCAAACGCCTGCTCTTGGTTCAGCAATGTTTGGGGCCGTTGTTGCAGGGAAAGAAAAGGGCGGTTATGACACGATTGTCGAGGCAGCAAAGCACATGGGTAAGGTGAAAGCAGACTATTATAAACCGAATCCGAAAAATGTAGAAATCTATGAATTGCTTTATGCAGAATATAACCTCCTGCATGATTACTTCGGGCGAGGCACCAATGATGTCATGAAAAGGCTGAAAAAAATAAAGGCTGCTGTGAAATAATGGGCACTCACCTTTAAGGAGCTAATACTATGCTAGAAGAATTAAAAAGATCCGTCCTGGAAGCAAACCTAGAACTTCCTAAAAAGGGTCTCGTAACCTATACCTGGGGAAATGTCAGTGGCATTGATCGCAGGAGTAATCTTATCGTCATTAAGCCAAGTGGTGTTCCCTATGAAGAACTGACAGTTGAAGATCTGGTTGTTGTCGATCTCGAGGGAAATCAAGTAGAAGGTAAGTTAAAGCCTTCCTCGGATACCCTGACTCATCTTGTTGTTTATAGAAACTTTAATCAAGTGGGTGGAGTAGCTCATACTCATTCGAGATGGGCCACGAGCTGGGCGCAAGCCGGCAAAGGAATCCCCGCCCTAGGCACCACGCATGCTGACTATTTTTATGGAGAAATACCTTGCACTCGCAAGATGACCCCTGAAGAAATAGAGGCAGAGTATGAACTGAAAACTGGTGACGTCATCGTAGAGACGTTCACCGGTAGGAATCCAAGTTATATGCCAGGAGTGCTTGTGAATAATCATGGGCCTTTTACCTGGGGTAAGGATGCTCAAGAGGCTGTACATAATTCTGTCGTCCTTGAAGAAGTCGCCATGATGGCCTTCACGACCTGCTCTCTTACGCCTGGAATTAATTCAATCGATCAGACCTTGCTGGATAAACATTTTCTCAGAAAGCATGGTGTGAATGCCTATTATGGGCAATAAAGTCTATCTTCTCGATGATTTTTGAGCAAGTGGTAATAATGGAGATGAGCAGAGAGCGTGGAAAACTTGTTAAGTCGAAGCATAGAAGCTATGGCTGGACTAAATTATACGTGTTCTTGTGGTATCGTTCATAAGGTCGACATCCAAACGATCAAGATCGGTGTCGGTGTCTTAAATGAACTACCAATACTACTGAAGGCCTTTGAGAACAAGAGACTTTTTATGATCGAAGATCAGAACACCTATAAAGTTGCCGGGCAGAAGGTCGAGCACTTGTTACAAGAGAATTTTCGAATTAGTAAATATATATTTCCGGAAGAACATTTAGTTCCCAATGAAATGGCGATCGGAAGACTACTCGTAGAAATTCCTGCGGATACCTCCCTTATACTTGGCATCGGGTCAGGAACCATTAATGACATGGCTCGGTTTTTAAGTTACAAACTTCACATACCATATGTAATCGTCGGCACGGCACCTTCGATGGACGGTTATGCTTCAGTGGTATCACCGCTTATTGTCGATGGAGTTAAAACAACCTTTGAGGCAGTTTATCCCATAGCGATCGTGGCTGATCTAGAAATCATGAAAGCTGCTCCAATGCCTATGATCCAGGCGGGACTCGGAGATATTTTAGGAAAATATACCGCTCTTGCAGATTGGCACCTTGCCAAGGTTTTAAAGCAAGAGTATTTTTGCGAGTCGGTTGAAAGACTGGTGCGCACTGCCGTTGGAAAATGTGAGAGCGCGGCTGAAAGACTGCCTTTTAGAGAAAGCGCGACAATAGAACGCTTAACGGAAGCCTTAATTATTTCGGGTTTAGCAATAGGTATGGTGGGAGTGTCGAGGCCTGCGTCAGGCGAAGAACATCATCTATCCCACTGTTGGGAAATGATGGGGATGAATAGTGGTAAAACAACAGAATGGCTTCATGGCAATAATGTTGGAGTTGGGGTAGGAATCATTGCAGAAGCTTATCAATATTTAAGCAGAATTGACATTGAAAAGGTGTTTGAATCTGGGAAATACCTACAGTTTGGGAAAGAACAATGGATGGAAACTCTAACGAAGGTTTACGGGAGAAGTGCTCCAACGATTATTCAGTCTAAACAAGAGTCGATTAGCTTTGAGGGTAGTCAGCGAAAGACAACTATGGAAAATATAAGGGCTCATTGGGACGAAATACTGAAAATATGTGAGTTATATGTACCAGAACCTGATTCAATCAGGGATACTCTGAGAAAGGCAGGCGCTATTTCTACCCCTAAGCAATTGGGAATAGATCGAGCGGCCTTTAAGCAAAGCTTTATTGCAGCTAAAGATGTACGCAAGCGATATGGGGTTTTGCAGCTGCTTGAAGATATGGGAATGCTTGAAGAAGTTGCTCGTTATATAACCGCTATTTACTATGACTAAAGGAACACAATCCTATAATAAGTGAGAATACCTGAAAAAGGTTTAACTAAACTGCAGACGAAGGGGAGAGCTGAACGATGTTCGATATAAAAAAACCGGAATTTTGGTTTGTGACTGGAAGCCAGGACCTGTATGGACCTGAAGTACTTCAAAAGGTGGAGGAGCATTCTAGGTTGATGATGGAGGGCTTAAATTACGATTCAGCCATCCCTTATCAAATCAAATTTAAGTCAGTGTTGAAAACACCGGAGGGCATTCGCGCGTTGTGCCTGGAGGCAAATGTCGATGATTCCTGTGCTGGACTCATTACCTGGATGCACACATTTTCACCCGCAAAAATGTGGATCGCCGGTCTTTCAGAGTTGAACAAACCGCTCATGCATCTGCATACTCAATTTAATCGTGATCTTCCCTGGGACAGCATCGATATGGATTTCATGAATTTAAACCAGTCCGCTCATGGTGACCGTGAATTTGGCTTTATCGGCGCCCGCATGCGAATTCCGCGGAAAGTGGTTGTTGGCTACTGGCAGGACCCTGCAGTATGCAAAAAAATAGGCGCTTGGATGAACACGGCAGTTGCTTATACGGAGGGACACCATCTCAAGGTGGCGCGTTTTGGCGATAATATGCGCCAAGTGGCTGTGACAGAAGGGGACAAGGTAGAAGCACAGATTAAATTTGGCTGGTCAATAAGTGGGTACGGAGTAGGCGATTTAGTAAGATATGTTGACGGTATTTCTGACACTGAAGTCAACCAATTGATGGAAGAATATGAAGCTTTGTATATGACCGCTCCAGAAATTCGGGCAGAAGGGACGCTTCGTGAAGCGGTACGAGAACAGGCTCGGATTGAACTGGGCATGGGTGCCTTTTTGCGAGAAGGTAGTTTCGGAGCCTTTACCACGACCTTTGAAGATTTGCATGGCATGAAACAGCTCCCTGGTTTGGCGGCGCAACGTCTCATGGCAGCAGGGTATGGCTTTGGGGCTGAAGGCGACTGGAAAACAGCAGCCTTGGTTCGACTCATGAAGATCATGGCTCAGGGAAAAGGGACGTCTCTTATGGAAGATTACACCTATCATCTCGAAGAAGGTTATGAAATGATCCTCGGGGCGCACATGCTTGAAATTTGCCCGACGATAGCGGCTGATCGTCCCCGGATTGAAGTTCATCCGCTTTCCATTGGTGGCAAAGCGGATCCCGCACGTTTGGTCTTTGAAGGGAGCGCTGGCCCCGCAGTGTGTGCTTCGCTTATAGATATGGGTGGGCGGTTTCGTCTCATTGTTAATGAAGTAGATGCCGTGATATCGCCGTATCCACTGCCAAAGCTTCCAGTTGCCAGAGTCCTCTGGAAACCTCAGCCTAATCTTCAAGAGGCCGCTGAAGCCTGGATCCGCGCTGGTGGAGCGCACCACACTTGTTTTTCACTCAACGTCACGGCTGAGCAATTATTAGATTGGTCGGAAATGGCGGGCATTGAATGTCTATTAATTAACAAGGACACGAATCTATTAGCGTTCCGCAATGAATTGCGTTGGAATGATCTTGCTTGGAAACTTCGCTAGGAGAAACAGGAGAAACAGGAGTAGAACGAGGCTGGAAGCATTAAATTGCTCCCAGCCTCGTTAAGATAGAAGGCTATTAGTGCTTTTATCAGAGTGATATAATAATATGAATCGCAAGTTTATTAGGACACAGTCTATATGGAGAACTAGTTTCACGTTGGAGAGGAGGGGTTTTGTGCCAAAGGAGCTAACACACTGGCATATCGCGCGCGAAGCCTTGCAAAGAGGACTGCCAGTTAAGGTGGGGGAAATCATTACCAGCAATCCTGCTCTGTATTATATTGGTGCAGTCGCCCATGATATTGCTTATTATGATTTGTCCAAGCCGTCTGAAGCGAGGATAGAGCGTGTGGCAAATCAGCTTCATGGAATGGATGGAGAGAATACCCTCGTCCCACTGAGTGAAATGATGGATACGGCACTTAAGCAAGACGATAACCAAGCCCTCCTAGCATTTTTGCTAGGAATGTTGACACACTTCGTTGCGGATAGTGCTTTTCATCCTATGGTTTACTACATGAGCGGAAATTATTTCGCTAAGGATCCGGATGAGCGAAGCAAGGCCGTGTTTCGTCATCGTTTGCTGGAGACCGGTATCGATCTTTGGTTAGAGACGGTTGATCCGATCGAATATCCCTCAGACTTAATTCACCTATGGCGTGAAGCTGGAGGAGACGGGCCTCGAGCACTTCAGCTGCTTGTTGGGTATTATGCGCATCTAGGGGATGAAAACATCATAGGGCATTTTAGCAAGGCCTGGCGGAATCACCGCTTTCTACAAACGGCTTTTAGTTGGTCAACTCCTTGGCGTGTATTAGCCCTTTACCGTCGTTTTGGGCATCCCTCGATCGAACAACTGGAGGCGTTGTTCTACCCACAACCCTTGGACTTATCATTTTTTGATGCAAATTTAGATTGGTCACATCCTGTGACGGGTGAACCCAATAAAATGACGCTGGCGGAGCTCTGCGAGTTGAGTGCCAAAAAGGTTGTGGAACTGTTTGAGCTGTTAGGTACAGAAGCTTTGGAGAACTGGCCCCGACTGCTACGAAGGCAACCGCCACTCTCCCTGGATAGCGGTTTATGTTATGTACCAGTATCACAAATGAAATATTTTAGTACGGAGCCAATTGAACAACGGTTGCGGGTAAGATAAATCTAACCTCCGAGGGAACCTCGGAGGTTAGATTACGTTTCGTATAGTTGCCATTCGTCGAGTATAGTTATAAGTAAAACGTTAAAGTGGATAGTGATTACTCGGTGCGGGTTCGTTCATCGAAGCCATTTCATCGCCCTCATCAGAATAAGAGCATCCACACCCGTGTGATATAATGGTATAGCCGTACTCTTCGGATTTCCGACCTAGGAAGAAAGCCGCGATGAGGCTAAGGACAAAGACTAATCCATGGGTATGATAGTGCTTTTTATGACTATAAAACATATTAGTAATCCTCCTTTCTTTCGTTTTAGAATGACCGTTTCGGGTGGAATTATGCGAGAAATTTAAGGAAATAGTTGGAGGGCTTGTTGTGCGCTATGATATATTACTCTGGGATTTAGACGGAACCTTGACGGATCCTAAGGAAGGGATTACGCTGTCAGTTCAATACGCTCTAACTCAATTGGATTATCCCTTTCATGAGGATGATGATTTAGATTGGATTATAGGGCCGCCGTTAAAAGAGAGCTTTAAAACATTGCTTCAAACGACAGATGAGGCGCTACTAGGCCGAGCCATCACCCTTTATCGGGAGCGCTATCGAGAATTCGGTCTGTACGAGAACATTGTTTACCCAGGAATTCCAGAGTTACTGAGCGAATTACAACAAAAAGGGTGTACGCAACTGTTGGCGACATCAAAACCCCGGGTCTTTGCAGAAAAGATTCTCCAGAATTTTTTACTTGACCCATATTTTAATGTTATTATGGGTAGTGAGTTGAATGGAAATTTCGTAGAGAAGGATGCTTTAATTGCTGAAGTCCTAAAAACAGTGCCAGAGGATTTACGGGCGAAGACTGTGATGATTGGTGATCGCCGTTATGATGTCGACGGTGCAAGGGCAAACCATATTGATATAATTTCGGTTGGCTATGGATATGGATCGGCTGAAGAATTACGCAGGGCAGCCCCTGACTATATTGTCCCAAGTGTCCGGGACTTAAAAGAATTACTCTTTAGTTTAGTCTGAGAAAATAGACAAGCTGTGCCTGGAATAAAAGCCAGCAAACGAAGGAGCGTGAGTATGGACGAAGACCTCCAATCAAATTTAGCTCAGTCGGAGAGCCCTCTTCTAAAACGACACTTAAGTTGGGAAGATCTGGCCATAATTTTGGGCGGGATCATAGGCATTTATCTTATATTGGCTCTTGGCACAGTCAGGTTAATGCAGTGGTGGCCCCATGAGCGTGCTTTAATGTATTTGAATGCGTTTATTACTCAGTTGTCCTTTATACTCTTGATTTGGACGCTGAAAAAAATCCGACATTGGGAATGGTCAGATTTTGGGTGGCAGGCTGTGCCGCTCAACAAAATACTCAAAACAGTCTCAGGGGTGTATGCGTTAACGTGGGTTATCAATATTAGTTATGCCTTTGTCCTTTACCAGCATGGGTTAACCCCTCCGACCACGGATGTTTACACCAAGTTATTAGGGCAGACCACGTGGTATACTCTGATCCTAAATTTACTCTTAGCTGGTGTCTTAGCTCCCTTAATCGAAGAAACGTTATTTCGGGGAGTCATATTTGGAAGTTTACAAACGTATTTTGGAAAATGGACTGCAGCCGTAGTTAGTGCTGCGATATTTTCCGGTCTTCATCTCCAGTTGTACGGATTTTTCCCGCGCTTTATCTTAGGAATAGCGCTAGTTTACCTTTACGACAAATTTAAATCCCTTTATCCTTCTATTGCGTTACATGCGTTGAACAATATTATTGCTACCTTACTCGCGGCAGGTTTATCGATTTAGGCAGGCCTATGGAACGACATACCAAGTCAAAGACTGTATAAAAGGAGCATTTACAGAGTGAAGCATAGACAACGACAAGCCTTGCAAATTGCCATCGATGGACCTGCTGGCGCTGGCAAAAGTACGGTCGCCAGGATCGTAGCCAAACAATTGAATCTCTTCTATGTGGATACTGGTGCGATGTACCGAGCAATCGCCTATAAAGCACTACAAAACGGAGTTTTGATCGAGGACGAATCAAGTGTCGGTCAAATTGCTAAATCGGCAGAGATTGTTCTCGATCATTCAGACGAAAGGACAGTCTGGTGTGATGGAGAGAATATCACCCAGGCTATACGTGGCCCCGAAATATCACGTGCTGTTTCTATTGTTGCGGCGTACCCAGCGGTGAGGAAATGCCTTGTTGAACGTCAACGCCTGGAGGCCGACCGAGGAGGAATCGTCATGGATGGCCGTGATATTGGCACGCATGTTCTGCCAGAAGCAGATGTCAAAATCTTCTTAACAGCGTCTATTGAGGAGCGGGCAAGACGCCGGTGGATAGAACTTGAGAATTCAGGAAGAATTATACCCATTGATGAAGTTGCCCAAGATATTCAAAGACGTGACCGCCAAGATACAGAACGAGAGGTTTCTCCGTTAGAGCCTGCCCAGGATGCTGTTATTCTGGATACAACGGGCTTAAGTGTGACGGAAATCGTCTCGAAAATTGTAGCATTGACGCAGGGGGTGAAAGATGTCGTTTTATGATATTATGAAAGGACTCTTTCGTCTGCAGTTCCGTTTGATGGGCTGGAAGGTACGAGGCGTGGAAAATATACCACCAGAAGGTCCAGTTATTTTAGCGATCAACCATGTTAGCTTTTGGGATCCCATTGTGGCGGCGAGTAGCCTTCCCCGCCAGGTTTCATTTATGGCTAAGGGAGAATTATTTTCTAAACCGGTCATAGGGCGGATTTTCTCTATGCTCGGGGCCTTTCCAATTCAGAGGGGACAAGGGGATATGAATGCCATCCGACAGTCTTTGGCGATCTTAAAAGAGGGGCGCGTACTAGGGATCTTTCCTGAAGGGTCACGATCTGAGACCGGAAAACTTAAAAAAGGTTTACCAGGGATGGTTCTCTTAATGGAAAAAAGTAAGGCCTCCGTCATCCCGATAAAGGTACACGGAACGCGTAACTTGTTAAGAAAAGGGTGGGGAAACATTGGCGTTGTGGTTGGAACGCCCTTGACTGCCCAAATGCTGCAGGCGCCAGCAGGAGTCATAAACCGTCGGCAATGGATTGCCGATCGCATTATGCAGGCGATGCTCGAGTTGCCCGAAGCAAGATAAATTCTTTAGATAGCAGGAATTTCGCAGTGCCGTAGAGAATTAACTCTTTACGATTTTTAGGGAGGGCCTTGTTTTGGAAGTTAAACGGGCAGCAAAAGCCGGGTTTTGTTTTGGAGTGAAGCGTGCCCTGGAAATGGCAGAACGAACTGTTGAAATTGCACCAGCAGTATCCCTTGGGCCTCTCATTCACAATCAACAGGTAGTTGAACGCATGGCAGAACGTGGTATTCAGGTTGTTCATGCTTTGAAAGAGGTAAAATGCGAACAAGCCTTGATTATCCGGTCCCATGGAGTAGCACCTGGTGTCTATGAGGAGGCTGAAAATAAAGGCATCCACGTGGTAGATGCCACCTGTCCTTTCGTTCAGAAAGCTCAACGACTCGCGGCCGAGTCTGCACAGATGGGGCAACAAGTGATTGTCATAGGGGACAAACTCCATCCGGAAGTTCAGGGGATTTTGGGCTGGGCAGGTGAACTCGCCATTCCTATTCAAACGCTTGACGAAGCCAAAGAGCTTCCGTTTTACCCGCGCTTGGCCGTTTTGGCGCAGACAACCCAATTGGCAGAAAGTTTTGCAGGGATTGTCGAGGAGTTGAAGCTCCATACTAAAGAACTAACCGTTCACAACACAATCTGTAACGCAACGGCAGAGAGACAGAAGGTGGCCCGTGAGTTAGCCGAAACGGTGAACGTCATGGTGGTCGTGGGTGGACGCAATAGTGCAAATACTCAGAAATTGGCGAGTATCTGCGCAGAACGCGCAAATACTTATCTGATTGAAACGGCTGATGAATTAGAAGACGCCTGGTTTAGAGAAGCTAAGAGTGCAGGCTTGACCGCCGGAGCTTCTACGCCAGATTGGATAATTGAGGAGGTATATAAACAGATGACAGAAATGAATGAAGATAACAAGAACGAGGACGACATAGATATGGCGGACTGGGAAAAAATTGCCCCAGTCGTTATCCGTAGGGAAAATAAGGAGAGGCCTAAGGGCTTTTCCAAGCGGAAAGCGGATGATGAGGCAGAAACAGAGGCGCGCTTAGCAGAACTAGCAGAGAGTAAAGAAGAGATTCAGGCGAAAGTTATTGAAATCGTCAAGGGCGGTTTGGTGGTTGATGTGGGTATGCGCGGTTTTGTACCAGCCTCGCAAATTCAACTTAGTTATGTCGAAGACCTGAATCAATTCTTAGGTCAAACCCTTCGCTTACGGATGATTGAATTTGATCCCGATAATCGGAAAGCGGTTTTCTCACAGAAAGTTATTTTGGAAGAAGAGCGGGCAGTTTTGCGCGGTCAGCTCCTTGAAACTATCAAAGAAGGCGACGTGGTGACAGGTGTCGTCCGTAGACTGGTCGATTTTGGTGCCTTTATCGACCTTGGCGGGGTTGATGGATTGCTTCATATTTCGGACATAGCCTACACCCGGATTAAGCATCCCTCGGAAATGCTGGCGATCGGGGACGAAGTAGAGGTTCAAATCTTAAAACTTGATCAACCAACCGGAAAAATATCGCTAGGGTTAAAACAACTCAAGGAAAGTCCATGGACCCAGGTGGCTGCAAAATTCCCAGTTGGTACTTTAGTGAACGGCAAAGTGGTGCGACTTGCTCCGTTTGGCGCCTTTGTGGAACTCACAGAGGGAGTGGATGGCCTTGTTCATATTTCCCAATTGGCAGATCATCGAGTGAATAAAGTAGAAGAGGTTCTTAAAGTCGGAGATGTGGTGAGGGTTAAGATCCTCGAGTGTAAGCCAGCGGAGAAGCGAATCAGTCTAAGTATTCGCGAAGCGATGACAGATGCCTGCCAGGCAAGTGACGCTGAAGCTATGGCTTCACAATCGGAATCAAAGCCGGTTACCATCGGTGATATGCTCGGTAAGGATGTTAGCGAGGAAAACCCAGACGAGTAATGTGTATTTTAATGACGTTCAAAATGACTTCTTGCTCTAGGGTGCAGGAAGTCATTTTCCTATAGGGCTTAGCAAGGGGGAGATCTATTTGGCTAAACGAAAACCGGCGCAACCGATCGACTTTACGTTGCTATTTTTAACTCTAGCGATTCTAGCCTTTGGCTTGATTATGGTGTTGGATGCTGGGGCAGTTAGTGGGTTTAATGCTACCCAAAACACGTATTTCTATGTTTTTCAACAAATGAAATGGACGCTGATTGGCGCGATTTTCGCGTTTGTGGCTTTTAAAGTCCCTTATGTGGCTTGGCGTCGATTCGCAGGTATAGGATTCCTGATTAGTTTGGCGTTATTAATTGCTGTTCTTTTTACGGATGCTGGGGTTGCAGCGAAGGGTTCCGCTCGTTGGGTCACAATCGCAGGAGTTAACATTCAACCTTCTGAAATCACCAAGCTTTCTTTGGTACTCTTTTATGCGCATATTATGGATCGGTATCCAATCAAAAGAGGTAAAGATTGGCGTATCCCGCTGGGTATATTAATACCCGTGTCGTTTATTGTTTTGGGATTGGTTTATAAACAACCAGATTTAGGGACCGCAATGGTATTAGGACTGACCAGTGCAGTGATGCTGTTGCAGACGGAAATCCCGACGTTTTGGTTTGTATCGGCGGGTCCAATTGTTGGACTACCGCTCTTTTATATGATCTATCGCACAAAGGATCAAGTGATGCACTATCAATGGGATCGTATTTTGGCATGGCTAGATCCTTGGAAATATGCCGCAAATTTAGGATACCAGATTACAAACGCTGAGATAGCCTTTGGCTCGGGGGGACTATTTGGAGTGGGCTTGGGTCGAAGTATGCAGAAATATGGGTTTCTCCCGGAAAACCATACAGATATGATCTTCGCTATCTTAGGAGAAGAGTTAGGCTTAATCGGCACAATGTTTTTATTACTCCTCTTAATCGCACTGTATGCCCGAGCCTATCACGTCGTTCGTGAATGTCCGGATCGCTTTGGACGGCTATTAGGTTTTGGCTTGACGTCCTCGTTGGCAATCCAGACAACGATTAATTTGGGAGTTGTAACCGGATTATTGCCAGTAACAGGAATTACCCTACCGTTGATCTCCTATGGTGGGAGCTCGCTAGTGATCACCTTGATCGAATTCGGGCTGATCCTGAATATATCCCGTTATCGTAAGAAAAAACCGATAATCTCTCGAGAACAGCCTGCAATTAGGCTCATGGTGTAAACGCCTAATAACTGGGGATAATAATAGGGGAAAGGATTCCTTGCAGGAGGCGATTGCGATGTTTTTCCCCTATGGTGAATGGATTATCTTCTTCTTAGCGCTCGTAACTTGGACTGAAAAACGTGCCTCCCAGCGCCTTTTTCTTCGGTTGACGGCAGTTTGGATTATCGGAAAATATTTAGAGGGGTCCATTCCGACAGCTACGCCTTGGCACTGGCACTTCGCCCGTTTGTCGGTGATGTTCGTTTTTTGGATATGGGCATGGCGGCGTGCAGAACGACGGGTTATACCGCTGCTTCTTACCAGTTTTACATTAAGCATTGAAACACTGTTTATAGTGAATGAACCTGGGGTTTTCCCGTATGAACCGTGGCTTTTTACTATTGTCCTGATCGTAATCAGTTGGCTGACGACTAAGTCCTATTGGGGAACAGCGGCCGCTTTTGTTGGCAGTATAATTGTCAACCAAGCCCTCGTACGGTTCACCTATGAGGGAATTGTACGCTATGTCGACTTGCCAGATCCGTTTGTTTGGAATTTTGGCGTGGGGTTTTTAGCAATGGGGGCGGGTCTACATTTAGCGTGGCGATATAATTCCGAAAGAGAAAGAGCACCAGTCGTCGAGCGTTTATGTGTGCCTGGATTGAACGTTTATGAACCCTCAGAAGAGTGTGAACGTGAACTTCAGTAGCAGGTAGGGTTGATTTGTAGTATACTTGTAAGCGATTGAGAATGGGACAGTATGCCCTGATCTGGAATGTCAGGAGGATGAAACGTTTTGCCTAAAGGTCTTGTGGTGGCAACAGTCCACACAGGGAGTATTGCCGAAGAAATGGAGATTGAAGTTGGGGATCGCGTTCTGGCAGTGAACGATGAAGAACTTAACGATATTATTGACTTTCAGTTTGGCATATCGGAAGAGGATTTCACGCTATTAATCGAAAAGATAAATGGTGAACAATGGGAGATTGAGATAGAAAAGGCTTCAGGGGAATTTTTAGGGTTAGAGGTTGAGACCATCAGTGCTGAGGGTCTCAAGTTATGTCGTAATAATTGTACGTTTTGTTTTGTGGCGCAAATGCCTAAAGGGATGCGGTCAACGCTTTATGATAAAGATGATGATTACCGTTTATCGCTCACCCAGGGGAGTTTTATCACCCTGTCTAATTTGAGCGAGGAAGAATTAACACGGATTATTTCTCTACATCTGAGCCCATTGTATATTTCTGTCCATGCCTGGAACTCTGAAGTCCGTGCTCGTCTTATGAACAACCCGAATGCGGGAAAGCTGCCCGAGCAGATAGGACGCTTAGCTGAGGCTGGAATAGGCATTCACGCTCAGATTGTTTTGATCCCGGATCATAACGACGGGGACGTGTTGACAGAAACTGTAAGACGGTTAGGCGAATTATATCCTGCGGTACTGTCGATCGCGGTTGTTCCTGTCGGCTTAACTCGTTACCGCGAACATCTTACACCACTGCGTGGGTTTACGACTCAGGAAGCACGTCAGATCGTGGATCAAGGTGAGCAATGGCAGAAAGACTTCTTAGAACGCACAGAACAACATCTCGTTTACTTTGCGGATGAATTCTACGTTATGGCAGGACGTGAGTTCCCCGAAGACTCAGTCTATGACGATTTTCCGCAATTAGAAAACGGGGTAGGTATGGCACGCAAATTTATTACAGAGATGGAGCTTGGTTGGGAATACCTACCTAAGGCTGTGCCAGAACGGCATGTGCATCTCATGACTGGAACATCAGCGCAGAAATTTTTTGAATCGTGGAGTGACCGGTTAATGGAACGAGTAAGTGGTTTGCATCTCACGGTACATTCGATACGTAATGATTTCTTTGGGTCATTGGTCACCGTCGCAGGCTTGCTGACGGCTCAGGATATCGCTCTGCAAGTAGGCGATCTCTTAGGTGAAGAGTTTCTGATTCCTAGGGTAATGCTTAAGGCGGATGAAGACGTCTTTTTAGATGATCAGAGCGTGAAGTGGTTAGAGGAAAAGGTTCATGGCAAGGCACGTATTGTGGAAAATAGTGGCCTCGCATTTTTAGAGCATGTGCTTGGATATTCTTTGGAGGTGGAAACGGCTTGAGTAAACCTGTTGTAGCTATTGTTGGACGACCTAATGTCGGAAAATCTACGTTGTTTAATCGAATTACTGGCGGGCTTGTAGCCATTGTGGAAAATATGCCCGGGGTGACGAGAGACCGTCTTTATCGAGATGCAGAATGGCTGGGACGGAAGTTTGCCTTGATCGATACTGGGGGAATCGAATTTAAAGATGAAAGTACTCCGATTGCTTCCCAAATGCGCCGGCAGGCAGAAATCGCCATGGAAGAAGCGGATGTCGTTGTTTTTGTCGTGGATGCTCAACTGCCCCCTACGGCGGATGATGAGATGATTGCGCGTACGTTGCGACGATCGGGAAAGCCGGTCTTACTTACTGCAAATAAAGTAGAAAATTTCGCGCAAGTTGAGGGTCAGCTGTATGACTTCCTAAGTCTAGGATTAGGAGAAGCAATTCCTATTTCTGCAGTGCATGGTATGAATACGGGTGATTTGCTCGACATGGTGATTTCGAATTTCCCAGAGAATGACGAAGAAGAGTATGATCCGGATGTGATACGTATTTCCGTGATTGGCCGGCCCAATGTCGGTAAATCGTCCTTGGTTAACACGATGTTGGGCAAAGAAAGAGTCATCGTCAGTAATATACCAGGAACTACCCGTGATGCGATTGATACTCCCTTCGAACACGAAGGGCGGCATTATATTCTCATAGATACCGCAGGAATGCGCCGCAAAGGGCGTATTGATGAACTGACGGAGCAATATAGTGTTGTTCGTTCTCTCCGTGCGGTCGATCGCTCAGATGTGATCCTCATGCTTATCGATGCCATGGATGGAGTCACGGAACAAGACAAAAAGATTGCAGGCTATGCGCATGAGGCAGGAAAAGCGATCATCTTAGTGGTTAACAAATGGGATCTCGTCGAAAAGGATGAGAAGACGATTAACGTCTTTGAAAAGACGATTCGCATAGAATTAGGGTTTATGCAGTATGCGCCAACAATGTTTATTTCCGCCTTGACTGGGCAGCGAGTCAATAAAATTTTAGATCTCGTCGACTTTGTTGTTGAGCAAAACGCAACTCGCGTAACGACCGCTACATTGAATACCCTACTGAGAGAATGGCTCCATCTCAACCCGCCCCCATCCGATAAAGGACGGCGGTTGAAGGTTCGCTATATTACTCAAGTTGGCGTTAAGCCGCCAACCTTTGTCTTCTTTGTCAATGATCCCGAGCTGATGCACTTTTCGTATAAACGTTATTTGGAGAATCAGATGCGCAAACATTTCGGGTTTGAGGGCACTCCGATACGAATCGTCGTTCGACAAAAAGATGAAGAGAAGGAGAAAGACTAAGTCATGTCACGCTATTTGATATTTGTTTTGACGTATTGCCTAGGTTCGATTCCCTTTGCCTATATAGCGGGGAAACTCAAAGGGATTGACGTACGTCGACATGGCAGTGGAAATATGGGCACAACGAATGCCTTTCGCCTTCTTGGGGTTAAGTTAGGTATTTTGGTGCTAGTGGGTGATGCCTTCAAAGGGGGGTTAGCCGCTTACCTTGGCCTCCGGTTTTTCGGAGATTCAGGAGGTTGGGGAGGTATCATTGGTGGGCTGCTAGCAATGGCTGGCCATAGCTGGAATCCCTTTTTTGGCTTTCGACCGAGTGGCAAAGGGGTTGCTGCAGGCTTTGGCATAATTACCATACTTATGCCGAAAGTGATGGTTTTGGCGATTGCCCTCTTTCTTTTGGTCGTATGGACGACACGCTATGTTTCCATGGGTTCAGTTGTCGGTGCCCTCACAGTTGCCATCACTGTCTTTATTTTTCCGGAACCACTAGCCTATCGGTTTTTCGGCTTGTTCGGCGCATTTATTGTTCTGGTGCTTCATCGGGCTAATTTCCAGCGCGTCTTACAAGGAACCGAACATAAGTTTGGCGAAAAAAAGATTTCCTGAAGATCGAACTACGAACTACGAACATCGATTAAAGGAGGAGTTTGTATGCCCAACGTTGCGGTTTATGGAGCTGGGAGCTGGGGGAGTGCTTTAGCTGTACTTCTGGCGAGAGCTGGCCATCAGGTTGCTCTCATTGGTCGTCATCCGGAACAGATGGAACTTATGAGTCGGCAACGCGAAAATGCTCGTTATTTACCGGGAGTTATATTGCCTCCAGGTCTTTTACCATCAACGGATCTTACCCTCTTAAATGCTGATTTGGTAGTATTAAGTGTACCGTCCCATTGTGTTCGTGAAGCTGCGCGCTTGGTGAAGCCCTACTTAAGAAGTGGGTGCATTATTGTCAATACGGGAAAGGGGTTGGAAGAAGAGTCTCACCTTCGCCTCTCAGAAGTATTGTCAGAGGAGCTGCCGAACAATCCTATAGCTGTGCTGTCAGGCCCCAGCCATGCCGAGGAAGTTGGCTGGGATATGCCGACGACTGTCGTAGTGGCGTCAGATGTAGCCACTGCTGAAGTTGTTCAAGACATGATGATGACCTCGAAATTTAGAGTGTATACCAATCCGGACATCATTGGGGTTGAACTCGGTGGAGCACTGAAAAATGTTGTCGCTTTATGCACAGGAATTGCAGAGGGCTTGGGGTTTGGAGATAACACGAAAGCGGCGCTTATGACAAGGGGATTAGCGGAGATCGCTCGCCTAGGTGTGGCTCTGGGGGGGCATCCCTTGACCTTTACCGGGTTATCAGGCGTGGGCGACCTCATTGTAACCTGTACCAGTTTACACAGTCGTAATCGCCGTGCTGGTGTAGCTCTAGGACAGGGTAAACCGTTAGAGACGGTGCTTAAAGAAGTCGGAATGGTGGTTGAAGGGGTAAGAGCAACCCGGATAGCCTATCAACTGAGTCTAGAAAAACATATTTCGATGCCTATTACCGAACAAGCCTATAAAGTTCTGTTTGAAGGCGCTGATCCTAACGTTGCGGTGTCGGAGTTGATGATGCGCGGGAAACGCCATGAACTTGAAGAAGTCGTGGAGATGAGCTGGTTAAATTAATGTACATATTTTCAGATTAAGTATCATAGACGTAGAAGAGGTTGTTGAAACACCTTTTCTGCGTTTTTCTTTTTGTTGTCATATTTGCCCAAAAGAGCCAATATACTTATACTGCTTAAGGTGCTAGTCCAGTCGGTGGGAATCCACGTGGTACTAAGGAGGTGGAAAGGGAGATAAGGTGGGGGCCCTTTCCCAAATTTTGGGACAGCACTCAAAAGGGAGGGAAATTACTAATGGAAAAATTAGACATATTCAAGGATATTGCTGACCGTACAGGGGGCGATATCTACCTCGGTGTCGTCGGGCCAGTCCGTACAGGAAAGTCCACCTTTATCAAACGATTCATGGACCTTCTAGTCCTGCCCAACATTCAGGACGCCTTTGAGCGGGAGCGCGCCAAAGATGAGCTTCCTCAAAGTGGGACAGGAAGAATGATCACGACGACAGAACCTAAGTTTATTCCATCCGAATCTGTGGAAATCATTGTCAAAGACTCAATTCATATGAATGTCCGTTTGGTCGACTGTGTAGGTTACAGTGTAGAAGGTGCCTTAGGGTACGAAACAACAGACGGCGAAGAGCCTCGTATGATGAAAACCTCTTGGAGTGACGACCCCATGCCATTCCAGGAAGCCGCTGAAATGGGTACTCGTAAAGTTATAACAGATCATTGTACGATCGGCATTGTGGTTACAACAGATGGATCTATTACAGATATTCCACGTGACGCTTACCTAGACGCTGAGGAACGGGTCATATCAGAGTTGCGCCAACTGGGAAAACCGTTTGTCGTTCTCTTAAATACAACCCGTCCGTATGCAGAAAATACGATGGAATTAAGCCGCTCTCTGGAGGAAAAGTATGCAATCCCAGTGATTGTTGTCAACTGCCTTGAGATGACTCAGGAAGATATCACTCAAATACTTGAAGAAGTATTATATGAGTTCCCCGTCGCTGAAGTCAATATTGATCTGCCAAAATGGGTTGAGGAGCTTGATGCGGCTCATCCGATTCGAGCTGCTTTTGAAGAAACCGTGCGTAAAGCGATCGATGGGGTTCGGCGTTTGCGAGACATTGATTTGGCGTTAGATGCCTTGACAGAATGCCAATATGCGCAAGATGTAGTGCTTAAAGAGATGAACCTAGGTACAGGCGTTGCCAATATTGAGATCACTGCTGTCGAAGGGCTCTTCAAAACAGTGTTGCAGGACTTTACGGGGATTGAAATTGAGGGTGATCATTCCTTACTTCGTCTAGTGTTAGACTATAGTAGAGCCAAGAAAGAATGGGATAAAATGTCCGTGGCGATTGAAGAAGTCCGCCTTAATGGCTACGGTGTCGTCACACCCCAACTTGAGGAAATGTTCCTAGAAGAACCGGAACTTGTAAAACAAGGTGGACATTACGGGATCAAGCTCAAAGCCAGTGCTCCCTCGCTGCACATAATAAGAGCGGATGTCACGACAGAAATTACGCCCTTAATAGGAACAGAGAAGCAAGCTGAAGAACTCGTAAAGTATATCCTTGATGAGTTTGAGACTGATCCAAAGAAAGTCTGGGAATCTCAACTCTTCGGTAAATCCTTACATGACTTGGTTCGTGAGGGTATCCAAAATAAACTCTGCAAGATGCCCGAAAATGCCCAGCATAAGCTTCAAGACACTGTACAGAGGATTGTCAATGACGGCAACGGAGGACTTATCTGCATTATCATCTAACTGGATTTATTAAACTAATATAACAGAAATAGAATGTGTGGAACTCAGTACCCTCAGTTTCTAGCATTCGTTTCTGTTATATTTTCTAAATTGACCATAGTAAGACTCACCTCATCCCTGCGCTTTCATGTTGCCAAACTGACTCAAAACAGCTTATAATATGTCTGAACATTCAGTTGTAATGATTGAAGAAACAGATAGGAGCGATTGGGTGATTGGCAAGACAAATGATTTTTTAATTGTCAATAAAAATATTTTGCCTGAAGCCATTTTGAAGACCGCGAAGGCGAAAGAATTACTGGTCAAAGGGGATGTAGACACGATCAATGATGCAGTGGAACGTGTAGGACTAAGCCGAAGCGCCTTTTATAAATATAAGGACGGTGTGTTCCCGTTTTACGAGGCAAGTAGGGAAAAGATCATTACGATTTCCCTAATCCTCGAAAACAAAGCGGGAGTACTCTCTTACGTTCTTAATTTTATTGCCTCGGTCAAAGGAAACATCCTAACCATTAATCAAGGGATCCCACTGCAAGGCATTGCTAATGTCTCAGTTTCCCTTGAAACTGCAGGAATGGCAGATACCCCTGAAAATCTGTTGTCGGGACTTGGGAGAATAGATGGGGTGAGAAAGATTGAAGTAATCGGTCAAACTTGAGGTTGCTATTTTTAGCCAAACATGATATCTTATAAAAGCCCTCAGATGAGGGTGTTAAGTCGGGGCGTGGCTCAGTTTGGCAGAGCGCTACCTTGGGGTGGTAGAGGCCGTGAGTTCGAATCTCGCCGCTCCGACCAGTAAATTCAATGGTCCTAGGGTTTTCAGTTTGGCACGAAAAAACGAAATGCCCAACAAATGCCCAACAAACCTTTTTAAACATAGTGACTCGTCTAATCGGAAGTTAGGCGGGTCTCTTTTTTTGTGTCTTTTTCTTTGTGCATATTCCTGATGCTGTCATCTATGTCAAGAGATATTGGCGGATACAAAACTAACCATTAACCCTAACAAAGGTTTTTACGAAATAAAGAAATAGGATTAGTATGGAAACTAGCCCTGCGGAATCGAAGTTCCAAGTTAAGATTCCTAAAAAGATTTTTACTATATTGAAATACACTGACCTCGATAGGGTTGGGTTACAAGTGTGAATGGTAAACTAAAGTGAACAGAAAACGGTAAATAAGAATGAACACTTTTCACTGGAAACCGCCTCTTCTGCTATGATTGAACTGGAAATTGTTCCAGACGTTAACATCATCGCAGCAGAGGAGTAGTAAATGAAGA
>DATCQU010000035.1:0-53988 GCA_036569365.1 Desulfosporosinus sp. | reverse complement strand
AAATGCATTGTCTAAACTGAGGAGAGATTCCAAATGTCGTACTTTGGTGTACTCTTTGGCGACCTCTCCCCCTACACGCAAAGTCGGAGAATCCGGAGTAACCCAGTTTGGATGGCTTGCTTCCAAGTTCAGCAACTCTCGCATGAGAGCATCGTATTCCGCATCCGTTATACGGGGCTGGTCGAGCCCATAATACTGCTTGTTCGCATCTTCAATTTCCCTACGTAGCGTTATGACACGCTCAAATTCATCCTGCACTGAAATTCCTCCGTTCTCCGCCGCGTTACCTTACTTCATCTTATGCGAAGTATTTCGTCATTTGTGGCACAACTTGTTTTTTACGAGACAGAACGCCTGGGAGGTCAACACTACCATTGACAATTTCTTTGCCGAAGGCTTTAGCGACTTCTTCAGGGTTTTCGCCAGTAACGATCAACTCTGTGGTGTCTACCAAGATGTCGGTAATCATCAGGCAGAGATATGTCATTCCTTCAGCGACACGGTGTGCCTCAATAGCTGCTGTTAATTCTGCCCGAACATCTTCAAAACCAGCCATACCCATAAGACTGACTTGTCCAATGCCGACTTTTTTCCCACCCATTGTGAAGGCCTTAAGGTCCTCTTCGATCATACTTTGTGATGTACGATCAGCAATGTTGGAAGAAGCTTGGAACATTTCGATCCCGAATGCCTTTGCATCAACGCCGCAAATATCAGCGAGGTATGCAGCAGTTTCTTTGTCTAGGTCAGTGCAGGTAGGCGACTTGAAAATGACTGTATCTGAAAGAATAGCTGAGAGTAAAATCCCGGCAATTCCTTTTTCCGGAGTTAAGCCTTTTTCTTTGTAACACTGCGTCACGATGGTACATGTGGAACCAACAGGCTCTACACGAATATAAATAGGATCTGCGGTAATAATGCCGCCCACTTTGTGATGGTCAATGACTGCGATAAGTTGAGCTGTATCTGCGCCAGTGACTGCTTGTCCAAACTCATTATGGTCAACAAAGATCACTTTCTTAGGAGTAATGCTTAGTAAGTCATAACGACCGATGAGTCCAACAACCCGTCCCTCGATGTCCAAAACAGGATAGTTGTAGAAACGTGTTTCTACCATTTTTTTCTTTACGTCAGCAACCAAGTCATCTTGTTGAAAGGAAACAAGTCCTTCAGTGTGCATAACACTTGCAACAGATACACTTGTCGGGAACACGTTAGTAATCGGGCAATTGTCATCTGCCTCGCAGATTACTCGTTCGGCGAAAGCCATACCGATATCTCCGATTGTAATAACACCGATCATTTTGCCAGCCTCATCGACTACAGGTAGTGTTTTCTTTTGATCTTTGTCTTTCATGATCTGCCATGCATCACGCAGAGATGTTGAAGCCTCTACGGTATGAAACTCTGCGCCCATAAGATCTTGAACTCGAATGTGTAAGTCCTCCAAGATCATCGGAGCAGGAACTCCAAAATGATTAAGTACGAATTCGGTTTCTTTATTGAGTTTTCCTGCTGAACAAGCAACAACATTTGTGTTTCCGGTAAGTTCCTTCAGACGAGCTAAACCGATCGCTGAACAAACTGAATCTGTATCTGGACTTTTATGCCCAACAATGTAAGTAATGTTTTTCATAATAATAAACACCTAAGCCTTTCTTTGTTTGAACTTTTAAAACGCACCCTAGAATTATAGTTTCGTTAACTTGGCATACTCAGCTATCAGTTTTTTAATTACTCCGTCAAAAACAATGGTCAGTTCGGCAAGATTACCTTCCCCTTTTATGGAAACAATAATACCTCGACCAAACATCGCATGTTCAACTTTTTCCCCTATATGATGCGCCTCACCCCCTTTCATAATCGGAGTACTTCCCAAACTCTTTTCCCACGAACCTGAACCTAGCGGTATTGTTCGATTCGAGGTGGCCACCCGCTGACGAATCGGCTTGGACGGCGTACTGGAACGACGTTTTGGCGGATCTAGAGGGTCAATATCAATCATTAATGCTGACGGAATCTCCTCCAAGAAGCGGGAGGGCTGATTATATTGTGTCTTGCCATAAAGCATGCGCATTTCGGCATTACAGAGATAAAGTTTCTCCCTCGCCCGGGTGATCGCTACATAACATAGTCGACGTTCTTCTTCTAAAACGCTCGGTTCCGCCAGTGAGCGACTGCTGGGGAAAATTCCTTCCTCCATTCCGACGACAAAAACCACTGGAAATTCCAAGCCCTTCGCACTGTGCATCGTCATTAACGCCACTGCTTCTTCTGCTTGGTCCAGTTCATCAATATCGGCGACCAAGGAAACTTGTTCTAAGAATCCGCTTAGCCCAACAACAGTCTCCTCCGCATCTTCTCCCTCATTCAGAGCGTTCTGCGCATATTGCGCCGCTTTAGCATCATACTCAGCTGTAACTGAGAGAAACTCCAACAAGTTTTCCAGACGAGTTTCCGCTTCCGGCGTGTCGTCCGCCTGAAGAATTGCTTTGTACCCCATCTTGTTTAGAATCGCTTCCACCAAATCGGTGACGGACGCCTCTTTCGAATACGTCACTAATTCTTGCATCAGGTGTGCAAAGCCGATCAAGGGCTTCTTGGCTCGAGCCGGCAGATCTGGAATATACTCCGCCTCCAAAATTGCTTCCAACACTGGCATTCCCTGTTCATTCGCATATTCCAAGATCTTCTCGAGTGCACTATCCCCCAGTCCACGTTTAGGCACGCCTAGGACCCGGGCAAAGCTCACTTGATCAGCAGGGTTATACAACACTCTTAAATACGCTAAGATATCTTTAATTTCCATGCGTTGGTAGAATTTCAACCCTGAGAAGACGCGGTAAGGCGTACCTGCCTTCATTAAACGCTCCTCAAGAGCCCGAGACTGAGCATTCGTCCTATAAAGAATGGCGAATTCATTATAAGGCCGTCCTTCAATTTCATGTAAACGTTTAATGCGCTCGACGACATAGCTCGCCTCGTCACGCTCATCATTCCCGATATAACACACTAAGGGTTGCCCCTCCGAATTTTCGGTCCAAAGCGATTTCTCTTTACGCGATTCGTTATTTCTAACCACGGCATTAGCTGCCTCTAGGATCTTTTGCGTCGAGCGGTAATTTTGTTCGAGTTTAATGACCTTTGCTTCCGGATAATCTCGCTCAAAATCGAGAATATTTTGGACATCCGCGCCGCGCCATCCATAGACCGACTGGTCATCATCGCCCACTACACAGAGATTGCGATATTTGCTCGCTAGAAGTTTTATCAGCATATATTGGGCGTGATTTGTATCTTGGTACTCATCTACCATTATGTACCGAAATTTGTCCTGATAATATTGAAAGACGGACTCACTTTGTTGAAATAGTTGAACCGTGAGCATGATAATATCGTCAAAATCGAGAGCATTGTTATTCTTCAGTTTCTTCTGATACGACTTATAAATGTCGACAACTTTTTGCTGGAAATAATCCGCTGCTTTATAGGAAAACTCTTCCGCATCATACAATTTGTTCTTCGCATCACTGATGACGGCGGCAACGCTTCGCACCGGAAATTTCTTTTCATCATAATTCTGTTCTTTTAAGCACGATTTCAGTAAAGACTGTTGGTCTCCTGAATCATAAATTACAAAATTCCGGTTATACCCAGACAAATTATCGATCTCACGTCTCAGGATACGAACACAGGCGGAGTGAAACGTGGTAACCCATATCCCAAACCCCTCGCTACCCACAAGTGTCGCCACTCGATCCCGCATCTCTTTAGCTGCTTTATTCGTGAAAGTAATTGCCAATATATCACTGGGTTCTATTCCTTGGGCAATTAAATGGGCAATTCGATAGGTGAGCACACGGGTCTTACCCGATCCAGCACCCGCGAGAATAAGAAGCGGTCCTTCTTTATGTTCAGCAGCTTCTCGTTGCACTGGATTCAGATCGTCCAACCGATACATAAACAACCCACCTCTCTTCTTGTACATATTATAACATAATCGGACTTATCGCTGTAATACGAAAAAATTATGGCTGTGGGCGTTTTTTTGTGTAAAATACCCATTAGAGCGGCCTTTACCGTCTAATGGGTATTTTAACGTGCTCTAGCAACCATAATCTTTAAAATTCGCAGGTATTGGCTGTCCTCGGGAAAGAGATCACATCTCGTATATTCGACATTCCCGTCAAATACATAATAACGCGTTCAAAACCAAGTCCATACCCGGCATGTTTTACGCCACCATACTTCCGAAGGTCAAGATACCACCAGTAATCCTCTTCGTTCAACCCGGATTCTTTCATCCTGCTTTGCAGCACGTCAAGGCGTTCTTCCCGTTGGCTCCCCCCGATAATCTCTCCTATTCCAGGAACTAAAAGATCCATCGCTGCCACGGTCTTCTGATCATCATTTATTCTCATGTAGAACGCCTTAATTTCTTTCGGATAATCCGACACGAAAACTGGCTTCTTAAAGACTTTCTCCGTCAGATAGCGCTCATGCTCGGTTTGAAGATCCACACCCCAGTGCACCGGATACTCAAATTTAGCATTTTCCTTCTCCAGCAGATCGATAGCCTCAGTATACGTAATATGACCAAATTGAGAGTTCAAGATATTTTCCAAGCGGTCAAACAGGGTTTTATCGATAAAACTATTAAAGAACGCCATTTCTTCCGGGGCATTGTCCATGGCATACTGAATAATGAATTTCATCATCTCTTCGGCTAAATTCATGTTGTCCTTAAGGTCAGCAAAGGCGATCTCCGGTTCGATCATCCAGAACTCTGCAGCATGTCTCGTCGTATTCGAATTTTCCGCTCGAAAGGTGGGCCCAAACGTATATACGTTGCGGAACGCCATACAATATGCCTCAGCATTAAGCTGACCACTCACCGTCAAACTCGCAAGACGGCCAAAGAAATCTTTAGCATAATGAACGTTGCCACCTTCATCGCGGGGAGGTTTCGCCATATCGAGGGCGGTCACCTTAAACATTTCCCCTGCCCCTTCAGCATCACTTCCTGTAATAATGGGGGTTTGCACATAGACGTAGCCCTTTTCCTGGAAGAACTTATGAATCGCGTAGGCCACAACAGAGCGCACTCTAAAGACTGCAGCAAAGGTATTGGTTCTGGGCCGTAAATGGGCGATTGTTCGCAGGTACTCAAATGTATGACGTTTCTTTTGCAGGGGATAATCTCCTGCGGACAGTGAGAGAATCTCGATGTGTTCTGCTTTCAATTCAAACGGTTGCTTTGCTCCAGGAGTAAGTACTAGCACGCCTTGGATACGTATCGCCGAACTAATCGTTAGCTTCCCAATCTCCGTAAAGTTAGCGAGATTTTCTTCAAAAACGATCTGAAGGTTATCGAAGAAACTCCCATCATTAATTTCAATAAAGCCAAACGCTTTGGACGAACGCACTGTGCGAACCCATCCAGATAGCTCTATTTTCTGATTAATAAACTGATCTGTCTCTCTGAAGATTTCTTTAACTGTTACGAATTGCATAGTTTCCCTCCTCAGAATGTCCCCTTGAGGGTGTAAGAATTTACTAATTCATCATTATATCTGATAAGCATCCCGACTTCAAATGTCTCAAGGAATGCATCACTTATTTCTTCTTTTTAGGTTTCTTTTTTGATCGCTTCTGGCCCGCCGAAGGCCCAACCATCACGACCGCTCCGTGCGGACACTTTTTTACACATTCTCCACAAGAAACGCATTTTTCTTGATCAACGACAGGAATTCCTCGTTTCAGAAGACCAAGCTTTAGAAAACCAAGTTTTTCTTGGGTAATTGCTTTCTCTGGACAGGCCCTTCTTGCCGGGCACATCGGTGAACTGTCACATTTTTTAGGTTCAATATACGCTTTAATCACGGGTTCAGCCATCCTCTTTGTTACCTCCTAATATTCCTTATATACCATACCTGGGTACTCATTTATCGAGAATACCACCAATTCTCCCACTTTACAATAGCGTTGACACGAGAGCCTACGGCACGACTCTCTGACTATCTCGTTCGTCATCGTTGAGCAGATCTACTAATTTCGCCTCATCCAAGTCCTCTTCCGAATAAATCGGGATATTATGCTCTCTCAAGAACGCCGCAGTGACCCCCTGCCCAGGCTTTTTCTGATGGGTAAAGCTTCCGTCATAAATATGATTCACCCCGCACGACGGACTACGTTCTTTTAGAATTGCAGCTGTCACTGTGACCATCTCCGCAATTTTTATAACTTCTTTTGCCCCTTGGATAAATTGTGAGGAGACGTCTTCTCCCTGCTCCCCCCGAACCTGGCACCGTCCAAGAAGTACATCTTGTCCTGTTCCATCGACAATCTCCACGGGTACCCGCGGTGTCCCCAAGCCGCCCAGTTGTTCAGGGCAAACCGGGATAAATTTTCCCGAAGCACAGTATTTCTGAAGCAAAGCATGTGCATTCGTCGTGCCGTCATATTTCGTATTTAGGCCAAGCAAACACGCGCTTACAATAATCATGGGCCCACCCACTCTCTTATTCAACGAAATCGTCTACATCGATGCCCGCCATTTTGATGAGATACATGGCATTACGAGTGGTTGAAATCCCAGGTCGAAGCTTATAGTCAAAATGGATTTCATCATTTTTGTAATACTCCCGGAAATGATAGTTTCGGATTTTGCGGTTACTTTCTCTCTCTAGGTCCCCTAATTCCAAATCATGAGTCGATACCAAGCCCATCGCTCCTGCCTTGCCTAGTTGTTTAATCAAGACCTTGGCCCCTGCGTGGCGATCTTGAGAATTCGTCCCTTTGAAAATCTCATCTAATAGGAAGAAAATCTTGGCTTCTGTTTTTGACGCGCTCACAATTTGTTTAATCCGCAGTAATTCCGCATAGAACGAAGAGATATTCTCTCCTAGATTGTCACTCACACGCATGCAGGTGTAAATTTGGAGCAGCGAACAGCTAAAACTCTGGGCATACACAGGAGCCCCAGCATACGCCAAGACGAGATTAATGCCCACCGTCCGTAGCAAGGTGCTCTTTCCAGACATGTTCGAACCTGTGATTAATAAGATTCCAGAGTCCTTGTCCATGGCTAAATCATTGCATACCGAATTTCCCAAGAGCGGATGTCCCAGCTTGACCGCCACAATACCTGAACGTTCCGCAGTGATCTGTGGGAACCCCCAGACTGCGTGATCCATGTGAATAATCGCCAAACTGTTTAAGGCCTCTAGTTCAGCAATGGCATCGATCCAGCGACCCAGAGAACGGCCTGATTTCTCCTTCCACGATTCTAAAGCGATCATGCACTGAATATCCCAGAGGGTGAGAATATTAATCATCAGAAACATGGCATTTCCCCGGTTAGCAATCAGCTCAGCCAAACTCGAAAGTTTCCTAATCTGTTCAAAGGCAGCCTTGCCATCTCGGTTATACAACCCCTTTTTCAGGGTTTGCAGGTAGTCTGATTGAAAGGATCGCCTTTCATACCGTTCCAGCATTTTCTCATAGATTTTAATACTGTCTTTATACGTATACACAGCATTAAGCGCCTTGCCTCGTTGCTTGCCCACAAAGAGTATGATGGTCTGAATTACGAGACCCACCACTGGATACCAGAAGGAAACCCTTGACGTCAGAAGATAAAGGAGCAAAAATGTGATAGTGATTATGGGGAGAGCACGGGCTAGAATGGCAACCCATAGCCTCAGATAGGATGAGTCATACGTCTTCGCCCATTCAATGATGGTTTTTGGAGAAGTCATCGGCCGATTATTCGTCCCAGCCTCCGCCGTAAACCGCTGACGCCAAGCAAGATTTCTCGCCAGTTCCTTGATCGCTTCTTGTTTGTTCCGGATGGAGTCGACGTCCACCGGGGGTTCGGTCAAGGCCTCTTTCAGTTTTTTTCTTCCCTCAAAGGTTTTTGCTGTACTAATCCATTGAAAGAGTGAACCGTAGCCAAAAAGGTCAAGGTCTTCTGAATAGGGGTGTGCTGGGTCTTTAAAGTCTTCTCCCTGATCAGAGAAAGATTTCCACTCACCAGCTAGGCGCTGCAAAGCTTGAACGTGAACTTCATAAAGCGCCTCTATGTAGTCTTTTCGCGTTCTCACGTTCTGATGCCAAAGAACCAGCGCTAAAAAAGAGATCACGGTCAAGACGACCATTCCCAGACCCATAGACGACCTTTGGGTCATGTATAAGAATACGGCTAGCCCACTTCCTGCAAGGAACGTAACGAGTCTAATATTACTTAATCGGTTGATTGTTTGCGTTAGTTTTTCCAACCGCCGCTCGTAATACTTCTTTCGTTTTTCATACTTTTCGTTTGGCCCATTCAAATGGTTATCCCCTCTACTTATAAAATTACTCAGCCTACTGTACTACCCAATGTAGGAACGCCTATAGGCCGCTCGTCTTTAACCCTAAACTATGGTCCGAGCTCACTATACTCTATTCTACCAAGTATCACCAAAAGCCTTCTCCATTTCCAGTCTATCTTAACAATTATACGCAGTCAGAGGTTCAGTTCTTTCCTTATGATTTATTGAATGCTATACTTAAGATACGACCTTGGCCCCCTCGACCCTTCTGGGCTGAGGGGGCTATTGATTGACGGGTAACGATCAATGGAGGAATGTTTTTTATGAGACACAACAAATTGACGCCTACGTTGCTGGCACTGGATTCTCTGTCTATTTACAGAGGACTTTTAGAGGATACCGTACTAAATAGGCTCCAAGTACTGCTCATCTGTTTGGACAAAGCAAACGTCGAACTTAGAGATGTCATCAATTCATATAATGAATTTTACTTTGAGTTGGCAAGAAGCGGTACGATTTCATTAAAAGACTACATCATCGACAAGATAATCTTTGATGAAAACCCATTTTCATTTAAGACCCAATCTGTTCAGGGCAGTGACTCAGATTACGTGCTTGATAACGCCGTTTCCAATGATTTAAGCGGGCTTCAACTCATTTCAGCCCTTGATTCGTCGATGATCAAAGTGGAGATCGCAGAGTTGTTCGACAACAGCTGCGATAAACAGATTCTAGAGGGACTTCCTGATTGGCTCTTGGAAAGTCAGCCTACCCTCAGTCTTGATCATATAAAACGAGTCCAGGATAAGTTTAAGTCAGGCATGCCTTGGGCTGAGTGTCTAGAGGATCTTCGGAAGTTCCACAAAGCCTATGGTTGCGGCATATTTGCCCGCTATATTGCCTTTGTCTGGGAACGGTCTGATGGACATGGCTATATTAAAGGCATTGATAACCCCGATGCCATCACCTTAGACGAACTCATTGATTCCCAAAACGAACGATCCAGGGTGATTGATAATACACTTCAGTTTCTGAAGGGCTTTCCGTCCAACAATGTCCTTCTCTATGGAGATAGGGGTACCGGAAAATCATCGACCGTCAAAGCGATCCTTAATGAATATCACATGCAAGGACTTCGCATGCTTGAGGTTCCCAAAGCCTATCTGGCTGATTTCCCACTAATTATTAGGCATCTGAAAAACAGGGCTCAGAAATTCATTATTTTCGTTGATGATCTGGTCTTTGGGGATGATGAGGAGAACTACACATCACTTAAAGCGGTGCTTGAGGGTGGTTTAGAAAGTAAAACGTCGAACATACTAATATATGCCACCTCTAACCGAAGACACTTGGTTAAGGAGTATTTTAGCGAAAGAGCTGGCTTACAATCAGGTAACCACCATGAGGAAGTACATTCTGGGGACAGCATGCAGGAGAAGCTTTCGCTCGCGGACCGATTTGGTATAAACGTTGTGTTTTCTTCACCCGATCAAAACAAGTATCTAAACATTGTCGATGGGATCGCCGCGAGTAGACATTTAACGATTGACAAAGTAAGGCTGCATCGGGAATCATTGCAGTGGGCACTTTGGTATAACGGACGTTCGGCGAGGACTGCACGACAATTTATCGATTGGATTGAGGGACATGATGCCATGAAGAGCTCCTAACAACCGCCCATTCCTTCAGTTTCTCCTCATATCGCTTCGTATTCGCCGGACTGGAGGAGGTGAGCTTATGGAATGTACTATCTGACGGCAGACCAAATCCAATGCTCTTTTTATAAGTTTCATACGCCTTACCTCCATTAAACAAGACTGTTTTGAGGTTGGGATAGGCCGCATACAAGCCAGGAAAATCATTGACTTTCTCTGCCCGAATATTTGAATCCAGGCTTCCTTCCCTATAACAATTCTCAATGACATCCCACAGGGCAATGTTCTTACTCTTTATAAAGGAAACCTTTTCTTCGTAGTCCAGGCTGGGTTCCAAATCAAATAGAGAATAGAGTAATTTCCAGAATTGATTTCTAGGATTTGCATAATACTGGTGTAACCTCAGGGATTCAACCCCTGGCATGGAGCCAAGGATTAGGACGCGTGACCGTTCATCAATAATGGGCTGAAATGAAGTCAGCAGATTCAAGTTGTCCCCCCCTACCTTAGACGTTTCTCGAGGCCAAGCAAATCCTCGATTCGTTCATTCATATATGCATACGAATCTTCGATCGCTTGATTATAAATATATGGCCCTATCTCGTTGACAATAAAATCAAGCATTAACTCCGCTCCCAAGTTGCTAAGTTCTTCTTCTCTCTCGCTCCAGAAATATCTCTTCAAATTCTCAAGGAGAACCTGTCTGACGTCTTTGCTCAGCTCTATTTCCATTTTTATCAATTAAATCACCTCCACGACAATTATACCCTAATGCGGTCTCAATTCGAAAATTTCTAACCAGCTATATCTTCTTGTGATAAAATGTTATAATAAATTCTTAAGCAAAAAATAAATTCAATATAAAGGAACGATAAAAATGATAAGTACTAGTGGAATAACGTTAAGATTCGGCAAACGAGCATTATTTGAAGATGTGAATGTAAAATTTCTCCCTGGAAACTGTTACGGCTTAATTGGAGCCAACGGTGCAGGAAAATCGACGTTTTTAAACATTCTTTCCGGTGAAGTAGACTCTACGAGTGGAGAAGTGATTCTCACACCGGGCGAACGAATTGGTGTTTTGAAACAAGATCACTTTGAATTTGAAGAATCTGAAGTGCTGAGAACCGTCATGATGGGGCATTCCAGATTATTTGAAATTATGGAAGAGAAAGACGCTCTCTATTCTAAGGCAGACTTTTCTGAGGAAGACGGAATTAAGGCCTCCATCCTCGAGGGCGATTTTGCCGAGCTGAATGGTTGGCAAGCTGAGGCTGAGGCCTCGGAATTATTAATGGGCTTAGGCATCGGTAAGGACCTTCAGAGTAGCAAAATGAAAGACCTGAACGGAAGCGAAAAAGTTCGTGTGTTACTCGCTCAGGCTCTCTTTGGTAATCCCCATATCCTGTTACTGGATGAACCTACGAACCATCTGGATCTACATTCGATCGCCTGGCTAGAAAACTTTCTGTACAATTATGAAAACACCGTCATTGTCGTTTCTCATGATCGGCATTTCCTGAACAAAGTGTGTACGCACATTGCCGATATTGATTTTGGCAAGATTCAATTGTACGTCGGCAACTACGATTTTTGGTATGAATCAAGCCAATTGGCCCTACGGTTAATGAGAGAGTCTAATAAGAAAAAAGAAGATAAAATCGAAGAACTGCAGCGGTTTATTCAACGCTTTAGTTCCAATGCTTCTAAAGCAAAGCAGGCAACTTCCCGTAAGAAACAACTCGATAAGTTGACGCTCGATGATATTAAGCCATCCTCCCGTAAATATCCCTATATTATGTTCACCCCAGACAGAGAAGCGGGTAACAATATCTTGACCGTACAGGACTTAACCGTGATCGTTGCCGGCGAAAAGATACTTGACAATATTTCGTTCATCGTTAACAAAGGCGATAAGATTGCCTTCGTTGGCCCTAACGGCAATGCTAAGACAACCTTGTTTAAGGTGTTGATGGGTGAAATTATCCCCGACAGTGGAGAATTCAGTTGGGGAGTTACCACGACACAAGCCTATCTTCCGCTGGATAACTCATCCTATTTCGAAACCAATTTAAATCTAGTCGATTGGCTGAGACAATTCTCCAAAGACCCGGACGAATCCTTTGTCCGAGGATTCTTAGGGAGAATGCTTTTCTCCGGAGACGAATCGTTGAAACAAGCGAGCGTTCTTTCTGGTGGAGAAAAAGTGCGTTGCATGCTTTCCAGAATGATGCTCAGTGGTTCGAACGTCCAAATATTAGATGAGCCCACCAACCACCTGGATATGGAATCCATCACTGCGCTCAATAATTCATTGACAAACCTTGATGGAAATGTCCTGTTCGTTTCCCAGGATCATCAGTTTGTTCAAACCATCGCGAACCGCATCATCGAAATCACACCTAAAGGACTGCTCGATCGAGCGATGACCTTCGATGAATATCTAGAAAACGAGGACGTTAAAACACTCCTCGAGACAATGTATAGTTAGAGAGATAAAAGCTCAATATTTCCTTTTTATTCCAGAGCAATTACTATTTGACATCTTACCAAATTCTAGATATACTGAACTCAGCTCGTTAAAACTAGTGGATTTAAGCAAACCTTCTCTATTACCTAAGGCTCCGGGAAGAAGTTGGTGAACTTACCATGTAGCGCGGGTAATATAATTAGCGGAGGTTTTTTTATAATGTTCAATGACAAAGTATTGAGTTGCAAAGACTGTGGTCGGGATTTCGAGTTCACAGCATCTGAACAAGAGTTCTATGCTGAAAAAGGTTTCACCAACGAACCTGGACGTTGCCCCGAGTGCCGTGCAGCTAAAAAAGCTCAAAACCGTAACGATGGCGGTGGCGGATATTCTCGTCAACAACGCGAAATGTTCCCAGCTGTTTGCGCTACTTGTGGAAAAGAAACGACTGTTCCTTTCCAACCATCTGGCGACAAACCTGTTTATTGCCGCGAATGCTACCAACCACGTGCTCGTAGCAACTGGTAAATCGTATTCACAAACTCTCCTAGGCTTAATTGCCTAGGAGAGTTTGTTTTCGGTAATCTCTTATTTTTGACAGTCACACTTTATGTTTCCAGCAAGGATCTCTTTCCAATCACCAATTACGTCGTGGGTCCAACAATCATCCGCTCCAGCAGCCTCCCGCATAGTAAGCGCCAAGATGTAGGTTAACTCCTGTACTGTCGCACCGGCTTCAAGAGCGCCCTTAAAATGTTTTAAAACACACGGTTTAGAACGTCCTTTAATGGATAATGCGTAGCAGATGAACTGGTAGGTTTTTTCGTCGATCATTCGCTTTTCTTTGTACAGCTCATCCATCTCGTCCAATTTCTCTGCAAATTCCGGAAAAAACTCGGCTAACATTCTCATCAAGTTCAACTCCCTTCTTCGAAGATATCCTAGTTACTAAGAGGTTTTTACCTGTGTGTAGATTAACGATGTCTGACATTAGAATTCTCGTTTATGCTTTATATTAGAATCTACTAATATCATAATAAAACATTATCACATGCGTATTCATGTGTCAATATCCTATCAGTCGGTTGAATTAGCGCGTTGTTATTCCCGTCAGAACTCCATACCCGCCAAGGACCTTTACTGTAACTATTACCCCTCCACTTCTGGATTTCTGCTCTAGATCCTTCCCACTGCCTTGTTCCAGGAAATACTTGTCCAGATTGTAATCCACGCTATATTTATCGACCTCACCATTTGGGTTATACGTATCCTGAAACTTCCCTTTCAGATAAACACCCTGCTGAGGTTTAGTTTCGCTTACTTGATCGACAACATAGTACTGACCCTCTTGTTTAAGGCTCACATAAAGATTCTTATTGCTTACCTTGTCCATCGGAAGGCTCACCTTAGACTTGGCTATATCCGAAATCACAAATCTTACGGCGACATAGTCCCCCCTAAACAGGTCCGTTGGGTCAAAGGCCTTCGTTTCCAGTAAGATCTGTTGCCCGAAAAGAACGGTCGTTTGAGGCTTAATCGTCATCGCCAGAAGAATGAGTAGAGGAATTAACACTGCTAGTAAGAACGTCCTTTTCTTAGTCATGCCAGTGTCCCCCCTTTTGATGTTTTCATCATTCGTTCAAAGTAGTACCCGAAACCCAGCAGTAGTAGACCACCAACAATAAAGAACAGTGATTTTGGTAAAAAGGCAAAGGTATCCGTGTAATACCTAAATATGGTAGCGCACACAAAGATCAGACTGATGAGGCTCCCCTTTCGGATGAGTGCAAACAACAAAGCAATGAAGGCGAGTGCGAACAGAATACTCACCAAACGAATTGATTGAACACCCACCAGAACGTCCCAAATGTCGGGAAACGTCAGAATCACACCGGTTACCCCAAACAAAATGTTGCCCTGAACACGGAAAATGTCGGGTCCTAGAGTGTGTTTTATTCCATACATTAAAAGTCCAATCAAGAAAAAGATCAGTGTGACATATAAGCCCTTCATTTCATATCGAATGGTGATCTGTAAGATAAAGCTTAATGTCGTCAGGTTGGCGAAAAATAAGAGGAGCTTTGATCTCTCGAAATAGTTGAAGGCTAGATACACGATCGGTACCCCAACCCATCCTGCGTATGGAAAGCCAAGATCATACGAGCCGTTCAGGTAAACCCCGAATAGGATGTTAGCAAACAACATTAAATATTTGTCCTTAAGCTGGAAAGCCATCGGGACTACTCCTAAGGACCACAACAGAAACGCTGTAGGAAATTCCCCTCCGAAGTTATACATCTGCCCTATTAGAAAGATACCTGCACCGTACACGAGCGTTCCCAGATAGATAAGACTCCGGCCCGTCTTAGGATAATTCTCAGAAAGCAAGTACGCTGCAACATTTACCCCGCCGAAAACCCCGAAGATAATTAAGAGTTTGACTAAATGGCTCATCCCAGCCCAGTTGCTTGAGATAAAGCTCAAAATCCCGAGGCCCACTAAAATTGCGCCAATCGTCACCACAACTCGGATAAAATTGAGGCCTTCTTTTAGTTCATAGATTTCAAGGATCTTACTTTTTTGCTCCCCTGTGATCAGTTGGCTACTTTCATAGTGTTCTAATTCTTTACTAATCAAGGAGAAGTTGGCTTTACTAAGTTGCCTTTTCAAATGGGTTTCCCTCCTTCTAACGCGCCAGAGCATCCCTGCGGTCAATCGCTCTATCCTCTCATTTTCTACATAATGGTTACTGGCAATTCAGCTAGACTAAAATGCCGAATGCTCGGTCCGAGCGATGATTTCTTCCTGCAAGGCCTCGCTCAGATCACAGAAATAATCGCTATACCCAGCAACTCGCACGATCAAGTCCCGGTGCTTTTCAGGTTCGGCCTGAGCTGCCCTCAGCGTCTTGGCACTGACGACGTTGAACTGAATATGGTGGCCACCCAATTTAAAATACGACCGTACTAAGTTCCCCAGTTTATCAAGTCCGTCGTCCCCTTCGAGGACTTGAGGCGTAAACTTCAAATTCAACAGGGTACCCCCGGTCCGAGCATGATCCAGCTTAGAGGCTGATTTAATGACTGCCGTTGGCCCCAGGCGATCGTTTCCTTGAACTGGAGAAATACCTTCTGAGAGCGGTTCCCACGCCTTGCGACCGTCTGCTGTTGCACCTATAACAGAGCCGAAATAAACGTGGCACGTCGTCGGTAACAGATTGATACGGTAGACACCGCCCTTGGTATTGGGCCTGCCATTCACTTCAGTGTAGTAAACATTAAAAATCTCCACCATGACTTCGTCGGCATAGTCATGATCATTCCCAAAATGCGGCGTCTTGTTCATCAGTTGCTGCCGCACTGCTTCATGCCCCGAAAAGTTATTCTCTAACGCCTTAAGTAACTGATCGAAGGTAAGATTTCTCTGGTCAAAAACGTGATATTTTATGCCGGATATCGTATCGGTTAAACTGCCGAGACCAACGCCTTGCACATAGTTCGTATTATACCGAGCGCCACCATCATTATAGTCTTTACCCTTTGCCACACAATCATCAATCAGTAACGATAGAAACGGTGACGGCATATAGGCCGCATAAAGGCGCTCAATAATATTGCTTCCTTTGACCTTGATATCCATAAAATAATGGAGTTGTTTCTTAAAAGCGGTGAAAAGCTCTGCATAAGAATCGAAACTCCGGGGATCTCCAGTTTCTATACCCAATTGCTGACCCGTCCTGGGGTCCACGCCATTATGCAAGACCAATTCCAGGAGTTTGGGCAGGTTAAAATAGCCGGTTAATATATAGCTTTCCTTACCAAAGGCGCCTGCCTCAACACACCCACTCGTCCCACCTTGCCGAGCATCTTCGATGGATTTACCCTGGCGCAGAAGTTCTTCGACCACGGTATCGGCATTAAATACCGAGGGTTGACCCCACCCTTTCCGGATAATCCGAGCTGCGCGTCTTAAAAAGCGATCCGGATTTTTCTTGCTCAACTGGATATTAGAGCTCGGTTGCAAGAGACGCATTTCATCGATCACATCCAGGACCAAATAAGTGACGTCATTGACTCCGTCGGAACCATCCGCTTTTAGTCCGCCGCTATTAATGTTGGCAAAATCCGTATACGTGCCGCTTTCTGCAGCTGTTACCCCTACCTTGGGGGGAGCCGGTTGATTGTTGAACTTTACCCAAAAACACTGTAAAAGTTCAACCGCCTGTTCCTCCGTCAGTGTTCCCTCAGCTAAGCCCTTTTTATAAAAAGGATACAAATGTTGATCTAGCCGTCCCGGACTAAAGGCATCCCAAGTATTTAATTCTATGATTACACCAAGATGAACAAACCAGTAGGCCTGCAAGGCTTCCCAGAAATTTCGTGGGGCGTGAGCAGGAACATGCGAACAGATCTCAGCAATCTTGAGCAATTCTTGCCTACGCATGGCATCGGTTTCCGCATGGGCTAACTCTCTCGCTTTCTCCGCGTGCCTCTCCGCAAACTGAATCATACTCTCGGCGCTGATCCGCATCGCTTTCAGTTCTTCCTGCTTGTAGTAGGCTTCAACATCCTTAAAGTAGTCGAGTTTCGCCAAATGGGCATCGATTTCAGCGATGAAATCCAAACATCCTAGACGGTAAATTTTATCATCCAGCACGGTATGCCCAGGTGCCCTTTGTTCCATGAACTCCGTAAAAATACCCGCATCATAAGCCGTATTCCACGACTCCGACATTTCAGTAAAAATAAGATCCCGCATCGACTTGCCTTCCCAATATGGAATGATTTGCTTCTCATAAGCACTGCGAACCGCTGCGTCAACTCTGAACGAAACCTTGGGCCGAGAATCCAGCACGTCCAAATCCTCCAAGCTATGACAACAGAGCTCAGGGTAGGTATAGGTAGCCTTCGGGGCTGGACCTCTTTCTCCAACTATTAATTCCCCGTCGTTGATACAAATCGTCTTGTGCTCCAACAAATAGTTAAAAGCCAACGCTCGCTTAACAGGAACGGAAGAGTTCTTTGCCGTACGATAGAATTCCGTGATGAGCTCTGCCCTTTCAGCGGAGATATATGCTGCGGTCTCTAAGCTTTGTTGCCTGAGCCTGGCTACCCGCTCGTTCATTTTTCATCACCCCCCTAGTTTTACCTTTAGACCATACTTCTCTAACTTCTGAACGATCTCACCCATGTACTCATGGTCGGGGGATTGAAGCTCTGGCAGGCAATATCTAAGACCCAGTCTTAGATATTTATCCACCCCTGCTTGATGGTAAGGCAAACAATGAATCTCTTCCACTTGTTTTAGCGACGCCACAAATTCGCCTAGTTGACAGAGGTTCTCTTCATCGTCATTGATTCCCGGAATGATTGCTACTCGAACTATAACCTTAGGATGGTGCTCAGTAAGCCAACGTAGATTGGTTAAAATCAGTTCATTCGGAACCCCAGTTACGTCTTGGTGTTTCCCACTATCCATCAGTTTAATATCATAAAGGAACAGGTCCACGTAGTGGCTGATCGATTGTAGAGAGCCAAGGTTCACAAATCCACAGGTTTCTACCACCGTGTGAATTTCCCTCTTCCTGCAACGTTTCAGGATTTCCAGCAGAAATCCGGGCTGCATAATGGCTTCCCCACCCGAGAAGGTTACGCCCCCTCCCGACTCATCATAAAAGATCAAGTCCTTCTCGATCTCAGTCATAACGTCCGTCACGGACATCGTCTCAGAGACAAGTTCTCTGACCCCGGCATGACATACGGTACAGCATTCCCCACAGGCTAGGCATTGATCTCGAAGATACCTCAGCTTTCCCTCTGTGGAAATGGTCGCACCGCTCGGGCAAATCTCTAGACATTGTCCACAGCCGACGCAGCGGTCTGGCCGATACATCAACTCCTGACCAAGCCCTTGTCCTTCCGGGTTATGACACCACTGGCACCTCAGTGGACAACCTTTGAAAAAGACCGTTGTCCGGATACCCGGCCCATCATGAATGGAATACTTCATTATATTAAAGATCTTGCCCCTCACCAACGTAACACCACTCCTACTTATGCCGAGCTGATATACTCTATTATTCTCCGTAGATCCGTTAGTTCCTCTTCTACTTCAGATGAGCCTCAAAAGCCCCCTGCGAAACAGGGGGCAGTAAATGATTAATGCCAGTCTATTCTCCGAGATACGCTTTACGAATGTCTTCATTTTGTGCTAGATCTCGGGCTAGACCTTCTAACACAATCTCTCCTGTCTCTAGGACATAGGCCCGGTTAGAAATTTCCAAGGCCAGGTGGGCATTCTGCTCGACTAAGAGAATGGTTGTTCCCGCAGCATTAATGTCCTCAATGATATGGAATATTTCCTCCACGAGCATTGGTGCGAGACCCATACTGGGTTCGTCTAGGAGAAGCAGTTCCGGACGTGCCATCAACGCTCTGCCCATAGCGAGCATTTGCTGTTCCCCACCGGATAAGGTACCAGCCATCTGTTTAATTCGCTCTTTTAACCTGGGAAAGTGATGAAACACTCGGTCGAAGTCCACTTGTCCCGGCTTACCCTTACGACTGTGAGCCCCCATAAGTAGGTTTTCATAGACAGACATCTCGGGAAACACGTGCCGCCCTTCCGGTACATGGGACAGTCCCATCTCGACAATTTTGTGGGGAAGCATGCTTTCGTATTTCCGGCTCCCCTCCTGAGTGCCAAAGATATAGTTCTCTTTAAACACGACCTTACTCTCTTTATTGGACGGTTTCAAAAGTCCAGAGATTGTGCGCAAAGTTGTACTCTTCCCTGCTCCGTTTGCGCCGATTAAGGCGACAATCTCCCCTGTTTTCACTTCCAGAGAAATTCCGTGCAAAGCCTTAATCGAGCCGTAGCTAACTTCTAACTTTTCTAGCCTTAACATTTCTTAGTCGCCTCCTTAGCGCCGGATTCTACTTTTAAATTTCCCGGAGCCTAAGTATGCTTCGATAACCGCCTTGTTACTCCGGACCTCTAGAGGCGTGCCTTCAGCAATCTTTTTGCCATAGTCGAGCACCGCAATTCTCTCAGATATACCCATGATCAGTTTCATATCGTGTTCTACCAGAAAGATTGTGATGCCCGTATCGCGAATTCTGCGAATCATCTCGACTAAGACTGCTTTTTCCTGTGGGTTCATTCCTGCGGCAGGCTCGTCTAGCAGAAGGACCTTGGGTTTAGAAACTAACGCACGCGCTATTTCCAAACGTCTCTGTTCTCCATACGAGAGATTCTTGGCCTTTTCTTCCCATTTCCCAGCCAAATCCAGGAACTCCAGCGCTTCCATGGATTTCTCTTCAAGTTCCAGCTCTTCCCGCTTCATGCCAGGCAACCTAGTAAAGGCTTGAAACAAACCCGCGTTTCCTCGGCAGTGAGCACCGATTTTCACATTATCCAAGACCGAGAGTTCACTGAACAGACGGATGGTCTGAAAGGTTCTGGTAATACCCATATCTGCAATCTTGTGGGTTGGGATCCCAGCTAACGGTTTACCATCGAGGGAGATCTTGCCATGGGTGGGTTTATATATACCCGTAATCAGGTTAAACACTGTACTTTTCCCCGCTCCATTGGGTCCAATCAACGCCAGTATTTCGCCCTGTTTCACTTCTAAGTTCAAGGTATCAACCGCCGTCAGGCCGCCAAAACGGATGGTTACATCGGCTAGTGCTAATAAGCTCATCTTATGCCCCCCTACCCGTCTGTTTTTTCTTAGGCAACATGATTGCCCTGCGTACTGCCTGCCTCAAGTTGACACCGCCCAGTAAACCATAGGGACGGAAAATCATGATCACAATGAGCAGTAACCCGTAAACCATCATCCGATAGTTGGAGAGTGATCGCAAGGCCTCAGGAGCAGCAGTAAGCACTATCGCACCAATAATGGTTCCGGGAATACTCCCCAAGCCACCCAGAACGACAATACTTAAAATATCAACGGACTTAAGAAATCCAAAATCAGTCGGTTGAATAAACGTGGTTGTATGAGCAAATAACGCTCCGCCCACCCCAGCACAAAAAGCGCCAATAGCGAAGGCTTGAATCTTGTATAACGTCGTGTTAATCCCAACTGCAGAGGAAGCAACCTCGTCTTCACGAATGGCGAGCATTGCCCGTCCATTCCGGGAATCTTCTAACCATACCATCGCAAATATTGTAAGGACCGCAATCGTCATAACGATCGGAAAGGTAGTTGATCCCTGAATTCCCAAGAAGCCAATTGCGCCATTAGTTATTTTCATATTGGTAAACTGAACCCTCACGATTTCTGCAAAACCCAGCGTAGCTATGGCTAAATAATCCCCCGTAAGACGCAGCGTTGGAAACCCAATAATTAGTCCAAATAGACCTGCGACGAGGCCACCAATTAATACTCCCAGTAAAAAGGGCACGTGAAAATTCACTGTAGCAATGGCCGAGGAATATGCCCCGATACTCATAAACGCAGCATGTCCTAGGGACAATTGTCCCGTTACCCCAGTAATCAGATTTAGGCCCAACGCCATGATAAGATTGATTCCGATAAACAAGCCAATGATTAGAACATAGGGGGGCAAAACATCATTAATAACTTGTGATACGTACGCCGTCAAGCCAAGTGCCATGAGAAATAGCAGTGCTTGAACGAACCAATTGTTTAATAGCTTCTTCATTGCCGTCCCCCCTTTACACTTTCTTATTGGCTTTGCGCCCTAGGATTCCGGATGGTTTGAACATGAGCACCAATATAAGGATGGCAAAGGCAAAAGCATCCTTGTACTCGGATAGATTAAACGTAATACCCATTATTTCAGTTAAACCGATCACCAGTCCGCCGATCATGGCACCAGGAATACTCCCAATTCCTCCGAGCACCGCTGCTGCGAAGGCTTTAAGCCCAGCTAGGAGTCCCATATAAGGCTGAACGGCATTAAAATAAATGCCCGACAAGACGCCTGCTGCTCCTGCTAAGCCGGAACCGATAGCAAAGGTTATTGATACAACTCGGTCAATATTAACCCCCATAAGTTTTGCCGCATCCTGATCCTGCGCGCACGCCCGCATCGCCCGCCCGGTTTTACTGTACGTCACGAAAAGGTGTAACCCAAGCATTAAAAGCGCGGCCACGCCGATAATTACAATCTGGTAAAATGTAATTTGAAAATCTCCGATGGCGAAGATTCTATTTTCAAAAAGTTTTGGAAACCCCCTGGTGTTGGGCCCCTTCAGGCGTACCATTAAGGATGACAAGAAGATCGATACTCCGATTGCACTAATTAACGCTGAAAGTCGCGATGAACGACGAAGCGGTTTATAGGCAATCCGCTCGATAACGACTCCAAGCACCATAGTAATAATCATCGCGCCGAATAACGCAACGTAGACGTTGACATAATTAGACAGAGCTAACGTCAGTCCCGCATACGCTCCAAACATGTATATTTCTCCGTAAGCAAAGTTTATCATACCAATAATACCGTATACCATGGTGTAACCTAAGGCAATGAGGGCATAAATGCTACCAAGGGCGAGCCCGTTAACCAGTTGCTGCATAATATTCAAAATTTGCCCCTCCTCAAACTCAACAAATAGCGAAAAAGTAAAAGGTTACCCTATCGGGATTCATGAATCCTAATATTATTTCTTAGAATGCTCAAGTAGCAGCACTGGTTACAGAGGCCAGTGCTGCTACTCATTAAGGCTTAAGGACCTTGGCAATAAAATTTATCCACTTGCAAGAGTCCCACTATTATAAGTAGGAGTCCCCTGTTATTTAACTTCTACAGGGACTTTTTTCAGTAGGGCAAACTTGCCGCCTTTAACTTCCAGTAAATACACTGGACTCTTAATCGGCTCGCGGGAAGCCTGGAATGTGATCGTACCTGACACGCCATCGTAATTCTTGGTGGTTGCCAGAGTATCTTTGAATTTCTCTGGTTCGGCGCTATTGGCATCCTTGATAGACTTGGCAATCAACATCAAAGCATCATACCCTTGGGCTGAGAACAGATCGGGCACTTCATTCGTATATTTTGCTTTAAAAGCGTTAATAAACTTTTCGGTATTCGCAGTTGGCTGCTCAGGGGAGAAACCAGCATAAGAGATAGAGCCTTCTACAGCGTCTCCGCCAATTTTCATTAAGTCATCCCCCTGGAGACCATCTCCTCCGACCATAACCGCCTTGATCCCAACTTCTCGGGCTTTCTTCATAATCAGCGCACCCTCAGTATAATAACCTGAGAACACGATAACATCCGGGTTAGCGGACTTGATCTTGGTGATCTGTCCACTAAAATCTGTGTCTTTGTCCTGAATAAATTCTTCGATGACGATATTACCACCATTGGTCTTAATCGCATCCGTGAAAATCTTGGACAACGAAACGCTATAATCATTATTCTTGGAAGTAATCAGGGCAACGTTTTTCCAGCCTTTGTCCTGAATAATATATTTCATTGTTGCAGGAGCAGCAATTGTGTCTAACAGAGTGTCTCTGAAAACATAAGGCCCGATTTCCACCACGTTCGTACCAGTAGCACCAGCCGACATGATGACAGTTTTTTTGCTGTTGGCAATTTGTCCAGCCACGCGAGTAATACCGGTCGTAGGATCCCCAATAATGGCTACAACCTTGTCCTGACTGATCAACTTATTGGTGATGTTAATCGCCTGATCCTTTTGCCCAGCATTGTCCTCTTCGACCAATTTTACTTGGCGTCCAAGAACGCCACCGTTTTTGTTCAGTTCCTCAACTGCCATGTTTAGACCTTTCAATGTGTTCAGACCGTACATAGCCACATCACCGGTTTTGGCCCCTAGAAAGCCAATCTTGATAGGTTCTTTACTGTCTGTGGCACTTGTAGATGGGCTAGTTGCATTCTTGCTTCCAGCACAACCACTGACGGTGAGTAGAGCGATCATAAGACAACTCAGGACAATTATGGCCTTACTTTTTTTGCGAAACATCTCGTTTCCTCCTCATTTTATGTATATAAGAATATTTTACCATAAACCAGTACCATCTGTACCAGTACAATCCCTTGTATAAAGTATTCATTATTTAAGTTCCCCCATTTTAGCGCACAAAAAAGAGCTCTCCATAAAAGGTATGGAGAGCTCTGAAATCCTATTTATTCTTTTTTATTTTTAAACTTCGCTAGCGCATCTGCCAGAGCCGTATTGACCAGCCCATGATCACTTTGGTTCTGCATGAACGAACTAACTTCTTTCTTATTCACATTTCCCTTTTCGGACTCTCTTCGTTTCGTAAAGGCGGATAGTTTTTCGCGATACCCACAGCCACAGGAAAACATTTTATTTTCTCCGTCTCCCTTCATCTCCATTTTCTTATGACATTCCGGACACCGCGCATTCGACGTCTGAGATATCCCTTTCCTGTATCCACACTCTCGATCTTGGCAAACATACATTTCGCCCTTCTTCCCTTTGACCTGAAGCAGGAACTTTCCACATTCCGGGCATTTATTGCGCGTCAAGTTATCATGCTTAAAGACTTGAGCACTGCCAGCAACCGTTGTGACGAGCTGAGTCGCATACCCTCTGATGCCGGTCATAAATGTTTGGCTGCTTGCCCGACCTTTACTAATTTCCGTTAATTGTTGTTCCCACTTAGCCGTTAGTTCTGGCGATTTTAGTTCAGGTGGAACCAAGCCGATGAGTTGAATCCCCTTGGACGTGGGGATGATCTCTTTGCCCTGCCGACTCATATAGAAGGAATTAAAAAGCTTCTCGATAATTTCTGCACGTGTTGCTGGTGTTCCTAGTCCATGGCTCTGCTCCATCGTTTCCCGCAGCTTCTGGTCCTCAATCAATTTCCCGGGATGTTCCATGGCCGAAAGCAACGTGGCCTCGGTATGTCTGGCCGGCGGTTTTGTTTTATTAGCTACTAACTTAACCGACAAGTTCTTAAGCAGCTCCCCCTTGCGAATTTCCGGAAGAGTTTGCTCGGTCTCCCGGTCGTCCCCCTCATCGTCTAAGCTACCAGGCCCTGCGTAGACATTCCGCCATCCTTTCAGCTTCACAATTTTACCTTGGGCAGTAAAGATCTCCCCTTTGATAGCTACCTTCACCGTTGTTTGTTCATATTCGAACGCTGGGGAGAGTACGGCAATAAATCGTCTCACAATTAAATCATAAATTTTCGATTCTTCCGAGCTCAGTCTGGACAACGTGGCAGGTTGTTCCGTCGGAATAATGGCGTGGTGATCCGACACTTTCGAACCATCGACAAACCGTTTGGTAATGATCGGTTTATTTCTCAAGATGCTGCGCGCAAAATCAACATAAGGCCCCTGGGCAATGCTTTTTAAGCGTTCCGGCAACGTCGCCACAATATCTTCACTAATATGGCGAGAATCGGTTCGTGGATAGGTCACTATCTTATGACTTTCATACAATTGCTGCATCACCGAAGACGTTGTTTTGGCAGAAAATCCGTATTTACGATTAGCGTCGCGTTGCAGCTCAGTCAGGTCATACGCCAGGGGAGGAAGTTCCTTTTTGGCTTCTTTTTTAACCTCGATAATCTCCCCAGTTTGTCCGGTCACTTTGGCCACAAATTCCTCCGCTTTGTTTTTATCAAAGATACGAGTTTGACCGTTTTTATCCTGCCAGCGGAGGGCAAATCCATTCGTTAGAGCATTGATTGACCAGTAATCTTTCGGAACGAACTGTCTAATTTCAGTTTCCCGTTCCACGACCATGGCCAGAGTTGGAGTTTGCACTCTCCCCGCAGAAAGCTGAGCATTATATTTGCACGTCAATGCTCTGGTGACATTCAACCCGATTAGCCAATCTGCTTCTGCGCGACACTCTGCTGCAGCAAATAACGCCTCGTAATCCCTACCTGGTTTCAAATTATTAAACCCGTCTTTAATCGCTCGCTCGGTGAGAGAAGAGATCCATAAACGTTTAATGGGTTTTCGCCAACCAGCTTTTTTCATAATCCAGCGGGCGACGAGTTCTCCTTCCCTCCCAGCATCGGTCGCTATAATGAGATCATCAATGTCGGGCATCTTCATCAGATTCTTCACTACGCCAAATTGCTTCGAGGTTTCCTTCATAACGACCAAATCCATCTTAGCAGGAAGCATGGGCAAGTCTTCCATCTTCCAAGATTTATATTTTTCATCGTACGCTTCTGGATCAGCAAGCGTCACTAAGTGACCTAGGGCCCATACTACAATGTATTTAGAGCCCATAAAACACCCGTTACCTTTCTGATTACAATTGAGGATCTTCGCGACCTCACGTCCAACGGAGGGCTTTTCGGTCAAAACTAACGTCTTTCCCATATCATAACTTCCCATCTTTTATACGCTTATTTATGTATCTTTCAAAGAGAACCATTAGCTTCATTATACCGCTCTAGCTGGTATTATTCCTATAGGAAACTCAAGCAATGGCCTTAAAATGGGCCTTCGCGCAGAAGCTCCTCTTTAGGAACCCTGCGCTGGTAGTTCACTATGATGACCCCCACAGCGACAAGAGCTAAGGCCATAAACATATTAAGGGTCAATCGTTCGCCAGGAATGAACAACGCCGACAAGATCGCTCCAGATACGGGCGTCATAAACTTATAGACACTAATTTCACCCGCTTTATTGTATTTCAAAATGGCATACCAAAGTGAAAACGCTGTTGCCGAGAGAAAAGCAGAATACACGAGGAGAAGCCAAGCTTTATTCGTAAAGACCATAGCATGTGGCTTTAATCCAGGCAACCCGACCGCGATCAGAAGCACGGAGCCTAACAGCATTTGCCAGGCGGTGAGAACAAAGGGATGAACTTCTTTCGAAATGCGTTTCGCCAGGATTGTTCCTAAAGCACTAACTAAGCCAGATAAAATCATGAATCCTTCACCCTGCAAGGAGAAATCCAGAGAAAAGTGTTGTCCAGAATTGACCAAAATAATCCCTACAAAGCCCGCTATTAGACCAATGACCTTACGCCAATCCAACCTGTCATCAGCATAAACAAAGTGGGCAAAGACAACCACAAAGAAGATACCTACTGAGGATAAAATGGCACCTTTCATCCCCGTCGTATGAGCCAGTCCATTATAAAAAAAGAAGTACTGCAAACTAATTTGCAGTAGGCCCAGTAAAAAGAGCTGTGGGAGCATTTTCCACTTAACCTTTGGTGACTGTCGGATTCCCACAACGAGTAAACCAAAAATAATTAACGCAGCCAAAAAAAATCGTATTCCAGCGAGTACAATAATCGCGGATCGATTATCTGGTGCGATGCCGAGCTCGACATAGCTCACTTTTAAAACAGGGAAGGCGCTCCCCCATAAAACTGCGCAAAACAGCGCGATAACCACAACCCAGTATTTATTGGTTAGGTAGTGGCCGAAACCATGTTTATTTTTCTTTGAAACCGAGTTCATAATCATTTCCTTTCAACGGTGTTTCTTTCTATGTTCTAAATACTAATGCTTTAAATGGAATTGGTCAAATTCGGGAGGGAAAGAAAAGAGAACCCGATTTAGGTTCTCCTTAGTTTCGCAATCAAGGAACCGGCTTCCCTCTAAGCAAGCATCCCAAAGATCGCTCATCATCCTTGGCATTATAGGAATTTTCAAAAAAGCTACTCTCTAATTCGTTTTTCAATTCTAAAAACGCATCCACGACCCTCGGGTCAAAATGCGTTCCACGACAACGATCTAATTCGATGACGACATCCTCAAGTAACCAGCCCTGCTTATAGGGACGAGTAGAAAGCATCGTATCTACAGCATCGCACAAAGCAATAATACGAGCTTCAATGAGAATTTCTTCCGCACAAAGTTGATTGGGATATCCCTTGCCAATAAATTGTTCGTGATGCTGTGTGACAATGGCTGCCACTTTCTCCATGCCCTTAATATTTTCAAGAATCTTTTCACCTATATGAGGATGATTCTTTATTATACTAAATTCCTCATCTGTAAGTTTCCCAGGCTTTTGTAAAATAGCTTCACTGATTCCTAACTTGCCTATATCATGCAACAAGGAACCTCGTTTTAAATCATACATTTGTTCTTTTGATAACTTGAGCTTTCCTCCTAGTGCCTTTGCATATTTGGCGACTGTAACCGAATGCCCAAGTAGACTGCTTTCTCTGGCGTCGATGATCTGGGATAGAGTCAGAATGAGTTGCTCGTTGTTATCTTTTAATAGTTCGTTGAAGTCTTGCAATTGGGCAACTTGTATTTCCTTGTCTTTGACGAAAAGATACATATTATACCGCATGAGCAGAAGCGGAATTACAAAACCCAATAGCCCTAGTAAATAAAATCCTCGATAAGCTGCTGCTAATACCCAACCTATAAGAGCAATGAGAGCGTAACTCACCACAACCCACTGTAATGATTCTCTCCATACCTTGAGCAACTTAGTTTGGGAGGCAATGGAAATAATAATAGATACAGAAAATATATCCAGCGTGACAAAAACAAACATTGTTGCGAAAATAGGTAAGATATTTCCCGAGCTTAATAATATTCCACTTTTCATATGCAGGAAATTCCATACTAAATATGTAACATAAGTAACATTAATGGTTTCAGAAATATTAAAAATGATCTTGGAACACGAAAGTACAGGGAAAATCACAATGGAAAGTCCGTAACAGAATGCAAAAATTATTAGTTCTAGAGGGTTAAATAGCATAACAGCAGCGAGTATAATTGCTGCCCCAGCAGAAATATTCATGTGCTGGCCATTAACACTAAATGCATTCAATCGGAATATTTCGAACAAACTTCCAAGAATGATAAAGGGAATAATTATCGAGAACGATATGCTATAAGAAGAATACATTAGCACAAAACAGAGTATTAAACAGGTAATAAGAACATGGAATGCAATATAATATTTGGCTCCTACTGCTAATTTATTCAGCTTACACACCCCCAAAAACGTGAGTAAAAAGCAGTCCTTTAGACTGCTTTTTACTCGAATTCATAGGCCCGTTTAATTACTTAGCCAAACTGTTCCACTGAGCCCCCCACGTTAATTTTGTCCAATCAACGCTTCCCCAAGTTAGCTTTGTCCAATCAACGTTCCCCCATGTTAACTTTGTCCAATCAATTGTTGCACCAGAATTCACCATATAGGAAGAAAGAGGCCATGTATTCTTATATTTAGGAAGTGCTGCTAATTTATCCTTATCTTTGGCAATTTCTACAGCCTTTCTAGCATCAATCACACCAGCTGTATCAGCCATGTTTTTATACGATACGTCGGTTCCGAGTAAAATAGATTTAATCTCATTCGGGGTTAACGAAGGATTAGCTTCCAGCATAAGGGCAATCGTGCCAGTTACCACTGGGGCGGCCATCGAAGTCCCACTCATTTCAAAATAATTTTTGTTAATAATTGCATCAGGATGCTCAATCGCCAAGATAGCGTCTTGCTTGGGTAGAAGCGAAATTATGTCGACCCCTGGTGCGGTTACCTCGGGTTTGATGATTCCCTGGGCAGTAACCCCATGCTTAGACCATGTCGCAAGCTCGGATTCTTTGGCGCTATCCTGTCCCATGCTATCAACCGCTCCTACGGTAATAATATAAGGATCGTTAGCCGGAGCATAGTTAATATCTGTGGGATTTAAGCGATCGTTCCCAGCAGCCGCTACCACAGTAACCCCATTTAACCAAAGCTGTTCGACCGCTGCACTTAGTGGGCTATCTATATAAGACCCAGCGGTATCCGAGGAAACCGAGAGGTTTACAACCTTTATCTTATAATCATCTTTAAAATCATATACCCACTGTAACCCCAACAACAAGTCTATTTCTGACAGGTTCCCCTGATCGTCCCCTAGTTTAACATTAATGATATTGGCTGCAGGAGCTATCCCTGTAACTTCTTTGGGTCCCTTGCCATTTATGATACCCGCAACATGGGTTCCATGACCATATAGATCGTCCGCAGTAGTCGCGCTAGGGTTGATAGCTACGGAACGAACCACATTAAGGTTAGTCTTACTATAGTAATTAGACGCTACACCGCTGTCCAAAACAGCAATAGTTACACCCGTTCCCTTTTCTATAATAGCATCTGCTTCTACGATCTCTTGGTAGACGTTATTAAATGCTACAGGACGGCTAAATTGGTTGCCTTTACCAATTTTTATTCTATAATCGGTCACTCCTGTCAAGTTCAGCGAATGACTCACCGTGTAACGTAACACACCCTCTTGTTGGCCAAACTTCGCCAACGAGTCTGCCGGAACCTCCGCGACAAATCCGTTGATAATTGGGGTCTCAGCAACAAGTACTCCTCCTACTGACTGAAGTAAAGGAAAAGAGTCCGTGCCTGGACGTTTCTGAACAATAACTTCTACGGTTTTTTGTTTAGAGTATTGGTTCTCAGTAGAAATAGACTTAACATTTGATGATTTAGGGTAACCAAGGAGGGTTACTAACAAGAGAAAGCCGATACCTGCTACTACTTTTCTTCCATGTTTCAGCACACGCACCCCCATTAATTTATTATTAAGCTTGTACTTCTACTATATACCTATGATATTGAATATAATGTCGATTTATCTGTAAGACTCGACAAGTTTTGTCGATATCAATGACTCTCCCCTAGACATAAATCTTCATTTAAACATATGATAGCCTTAGTATACATTTCTCGATCAATAACAAATTGCATGTTCACCTGGCGAAGAGACTGAGACACACATTTGACGTTTATATCATTCTTCGCTAAGGCATTGGCTGCCCTCACTAAAATCCTTGGCATAGCGATATTTGATCCGATCACGCAGACGATCGCCGCCTCTTGAACGGTCACCGTTCGATATTCAGCCTCAAGTTCAGACACTAAGAGCTCATCTAAATCAGTTTGCCAAATTACCAGCGATATGCTGTTAGCGTTGGTGGTTTTCATGATGTAACTGATATTATATCGTTTAAACTTCTTCATAATTTCTAGATCAAAACCAGTTTCTCCGACCATGGACGTATCATGGATTTCCAGGACCACAATTTTATCTGAACCAGCAATTATTTCGATCTTTGCTTGAGGTCCAATGTAATCGTTGGAGATCACCGTTCCCGGGTGATCGGGTTCAAAGGTATTCTTAATACGAAGGTTTATGCCAGCCAATTCTAATGGTTTAGAGGCGTTCGGATGAATGGCCTCCATTCCAATGTCCGCAAGTTGGTCAGCAACGTCATAATTTGTACGCCCCACCACAATGACTTTATCCAATCCCACAATTTTAGGATCAGCGGAGGATAAATGAAATTCCTTGTGGATGATTGCCTCATCTGCTTGAAGATATGTGGCTATCTTCGAAAAGGTTATTTCTGAATAACCCCTTTCATATTCCCGCATGATTCCTTCGATCCCCTTCGTATAGCCAGTCGCAACGATGATCTCTTCTTGAGGACTAACGTTCTTGAAGGATTTCTCGATGCGCTCGCTAATCGAGAGTTGTTTGGCATCACGGAAACCGGTTAGATCCACCAATTTAGCGACTATACCGTTATTTTGAAGGATATTCACTGTGTTAAAGGCAGAATGAGCCTCTCCAATCGATGCCAGCAATTCCCTTGCTGCGGAGAAAATGCTGTCTCGCTCGATATACCCTGAAGCCACTATATCCTCCATACTATTTAGATAAGCTTTCGTTTGTAAAACTCGCTCTACTAAGAATTCACGACAAACTAGAGTATCCAAACCAATGCTAGTAAACGATTCATTGATTTTAAGTGCCTCTTTTAGTAGGTGATCCATGGAAGCTTCATAATCCTCACCCTTAATAAAACACTGATATATTCCCGGAGCCTTAGTCTTTTTATCTTCAAGAAGCATATTAGTCATACCCGCATAGGCCGAGACAACGAATACCCTTCCATAGCGAAAACCTTGTGATGTTGGGTAGCCTATAATGTTGTTAAGCACATTCTGGAATTTGATCATGGACGTTCCACCGATTTTTTCCACAGTAAGCATAATTTAATCCGAACCCCTCTTCTTGCATTTCTTCCCTAGACCTTTCATTCGGCATAATTCAGCAAATTCCTTCAATTGTATCAAATAAATCGTCCTTAGGGTTTCAGACCTAGCAAAAAATTGACGATATAAGATTTAAGAGGGTAGACCTTTCGTCTACCCTCTTTACCTATATAAGATAACCAAAAAACCAGTATTTGTACTATCAAAGTTCCATTTCAAATTATTCTCTTAGTTTCTTCCTTTAGTGTCTAGTTAATACTCGTTTTTACTGAAAAACCGACTTGAATTAGCCAACATAAACAATGGTTTTTGCAAATAAGCGATTGGGTACAAATCGTCCCTTGCGGAAATCAGGGCCATGATCTTGCCAATCTTAGATACTGGATCAATGGATACTATTACAAATGCATCTTTTTCTGGAGATAAAGGATAAATAACATTGTTCTTATTCAGAACGTCATGATGTGCATCTAAGGTAAGCACTCTAAAGTCCTGGTTACGCCAACGTATATCGTAAAGTTTAAATGCTTGATGTGCTACTAACGGCAAAAGCCGTTCTTCTGTCAAATACAGCTCAATCCCTAACATGTATCCTTCAGTATCAAGATCATTCCAATATTCACAGTGGAACGCATGATCTACAGCCTCTCTATAAGTCTTCGTCGCCAACCGCATATGACTTAAGCTTTGACCGAGGTTAAGCCATTTAATCCTTGGGATGCTAAGAGTGGTTATATCATAATATAGCCCGATATCACTTTTCTCGAGGGTATACTCAGCAGTCGTTTCATTAGGCATTAAGTAAATATAGCCCATTTGCATGTTATTGTCGCAGGTAATAAGCACAGACCATCCCCCCCAAAAGCTTCATAATTCTATCTTGTCTAGTTGATTAGCAAGTATAACTTCTACGCGCGCGCACCTTTTTCCTGCTAGCCTGTATTAATACAATTCCATCTCCAAAGCCTCTTACCTATAGTTCGACCTCTAACCCTATTAATTCTATCATAAATGGAAATACCCTATAGGGTAGACTTCTTTTACGTGTCTACTCTATAGGGTACCTATTAGACTCTTAAAGCTCGTCAGGCGCATTAAACTCTCAGATGATAACTCATCCTCGTTGGATGCTCATACACTTACCTTATGCTGTTAAATATCCTACTCTGGTTTATGAAGATATCGCAAATACAGGGGTACTCACTTTTTCACTAAGGGGTGCCGGCTTTCCTAAAAAATACCCCTGACCACAATCTATTTGCAGTTCACGCAAAATTGACCATATACTTTCGCTCTCAACATATTCCGCAATTGTTGCTTTACCAAGGGCATGTGCTACAGTGTTTATCGCTTGAACCAAGGCCTTACTCGTCAGATCTACATCTAGATTGCGAATAAACGAGCCATCGATTTTAAGATAATCCACGGGAAGCCTTTGGAGATGAGTGAACGTCAGAAAGCCTACTCCGAAATCGTCGAGAGCAAATTTGCAGCCTAATAATTTTAACCGGCCAATCCATTGTTCCGCTTGATCTAAGTCTCTTATGGCAGCAGTTTCGGTTAGTTCGAACCCTATACGCGAGGCCTTAATATTACTCTCATTGATTCTCGTTTCAATAAATTCTAGTAATTCCCCATCACCCAGACTAGATGCCGATATGTTCACAAAGACTGATAGCTCCGGACGGTTGCACAAAACGTCAATCGCCGAATCCACTACCCAGCGATCAATCTGAGACATTAGTCCAAACCGTTCGGCAATGGGCAAGAAGTCATTAGGGAAAATAAGATTCCCCTCTTGATCGAGCATCCTTAGTAAGGCCTCGTAATGAATAATTGAACCGTCCATCTGAACCACAGGTTGAAAGAATAAAACAAATCGATGGTCTTTTAAGGCCCCATTAATTTGCAAGATCGTTTTATAGGACTCTGATAATCTAGCGATATTCCCACCTGCTTGGATTGAACTAATTCTATTTTTGCCTTCGTCCTTAGCTGTATATAAGGCAACATCCGCGTATGAAAAAATCGTCTGTGCATCGAGTGTCCCATCGATCATCATAATTCCAATACTCGCCGTTACCTTGATCGTCACATGATGACCTTCAACTGTAAGCTCCTCGATCCGTAAGGCCTGCAGTAATTGGTTAGCGACAACGCTTGCCTTCTCCAAGCTGGTGTCCCTCAAGACAATAGCAAATTCATCTCCACCTAATCTGGCTAGAAAATCGCCTTGTTCCAAATTCAGTTGAAGCCGGTCAACAACGTTTAGTAAAATTTGATCGCCACTTGCATGCCCGAAGGAGTCGTTCACGACTTTAAAATTATCAAGGTCAATAAATAGAAGAGCGCTTTCATTCTGTCGGCCTGTTACACTAACAATGAGCTTTTTTAGGTACTCCTCTAGATAATAGCGATTAGGAATTTCGGTCAAAAAATCATGGGTTGCCAGGTAGTGTAGCTGCTTGACTTCCTTGTTCGATTGGATGAGATGTTCTTTTTCCCTGATTAACTCTTTGCGATTATAGTCAATGCAGTTGCTTATATAATTTGTTCCTTCGAAGACAGCCTTAGCAAAGTCGCGGCATTTCCCGAATCCACAGGCATAACAATTGATGGTGCGGGAGGCTTCAGTCGTTTTGTGCAACTGTAAGTAGATCGGCTCAAGATCAAGATTCAGGTTATTATTTATTATTTGAGACTTATCTTCGTATTGTCTAGCAAAGTCACTGAGCCGAAGCTCAACGTCAAACATCTCGAATAAAGATGGCGCTTTCACACTAGGTGTATCTATACCCTTTTTCTTCATATTATTGTTTTTAAATTGATTGATCTTAGTATCAATATCATCAATGGTGATCGCCTTATTCGTTCCAGTACCTATATTACAACCGGACTGACAATTCAATATGTCTACAACTAACGGGAGTTGCTTGCCCTCCTGCACTCGTAAGGCGTACTCATCAAGATACTGATAAACCCGTGGAGGTCCTTCTACTTGCCTTATCCAAGCGCCATTCGTATGAGATTCTATGTTTTTTCGCAGGCCACCCGGTCTGCTGAAGGTTAAAGCGATGCCTTCACCCACGTCTTCACCCTCAAATTCCGGATAATTCATGAGATCGATATGGTTGGTTTCTAGATACTGCTCTATCTTTTTAAACGTCACGTTATAAGCGACGTATCCATCCGTATATCGTTCGTTGATCTCATCGATTTTACCGATACAAGGCGATAGAAAGGCGATTCGGTCTGTGACACCATGGTATTTTTTCAGGTAGATGGCTGTACACATCATAGGGCTGTGAATAGGAGCAAGATGTTTGATTAATTCTGGTCGGTATTTTTGAATGTAGTTCACGATCACGGGACATGGCTGAGCGATGATTGACTCTAATTTCTGCTCCTCGATGGCTTTCAGATAGGCCCAAGTGGTGATGTCAGCACCAAAAACGACATCATAAATCAACTTGACTCCTAACAACTTTAGATAGCCATAGAACTTCTTGAAATTGGGAAAGTTGTAGCGTATGGACGGGGCGGCGATGATAGAAATACTGATTCCCTGCTTTAAATCAGAGAAGAAACGTTCTGTATCATCCGCATAGTCCCTGGCATCATGATCGCATACGTCTAGACACGCACCGCAATGAATACATTTATATTGATCGACTTTAACCTTGTTCTCCCCATCAATCTGGAATGCTACGTTCGCTTTAACATGGCATTTGGCAATACACTTATTACAACCAACGCATAGTTCTTTGTTAGTTAGTAAAACTTCTGCGTTCACAAGCAGTCCCCTTATCCATCTTATATTTTATCCCTCATTGTCGCAGATTAAGTCCTCTGAAAATATTAACGAATTAAAACGCTTGTGAATAATTCGACAAAAGATTGTTCAATCCTTCTTATTGATATTGGCGCTGCCTTATTCCTCGAATTGCAGCGTTTTACCAAACACTTTGGTAAAGTAAGTTCCGCAACCCTCAACCTCTTTACGTTCCCCTTCGGTCGTGCCCTTCGAGAATAAATGTAAGAATAGACGATCTGACTTTAACTTGCATTCGACCTTTGTAATATTTCCATTCCTTTTCCGATCAAAGCATTCTGCCAATCTCAAAATAATCCCTAACCTTTGAATAACATATTTATCTTCTTCATTTAACAACGTTACATATTGGGAATTATCGATGTCGAAATTTTCCTTAACGCTCAGCATCATGGTATACGCGGCCATAATCAATTCTTTATGAGACAAGCCATTGATCGGGGAATTCGTGATCATGTAGAAGTTATGTTTATGGTAGTTATAAAAATTAATTGTTTTGCCGCAATCATTTAACAATGCTGCTGTTTTTAATATTTTGTATGAATTCCCATTGATCTTATGGAATGGTTTCAACTGGTTATATAGGCTTTCAGCTAGCTTCCATACATGATGAGCGTGCGTCTTATCTATATTTAATGTTTTGATCACATTATTGAGAGAAACTTCTAGTACATCTTTCATCACCTGTTTTCCACGCAGGATTTCATAGAGCAACCCTTCCCTAAGACCACCACCACTGACAATCATGCGCGGGTTGTTACAATATTTCATCAGTGCTGTAGCCACTGAGAAGGCTCCTACGAAGATGTCGCTTCGTTCCTTGGACAGACCCTTGACCTTTTTTCTCTGCTCTTGGCTTTTAAACTTGATCGAATTATAGATCTTAAATACTTCAGCGGACTCCATGTTGTAATTATGAGAACGGTCTATGGGGTAATTAATCGTCTTCCTTGAAATTTTGCCAATGTTTCGAACGGTTCCTCCGACTCCGATCAAGGGTAGATTCTTGACTCCCTGAAGCCATGCCACCTTCTTGAACTGGGCCATTAGATATTTATTCAACTCTTTCTCAGAATTGCTATCCATCTTTCCTGTCAGGTTAAATTGAGCTGAAATATTAATTGCTCCGAAGGGAAGGCTAATTGCTTCTTTTATGGTCTTATTTTTCACCCAGATGAGTTCTGTACTAGATCCACCAATATCCATGATGAGCGCACTGGAGAAATCCATACTATTAATAACACCAAAATAATCATAGTAGGCTTCTTCCGTTCCGGATAAGACTCGAACTTCCATATTTAACGTTGCTTTAATTTCATCTAGAAATTCCTTTTGATTACTCGCTCGCCTGACGGCCTCTGTGGCAACTGGAAATATATTACAGTCCCCTATTCCTTCGCATAACGATTTGAAATTTGATAGAGTACTGAATGCATTTTTCATCTTGAGAGGATTAAGTCGGCCCTCTGTCGTCATATCCATTCCTAATCTAACGGTCTCTTTCACTTCATCGATCACTCGGAAATAGTTCTTATTGCCGATTTCTATTAATACCAGTCTCATTGAATTAGACCCGATATCTATTATTCCGATATTTTTCATTTTATTTCTCCCTAAGATAGAATATACTATGGTTGTAGTAAGATAAATCGACCTAATAATATATGAATTCTTACCTATTTTCAAGGTCGAACAACGTATTATCTTGAATAAGAGTCGTTCGTTCTGACGCATAACTATATTAATGTTGTTACCTAAGGAGCCAGAGACATGAAAAAGATGAAGAACGAAGTTGTAGCGGCTATTAATGTGGGTTCTGATTTCTTGAGAATGAGTATTGCACAATTAAATCCTGATGGTACTTTAATGATTTTAGAGGATGCTTCTCTTCCCAACAACATCGGTAAGGATACTTACGCGAAGGGAAGAATTTCGCCTAAAACCATCAAGGAAACCTGTGCAGGATTAAAGGGTTTTTCAAAACTAATGAAGGATTACGGTGTGAAAATATATCGAGCTGTTGCAACAAGTGGACTTCATGAGGCAGATAATCGCGATTACATCATTGAACAAATCAGACTCGTTGCTGGAATTGATGTTGAGATCATTAATAATGTCCAGGAACGATTTTTAATTTACAAAGCCCTAAGAAATTATCTAAATGATTTTGAGAACATCGACCTTACAGACACAATTATCGTGAATTTAACCTCTGGCGGGGTTGAAGTATCAATGTACGCAGCCGAAGGCTTGAAATTTACAGAATATATTAAAATGGGGCCTTTGAGATTAAGAGAAATTTTATATACCTTAGAAACGAAAACCATCTCATTTCCTAAGGTTATGGAAGAATATATTGAGAGTAAAATATATTTGCTGAAACCAAAGATGAAAAAAATGCATATCAAGAACTTCATCGGACTGGGAGGCTATCTCAGTACGATCTTAGAAATGTGTCAACTAGACCATCAATCGTATCTGAGCAAGGAACGTCTGGAAGAACTCTACATAGAAGTCCGAGAGATGAATACTGATCAGATGGTTGATGCGTTTAATATTTCATCGGCTAAGGCAGAACTCTTATTACCAGCCATTTTACTCTTTCATAGCTTTTTAAGTAGGACCAAAGCGGAAGGTATTTATGCCCCCATGATAACCAACCGCCAAGGCATTCTCTATGGACTCATCGATAAGTTATATGAGCTGCCCAGAAAAACAAATGCCGAAAATGACATTATTAGTTCCGTTTGGTATATGGCAGAAAAATATGGTGTGGATAAAAAACATGCTTCCTACGTAGAACAAATGGCCTTATCACTGTTTGATAAAACCTGGAAGTATCACAGGCTGGGGGATCAGGAGAAATTATATCTCCAAGTGGCAGCCATACTTCATGATTCAGGTAATTATGTCAGTCTGAGTGAGCACGGCAACCACTCCTCTAATATTATTAGAACTCAGAGTATCATGGGATTCTCCGATAAGGAACTAGAGTTAATTGCCAATATTGCGAAATACCATACCACACGCATACCGACATACGCTGACCGAAGTTATTATGTATTAAGCCATCACGAAAAAATTCTTGTGTCAAAATTGTCGTCCATCCTGAAAATCGCTGAATCCATGGATATTTCACATATGCAAAAGATTAGTGATATAGAGGTACAAGTCTTAGACGATGCCCTGCAACTGAAATTAGTTAGTAATAAAGATATTCTTTTGGAAAAGTGGGATATCATGAACAACGTTGAATTTTTCCAAGAAGTTATGGGAATTAGAATAAAACTGAAAGGATAAACGCAATTGAAGAATCACTCCTTTTCAAGCTTGCATTTTATTAATAGAGAACTCAGTTGGTTAGAATTCAATGAACGAGTTTTGGAAGAAGCTCAAGATATCAACAATCCACTGTTAGAACGCTTAAAATTCCTTTCGATCGTGGGTTCTAACCTGGACGAATTTTTTATGATTCGAGTAGCCTCATTACAGGGTATTGTCGAAGCCAACTCTGTCAAAATCGACCCTTCTGGCCTGACACCAAATGAGCAAATTGAACGAATATCAGCTAGAACCCATAAACAAGTCTTTGATATGTACAATTGCTTCAATCGATCCTTGAAAAAGTCTCTGAAGAAAGAAGATATTCACTTTATCAAGACGAAGGATTTAAACTCAGTTCAACTCGATTTCATTCGAGAATACTATGCTAATAACGTTTTTCCGGTACTTACCCCGATGGTTGTTAATAAAAATCAGCCCTTCCCTTTGATTTTAAATAAAACTCTCAATATTTCGCTCTTATTAGAAGATAACATCAATCCTGATAACTTACTCTTTGGCACAATTCAGGTTCCTTCCGTCTTAAATAGATTAGTAGAAATTCCTTCCTTAGAATCTGAATCTCAGAAATCCTTTATTCTTTTAGAAGAAATTATTAAACTAAATCTGACGACCCTATTTGATAACCACAATGTCCTCTCAACTGGATGCTATCGCATTACTCGAAATGCCTTTCTAGACGTTGCTGAAGATGAATCTGAAGATCTTCTCACCGCCGTCCAGTTATCCCTAAAGCAACGAAAATGGGGTAGTGCGATTCGCCTGGAAATTGAACATGGGATGAATCCCTTGCTTCTCAAAATATTGGAAGTGGAACTAGATATCTCTACAGAAGAGGAATATAAAATCAGCGGGCCTCTTGACCTCACGTTTCTGATGAAATTAAGCGGGTTAAAGGGCTTTGACGCCCTCCGCTATGAGCCCATCAAGCCGAACGTCGTTACTTCCCGTTCAGATGACGACGATATATTCCAGTCGATTTCGAAGCAGGATATTTTACTTCATCATCCCTATGATTCCTTTGATATGATTGTTGATCTCGTGAAAGAAGCTGCCGAAGACCCTAATGTGCTGGCGATTAAGCAAACCCTGTATCGAGTCAGCGGCAACTCCCCTATTGTCGAAGCCTTAGCCCAGGCAGCTGACAATGGAAAACAAGTGACCGTTCTCCTAGAGCTAAAAGCGCGCTTCGATGAACAAAACAATATTACCTGGGCAAAGAAACTAGAAACCGCAGGCTGTCATGTGATTTACGGGCTCGTCGGGTTAAAAGCTCATTGCAAGATCTTATTGATTGTTCGACGTGAGGATGGTTTAATAAAGAGGTACGTCCATCTTGGAACTGGTAATTATAATGATGTGACTGCTAAATTATACACAGATCTAGGCTTATTGACCGCTAACCCCTACTTTGGAGCGGATGCCTCTGCGATCTTCAATACATTATCGGGCTGTTCTAGCCCCTCTCACCTTTATAAAATGACCCTTGCTCCCATCAACCTGCGTAAAAAGTTTTTGAATTTGATACGCAAGGAAACCGAATACGCAAAATTAGGCAAACAAGCTAAAATCATTGCCAAGCTCAATTCCTTGGTGGATACCGAAATTATTGAGGCACTCTATGATGCCTCCTCTACCGGAGTAATGATTGATCTAATTGTTCGTGGCATATGCTGTCTCCGACCGAAAATACCCTTGATTAGCGAGAATATTACGGTTCGGAGCATCGTCGGAAGGTTTCTAGAGCATAGCCGAATCTATTACTTTTATGGAGATGGCGAGGAATTGATATTCCTGTCTAGTGCCGATTTGATGAAGCGGAATTTGGATCGAAGGGTTGAACTTCTGTTTCCTGTCGAGGATCCCATGGCTAGAGAAAAAGTAATGAATATCCTGAATTTAGCCTTACAAGATACTTCGAAATCAAGAATCTTAAATTCGGAGGGCACCTACAGTAAAATTGATAAACGAGGGAAGGAAACGATGAATAGTCAGGAAATTTTCCTTAGTCCTCTTTCGAGTGAACCTCTTCCAGGTGAAGTAGCTCTAACTCGCCCTGAATTCGTCCCTATTATCTCCTGCTGAACAAACTAATTCTTGATAAAATAAAAAAATAAAGGTGGTTTTAATAATGGTAAGAAAAACTAGCGTTACGAAGACTGATGAAATTGAACAAACACAAGAGGTTCTAACCTTACCCGAAGTTGAAGTTACGGTAGACACATCTCCTACAGTTGAAGCAGAACAAGTAATCGATGCAGAGCCAGTCATTGAAGCATCATCGGTGAGCGAAGTGGAAGCTGTGAGCGACGCGGAAATCGAAATAATCCCCGTCCTTGTTGAAGCAGATATCCCAGCTGACGACAGTGTCATAGATGGTCAGGATCTCAACATCCTTGCTCTTAGACTTGCTGAATTAGAAGCTAAGTTTGTTCTGCTAGAGGCGGAATTAAGCACCCTTGCGAATAAAAAAGGTAAGAAGAAGAATAAGAAAAAAGAGAAAAAGGTTAAGTGCAAATGCAAAGGTAAGACTGTTCCTCTTTCGAAATGCAAGTGTGCCACCAAGAAACTCGCTAAATAGATTAATAGTGCTACAAAGAGGAGTTTAAGATGGTAAATAATTTTACGATTAGTACTAATACCAAAGTCAGCTTAAAAGATATTAGCCCGAGTGATACGGCCAAGTTAGAAAAAAAGGATATCCAAGAAAAATATTTAGAGTTGCAAGAACGGTTTATTGAACTACAAGAGGTCTTCAATGCCTCTAAGAAATTTAGCCTGTTGATAGTATTACAGGGTATGGATTGCAGTGGCAAAGATGGCACGGTTAAAAAAGTCCTAGCAGGGGTGAACCCGAACGGATTTATGGTTCAAAGCTTCAAGCAACCGACTCCAGAGGAGTTAGGACATGACTATCTCTGGAGGGCACACAAAGCTACCCCGCTTAAAGGCAACATCGCCGTGTTTAACCGCTCCTATTATGAAGATGTCCTGGTTACAAGAGTTCATAAAACGATCGATGACAAGGTTGCCTTCTCAAGATTCAAGGAGATAGCCGAGTTTGAAAAACATCTTGTCAATAATGGAACGATCGTGTTAAAGTTTTTTCTGCATATCTCCAAAGAATTCCAGCAGAAAAAACTTCAAAGCCGATTAGAGATCCCTGAAAAGCATTTCAAGTTCTCTATGGCAGATCTAGCCGAGCGAAAATTCTGGGACAGATACCAAGAATGCTATGCTGACGTGCTTTCTAATTGTAGTACCAAGCAAGCACCTTGGCATATTGTTCCTGCTGATCACCGCTGGTTTCGGGATTATCTTATTCTTGAGAGGATCGTCTCGACTCTGGAGAACTTAAAGTTGAAATTCCCCGATATTAATGGCACGATCCAACAGTTGATCCAGGAAGTGAAGGAAAGTAATTAAAGAAGTTGCTTCTCTTATGTGAGCCCCACGTTCTGATAATTAGAACGTGGGGCTTTGTATTTAATATTTAAAGATGGAAATTAGACGAGCGACCTGAAAATATGTTATGCTTAATTATTGACCCACTGAGTTCGAGGTTTGAATATTAATACTACATAACTCAAGCTACTAAAGGAGTATTCTTCTATGCCACACTTTAACCTTTCAGAGGAACAGATTCTCGCCCTTGCCGATAATCACGTGTATAACCAGGGCGTTGCCTACTTCATGGCTAAAAACGTCCGGGATTTCATCTTTTCCGCGGATAAAGGTATGGTAAACGCCTCCGTTGCAGGAGGTTTGCGCTACGCGGTTCGGCTGGGATTTGAACCGAATGGTTCCTTACGTGCCTACCGCTGCACTTGCCCTGCCTTTACCGAACATCCTGGGGCATGCAAACATATTATCGCCGTCTTAAAAGCCGCCCAGCAAAAATTGCCTACGGCCTGGCCTAAACCCATGATCCAAAGCAGCGTAGCTGAAGATCTCCTAACTGTCTTCGCTAACCATCGTCCCGATCTTCCCTGGGAAGAGCTCACCCTTGAAGTAGAGCTCTACATCACCATAGGTCGTCGAATTTCTGTCGATTTGCAACTCAAGCTAGGCCTCCATCGTCTCTACATCGTCAAGGACATCGAGAAATTCCTCACCTCAATTCAAACCGGACGACCACTGGAATTTGGCAAACAGTTTACGTTTGACCCTACGGAGCAAGCCTTTAATGAAGAAGATCAAGCGATTATTACCATGCTCCTGGAAATGTTTGAACAACTTTCCGCTTTGATGGAAATGCCCGGTTCCTATATCAGCACTTCCCTGTTAAATCAAAAGCTGTTGCCTTTAACCGGCTATTATCTAACGAAATTTTTAGACGCTTTAGGCGATAAAACGTTCCAATTGATCATGAGCTCATCTACCGAGCAGTCCACCCGCATTGTTCGTCAAGGCCTCCCTATGAAATTCTCCCTGCAAACCCAGGATCAGGACCTTGCCTTGGCCCTAGACTTTGACGAGTACCCCCTCCAGCTCACTCCCGATGGCAGATATTACGTTTACCGCCAGAACATCTATCTCGCTTCCCCCGCTCAAAAAGAGATTTTACCCAAGATGCTCCAGGCACTCCGTAATGGATCCACGACAAATATTATTGTTCCAGCGGCACAAAAGGAATTTTTCGCTTCTGAAGTTCTTCCCATGATTGAGCAACTCGGGGACCTCTCGATTGATCCGACACTCGCCAGTAAATTCAACCAGGAACACCTCCACGCTAAAGTCTATTTTGATCGCGCAAAGAATAGCGGCATCTCCGCCCGCTTAGAATTTTTTTATGGCAACATCATTATTAATCCGTTCGCCTCAACTCGAGAAACCAGCCAATATTCCACAACCAGCGACCTTATCCTCATCCGCTCTGTCGAGCTAGAACGTAAGATCCTGAACATTTTTGAACAGGCAAATTTCATGGTGTCGCAGGGTAATATTCATCTACAAGATGATGAAGACATCTTTGAATTCACAACAAACTGGCTCCCTAAGCTTCAAGACCTGGCAGAGCTCTACTATTCTGATCAATTCAAAGGCAGAATCCGAACCTCAGCTACGTTTTCAAGCCAGGTTCGTCTAGACGAAACCCTGGACATCTTAGAAATTTCCTTTCAATATGACGATATTGAGAAAGACGAATTGGCAGGTATTTTCCAGTCCCTCCATCTGAAGAAAAAATATCACCGCCTCCGGGACGGCTCTTTCCTTGATTTGAACCAACCAGACTTGGACGCTGTCGCTCAGTTCCTAGATAACTTGGACCTTGAGGCTGAGGATCTGACGGATAACATACTCCATTTACCTAAATACAGAGCCATGTATATCGACAGCTTTCTTCGTCAAGCTAACCTGCCGAACGTGGAGCGCAATCACGCCTTTACACAATTGGTCCAAAGCATCCTAGAGCCCCAGAACGCGGAGTTCGAAATCCCAGCGGAATTAGAGCATGTCTTGAGAGATTATCAAAAAACCGGCTTCAAATGGTTAAAAACTTTATCAGCTCTCGGCCTAGGAGGCATATTAGCCGATGATATGGGACTTGGTAAGACCTTACAGGTCCTCTCCTTCCTCTTATCGGAAAAAAGTGCCACCTCAGCCCCTGCGCTAGTCATTGCGCCCACTTCATTGATCTATAACTGGCAGGAAGAAGCGAAGAAATTCACTCCTTCCTTACAAGTCCTGGTCGTCGAAGGTACCCCCTTAGAAAGACAGATTCAACTGCTCGATATCGAACAGTGGGACCTAGTAGTTACCTCCTATCCTATCCTTCGCCGAGACATCGACGAATTTGCCAAATTTGACTTTTCCTACTGTTTTCTAGATGAGGCTCAACATACTAAAAACCCGCAAACCTTGAACGCTAAATCCGTTCAACAGATTAAGGCCAAGGGTTATTTTGCCCTGACGGGAACACCCGTCGAGAACTCTCTCTCCGAACTTTGGTCACTGTTTAATTTCATCATGCCAGGCTATCTACTCTCCCACCAGGATTTTCGCAAGAAGTTTGAACTACCAATTATAAAAGGCGAGGATCCTAAACCATTGGCGGAGCTAAGTCGTCATGCCAATCCTTTCATATTGCGACGATTAAAAAAAGATGTCTTAAAAGAGCTACCGGACAAGATCGAAACTCAACTTAACGCTCCCCTGACAGAAGCGCAGAAAAAAATATATCTTGCCTATTTACAAGAAGCAAAGGGACAAATAGCCCAGGAGATAGCGGCCAAAGGGTTTAACAAAAGTCACATTAAGATTCTCGTGGCTCTGACCCGTCTCAGACAAATATGCTGCCATCCTGCCATGTTCTTGGAAGATTACACCGGGGAAAGCGGCAAAATGTTGCTTTTCCAAGAAATCCTCTCGGACGCCTTAGACAGCGGCCACCGAGTCCTTGTTTTCTCTCAGTTTACGACAATGCTGGATATCATCCAAAGCCATTTAGTCGCCGAAGGGATCGAACATTTCTATCTTTCGGGTTCGACCAAAGTGGCGGAACGCATGCCCATGGCCAACGCCTTCAACGAGGGCGCGGGTCAGGTCTTCCTGATTTCTTTAAAGGCGGGTGGTACTGGGTTAAATCTGACAGGCGCTGACATGGTCATACACTACGACCCCTGGTGGAACCCCGCTGTAGAAGATCAGGCTACCGACAGGGCACACCGCATCGGCCAGAAAAACGTGGTCCAGGTGATCAAACTGATTACTCAAGGAACCGTCGAGGAAAAAATCAACGCTTTACAAGCTAAGAAGAAAACGCTCATCGACTCGATCATACAACCTGGAGAAACCATGCTCTCCAAATTATCGGAGAAGGAATTGAGAGAGCTTTTTGATCTAACCTAGTTCTTCAATTTGAGACCTGGCTAGCGCTACACGATGGGGCACTGTGTTCGTGTCCACTCAAAAAGGTGCTTCACTGAATTGTGAAGCACCTTTTTGAAACTAATTATTAATTTAAACTGACCCATTAATTACTAACATACTCCTGGCTCTCGCCATTGGTCACTACTGATTTAAACCTTAAATTTAGCAACAACACTCATGAGACTTTCTCCGAGCTTAGCCAAAGCTTCAGCTGATTGGCTCACCGAGTCCATGGTGGAGGCTTGTTCCTCCGATGCAGCAGAAACTTCTTCGGTACTGGCGGCAGTTTGCTCTGCGATGACGCCAATACTTTCTACTGATTGAACGGCTTTAGTAGACCCTATGGCCATTTCCTGAGTGGCAGAACTGACCTGCTGGATTTGCGCAACCACTGTGTTAACTTCTTCAACAATGGTTCGGAACGAATTTCCGGCCAGATTCACGGCTTCTACTCCTGCGACTACATCGCCCTTCCCATTCTCCATCACTCCGACGGCACGTTCCGTCTCACGTTGGATATTACCAATAAGGGTTGCGATCTGAGTGGCCGACGACGATGATTGTTCAGCCAACTTCCGTACCTCTTCAGCGACAACAGCAAAGCCTCTCCCCTGTTCGCCCGCGCGAGCAGCCTCAATGGCAGCATTCAAGGCCAAAAGATTGGTCTGATCGGCAATCCCTTTGATCACATCAACGATTTGCCCGATTTGTTTGGATTGGTCACCCAATTGAAAAACAGCTTCCGCTGTTTGCAGTGAAACTTCTCGGATTCTATCAATTTTTTGCACAGCATTTTCCGCTTGTAGAGCGCCCAGTTCAGCAGCCCGTGCTGCATTGCTACTACTTTGACTAACAATCTCAGCATTTGCTGCTACCTCTTGGGCGCTAGCAGACAGCTGTTCAATGGCACTACTGGCTTCTCCGACGGATATTGCTTGATCAGTCGCCCCTGCTGCGAGTTGAGTTAAGGTTTCAGAGATTTGGGCACTTGCTGCTGTCGCCTGCTCAGATGCAGCTGATAATTCTTGGCTCGTTGCCGCCACACTCTCAGACTGGATCAAGACTTCGCCAATGACTTCTCGTAACGAATGGACCATTTCTCCCACAGCTTGGGACAAAACGCCGATCTCGTCTTTATTTTTGATATCCGGCATTTCAACGTTTAAGTCCCCCCGGCCACTGCCTGGGCAACCTTCGTCACCGCTGAAAGAGGACGACTAATATGTCGTGCCAACATTATCGCTATCACTGTTCCCGCAATCAAGGCAGCAACGATAATAATAAGTAGCAGCCGTATTGCGGTAGTTTCTGTAGCCTGAGCGTCAGCCACTGCCTTGTTTCCTCCTGTGGCCTGAAAATCCATTTGGGTATTCATATCTTTGAGGACCTGTTCAAAACTTGCTTTGCTTTTCGTCGTTAATATGGGCCGGGCCTCAACATCCTTACCAGCCTCGATTAATTTCCATATCTGATCAGCATCTGTCATATAGAGGCTAAATGACTCCTGCATCGCTAATGCACTCGCTTTACCTTCTGCACTTGTAACATATTTTTTATAAGTCGAAAAATCATACTCCCATTTGGTTTTAAAGTTCGTGAATTGGGCTTTGGCGTTCTGGTATCCCTGCGCATCCGCACGATTCGTAAATCCTAACAAAAGAACGCGCCGAGTGTCTTCAGTATCCTCAACTACTTGAGACAAAGTAGTTGTGGCTTTCAACCAATGCCCACCGAGATCTTCCGCTCCCAAATTTCTTGTTAATGCTGTAATAGCCGACGCCCCCTACTAGAAGCGTTAAGAGTAGCACAACAAAGAAACCTAACTGTAACTTCATTCGTATCCCGTAGTGTATACCAGACTTTGAGCTATCCTTGCTTTTATCCATGTTTTAACAGCGCTCCATTCCCCGTAAATCTATTTTCAGTCTGCACAATAGGTCTCCACCGTTGACGCAGAAACAACCCAATGGGATTATGTAACCTCTCCGTTCTATTTGTATTTTCTGTAGAATATTCTATATTTCAACACCGATGCCTAATATCCTCTTTTTATTAGCGGCCTTTGAAACTTTTAGTACAAATTCTTCCATGAAACAGTATTATATTCTTTTTTGCACTCAATGTATCGAGATTTATAGACAAATAATCTTGTTTATTAATCCTTACGAAAATAAAGAAACCTGGCTGGCGCCCGAAGACACTGTCTTCGCACGTATTAGTCATTCTGTCAGCCACAGGCGACGGCGGCCGCCTTAGTTGCACTAATACTACAGAAAGTATGTAACTTAAGTTATACTTTCTGATAAGCATTAAAAAACCGGCCTTATGGCCGGTTTTTTAATGCTTATCTTTATTTTATTTTAGAATCCTCTTTTAACGCTACCGGTTGCGCTTCTATCCGCCCGGGGTGGTAAGGAACACTTGTCACAAGAATATTCTTGCGGAAAAGCAACATGAGCTTCATCAATTGCCCCGTCTGATTATGCAGGATATTATGCCACAATTTTTCCGGAACATACTCTCCGATGGCTATGGTGATTGTGTCAAAATTACCTTTCTTCGCGACCTTATCAATATATTTCAGTAAATCTTGGACAGTCGCACGATAGGGGGACTCTACTATTTCTAAAGGAATTTCTATATGATTTTCTGCCCAATGCTTGAGCAATTTTGCTGTTCGACTCGGCTCCGAGGCAACATGAACCGCTGTGACTTGAGGAGTTAAGGCATACGCATATTTCAGGGTATCCAGAACAATTAAGTTTAAGTCAAAGACCGGAACAATCACTTTATTTTTAAAGTCCGCCAGTTCAAGATGTGCCCTTCGTCGCCTTAATTTAGCCACATGGTTATGAAAACTTGCGGCGGCCTCGGGAGTGACCTCGAAGTTTTGAATTTCGCCCGAATAAATACTGCGTATTCCGCGAAACATCAAAACGAGTAGAGGCATGATGACCAGTATGATCCAAGCCCCTTGGGTAAACTTAGTGATAATAAAGATGAGTAACACTAGGAACGAAACGACGCCTCCAAAGGTAAAAATCACAAAATCCGACTGCCACTTTGCGCCTCTTTCTTGCCAGGTATGTTTGGCAAGGCCCATGCCTGTGAGAGTAAACGAAATAAACACGCCGATTGCGTAAAGTGGCAGCATCATATGGGTATCTCCGTCGAACACAATAATAAGCAGGCTAGAAAGAATGAACAACGTCCAAATTCCGGCGCTATAAACCATGCGGTCCCCTAGATTCTTAAAATACCTTGGCGTATATCCATCTCGAGCCATTAAGCTTAATAAGATAGGTAAACCAGCATAAGGTGTACTTGAGGCGATGACCAATATGGCCGCGGCTGTTCCCATTAGAATAAAATAAAAAATGTTTTTTCCAAAGATAATTAGACCTAACTGATTAAGGACTGTATTCCCTAAAGTTGGGACAAGGTGGTAAGCACCAGCTAAATAAGTTAACCCTATTAACCCTAGCGAAACAACAATGCCTAAAATTAACAAGGTGCTAATGGCTCGCTTCTGTGCAGGGCTTTTGAACGCCGTAACCCCATTACTCACTGCTTCAAAGCCCGTCAAAGCCGTTGTTCCGCCCGCAAACGCCCGGGCTAGAATAAACAAGGTCATCCCACTTGCTGAGTTCGCTGCAATGTGCCCTGTCGCTACGGACACCGGAGTTACACCATGAACCAAAATCTCAACCAATCCCGTACCGATTAGAAGCGCTAACGTGGCAATATATAGGTAAACCGGGAAAGCAAATAAACGGGCTGATTCTTTCAAGCCACGCAGATTAACCCACGCCATAAACATGATCACCAAACAGTCTGCAAGGACTTTGTGTGGCGCTGGGGCTAACCAAGGTATGATCCCCGTCAAATTCTCAATAGCGGAGCTAACACTGACGGCCACCGTTAAAACATAGTCGAGTGTCAAACTCGCCCCGGCGATAAGACCATAGTTTATTCCGAGATAAGCTTTAGCGATGGTATAGGACCCGCCGCCTTCAGGGTATTTCTGAATCGCTTTGCGGTAAACTAGGAAAATACTTACGACGAGCAGTACGATAGCCAATGAAATTTTTAAAACATAAGCATATCCCAACGATCCGGCCAAAAGAAGCACGTACAATATCTCATCCGGCGCATATCCCTCAGAAGAAATTATGTCCGAGCCAAAAACTGGGACTCCTCCGAAAACGCCGACTTTTGACTCCTCGGCATTTTTTGTCGCCAGTGGATGACCAAAAATGATGGTACGAAGTTTTAGCCATAATAGTTTCTTGTTATCAGCCATCAGAGCTTGGCGCCTTCTTTCTCCACCGATGTTTACAAGCAAATTATTCATAATCTTTTCCATCTAAGAACACAGTGAATTCTACTCCAATTTTGAGTCAATGTCTATAGGATTTTTCACTAGGATGGCAATGGCAAATTTAATGGCTGCTGAGGAGAAGGAAACATTATTAATACATTGCAAACTGAGCATACTAATCAAAAATCAATTGTGAGGATAAATAATGCAGATCACTTTAAATATCCCTGAATGGTTAATGATTTTGATTCTTTCGTTCGCCCTATTATTAGTCATCTTTTTAGTATCCATACTCTTCGCTAAACCCATCATTCGTATAGTTATAGGGAAAATCATTGGCAAAGCAGTAAAAAGACTATTTACAGACAAATACACTCAAAATATTGCTGAGTTATGGTCCTCCTTAAATCGTTTTTCCGTCCTAAATCTAATAGAAACTAGTTTGCGTGCCGAGAATGGGAAGATCATCGCACGTCCCTTAGGCTCTCCCAAACATTTTCTTGGCTTTGAAAACCTAATGTTTTCACCTCAAATCATGACTAGGTTTTCTCTCCAGGAAAGTACTACGGTAGACATGCAAGTAACGATCGGCCCAAACGCCGCCAAGCCGCTTACCATTGGCATCCCACTTATGATTAGTGCGATGGCCTACGGTTTAGCTCTCAGTGAGGAATCCAAGCGGGCTCTAGCCAGAGCCGCAAAAGCACTTCAAACTGTCACCTGCTCTGGTGAAGGACCCTTTCTACCCGAGGAGCGAGCGGATGCCGGAAAGTATGTCTTACAAATATGTCGTTGGCAATGGGGCGGGCGAACGGACGAACAAATCTCCTCTGCAGATATGTTAGAAGTCCAAATGGGTCAAGGCGCAGACATCGGTACTGCTCTGGTAGAAGCAGTGGAACTTCAAGGTAGAGCGCAAGTCTTAGCTGGATTAGCTCCCGGCCAGTCGGCAATCTCCTTTCCAGCACCACCAGGAGTACAAACACCAGAGGATTGGCCAGGGTTCATGGCTACTTTACGTCAAAGAGCCAATGGTATACCCATAGCGTTAAAGCTTATGGCAACGGGTCACCTTGAGGATGATTTAGCTGTAGCTGTCGATTTAGGTTTTGATGCTGTAATTCTCGATGGGGCCCAAGGCGGATCCCACGCAGTACCTCCAATTAAAGAAGATGATTTTGGTATACCGAGCTTAAACGCCTTGGTTCGAGCAGAACGATATTTGAAAAACAGTCAGATAAGTTTAATTGTTGCGGGAGGATATTTTACACCAGGACAATGTCTCAAAGCCTTAGCTTTAGGAGCGGATGCGGTCTATCTTGCCACAGTCCCGCTTTTCGCCTTAGGGCATGGCCAATTAGACAAGGTCATCCCTTGGGAACCGCCCACCACTCTGTTGTATTATGATTCTCCTACAAAAACACAGCTTAATATCGATCAGGCTGCCACCAATGTTATAAACGCACTTCAATCAATGGTATTGGAGATGGAAGAAGGAATACGTGCTCTCGGAAAGGCCTCCTTAAAGGAACTTAACTCAGACGACCTTGTCGCACTAGACGCTCTCACCGCCGAAATTACTGGGGTAACACGAGTGTATTAAACTAAAAGAAAAAGTGGATGTCACGAACTAAAAATTCGTGACATCCACTTTTCTTTTATATATGAACTATTATTTACTGTATTTCTAGCACCTTGCCGACCACATAGACCGTCGCAGATTTATCGGGTAAATGATACGTCCATCTTGTCCGACCTCTATGAACATATCCCTTTAAAATTTGCTCCACTTTATATCGACCGTCTCCAGAAATACTATACTGCGCGGTTTCTGCACAGATCACATACACCTTATTTTCAAGTATAAACTTATATATTTGTGCTTCGCTATAAATTTGTCCTATGTTAAGTTCTGTAGCAGCGATATCTTCCTTAAGCATTTATACCCCTCCATTTTATTATAATACTATCGAACGTCATTAAATCGTTATCCAAGATTTACTATTAACTTTTTAAGTAAGCTCTTTAACATATATCTTTCCTCGTCACTGACCATAGCATGTGTTCTTTCTATAGATTCTTGAACATGCGGACGAATTTGATTCACGAGTTGCTGCCCCATACTTGTAATAATAATTAAAAATTCCCGCCGATCATTTGGTGACTTCTCACGATTTATAAGTTCTCTCTTCTCTAGAAGATCCAAAATCCTAGTAAGAGCTGCTTGATCCTTATAACATTTGTTTGCTAACTCCTTCTGATTACATCTGTCTTGTCTATACAATTCATTTAATATACCCCATTGTTCTGTGGTAATATTAAAATCCTTTAATTCTTTTTGCAAATTACTTTTGAGAAGCAAATTTGCCTTATGCACAAACCATATAAGTGAATCGTCATAACTGCTCTGCATAATAACATCCCTTCTCAAGAATAGTATCACAATTTAGTTGTCATGTCAATTATATACATGTCCATTAGACGAGCCGAGGTTCCATATACTCCAATATATTCCATATACTCCAAGGTATATTATAAGGGGCTTCGCATGATAGCAAAGCCCCTTGAGTACTCTTTTGGACCTATAACGCTTGTTCTCCAGTGGCTCCCGTTCTGATCGTATACGCATTTTCTACGGCAGACACAAAGATCTTTCCGTCTCCGATTTCCCCTGTTCGTGCTTCTTTCGTAATAACTTGGATGACTTCTTCGACGAAGTTATCCATCACTACGATTTCAATCTTCACCTTGGGAATAAGATGTACGGTATACTCTACACCCCGATAGACTTGTGTATTCCCCTTCTGTTTACCACACCCGATCACTTGAGTCACTGTCAAACCATTGACCCCATGACTGCTCAACGCATCTTTTACACTGTCTAGCTTTCCAGGACGAATGATTGCTTCAATCTTTTTCATATTAAACCCTCCACTCTCAATTTAACGTTGCCCAAGCTTAATCTACAAGCTTAGATAAAATCCGGATAAGCTTCTTCTCCGTGTAATGACAAATCCAAACCGGTCGATTCCTCGTCCTCGCTAACACGAAGTTTCATCACTAGACTAATTGCTTTCAAGATAATGAATGTTCCTACCACGGAAAAGGCCACTGTAATTAAAATACTTTCTGTCTGAATTCCCAAGAGTGACAGGTTCCCGTAGAACCAGCCATCGGCTCCAGCAGGGTTAATCGTCTTGGTGGCAAAGATCCCTGTTGCAAAAGCTCCCCAGGTCCCGCCAATACCATGGCAACCAAAGGCGTCTAACGCATCATCATACCCGAATTTCGCTTTCATCATGCTGATCGCGAAATAGCAAACCGTACCGCCGACTAAGCCGATAAAGATTGAGGACATCGGCGTTACAAATCCTGCCCCCGGGGTGATTGCTACTAATCCAGCAACTGCACCACTGGCTGCTCCGAGTATGGTGGATTTTCCTCTGTGGAGGCGTTCCACGACTGCCCAAGCGATAGCCGCTGCAGCTGCAGCCGTATTGGTGTTCACAAAGGCCATGCCTGCTAAGCCATTGGCGCCTAGGGCACTCCCTGCATTAAAACCAAACCAACCGAACCAAAGAAGTCCTGCGCCTAACACCGTCATTGGAATGTGATGCGGTGCCATGGACTCTTTGCCGAGTCCTTTACGTCTTCCGAGGATCATGGCCGCTACTAATGCGGAGTAACCCGAACTAATATGAACAACATTTCCTCCTGCAAAGTCCAACGCCCCAAGAACTCTTAAGAAACCTCCAACGCCCCAGATCCAATGAGCCAACGGATCATAGACAAAGGTCGCCCACAATAGTACAAATGTTACGAAGGCCGAAAAACGCATTCGTTCTGCGATAGCTCCACTGATGAGAGCGGGAGTGATTACTGCGAACATCATTTGGAAGGCCATAAAGACGATTGCCGGAATGGTCGCTGCGTAATCGGCATTGGGATCGACCCCAACTCCATTTAGACCCAACCAGTTTAAGCTTCCGATGACGCCGTGAAAGTCTGGCCCAAAGGCCAAGGTGTATCCTACTACAATCCATTGTAAAGACATAAGACCAATGACAATCCAACTGTGCATCAGGGTGCTGAGAACATTCTTTTTACGAACCATACCTCCATAAAAAAGTGCTAAACCGGGTGTCATAAGAAAAACAAGTGCAGTTGAAATCAATACAAACGAAGTATCTCCAGTAT
>DATCQU010000034.1:0-63954 GCA_036569365.1 Desulfosporosinus sp. | reverse complement strand
CTTTTTGTTTCCACCGTCTGTTCAGTGGACCCAGATCAGTAAGCTTTCCGGAGGGGAAAAACGCAGGCTTTTCCTTTTGAGGATTTTGATGGGTGCCCCGAATGTCCTCTTATTGGACGAGCCGACGAATGATCTAGACATACAAACCTTGACTATTTTGGAAGGCTATTTGGATGAGTTTCCGGGGGCGGTGATTGCTGTTTCCCATGATCGGTATTTTCTCGACCGTATCACGGATAAGATCTTTGCCTTTGAAGGTGAGGGGGCTATTCGGTCCTATGTGGGAAATTACTCGGATTATCGGGAACAAGTGTATGCTGCTCAACAAGAGGAAATGCAAGCGGCGAACTTAGCGTCTTTGGCAAAGGTTTACCGAGCGGCCGATGCTCAGTCGGAACTGGGAGAACCTGCGAAAAAGAAAGAGCGCCCGCTGAAAATGACCTTTAAAGAGCAGCAGGACTTTGCTCAAATTGACGCACAAATTGCGCAGGTAGAAGAGGAACTTCAAAAAAACAATCAACAAATGAATGAGATGGGTAGCAATTTTGGCAAGCTAACGGAGTTGGTGGCGATACAACAAGTCCTTGAAAAAAAACTGGAGGACATGTTGGACCGTTGGACGTATTTAAATGAACTGGCTGAAAAAATAGCACAAAGTAAGGGATAAATTTAATCGAGGCGCGATGCACAATGCAGGATGTACGATGTACGATGTACGATTAGAGCCCTAAAATAATTGGAGGATTATAAAATATGGATGACAAGACGCTGGAAGCGATGAAACGAGTCGTAGAAGAGAAAAAGCAAAAGAGTGCCCAACAAGGTGGACCAACGAAAGCTATGCAGAAAATCGGGGAGAAGCGAAAGGGCATTAAGCGGCGCAAAGTCGGCGGAATGTTCGATAAGTAAGTTCAGTCATAATCTATTGAGTCAATAAGGAGAGAAGTTTAGTCTTATGAGCATTTTAAACGTAGAAAGCGTAAGCCATGGTTTTGGGGGACGCAAGATTTTTGAGGATGTTAGCTTTCGTTTATTAAAAGGGGAGCACGTTGGCCTGGTGGGGGCGAACGGAGAAGGTAAATCAACCTTTCTAGATATCATTACAGGAAAGCTGATGCCTGATAAAGGCAAGGTTGAATGGTCAACCCGTGTGACGGTGGGCTATTTGGATCAACTGACAGCGTTAACTAAAGGCAAAACGATCAGGGACGTTCTCAAAGAGGCGTTTCAAGGGATGTATGATCTGGAGGCGGAGACGCTTCGGATCTATGATAAAATGGGCAGTGTCTCGGAAGACGAAATGAACAAGCTCTTGGAAGACGTGGGAGAAATTCAAAGCATTCTGGAGAACAATGGATTTTATATGCTCGATGCGAAAGTTGAAGAAATTGCGAACGGTCTTGGACTGGGCGAAGTTGGGCTGGACAAAGATGTCGAGGATTTAAGCGGGGGCCAACGGACCAAGGTGTTACTGACGAAGCTTTTGCTCCAAAACCCCAGCATTTTGATCTTAGATGAGCCGACGAACTTCTTGGATGTGGAGCATATTGAGTGGTTGAGGCGCTACCTTAATCAGTATGAAAATGCGTTTATCCTCGTTTCCCATGATGTGTCCTTTCTTAACTCCGTAGTGAACCTGATTTATCATGTGGAAAATGCGAGCTTGACGCGTTATACCGGAAACTACGAACAGTTTATGGCGCTGTTTGAAACCCAGAAGGTGCAGGAAATTAAGGCCTATGATAAGCAACAAAAAGAAGTCGACCGGATGGAAGACTTTATCGCGAAGAACAGGGCGCGGTTTTCAACGACTGGGCGAGCGAAGAGTCGGCAGAAGCAACTAGAAAAGATGGAATTGATCGATAAGCCGAGGGAGAAAATTCAACCGAAGTTTAAATTCAGAGAAGCGCGGACGCCCAGTAAATTGATTTTCGAGGCCAAGGATATCGTGCTGGGTTATGATGAACCCTTGACCCGTCCTTTGAATTTGGCCCTGGAGCGTGGCCAAAAGGTGGCCATACGTGGGGTCAACGGATTAGGGAAATCCACTTTGCTCAAGACGTTGCTCGGGATTATTCCCCCAGTGTCTGGTGAGGTAGAACTCGGGGACTTCCTCTTCCCAGGCTATTATGAGCAAGAGACGAGTGGTAAGAATTATAAGACTGCGTTAGATGAAGTTTGGGGTGAATATCCCGGACTCTCGAACTCCGAAGTGCGGTCAGCCCTTGCGAGATGCGGCTTGACCAAGGAACACATCTCCAGTAAGATGATGGTCTTAAGCGGCGGAGAAAATGCGAAAGTACGACTCTGTAAGCTCATGCTGAAGGATGTGAACTGGTTGGTTCTCGATGAGCCGACCAATCATTTGGATGTGGATGCTAAGGAAGAGCTTAAGAGAGCGATTACCGAATATAGAGGGACTGTGATTGTGGTCTCGCACGAACCGGAATTCTATGAGGATTGGGTAACTGATGTCTGGAATCTCGAGGAGTGGACGACGAAGATCGTGTAGGTTAAAGTAAACATGGAACACTCAATTAGTGAAGTGGTTGTCCCGGAATGAGATGCCGATTTCAAGATGAGGAAAACGACTATGTGCAATTAGAGAATCGATAATTGGTTCTGGATAATTGTGACTTTAGAGGCTTAGTCTGGTATAGTATTGGTAGACACTTTTCATTTCCACAGTCTTTGATACTTTATCCATAAGGAGAATAACTTCTATGACGGACTTGAAACGGGAAGCTTCGCTGGAGAAACCTCGCTTAGGGATTATGGGCGGAACCTTTGACCCGATTCATTATGGGCATCTGGTTGCTGCGGAGATGGCGCGAAGTGAGTTTAATTTAAGCAAGGTGTTATTTATACCAAGTGGAACGCCGCCACATAAAATTACGAGAAACGTCGTAGATGCAGACTTGCGCTATCTGATGGTTGAATGCGCTATTCGAGATAACCCTGCTTTTGATATTTCTGCTTTGGAAATTGAGAGAGAAGGACTATCTTATACGGTGGAGACGTTACGAATTTTACGACGTGCCTGGCCAGACCATGAACTTTATTTCATCACGGGAACCGATGCTTTGATCGAGATCTTCTCATGGCGTGAAGCGGAAGAAATCTTATCGATGATCCAATTTATTGGAGCAGCCCGTCCGGGGTTTGATGCGAGGGATTTTCTGCATAAAGTCCAATTAGAAAATCCAGAAACCAAGGACCGGATTCACTATCTTGAAGTGCCAGCTCTAGCGATTTCTTCAACAGATATTCGATCGAGGGTGAGGCGTGGAGAGCCCATTCGTTACCTTTTACCGGAGACAGCTCGGCTTTTCATTGAACAACATGGGCTTTACACAGATGAAGAAGATATCCTATAATTAGCCTAGTCCATAATTATCATCACCCAAGGTCGTATACTCTGCTTGGATTTGACCATACTAAAAATGATTAGTAATCAATTCTGGGCAAGAGGTGACAGTGATAATGACAACAACACTTTATGTCGGAAACCTTCCGTGGAATACCACAGCAGATGATCTCGGGGAATTTTTTGGCCAATATGGAGAAATTGCCAGCAGTCGCATTATTACGGATCGTGAAACTGGCCGCTCACGCGGGTTTGGTTTTATCGAAGTCGAAGAAGTGGATGCGACCCGTATTGCTGAAGAGCTCAATGGCAAGGATTATGGTGGACGACCGTTAACAGTCAATGAAGCTAAACCGAAACAAATGTAAAAGGCATAATGTGCCTGAGGCCATGAAGCCCTGCGGCCGGAGTGCAAGCGGGGACGGTTCTTGCTTGCATCGTTGTTTACCATGCATGCAAGAACCGTCCCCGCTTGCATGCACCATCGCTACTGGCACGCATGTTAATATTTAAACAAGTTTATTCAGGGAACTTTCTGTATAATATAGTAGAGTAGAGATATAAAGGGGTGCGGGAGAAACGTGATATTACGGGTTGAAGAGGTGTATGGTTTTGCAGCTCGTGTTCTTTCCGAGGAGCGATTTAAACATACGTTAGAAGTCGCTGATTGGGCTGAAAAGTTGGCCAAACATCATGGGCTGGACGCGGTCAAGGCACGCTGTGCTGGGTTAGCCCACGATTTAGCGAAGGAAATTCCGATTAAGGATCAAGTAAGTTTGGCTCGTCGGTGGAATTTACTGCACACGGCTGAAGATGAACAGAACCCGTATGTTTTACACGGTTCCCTTGCGGCCTATTGGCTGGAACATTATTATAAGGTCGACGATACTGATATCCTGGCGGCTGTGGCTAACCATACGTTAGGTAGGCCGGGAATGTCTCAATTAGAGATGCTCATCTACAGTGCTGATTTAACGGAAGCCAGCCGGGATTTTCCAAAAGTGGACAAGTTGCGACAATCCTTGTATGATGATTTAGAAAAGGGTACGTTAGCCTGTGTTGAACGCACTTTAATATACTTAAGAGAAAGTAAACGCCCAATTCATTCCTTAACTCAATTGACGTTTGAAGATTTGCAAAGGAGGCAAAATGTTGGAACTGGATCAAAAAATGCTTAGAGAAGTGGTTAGTTTTGTCGAAGACAAAAAAGGTACGGATATTTCCCTGTTGAATTTAAAGGAAATTTCGATGGTTACGGATTATTGCTTGATTGTGACCGGAAATACAACGACCCAGGTGAAAGCAATCGCTAACTATTTAGATGAAAAGTTGCCAGAGATGGGAATCCCGGTTCTCCATCTTGAAGGACTACCGACGGCTAAATGGGTTTTGATGGATTGTGGTGGCGATTTAGTGGTTCATGTGATGACTCCGGATCAACGTGAATTTTATCAGCTTGAACGTCTCTGGAAAGACGCAGGAGTCGTTTCCTTTGACCCGAGCCAAGTATAGTCTGAAAATGTAAATGCCATGATAGGGAGCAGTACTGAAGAATCCTCATTTAGAGAGGCGGCGTAAGGTATATGAAATTAAATAACTAGTCAAAGACTGACTGGTTATTTAATTGAAGGCGCCTAAGGTGGAAGTCGTTGTAGGGGACTTTGGGAACTCACCCTGGAGCTGTGTTCAGGTCACAAAGAACACCGGCGCGAGCCGTTATCAACGTTTGAGTAATTTTGAATTTGGGTGGTACCACGGGAGCAGGTCTCTCGTCCCTTGAGGGACGGGAGATTTCTGCTTTTTTTTAACGTATTCTTTAAGGGGGAAGAACTTATGCAAGAAAAGTATTCGTTTTCAGAGATTGAATCGAAGTGGCAGAAACATTGGTTGGAGAGCAAGGCGTATAAGACGGAGGAGGGTTCCTCAAAGCCCAAGTATTATGCTTTGGCCATGTTTCCATATCCTTCGGGAAATTTGCACATGGGGCATGTGCGTAACTACTCTATCGCGGACGTGATTGCTCGCTATCAGCGGATGCAAGGATATAATGTTCTTCACCCGATCGGCTGGGATTCATTTGGCTTGCCGGCGGAAAATGCTGCAATTAAGCACCAAACTCCTCCAGCGGATTGGACTTGGAAAAACATCGCGAACATGCGGCGCCAGCTTCAAGAGATGGGAATTTCCTATGATTGGGATCGGGAGATGGCGACTTGTCACCCGGGTTATTATAAATGGACTCAGTGGATGTTTTTAGAGTTTTATAAACATGGCTTGGTGTATAAGAAGAAGGCTGCGGTCAATTGGTGTCCTTCGTGTGCCACGGTACTTGCCAATGAGCAAGTTGTGGATGGAGGGTGCGAACGTTGTGATACTCTTGTGACGAAGAAAATCCTAGAACAGTGGTTTTTCAAAATCACGGACTATGCAGATGTTTTGCTTGATGACTTGGATAAAATGACCGGTTGGCCTGAAAAAGTAAAAACCATGCAACGCAACTGGATCGGTCGTTCTGAAGGGGTGGAAGTACAGTTTGCCTTAGAAGGGCGCTTGGAGAAGATTTCGGTCTATACCACACGGATTGACACCCTTTATGGCGTGAGCTATGTGGTCTTAGCTCCGGAACACCCACTGGTCAAAGAGCTAGTGGATGGAACGGAGTATGAAGCGGATGTGCTGGCTTTTATTACGAAGATGAATGGTCTCAATGAAATTGCTCGGACCTCGACGGATGCAGAAAAGGAAGGGCTGTTCATAGGGGCATATTGCCTCAATCCGCTCAGCGGGAAAAAGGTGCCGATTTGGATTGCCAACTATGTTCTCCTCGAATATGGAACGGGCGCAGTCATGGGCGTGCCGGCTCATGACGAACGGGATTTCGAATTTGCAACCAAGTATGGTTTTAAGTTTCATGCTGTTATTGTGCCGGTCGGGAGTTCGCCGGAAGCGAAGGATCAGCCGCTCGAGGGTGCTTATACGGGAGAAGGGGTCATGGTTAATTCCGATACCTTCGATGGCCTAAGTAGTAAGGAGGGCGGGGAACAGATTGCAGATGAGGCGGAGCTCCTGGGCATGGGGCAGCGAAAAGTCAATTTCCGTTTGCGTGACTGGCTCATTTCTCGTCAACGCTATTGGGGTACACCGATTCCGTTCGTGTATTGCGAAGCCTGTGGAACGGTACCGGTTCCGGTAGAACAGTTACCCGTGTTACTTCCCGCGGATGTGGTATTTAAAGCTGGGGAAAACCCCTTAGCCACATCGGCGTCGTTTATTGATACAACGTGTCCGAAGTGTGGGGGAGTTGCTCGACGTGAGACCGATACGATGGATACGTTTGTTTGTTCGTCGTGGTATTATCTTCGTTATGCAGACCCACGTAACACAGAGCTTCCCTTTTCCGAAACGGCGGTGGATCAGTGGATGAACGTGGATCAATACGTGGGTGGGGTGGAACATGCGATCCTTCATCTGCTGTACGCACGGTTCTTTACGAAGGCTTTGCGCGATTTTGGCTACTTGAAAGTGGATGAACCGTTCCAAAATTTACTTACACAGGGAATGGTTTGCATGGATGGAGCCAAAATGTCCAAATCTAAGGGGAATATCGTCAGCCCAGAGGTGATTATTGGCAAATATGGGGCAGATACAGCGCGATTATTTATCTTATTCGCAGCCCCACCGGAGAGAGACTTGGAGTGGAGCGATCAAGGGGTTGAAGGCTGTTATCGTTTTCTAAATCGCGTGTGGCGCTTGGTCGCTCAGTATGAGCCTCTTTTCAAGGGCATTCAAACTGAAGCATCAGCCTCTTCAGACCAAACTGGCGGATGGGGGAGCCTGGATGCAGCTGGGAAAGAGATGCGTCTCCACACCCACACAGCTATTCAGAGGGTGACTGTAGACGTCGGAACTCGCCTTAACTTTAATACAGCGATCAGTACCATTATGGAATGGGTCAACGCCTTATACATCTATAAGGAATTACCGACGGCGAATGCTGAAGTCGGTCGTGAAGCGGTCGAAGCGATTCTCATACTCCTTGCCCCGTTTGCTCCGCATATTACGGAAGAACTTTGGAGTGAACTCGGTCATGCGGAAAGCATTCACAAACAATCTTGGCCCGAAGTGGATGAAGCCGCACTGGTACAAGATGAAGTGACTGTTATTCTTCAAGTGAATGGGAAGCTCCGAGACCGGATTCAAGTGCCCGCAGATATTTCAAAGGCAGAGTTGGAACAAATGGCACTTTCTCAGCCCTCGATCAGTGAATGGATCAAAGGCAAAGCGGTTGTTAGAGTCATTACGGTTCCGGGTAAGCTGGTTAATGTGGTCGTAAAATAGGGGACTTGTGTGACACAGCGCTCGGTGCTTACGACGCAGAGCAAACTAACCGTTCAAGCTCCTTCTGTGGGGAGCGGGGTGCCCGACCAATGAGGGACTTGTGTGACACAGCGCTCGGTGCTTACGACGCAGAGCAAACTAACCGTTCAAGCTCCTTCTTTGGGGAGGGGGTGCCCGACCAATGCGCCGTCCTTGGCGCATGGCCGGAAGCGCACGTCCTTGTGCGCTTCCCCGTTTCTGGGGTCGGTAGCTAGAACGGAAGTTTGCTAGACTGCTTACGTAAAGACGTCGCGCTCGTGTGACACTGCGTCCTGGTCTGGGGTCACGTGAGGATACGGAAGGCTGGGGTGAACGGCACATTTCATGTGCACCGTCCAGGAGTGCAAGCAAGAACCGTCCCTCCTTGCATCGAAATTCAGTTAAAACAGCGAAACCAAATTGGCTCTTCGGGGCCTTTTTTTACATTCATTTAAGGATGCAAGAGGGGACGGTTCTTGCTTGCATTACTACGTTCTGATCTCGGGTCGGGTACGGATCGTAAGGTTGGGGGTGGACGGCACATTTCACGTGCACCGTCCGGATGCATGACGGGGACAGTTAGGAGCGGAGTGCAACCGGGGACGGTTCTTGTCTTGCATGAAGGAGTGCAAGCAAGAACCGTCCCTCCTTGCATGCCTCTTGCATGTGAATTATCGGCTCTTCGGGGCCTTTTTTACATTCATTTAACATAATAGATAGTTTTCACTTTACAAACATATGTTATTATTCTACTGAAATAAACTATTATGTCGAAATTAATACAACGAAGTGCATTGTGATTTATAGGAGGGGTGGGCGAACGGGAATTGCTGGGTATGCGGTTGAAATGATAAGGAAAATGAGGAACTGAGTCATTTCAAGGGGTAAACATGCACTGGAAGTTAGTCTAGTTTTTCTTGCAAGAATTGTTAGTCAGGTCTAGAATATAGTATAAGAGACATGGGTTCAGTAACAAGTCGCCGCATAGAAGAAACTTGGTAAAACATGGAATACAATAATAGAGAGCGACGGAAAAAGGAGTGTTATATTTTGCAAAAAGTATATGTACTCGATTCTAGTGTGTTACTGCATGACCCTAACGCGATATTCCAATTCCAAGATAACGATGTCATCATTCCATACGTGGTTTTAGAGGAAATAGAAAGCAAGAAGCGTCTCATGGAGAATGTTGGTCGAGCCGCTCGGGAAGCCATTCGTCATCTTGATCGGTTACGAGACGATGGGCAACTTTCTCAGGGTGTTCTCTTACCGAACGGAGGTAGGATTCGGGTCGAGTTGAATCATTATTCTAATGAAATTTTGCCGGTGAATTCGAATTTTGCATTGGCCGACAATCGGATTCTAGCAGTTTCCTTGAATTTAACCCGTGAAGAAGAACGTACCGTCGTTTTGGTCACTAAAGACATTGCCATGCGAGTCAAAGCGGATGCTTTAGGGATCTTAACAGAAGATTACTATAATGATAAAGTCGCGTTGCCCCCGCTCGTGGATGAGATCCTAATACACCCGCTTGAGGATATCGAGGTTGCGACACTTTACAAAAATAAACACATCCCTTTAGAGGTACCCTTGTTGCCGAATCGCTGTGTTAAAGCAGTTTTGAGTGATGATTCTATACTTCCCCTCGTGTCGTCTCCGGACGGGAAAAAATTAGTCTATCAGATGGGGCAAAGTCATGGCTCTTGGGATATTAGACCTAAGAATATGGAACAATCCTGGGCCTTGGAAATGCTCAACAATCCAGAGATTAAGCTGGTTAACTTGATGGGGCCGGCTGGCACAGGTAAGACTCTACTTGCTTTGGCAAGCGGCTTGGAACAAACAGTTCATGAGGAATTATATATTAGGATGCTTTGTGCTCGGCCCATTGTACCTTTTGGCAATGACATTGGGTTCCTTCCTGGGGAGAAGGATCAGAAAGTTCGCCCGTATATGCAACCAATCTATGATAACCTTGAATATTTGCTTCGGCCGAAGAGAGAGAAAGAGCGTGAGAGAGGTGGCGAATCGATAATTGACAGTGCCATCGATCTTCTCATCAAGAAGCGTCAGCTGGAAATTGAAGTACTCACCTATATTCGGGGCCGAAGTATTCCCAATCAATTCATGATTATCGATGAGGCCCAGAACCTTTCTGCACATGAGGTAAAAACGATTATTACCCGTGCGGGTGAGGGAACAAAGATTGTACTTTGTGGGGATCCGGATCAAATTGACCATCCATATCTCGATAAAGAGAGTAATGGACTTGCTTACGTTGCCTCGCGCTTAAATGGGCAATCCTTCTATGGTCAGGTGAGGCTGGTTCGTGGGGAACGGAGCGAGCTGGCGACTAGGGCGGCTAAGTTACTCTAGGGGGCTCGTGTGACACAGTGCTCGGTCGTCCCCCTTGTCTTTCTGTGCACCGTCTCGAACCTTTTTCGATTTCATTTCTGAATGTATAAAATAAAGAGAAGAGGAGTTTAACGCTCCATCTTCTCTTATTTACGCATAGTATTTTTTTTTAGATTTCTAACTAAGGTTTTTCTGTTTGTTTTTGAAATGGAACCATAGAGACGCTGCCACCAAGGTCAAAAGTACTCCGGTCGAATCTATAGCCACGTCAGACAATAATGGAGTTCTATTCGGTACAAACATTTGATGCCATTCATCGGATGCTCCATATATTGTTGCCAAGACAAAGGATAGAAAGGTATTATATTTGGTGGCATTAAATAATAGCAAAGCAAGCACGCCAAAAAGCGTTATGTGAGCAGCCTTACGGGTAATCATGTTCAGTGGATTTAACTGATTCGTGGGTGCATGGGTGGCCTGCTCTATAACGATTCCGGTATTTGTTGCTGTGAAACTGGGCAACGCTGTCAGTCCGAAAATAACAATGCACCAGAGTATTACTAATATCCACAAAGTCTTTTGTGAGAATATGCAAATCACCCCCAAAATTATTATATCGTCCTAGCATTTTTGTTAACGCGGCTCAGCAATCAGTATACCTGATCGGTGGGCCTTTTTGCTGCGTGAGATCTCAATTAATCACTATTCGACAGGATAAATCAGTCTTCGCAGCAGGAAAAAGAAGGAAATAAGCGAAATAAAATAAACCATGGTTACGTATAAAGAGATGGTTGATTGCTGTATGAAAATCTGACCTGGATCGCTTAATTTGGATAAAGGATCAAGGAGATAAAGGAAATGAAGATAATAGCGAATATAAATTAAACCAAGGAGGCTCCTGCGAATGGAACGTAAGCTACGCTTTGTATGGTGGTTTGTGCTGATAGGCCTAGTGATTCTTGCCATCTGGAAGCTCTTTCTACCTCATGGTTCGAATGCCTATCTTCAAAAGACGGTGACGAGCCGAGAGATCATTGTTTACATTGCCGGAGCAGTTGAGAAGCCGGGGCTTGTCCATTTATCCCCGGATGCCCGCTTGGATGATGCTTTGAAGCAGGTCCGTCCTCTAGCGGAGGCTAACTTAGAGAGTATGAACCCTGCTGAAAAGCTTAAAGATGGACAGAAGGTTTCTGTGCCGTATAAGACCCTTCCTGTTACTCCGGGGTCGGCAGCAGTTGGAAATGCGATGAATTCAGGAAGTGTTAGTTCAGCAGGAGGCAGTGTTCCAGCGCCCATTGCTAGTCCAGTAGCGGTCTCTAGTCCGGCACAGGCAGGTAGTAAGATTAATATCAACACTGCCGGAGTTGCAGAACTGGACAAGCTGTCTGGTGTCGGACCGGCGTTAGCGGAACGCATTCTTCAATATCGGGCAGCACATGGGCCGTTTGCGCGCCCGGAAGACTTGGAAAATGTTTCAGGAATTGGGGCTAAGACCTATGAAAAGATGGCTTCACAAGTGACGGTCAGCCCATGAAAGACCCTTGGATCGGACGAGCGGCAGCCCTTTTAATCGGTGGGCTCTGTGGAGCGTATTTACCGGAACAAGGGCGTTTTTGGGTTTTGGGGATTCTAGTATTGTTTGGTGTGCGCCTTGTGTTGTGGCGGCCCCGTGATTTTTTTGGCCGAGTCTTTCGTCCTGAGATTATGTTACTTGGAGTAAGTCTCTTACTTGGCTTTGTGTATGGCGCTCTTGCGGATCGCTCACTACCGGAACCACTCATCTTGGATCATGTTGAAATTGTGGGCCTTATAAAGGACTGGAATGTGTCAGTGGATAAGGTTGTGGGCCTTGTTCGTGTCGAGCAAGGTGAAGGAGGAGCGGCGAAGGAAATCGGTGATGCTCCTGAGGATCTTCGGCGAGAATTAAAAGGTCAGACCTATCGACTGACTGTGTATCCTGATAAATTGGGGCAGGTCCCGGGGGAGTGGAAGCGAGTCCAGCCGGGAGATCTCGTGGGTTTTCAAGCGCGTTTGGAAAGGCCTAAATCACTCGGAACACCGGGTGCGTTCGACGTACGCCTCTATGATGGAGTGAGGGGATTAAGTGGTACGTTAAGCGCGCAAGGGGATGCTGTGCTTCTTTCTGCGGGGGAGCCGAGTCTAACTTGGAGGATACGCCAACAGGTTAGAAGTCGACTTGAGGCTTGGGATCCTGAGGAAACAGGGGTATTAGAGGGGATCTTCTTCGGAGATTCCAGTCGTATTCCAGATCAGGTTCAAGAACGCTACAAGGTGACAGGTGTGCTACACGTCTTTGCCGCCTCGGGCTCCAATGTTGTTTTTGTGATTGGGTTGTGCTGGATGCTCCTAAGTGTATTGCCTAAGCGACTTCGGATCATCGGAACGATCTTGATACTTTTACTTTATGCTGCGCTTTGTGGAGGGAATGCCCCCATTGTTAGAGCGACGATTTTAGGAAGTGCGGTTCTACTTGGTCGGTTAGGACAGGGGCGAGTGGCAACCTTACGTTGGTTGTTTTTTGCCGCGGCAGGCCTATTTATCCAGAATCCTTTAATCATTCAGGATCTTGGCTTCCAACTGTCGTTTGCAGCAGCCTGGGGGATTGTTGTACTAACTCCCAGGCTGCTCAAGCTGACGTTGCTTGAATGTCTTCCTTCCTTACTTCGTTTCGCTGTTGCAGGCACGATCGCTGCTCAGGTAGCCACGCTGCCCCTTTTGATCGCTGCATTTCATCGTTTATCCTTGATTGGATTTCTAGCGAATGTCTTTATCCTTTTTATTTTAGGCAGTGTGCTGGAGGTAGGCCTCGTCGGTGTGGTTTTGTCTTTCTCAGCAGCGTTATCTGCTCCGTTATTTCAGGTGAGCTTATGGCTTTTAGACGGGACGAATACGATCTTGAAATTATTGGCCGCATTACCCTACGCTGATGTCTGGGTTATAAACCCGGGGGCCCTCTTTTGGATAGTATGGTACGGTGGGATCGGGGTCATTCTGTTGGGAAGAAGCCGAATGCTTTTTATCGTAAAGGCGAGGCTGCTTTATCATGGCAGAGAGCTGAGTACAAAAACTGCGAAGATTATAGGACGATGTCCTCTGGGAATACGTCAAGCTTTACAGGGTTTGATCTTAAAATTGTCAAGGTGCCCGATGGCGAGAAAAGGGTCATTTATGCGATGGGGCGGGTTATTGCTGACCGTTCTTTTGCTGTGGAGTCCCTGGAATTCGCAGAACGACCTAGAAGTGGTGATGATCGATGTGGGGCAAGGAGATTCGCTCTTGATACGGACGCCTCAAAACCATGCTATCTTGCTTGATACAGGACCGCGTAATGAAAAATTTGATGCTGGGGAGCGCATCGTTCTTCCTTATTTATTGGAAAGAGGAATTCGGCATTTAGATGCGTTACTGATCACCCATGAACATCAGGATCATATCGGGGGTGCCCGGGCGGTGCTCGCCAATATACCGACCGATTGGGTAGGGGTACCTGCTGTAGGGGAGCGGCTGGAAAGTGATGAGTGGAAGGCGGGACTTCCGGTTGAGCTAGCCAAGGACCCTGAGGGGTTGAGCCTGCTACAAGCGGGGGATCGGATCGATCTCGATTCGGGGGCTTGGCTGGAGGTGTTGGGTCCGTACCAGGTTTTGGCGGGAACACATTCGGATCAGAATAATAATTCCTTGGTTCTAAGGCTTAATTACATGGGGCAAAGTGTCTTGCTTACGGGAGATATGGAGCAAGAAGAAATGGAAGAGATTGCTGAGACAGGTGTAAATTTAGAAGACACCATTTTCAAGGAACCTCATCATGGGAGCCGATTTTCACTGGATCGACCTTGGCTGGATGCCATCCATCCCCAAGCTGTCTGGATTTCCGTGGGGAAAAACACGTTTGGCCATCCCTCCCCGGAGGTGCTTCAGTATTGGAACGAACGCCACATCCCAGTTTATCGGACGGACCAACACGGCACGTTACGGCTGTTGTTAGGAGAAGATGGGGCAGAAATCATACCTGGTCGTTAGTGTATTAAGGGCTGGGATGAATTATTAAAAATATTTCTAAAAATTACCTTAATAATGTATAAAAAGGGAATGGGGGGTAAGAATACCAAGGAACATCTCTTTTCTCCTCCTCTTTCTTTTGCTCCTCCACAACCTGTGGAGGGCTTTTTTTTGATCTATCTAGAAGGTATAATTTTCAAGGGCTTGTATGGGCAATCCAAGGAATTCTTGTAGAAGCAATTCGTGAATTTAGACAGGGTACTCGTTTTCTTAGACTAAATTTGAGGTTTGCTGGCTTTTTCAGTAGCTCTCCTTTAAAATAAGCGAAGGGGGTGAGCTATGATGCGTGAAATTGAACGAATTAAGGAAAGCGTCGTACGGGGAAAGATTGCGCCCGTTTATTTGTGGCATGGGGAGGAACGCTTCTTAATTCAAGAAGCATTACAAGTCCTTAAGTCGTTCTATTTCATGACGGACCCTTCTGGAAGTGGGATTGAGGTGCTTTCTGCCAAGGATCTGTCTCCCGCCGTCATTGTCGAGCGAGCTAATACGATGTCCTTCTTTGCCAACCGACTGGTGGTCGTTGATGAGGTGACCTATTTTCAGGACGGTCAAACGGCGGACTTGGAGCCGCTTTTGGAGTACTTTGCCAACCCGAACCCCTCGACGTGTCTCTTATTAATTGCCGAAAGTGTGCATCGAGGAAGAAAATTATATAAAGCCTTAGATAAAACTGGTGAGATCTTGGAATTCATCGCTCCGAAACGGGCGACTGATTGGCTCGCTTGGGTTCAGTCCGAGTTAAAAGTACGGGGAAAATCAATGGATACTCAAGTAGCATCCCTATTTATCGAATGGGCAGGACATCATATTGGGGTTTTAAGTCAAGAATTAGATAAGCTCGTGATTTTTATTGGAGATCGCCCAAAGATTACGGCAGACGATATTAAAGCCATCACTACCCGTACGATGGAGGCGAGTGTCTTTGATCTTTTGGATGCAGTGGCTGGTCGATCATCGGCTAAGGCCTTACAAATCCTGCAGGAGGTGTTACGTGAAGAGCATCCCTTGAAGGTCCTAGCGCTACTCGTTCGCCAAGTTCGACTTCTGTTGGGTTGTAATGCCCTACGTAAGCGTGGCGGGAATGTGGTAGAGGCCCCTTCGGCATTGCGAATTTCACCCTTTGAAGCACAAAAAGTATGGCAACAATCCTTAAAGTTATCCGATGAACAACTATCCATGGCGCTGTTCGAGTGCCTAAACACCGACCTGGCGCTGAAAACCGGGGGTGGCGATGCGAGATTATTACTGGAACTGATGCTTGTTAAATTTTGTAGGGAGTCAGTTTATTAGCATTCCACGTCGATAATCTCCACCCGAGACTATCGTGATCCATTGCTATTCGTTGTCACTAAAGCTAAAACGCTGGTCTGAGGTCTAAGTGAAAAAGAAGATTATGCAAGCAAGAACCGTCCCCACTTGCACAAGTGTGCAAGTGGGGACGGTTCTTGCTTGCATAATTAGCCCGATCGCACAGAAAAGCAGACAAAAAAAGAAAGCCTTAATCGCTTTCTTTTTTTGTCTGCTTTATTACCCAACTTTAGCAAAAGCTTTCGTGAGTCTATGGGTTAGACGAGATTTTTTACGAGCTGCAAGGTTCTTATGAATCAAACCCTTGGAGGAGGCTTTATCCAAAGCACGAGTAGCCTTTTTCAAAGCGAGTGCTGCAGTTTCAGAATCTGTGCTAATGGATTCTTCAAAACGGCGAAGAATCGTCCGTAAGTATGATTTCGCGGCAGCATTCTTAATCGTGCGAGCTTTTCCCAACTCTACTCTCTTGATTGCGGATTTAATGTTTGGCACTAATAGTCACCCCCTTTGGTTATGACATTCCTCGAATTGTACACAAACTATATTTTAACATCTGATTTAGTAATTATCAAGGAAAAATAAGAAATAAATGATATAAATAAATTTTGCTCTTTTTGTTTAAACTAAGGCTGGTATCAAAAAAACACTTTCATGATGAAGAAGTGTTTAGCGAAATTAAAGGATTGGAGGTCTTTCAATGTTAGGAATGATCGTAAGGTTTATCGTTTCGGCTGTGGTTTTACTTTTGGTAAGTTATATTGTCCCTGGACTTCGGGTAGCTGGTTTTACCGGAGCCTTGATTGCCGCCTTGGTGATCTCGGTACTGGGCTATGCTATTGAAAAGGTGTTTGGAGACAAAATTACTCGAACTGGACGAGGTGCAGTCGGCTTTTTCACGGCGGCAGTGGTAATTTATTTCAGTCAGTTTCTTGTTCCTGGTTACATTTCAGTTTCCATCATCGGCGCTTTGCTAGCATCGCTCGTCATCGGAATTGTCGATAGCTTTGTTCCCACGACACTTCGTTAGATCCTTCTTGCTAACGACTCACTAATATTTTTTATAAGAAACCTGTTATAGATGTTCTACCTTGGACTTGTCCTTCATACTTCTTCAATAAAGAGGAAGGGGGACAAGTCCTTTGTTACGTGAAGATTTTTATCAGCGGAAGAAAAAGCATTATGAGATTTGGAGAGTTAAAGAATGGGTGCGAGGGCTGATTTTAGGATTTGTCAGTTTACTGGTTATGTTAAGTTTGGCCTATGCCCTCCATAGTGGGAGCTCCCGTCAACTTATTAGTTTTTTAGCTCAACAATCCTTCCCATTTGAAGCAGTTCTAATGGAAGGGGTTCCGGGTTACTCCCAGCCGGAACGCGCCAGTTTGGATTTCACACGGCATCAAGTCGCGGCAGTAGGGATGTTTTTATTGACAGGTGTTAATATAGCAGATCCTCGGACATTTTTTTTAGGCTATTTTTCCCCGCCTCCCCAAGGCCCGGTGTGGTTAGGGTGGGCTTATAACCCTAATGACCCAGAGTTTGAGGGTCCTATTCTTGAACCTATTCCTGGCGACACACAACAGCCTGGTGGAAATACTGCGGTGACTCCTCCCGCGGTGCTGGTGCCGGGGGCGAAAGGCGTCATTGTGGGAATCTATAATACGCACAACAGTGAATGTTATTCAGGAGACGGAGGGCCTGAACGTCGGCAGGGCGAAAACGGAGATGTTGTTACGGTCGGGGAAACCCTAAAAAAAGCCCTCGAACAAAATGGAATCGGCGCAGTCCACTCGATGCAAATACATGATGCTGTGGATTTTATGAAAGCGTATGGGGAGTCCGTAAAAACGGCAACTCAGATGACCAAGGATTATCCTAATATGAAAATACTATTAGATGTTCATAGAGATGGGTTTCTCCCGGGGGTCCCAAAGTCAACGATCACGGTGAAGGGGCAAAAGGTTAGCAACGTATTAGTAGTTATCGGGAAGAAAAATCCGCACTGGCAAACGAATGAGAAATTAGCTAAAGACCTCATGGCTTTAGCAGATAAGAAATATCCAGGGCTCATTTCGAAGAACATTAGTTATGCAGCTGATGCAAGGTATAATCAACACCTGTCGGACGGTGGGTTGTTGCTAGAATTTGGGAGCCAGTATAATACGTTAAGCGAAGCGAACGGTGCGGCAGAAGCTATGGCGGAGATCTTAGGAGATTATCTTAAGGCTAACAAGTAGGGGCACGATGCATCGTGCCCCTACTTGTTACCATCTCATGAAAAATGCTATAATGCGGATGGTAGATTAGCACGATGGGGAGAAGGAGTTAGCTCGAATGTCATCAACCAACCGTACACTTTTGAGAGCGGCTGGGTTTTTAATGGCTGCTCAATTGGCTTCACGAGTTTTAGGCTTTTTGCGCGAAACATTAATTGCTGGTTTCTTTGGTCAGAGTAGGATCACGGATGCCTATAATACAGCGTTTATTCTTCCGGATTTATTATATTGGTTGCTCGTAGGTGGGGTTTTGAGCGCCGCCTTCATTCCTATCTTCTCTGAATACATTGCCAAAGGGAACGAGGATGAGGGCTGGCGCGTGGTTAGTTCGGTCGCGAATCTGATCTTCCTTAGCCTAGGATCGTTAGTTCTTCTGGGACTCTTTTTCACTCCTCAATTTCTTCGGCTGATGGTCCCGGGGTTTAAACCGGAAAATATCGTTCTCGCGACCCACTTGACTCGAATCCTCCTGATGCAGCCCCTATTTATGGCCTTTAGCGGGTTGACGATGGGAGTCTTGAATTCCTATAAAATTTTCTGGCCTTCTGCTTTGGGGACGGTACTTTATAATGCGTGTATTATTTTTTTTGGAACGATTCTGGCGAATCCGGCCAAGCCTGATAGCATTTCAGGATTTGCCGTTGGGGTCGTTGTTGGGGCACTCGTAAATTTTGCAGTTCAAATTCCTGCTTTGCGGAGGGTAGGAATACGTTACCACCCAATCATAGACTGGCACCATCCAGGCGTCCGGCGGATCGGAGCGCTTGCCGTGCCTATTATTTTAAGTTATTCTCTGAATCAGATTCAGATTGCCGTCAATAATAACTTTGGGTCGTCACTCTTTCCAGGAAGTATCTCCGCTCTTTGGTATTCTTCTCGTCTTTTCCAGGTTCCGGTGGGAATTTTTGCGTTAGCCATTGCCGTCGCCACATTTCCGACGATGACAGAGCAAGCGGCTTTAAAACAATGGGATAAACTCCGTCACACTATCTCTCAAGCTATTCGCATGGTTGTTTTTATTACCCTTCCTATTTCGGTCGGTATGATTGTTTTACGCTATCCACTGATTCGACTTTTGTTTCAACATGGGCACTTTACGGGCCAAGATACATTAACCACCGCGATTCCATTGCTGTTTTTTGCTATTGGAATTTCTTCGCAGTCCGTGATTCAGATTCTCCCCCGGGCATTTTATGCCCTCCAGGATACCTGGACTCCGGTTATCTTGAGTATTATTTCCATGGCAATTGATATTCTGGCCATGTTTATATTAATTAGACCCCTCGCTGTTGGGGGACTGGCCTTGGCTGATACCATTGCTGCTTTTGCAAATATGCTGCTTTTATTCTATATCTTGCGTAAGCGCTTAGGGCAAATGGACGGCTGGAATATGTTCTGGACAAGCCTGAAAGCTATGGTCGCGGCGCTGCTTATGGCGGTAGTAATCTGGGCGTGGAGTGAATGGTTGACCTCGTTGATCGGGGTTCGTACGCTGGCAACGTTTATCGTACTGGTTACAGGAACGGTCATTGGGGCTGTAGTATTTGCAGGGATGGCGAAGCTTTTGAGAATGGAAGAGTATAAGCAGACAATGGGTTTGGTGCAACGGAAGATTAGAACGCGGTAGAGGACAGGTGTTCATTTACTCACCGAAATGTATACAGTATTTCAATCAATATGGAGTAGTTTACCTAGTGACAAATCACAAATTGTAATGTATTATATCAATAACACCTAGCAAAACATTCAGGTGCAAACATTCGGCAACGAAGCCGTAAGATGTGTCACAACATCCGACGGTTTTTTCTGTATTCTTTTTGAGAGGAAGGGAACGCTTTGCCAGACCCAAATGTGGTTAAAAAAAGACGACCTTCCCTGGAACGGTCCGCAATACGTCTAGCCTTGACAGAGACACGAGAGGAAGAGGACAGACTCAAGAAATTTCTTCTCGAAACGTATGACATGCGTAGTGGCGTAACGGAACTCGGAGGCACCGAAACTGTTCTGCAAAATACTGGTAAACTAACAAATTCGGTCATGGCGACAGCTTTTAACACGGGAGTCATCCCGAAAGAAGCTCGTAAGATTCACGCTTTGATCCATGCGACGTTGGAAGCCAGCAACAGTATTTTCATTCATAACAATAGTAATGCCAGTTATGTTCTGAAAATCGGGTTAACCACGGATACAGAATGGATTGCTGTCGCAATTTACGCACGGTCTTCCCTTCATCCTCTATTAGAACATGCTCGTATCGGATTGGGATTCATGCATCTCTAAGGAGAACGAAGTTAAGCGTTTCAAGTAACTAGTGTGATTTATTACAAAGTGCTTAGTGTGATTTAGAGTTTAGAGTGATAGAGAGTTTAGAGTTCTAAAGTGATATAGATTTCTTGGAGAATACAACTGAATAACCGGGCACCGAATCAGCAATGATTGGGAGCGGAAAAGTGTTTTAGAGAGCCCTTAATTTATACGAAATTAAGGGCTCTCTTTGTCTTTTTCTTTATCGGCCAAATAGTGACTCTACAAGGTGTTCTGTATTCCAATTGAGGGAGGTGATGCGATGGTGCTTTATTCTAGCCCATGTGGACTTACATGTTTAGGGAACGTCCCTTCTCGCCATCACGGTTGCAGGGATAATCGGCCATCGAGGGCCAACGCATAATTTGAAGGAGGATGAATCTATATGAAAATGATTAGAGCAATTGTAAGACCCGATAAAACGGAAATCGTCGCTGAGGCATTAGCACAGGCGGGTATGCCATCACTCACCAAAATGCATGTGTTTGGTCGCGGTAGAACAAAGGGTATTCGGATCGGTGACGTGGTTTATGATGAGTTTCCCAAGACCCTGCTTCTGTTAGTTATTGAAGATGAGAAACTCGAAGAAGCTATTTCGGTAATTCTCGAAAGTGCCAAAACCGGAACCATGGGCGACGGCAAGGTCTTTGTGACCGAAGTCGAAGAAGCGTATACCGTGAGTAAAGGAACAAAGGGGTTGTAGAGATGAAGGAAATAATGACTATCATTCGACGTCATAAAGTACCTGAAACAAAGAAGGCTTTCGAGGATGCTGGCTTTCCGGCTCTGACGATTCAAAGTATTGAGGGCCGCGGGAAACAGGGTGGTATCGGAGGATGGGCAGCTGAAGTGGATCCAGAATTGAATGCTGTTATGAGCGCAGAGTTGCAAGATGAAACCAGATTCAATTGGATTCCTAAGCGGATGTTAACGATTATCGTCCAGGATGACCAAGTTGAAGAAGCGGTCCAGGTGATCATTAAAGCGAATCAGACAGGGCACGTTGGCGATGGCAAGATCTTCGTCTGTCCTTTGAAAGAGGTTGTGCGTGTTCGCACAGGGGAAACCGGAAATGCAGCTGTTATCTAGATTAAATTTTAGTTTGATATAAAGGAGTGTATTTACATGAGGCAAATCGCAATTTATGGCAAAGGTGGAATCGGAAAATCGACGACAACACAAAACACGGTCGTCGCCCTAGCTGAAATGGGGAGAAGAGTTACAATTGTTGGGTGTGACCCGAAAGCAGACTCTACGCGCTTGATTCTTCATAGTAAAGCCCAAACGACTGTCATGGACTTGGCCCGCGAAAGAGGGACTGTCGAGGATTTAGAGCTAGATGAAGTTCTGGTTGAAGGGTATTTAGGCGTTAAATGTGCTGAATCTGGAGGTCCAGAGCCAGGGGTTGGATGTGCTGGTCGGGGAGTTATCACAGCAATTAATTTCCTGGAAGAAAACGGCGCTTATGATCAGGAGACGGATTATGTTTTCTACGATGTTTTAGGAGACGTGGTTTGCGGAGGATTTGCAATGCCGATCCGCGAGAATAAGGCTAAGGAAATCTATATTGTCACCTCGGGAGAAATGATGGCCATGTATGCTGCCAATAACATTTCTAAAGGGATCTTAAAATATGCGACAACTGGGACCGTGCGTCTGGGTGGCTTGATCTGCAACAGTCGTCAAACAGACAAAGAAATGGAATTAATTGAAGCTTTGGCCAAAGGATTAAATACCCAATTGATTCACTTTATCCCCCGGGATAATGAGGTGCAACGCGCTGAAGTCCGCAAGATGACTGTTATCGAATATAACTCCACCCATAAACAGGCCGATCAGTATCGAGAGTTGGCCAGAAAAATCGAGAATAACACTATGATGACCATCCCTACTCCGCTTACTATGGATGAATTAGAGGATCTAATGATGGAATTCGGTATCATGGATATGTAATGTCCAACAGTTTTATATGATAAGGAGGACTGCGTTATGAGCACAAAGGAGACAGTGGAGTTCAGAAAACAAGTCGTCGAAGAAGTTTTGGAGCAATATCCAGACAAGGTTAAAAAGAATCGGAGCCAGCATATCGCGGTCAAAGATAGTAACTGTGCTACTTGCGCCGTCAAATCAAATTCCAAAACAGTTCCAGGTGTCATGACAGCACGAGGGTGTGCCTACGCAGGCGCTAAAGGGGTTGTTTGGGGTCCAGTCAAGGATATCGTGCATATTTCCCATGGACCTGTTGGGTGTGGTTATTATTCTTGGGGAAACCGCCGCAACCTAGCAGATGGCGAAATCGGAATTGACAATTTTGTACCCTTCCTCTTCACCTCAGACTTCCAAGAAAGCGATATCATCTATGGTGGGGACAAAAAGCTGGAGAAAATAATCCACGAAGTGGTTGAACTTTTCCCGAACGCCAAAGGGGTTTCAGTTCTCTCAGAATGTCCTGTCGGACTGATCGGAGATGACATTGAAAGTGTCGCTCGCCGTATGAGCGAAGAGCTTGAACTGCCAGTCATTCCGGTTCGTTGTGAAGGATTTAGAGGAATCAGCCAGTCCTTGGGCCATCATATTGCCAATGATGCTATTCGTGATCACCTCTTGGGTAAGGGTCCCGGTCGAGAAGTTGGACCGTACGACATTGGAATTATCGGTGATTATAACATCGGCGGAGATGCCTGGGCCAGTAAAAAGATTCTGGAAGAAATGGGTCTAAACGTTATCAATATTTGGACAGGTGACTCCACGATGGAAATGCTTCAGAATGGACATCTGGTCAAGCTAAATTTAATTCACTGTTTCAGAAGTATGAATTATATTGCAAAACACATGGAAGAAACGTACGGAACCCCTTGGATCGAATTCAATTTCTTCGGACCGACTAAAATCAAGGAATCTATTCTCAAAATCGCGGCTCAGTTCGATGAAAGCATCATGGAAAAAGCTTTAGCAGTGATCGCGAAATATGAACCACTGATGCAAAAAGTGATCGATTCCTACCGTCCACGCCTCGATGGAAAAACCGTCATGCTTTATGTAGGAGGCCTTCGCCCAAGACACATTGTGGGAGCTTATGAAGATTTGGGCATGGAGATTATCGGAACGGGTTACGAATTTGGTCACAATGAAGATTATGAGAAAACCATTCCAGATCTCAAAGAGGGAACCTTGATTTATGATGACGTGACCGCTTTAGAACTCGAAGAATTCGTGAAAAAGCTTAAGCCTGACTTGGTTGGATCCGGTATCAAAGAAAAGTATGTCTTTGAGAAAATGGGCCTTCCGTTCCGTCAAATGCATTCTTGGGATTATTCAGGTCCTTATCACGGCTACGAAGGATTCCCGATTTTCGCTCGAGATATGGATATGGCCATTAACAGTCCTACTTGGAAATCAATCAAAGCCCCTTGGACAAAATAAATTGGGCAGAAAGGATGTTACACATGAAAACTAAAACTAAGGCAACAACAGCTTGGCTGAATACTGTAGAATACAAAGAATTGAATTTCGCTCGTGAAAAGTTGGTCATCAACCCGGCCAAAGCATGCCAACCCCTTGGCGCCTTGCTTTGTGCCTTAGGGGTCGAAGGATGCCTCCCGTTCACTCATGGTTCACAAGGCTGCACAGCCTATTTCCGCAGCACATTATCCCGTCACTTCAGAGAACCCGTAGCAGCGGTTTCGGATTCTATGACTGAGGATTCTGCGGTCTTTGGCGGACAGTCAAATCTTATCGATGGGTTGAGGAATGCTTATACGGTCTATAACCCGAAAGTGATCGCTGTATTCACGAGCTGCATGGCTGAAGTCATCGGGGACGATATCAACGCTTATTTAGGAAATGCTCGGGAACAAGACGCCATTCCCAAAGATTTTCCTGTTGCCCAGGCCAACACTCCGAGCTTTAAAGGCTCTCATATAACAGGGTATGACACGATGCTCAAAGGCCTGATCGAATGCTTAGCCACACCTAGGCAAGAGGATAAAATCAACGATAGACTTTACGTTGTTCCTGGTTTCGATACGTATACCGCCAATCTTCGCGAGTACAAACGACTTCTTAAAGTGATGGATGCTCCGTTTACACTGTTACCCGATTCTAGCGATGTTTTCGATGCTCCTAACTTGGGCACCTACGAATTGTACCCAGGGGGAACACCTATTACTGAAATGAACGATGCTTTAAACGCTGCAAGTTTCTTAATGCTTCAGAAGTACTCAACTCCGACAACCACTAAATATCTGGCCAGTAAGGCAGTTCCCGTCGAAGCGATTTCCATGCCCATTGGGATCGAGGGCACGGATAAATTTATCGAAGCCATTGCCAAATTCACAGGCAAAGACGTTCCGGATGAAATAACGTTCGAGCGTGGTCTTGCCATCGATGCCATGACGGATGCCCATCCCTATATTCATGGCAAGAGATTCGCCTTGTTCGGTGACCCGGATATCCTGATAGGCCTCGTCTCGTTTTTGCTCGAAATGGGAGGATTGCCAGTCCATATCGTTTGCACTAATTCTACCCCTTTGTTTAAAAAGGCCATGGAAAGTCTACTGGCAGCAAGTCCTTACGGTCAAGACGCGACACTCTATGCTGGCAAAGACCTTTGGCACCTCCGTTCTCTGTTGGTTACAGAACCCGTTGATATGTTAATCGGCGACTCCCATGGTAAATGGGCAGCACGTGATGCTAATATTCCACTGGTCAGAGTTGGTTTCCCGATCACGGACCGGGTGAATCTCCATCGTTATCCCATCGCGGGGTATAGCGGAGTCATCAATCTGATATCCATGATCGCGAACACATTCCTCGACGAAGTCGACCGGAACTCCACAGAGGCACACTTTGAAATGATGCGTTAAAAGAACGGAGGGTTGCTTCATGTTTACCAATCTTACAAAGTTAGATCTTAAAGATAAAAAGTGCATGTCAGATGCCGGTTCGCCCAAATTATGCATGAAGGCCCTGCCCGGCGAAGGCGCAGAACGAAGTTGCGCATATGACGGGGCACGAGTTGTGCTCATGCCCATTACAGATGTTGCTCACCTTGTGCACGGGCCGATTGCCTGTGCAGGAAACTCTTGGGATAACCGAGGAGCTCGCTCCTCAGGTTCCCAACTGTTCCGACGAGGACTGACCACAGATATCATGGAAAATGATGTCATCTACGGCGGAGAGGCTAAGCTGAAAGAGTCGATCTTGGAAATTGCGGTCAGACATAATCCGAAAGCGATTTTCGTCTATGCAACCTGTGTCTCCTCCCTCATAGGAGATGACGTCGACAAGATTTGCCAAGAAGCAGAAGCCGAACTGACCATCCCAGTCATTGCAGTGAATTGCCCTGGCTTTCTGGGGGATAAAAATATTGGCAACCGTATTGCAGGGGAAGTCCTATTTGACCGGGTCATCGGCACAGCAGAAGGGTCTGACGAGAAAATCCCTCTTTCCATCAACCTGATCGGGGAGTATAACATCGCCGGAGATATTTGGGGAGTGATACCTGACTTGAAAAACCTAGGGATCACACTTCAAACGGCGATTACCGGGGATGCCAAATTCGACGACTTACGGTCCGCTCACAGAGCAAGCCTGAATGTGCTGATCTGTTCCAAGAGTCTTACGAATCTCGTCCGAAAGATGGAAATCAAATATGGAATACCCTTTATGGAGGGGTCGTTTTACGGGATTCATGACACGTCTGAAACACTGATCAATATCGCTAAAGCGCTCAAGGACCCTGATTTGCTGGAGAGAACCATCGCTTATGTTCAAAAGAGGGAAGAGGAAACACGTAAGACCATCGCAGGATACAAAGCGTTACTGGAGGGTAAACAGGCCATCTTGTTTACGGGCGGCGTTAAAACCTGGTCGATGGTGTCTACTTTGGCTGAATTAGGTATTAATATTTTAGCTGGAGGAACGCAAAACTCCACACCGGAAGATTTCCAGCGCATGAAGGAACTGATGGATCCCTCAGCTCAGATTATTGAAGATACAAGTTCCGCCGGCTTTTTGAAAATTATTGCGGAGAAAAAACCCGATCTCATCGTTGCTGGAGGAAAGACAAAATACCTAGCGCATAAAACGAGAACTCCTTTTCTGGATATTAACCACGGGCGAAAACTACCTTATGCTGGATATGAGGGCATGATTCAATTTGCAAAGACCTTAACGCGTACGGTGCTGAGTCCTGTTTGGGGGCTTTTACAACAAGATTTCCCCCCGAAGGAGGATGAATAAGATGACTAATACGACGAATTTGAGACATTATCAGGGGAATCCGCAGAAGAACAGCCCGGCTCTCGGGGCCACGCTTGCCTACCTCGGTGTCAACGGACTTTTAGCCTTACTTCATGGTTCTCAGGGGTGTTCCTCGTTCATCCGCTTACAGCTTTCGAGGCACTATAAGGAACCCATTCCCCTAAATTCAACGGCTCTCTTAGAAGATTCGGTCATCTTTGGTGGCTGGGATCATCTTAAAAAAGGGATTGCCGTGGCAGCCGATAAATATAAACCTCAAATTATCGGAGTGATGAGCACGGGCCTAACCGAAACCTTTGGCGACGACATGGTGAGTGCGCTGTCTAGCCTTCGCTCGGAACGACCGGATCTCAACGATATGCCGGTGGTCTTGGCAAGTACGCCAGACTATATCGGTTCAATGCAAGAAGGTTATCAGCGGACGGTCGAGGCTCTGCTTACGACGCTGGCTGGGCATCCGCTCAAGACGTCGACACCTGCGTATTCTGAAGAAGCCCCTTTGATCGCGTTGCTTCCGGGTTGTCATTTAACTCCAGGTGATGTGGATGAACTCAAAGAAATTGTTGCGGATTTCGGATTTAGACCGATCACCATTCCTGATCTTTCAATTTCCCTGGATGGGCACGCCGAACTGGAAGCTTCACCGGTGGTTCAGGGCGGAACACTACTCGAAGATTTTCAGCGTTTGCCGAAATGTAGTGCTTGCTTATCGTTTGGACTCAGTATGGAGAAAGCGGGAGAGATCCTGAAGACGACCTATGACATCCCTCATGTTAACTTCCCTTCAATTACAGGTCTCAAAGCGACTGATGCGTTGGTACTAACGTTAGCAAAAATATCTGGGAAGGCTGTACCGGAGAAGCTGCTCCGGCAAAGAAGCCGCTTGCTAGATACGCTGGCCGACTTTCATGATCAACTGGGCGGTTTAAAGATAGCCATAGCCCTAGAGATGGATCTGCTGTACAGTCTAGCCTCAAGTTTGGTTGAAGTCGGTGCAGAGCTTACGGTAGCCTTAGCAGCATCCCAGGGGGGAATACACAAACTATCCCTACCGATCCCGATCGAAGTGGGTGACTTGGAAGAACTTGAAGAACGAGCCGGTAAGAGTACGTTAATTATTGCCAATTCAAACGGTCGTCAAGCCGCAGGGCTGCTGAAACTTCCGCATTTAAGAGCGGGATTGCCAGTCTTTGACCGTGCTGGTTATCCACAAAAACGTTGGATTGGATATGAAGGAACTCAACAATTCCTCTTTGACACCTTAAATTCAGTAAGTTAGGAGTGAACAGATATGCTTGTAGCCTTTGCCAGTAGCGATGGAACATCAATTGACTCGCATTTTGCCTCCGCGCCAGCATTTGAAATGTATAAGTTTACTGGGGATAAGCAAGGCGTTATCCATACCTCTCTAGCGGCGGAAGACATGGCTGAATCGGATGATAAAGTTGATTCAAGGATCAACATGCTCAAAGAATGTGCCATTGTCTATTGCACACAGATTGGCGGTCCCGCGGCAGCGCGTCTAGTTCAAAGTGGAATTCATCCTTTGAAAGTCCCAGAGGGCACGCTCATCGTCGATGAACTAAACAAACTGAACAAATTGCTGCTTTCCAAAAAATTACCGCCGTGGCTAAAAAAGAAAATGGGTCAGGTAGAAGTTTAAAGATGATTTCCACGTTCGTAAATATTGTTTAGAAAACTTACTAAGGAGGAAGATGAAAAGTGAGCGAAATTGTAAGTTACAAAACCTATAGCGGATTACCTTGGACGCCTGAATACGTCGAAGTAATTGATAAGAGCAAGTGTCTCGGATGTGGGCGATGTGTAAAATTATGTGTTCAAAAATGCTTAGGCTTGGAGAGTTTCGAAGATGATGAGGGGACTGAGCGGCACGTCGCCATCATTGCGAATAAAGACCACTGCATCGGTTGCCAAGCTTGCGGTAGCATCTGCATACGCAAGTGTTATACGTTTAAGGAATTATCCGCCTGATTCTCGCGAAGTGATTTGTGACATGGCTTGTAAAAAGATTTGTGATGTAATTTGTGAAGTGACTAGTGAAATAATTTGTGACGTGACTTGAATAAATAAAATGAACGACTGGAGGGATTAAGATGCATAAAGAATGTACGCAAGGAAATATGAATACTCCCAACCTAAACCTTGGTCATCCCTGTTTCTCGACAAAAGGGCATGGCAACACCGGACGCATACACTTGGCCGTAGCGCCTGGGTGTAACATATCTTGTAATTATTGTGTGCGCAAATTTGATTGTGCTAATGAATCCCGTCCGGGTGTAACCAGTAGGGTACAAACCTCAGAAGAAGCTCTTGAAACCGTCCGAACGTCCAAAGCATCAGAAATCGGATCGAAGCTAACCGTTGTTGGGATTGCAGGTCCCGGAGAACCCTTGGCGAACAGTGCCACGTTTGAAACCCTAAGAGGGGTAAAAAGAGACTTTCCAGAGATGATCTTGTGTCTAAGCAGCAATGGACTTCTCTTACCAGAAAAAATTGATGAACTGGCGGATATCGGAGTATCCCACGTGACGGTTACCATTAATACACTTGACGAGCAAGTGGGAGCCCAGATTTACAGTTATGTTCGCTGGAAAGGCAAAACGTTAGTAGGGCCTGAGGGTGCAGCAATCCTGATTAAAAACCAACTAGACGGGCTGGAATTAGCTGCCAAAGCCGGGATGACCGTAAAAGTCAACACTGTGCTCATACCAGGAGTCAACGACCAACTTCTCTATAGCTTGGGTTTAGAACTCAAGAAAAGGGGCGCGGACATTCACAATATCATGCCTATAATTCCACAGGGGAAATTTGCTCATATCACCGCTCCGACGAAGGAACTGGTCACCAGTTGCCGCAGCAGTGCTGGCGAAATTCTTCCTCAAATGCAACATTGTCAACAATGCCGGGCTGATGCGATCGGATTGCTCAAATGATTGAAAAGGAGTTATCAAACATGGAGCAAAGGGTTTTATTATGTGATACAACCTTAAGAGATGGTGAGCAAGCTCCTGGTGTAGCGTTTGGTCTGCCGGAAAAAGAAATGATTGCTAGGGCCTTAGCGGATGCAGGGATTGACGAACTGGAAGTGGGAGTGCCTGCCATGGGTGGGTCGGAAGTTAAAAGCATCTCACAGATCGTGTCGCTCCAACTACCAGTTCGTCTGATCACTTGGAACCGCGCCGTTCTATCGGATCTTCAGGCAAGTTACCAAACAGGAGTCGAAGGAGTCGCCATCTCAATCCCCACCTCGGACCAACAAATCAAGAATAAATTGCGCAAAGACCGCGCCTGGGTACTTGATCAAATGGGGCAATGTATCCTTAATGCCAAAAAAGAAGTGGGTTATATTGTTCTCGGACTAGAAGATGCCAGTAGAGCTGATTTCTCGTTTCTCGCCGAGATACTAGCCGAGGCTCATAAGTTAGGGGTCGATCGGGTACGTTTTGCAGACACTTTGGGCATCCTTGATCCTCTGAAGCTGTTCTTTACTCTGCAAGAGTTAGTCAAGATCTCTAAAGTTCCCTTAGAGTTTCACGCTCATAACGATCTTGGAATGGCAACAGCTAATGCTCTCGCAGCGGTGCAAGCGGGTTTTAAAGCCTTAAGTGTAACTGTCGGAGGATTGGGCGAAAGGGCGGGTAATGCCTCGCTTGAAGAAGTCGCTGTGGCGCTGAAATATAGTCTTAATGAAAGCGTGCGACTTGACTTGAAACGGTTAAACCCCATTTGTTTATTAGTAAGCCTAGCAACGGATCGCAAAACTCCTCGCTCAAAACCTGTGATCGGTAAAGATGTCTTTACCCATACCTCTTCTATTCATATCGACGGAATACAGAAGGACTTTGCAAACTACGAAACCTATCCACCCGAAAGCGTCGGCAGGCAGCACTCAACCTCTTTTGGTAAGTACTCCGGTCGTAAGACGATCTTGCGGTTATTGGAAGCAAAAGGGATTGAATTAAATCAAGAGACGATTGATGAACTTTTAATCAAAATATTACAGCAAACCCACCAGCACAAAAGACCCCTGGAAGAGGACGATATTATGAAAATCGTGGTAAGCACATGTTAGACAAAAAACAAAAGCCAAAAACCTTCTTTCCTAGAAGCGCGATGCATGCTCCTAAGAAAGAAGGTTTTTGGCTTTTGTTGGGGAGGGACACGGGATCAGCACGGGGAAGGGGCCACCACGGGAGAGCAGCAGGAGAAGGCATAGCGGGAGAAGGGGCGGTTCTTAGCGGGAGAAGGGACGGTTCTTGCTTGCATACAAGTCAAGAACCGTCCCTTCTCCCGCGAAACGTAAAGAAAGTATGCAAGCAAGAACCGTCCCCACTTGCACGCGAATTCTTGCGGAATTCCCCCTAAATCTGATATACTTACTGTTTAGAATGCTTGGTTGATCAGTAAACTAGAATTATTGACTTTTGAATTATAGAAATGAGGAAAAACCGTGGCACAGGCTTCACAAAATATACGAAATTTTTCTATTATTGCGCATATCGATCATGGTAAATCGACGTTGGCTGATCGGCTGATTGAATTCACCGGGGCCTTGAGCAAACGGGAAATGGAAGAGCAAGTTCTTGATTCGATGGATCTGGAGCGCGAGCGTGGCATTACCATTAAGCTGCAAGCTGTGCAGTTAAGTTATAAGGCTAAAGATGGAGAGGTTTATGAACTGAATCTCATTGATACTCCGGGTCATGTGGACTTTACGTACGAGGTATCCCGTAGTTTGGCGGCTTGTGAGGGTGCGTTGCTCGTTGTCGATGCGGTGCAAGGGATTGAGGCCCAGACTTTAGCCAATGTTTATCTAGCCTTAGAAAATGATCTTGAGATTATTTCAGTGATCAATAAAATTGACCTTCCAAGTGCGGAGCCTGAGCGTGTTAAGCAAGAAATTGAAGACGTGATTGGATTGGATGCTACTGAAGCAATTCTTGCTTCGGCAAAGACGGGAATTGGGATAGAGGAGATTCTGGAAAGGATTGTGACCACTGTTCCAGCCCCGACAGGGGACGATCAGGCTCCTTTGAAGGCTCTGATATTCGACTCCAAATTTGACGCTTATAAAGGCGCTATTTCGTACGTTCGGATTATGGAGGGCCGGGTTGCCAAAGGTACGACGATGAAAATGATGGCGACGGGAAAAGTTTTCGAAGTGACGGAAGTCGGCGTGTTTGCTCCGGCGATGCGTATCGTAGAAGAACTTAAAGCGGGACAAGTTGGCTTTATCGCGGCAAGCATTAAGAACGTCAAGGACACTCAGGTCGGCGACACAATCACGGATGCGGATAACAGTGCCGCAAAAGCGCTTCCGGGATACAGGAAGGCCACTCCGATGGTGTTTTGTGGACTCTACCCGGTAGATGCTAGCGATTATAACCGAATGCGCGATTCCTTGGAAAAGCTCCATCTGAACGATGCAAGTTTGGTCTTTGAACCGGAAACCTCAGTGGCTCTAGGCTTCGGTTTCCGGTGCGGATTTCTTGGATTACTTCACATGGAGATCATTCAAGAACGTTTGGAGAGGGAATATGACCTTAACCTCATAACGACAGCACCGAGCGTGATCTATAAAGTGAACACCTTGAAGGGGAACGTAATAAACATTGATAATCCTTCCAATCTTCCCCCTATTGAGTCCATCACAAGCATTGAAGAACCGATTGTGAAGGCGACTATCTTGGTTCCAGCGGAGTATGTTGGAGCGATCATGGAACTCAATCAAGAAAAGCGTGGGACGTATTTGACGATGGACTATGTGTCCAAGAGTCGGGTGAAACTGATTTATGAACTCCCGCTCAGCGAAATAGTCTTCGATTACTTCGATCAATTGAAATCGCGGACCAAAGGGTATGCTTCTTTGGACTATGAATTAACCGGCTACAAAGAAACAGATCTCGTCAAAATAGATGTCCTCCTAAACGGAGAAATGGTGGACGCCTTATCATTCATCATCCATCGAGCCAAGTCTTATAACCGGGGCAGGAAGCTTGTGGAGAAACTTCGAGGAATTATTCCTAGGCAAATGTTCGAAATACCGATCCAGTCCGTGATCGGGAATAAAGTCATTGCCCGCGAGACCGTGAGCGCTATGAGGAAAGACGTTTTGTCTAAATGCTATGGTGGGGATATTTCCCGGAAACGCAAACTACTCGAGAAGCAAAAAGTGGGGAAAAAGCGTATGAAGCAAGTCGGCAACGTAGAGGTCCCTCAAGATGCCTTTATGGCGGTCTTGAAGATCGATGATTAGTATGCCTTCCTTATATGTACACGTCCCGTTTTGTGTTCAAAAATGCGATTACTGTGCGTTTTATTCTCATTCATTGGTTAACACTCCAGAGAATCTTGTATCCCTGTATTTAGAGGGCTTAGATGCCGAAATGGCTAAGCGGCAACTAGATGCCCCGCAAGGGGTATCTTCTCTTTTTATAGGGGGTGGGACTCCAACCGCGTTGAGAGACCAAGAGTTAGAAGGTTTGATGAACATGATTCATCGGTATTTCCGCATGAACCAAGGGGCGGAGAAAACTGTTGAGGGGAATCCGGGAACGATTACGGACAAGAAATTAGATATTTTAAAGCGTTACGGGATTAATCGATTTTCTCTTGGGGTCCAGGCCTTCGATGATAAATTGTTACGTGCAGTGGGACGTATTCATACTGCTGGGCAAGCTCGTGAAGCCATCAGACGCTTAAGAACGGCTGGATTTAATAACTTGAATCTGGATTTAATGTTTGGACTTCCTGGGCAAGACCTGAAGTTGTGGCAGGCGTCCTTAGAGGAAGCTCTTTCATATTCGCCTGAACATTTATCCCTCTATGGTTTGATGCTAGAAGAGGACACGCCCCTCTATGAACGGTATACAAACAAAACGGAAGAAACGAACGATAAGGTTGCTATTACTGGGAGGATCACGCCGCTTGACCCACTGCCTGATGATGATCTACAAGCAGATATGCATGAATGGGCGGTTGAACGGTTGAAGCAGGCAGGGTATACGCAGTATGAAACGTCTAATTTCGCTCGCCCAGGTTATGAATGTCAACATAACTTAGGTTATTGGCGGGGAGCAGATTATCTTGGCCTTGGCCCTGGCGCTGTGTCTTGCTTAACTGAGGTGCGCTGGAAAAATATCGAAGATGTGCGGGCTTATCAAAGCCGTCTTCAAAGCGGGCAAGACCCAATCGATGAAGCTGGAGACGAAGTCTTATCGCTGCGCGAGCGCATGGCTGAACGCATGATTTTGGGCTTGCGCCTTGAAGAAGGTGTAAATCTAACATTGTTTAGAAATGATTTTGGTGTCGATCTGAGGGATATTTATAGGGATGTGTTGGAACGCTATAAAGATAAGGATGTTTTTGTGTTTCAAGGTGATTATTTAAGTTTAAATGAAAAATATTCTTTTGTGGCGAACTCGATCTTAAAGGATTTCGTGTGACTTGAAGGCTGATGACGCGTGCAAGTAGGGACGGTTCTTGCTTGCATAAATCATGCAAGCAAGAACCGTCCCTTCTCCCCCGTACTTCTCCCCCGTAAATTTATTGAAATGATTCTTGACAAAATAAGAGTTCGGTGGTAGTGTGAACACATAGATTGTTAGCACTCGTTAAGAGAGAGTGCTAACAATCAAAATTCAACAAGTATTCAATAAGTATTCAACAAGTGATGAACCAGTAATATCCGAATGTGAAATACTCATACGGAGAGGGGAAACCACAGGAAAGGCTGGAAAGCATGTATGCAAATGGATGAACGCAAACGGAAGATTTTAAGGGCGATTGTCCAGGATTATATTGCTACCGCTGAACCGATTGGTTCGCGAACGATTGCACGCAAGTTTGATCTAGGCGTGTCCCCTGCGACGATTCGTAACGAGATGGCTGATCTAGAAGATATGGGGTTCATTGAACAACCGCATACATCCTCAGGACGAGTTCCTTCGGATGCTGGATATCGGTATTTCGTGGATTGCCTGCTGGATCCTCAATCGATTAGTGATGAGGAGAAGGAACTCATTGAGCGGGAAAGCTCGAAGAGAATCCATGAGATTCAAGAAGTGATTTCTCATACCAGCAGATTATTGTCCGAACTTACGAACTTAACGAGTATCGTGCTCGGGCCGCAAAGAGGCAAGAGTACGTTTGGGAAAATGCATTTCCTGCCGTATCAGCCGGGCCAGGTGATCATGGTGATTGTGAAAGAAAATGGCACGGTGGAAAACCACATTATTGATATTGGGGAGAACCTGACGGCCGAAGAGCTTCAACAAGTGGCCGGAGTGTTCAATCAAAAATTGCGCGGTTATTCCTTAGGCCAGGTTAAACGCAACATGTTGCATGAAATCTACAATGAATTGTCTCGGCAGAGGCATTTGATTGATAACGCCTTGGATATGCTGAGGGAGATTTTGGACGATAATGAGGAAGGGGAGCGCATCTACCTCGGAGGGACCCTCAATATGCTTAACCAACCCGAATTTAAGGACTTAGGGAAGGTTAAAACCTTATTTAAAGTGTTCGAAGAAAATGAGTCCTTGAAAAAACTGTTGCAACCTTACCATGAGGGACTAAATGTGACCATTGGTGGGGAAAATACATTGAAGGAATTTAAGGGCTGTAGCGTGATTTCAGCAGCTTATAAGGTGAACGGGCTAACCATTGGAGCGGTGGGCGTACTTGGGCCGACCCGTATGGACTATGGCAAAGCGATTGCAATTGTCGATTTTATGACTCGCAGTTTAACAGGGATTCTCACGAAACGCAGGTAAAGCGGGCCATTAATATAATTTAAGGGTAATGAAGTATGAGAGGTGATTATGCATGGCACGAATGAGAGAAGAAACTCTCAGAGGCCGTAAGCAGAGTATGGATGAGGATCATATGGAGGACGACACGCTGGAAACTGACAAAGCCACCTTGGAAAAAGACAGCCTGAAAGACAAGGATATGATTTCCCCAGAGAAAATTCTGACACTAGAAGCGGAGCTTGCTAAGGCGAAGGCTAAAGCAGATGAGAATTACGATCAATTGCTACGCTTACAAGCGGATTTCGATAATTATCGAAAGCGGACGCAAAAAGAAAAAGTTGAACTTATTAAATATGCATCTGAGCGTATTGTGGCGGATCTGCTTCCTGTTTTAGACAATTTCGAACGGGCAGCTAGTGCGGCCAAAGTTAATCCGGACTTTACTGCCTTTTCACAAGGCGTGGATATGATCCTACGTCAATTGCAAACGGCGCTCAGCAAGGAGGGCCTCAAGGCGATGGAAGCGGTTGGCCAACCTTTTGATCCAAACCTTCATGATGCGGTACTCAGGGTGGACTCTGAAGAACATCCTGAAAATACTGTGGTAGAAGAAATACAAAAAGGGTATTATCTCAAAGAAAAAGTTTTGCGCCCTTGTATGGTTAAAGTCTCTAATTAGTTAGTCAATTTAAGGAGGAAGATAAAAATGGGAAAAATTATTGGTATTGACTTAGGTACAACAAACTCTTGCGTAGCTGTTATGGAGGGTGGAGAAGCAGTTGTCATCCCTAATGCAGAGGGAAACCGCACAACTCCATCTGTGGTTGGTTTTTCAAAAACTGGCGAGCGTTTAGTAGGACAGGTGGCCAAGCGTCAATCTGTTTCTAATCCAGATAAAACAGTCAGTTCGATCAAACGACACATGGGTACTGACTTTAAAGTTAGAATCGAAGACAAGACTTATAGTCCACAAGAAATTTCGGCCATGATTCTCCAAAAACTCAAAACGGATGCGGAAGCTTATCTTGGGCAACCGGTGACACAAGCGGTTATTACAGTGCCTGCTTATTTCACGGATGCTCAGCGTCAAGCGACGAAAGATGCCGGAGCAATCTCTGGACTCGAAGTTCTTCGGATTATTAACGAACCGACAGCGGCAGCGCTTGCCTATGGTCTCGACAAAAAAGAAGATTCAACCGTTTTGGTGTTTGACTTAGGGGGCGGAACCTTCGACGTTTCCATCCTAGAATTAAGCCAAGGTATGGTTGAAGTGAAAGCTACCAGTGGTAATAACCATTTGGGCGGCGACGATTTTGACCAACGTTTGATCGACTATATGGTGGCTGAATACAAGAAAAGTAATGGCGCTGATCTTTCAAAAGACCGTGTGGCCCTGCAACGTTTAAAAGAAGCGGCTGAAAAAGCCAAGATCGAGCTTTCTGGTGTCACAAATTCCAATGTCAATCTGCCGTTCATCACCATGACAGAACAAGGACCACAACATTTGGATATGAATATTTCACGTGCCAAATTTGAAGACATCATCTCAGACCTCGTAGAATCAACCATTGGACCCACACGTCAAGCGATTGAAGATGCGAAACTTTCTTGGGAGAAAATTGATCAGATCATCCTCGTGGGTGGATCTACCCGTATCCCATCCGTCGTAGAAGCTATTAAGAAATTAAGCGGCAAAGAACCACACAAAGGCGTTAACCCGGATGAAGTGGTCGCCATGGGTGCGGCAATTCAAGGTGGCGTTCTCAGTGGAGAAGTAAAAGATATGATCTTGCTGGATGTTACCCCGCTTTCCTTAGGCATTGAAACCTTAGGCGGTGTATTTACCCGGATTATTGAACGAAACTCTACGATTCCAACCACTAAATCGCAGACGTTCTCAACGGCTGCCGACAATCAAACTTCAACTGACATTCATGTTCTCCAAGGGGAACGCGAAATGGCAAGTTCCAATAAAACACTGGGACGTTTCCAGCTCACAGGCATTCCTCCTGCACCACGCGGCATCCCGCAAATCGAAGTTAAATTTGATATTGATGCCAATGGGATTGTCCACGTCTCGGCTAAGGATGTTGCTACTGGGAATGAACAAAAAGTGACCATTACTTCTTCCACAGGTCTCTCTAAAGACGATATCGAAAAAATGAAGCAAGACGCTGAAGCCCATGCTGATGAAGATAAGAAACTCAGAGAGCTGATTGATGCTAAGAACCAAGCGGATTCGCTAGCTTATCAAACCGAGAAAACTATGAAAGAATTCGAAGGTAAGGGCGATGCTGCCGAAGTTGAAAGCATTAAAAAAGCGCTGGAAGATCTAAAAAATGCAGCAGTTTCTGAAAAAGTCGAGGAAATTAATGAGAAAACTGAGGCGTTGAACAAAGTACTCCATCCTTACATCGAAAAGATGTATAAAGAAAAGGCCGAGCAAGAGCAGAACGCAGGGGCACAACCTAGTGCTGAAGAGGCTAAAAAGGATGAAGACGTTGTGGATGCTGAGTTCACAGAAGTGAAAAAGGATAAATAAGATTTGCTGATGTAGTGAGAAGGTCGCTGTGGAGGAATGGAGTGAAATTGCTCCATTCACCACAGCTCCGTCGCTATCGCGTTAGATTACGAGGTGAGCTCGGTGCAAACCTTTCACGAATTTTGAGATAAAGTTAGGGGTGCAAAGGTGCTAAAGCCTTTGTGCCCGCTTTTTGAGTGTTTTGACAGATACATAAAATTTCTTTATAATGGATATTTCCTTGTACTTGAGGTTCAAGGATCATATAATACTATAGAAATTTAAAATGTTAGAGCGGTTGGACAAGTAGGAGTGATGGAGGAAAACATGAAACGCGATAATTATGAGGTTCTTGGTGTCGAGCGGTCAGCTGGTGAACAGGAAATAAAAAAAGCGTACCGGAAGTTAGCTCGTCAATATCATCCAGATGTAAACCCAGGGGATAAGACTGCGGAAGAGAAGTTTAAAGAAGCTTCCGATGCGTATGACGTTTTGGGCGATCCGGAGAAGAGAGCGCGTTATGACCAATTTGGTCATGCTGGAACAGATCCTAACCAAGGTGGGGGATTTGGAGATGCTGGAGGCTTCGGGGACATTTTCGATATGTTTTTCGGCGGGGGTGGAGGACAACGGCGCGGTGGGCCACAAAGGGGTTCGGATCTGCGTTATGCCATGACCTTGACCTTTGAAGAAGCGGTATTTGGTGTTGAAAAGGAAATCCAAATTCCAAGGGATGAAACGTGTACAGATTGTGAGGGTTCAGGTGCAGCTCCAGGGACACACCCGACAACGTGTTCCCAGTGTCGTGGTAGTGGGCAAGTTAAAGCGGCCCAACGCACGCCTTTTGGTGTAATCCAAACCGCACGTACATGTCCGACCTGTCATGGGGAAGGTCGTACCATTAGTAGCCCTTGCTCGACCTGTAATGGACAAGGAAAAGTTCGCAAGACTAAAACCATTAAGATTAGTATTCCGCAAGGTTCAGAAGACGGCTTAAACTTAAGGCTTACTGGAGATGGTGAAGCAGGAGCCAAAGGCGGACCCTCGGGAGATCTTTATATAGTTTTACAGGTTAAACCGCACAAGTTCTTCGAACGTGATGGAAATGACGTTTATTGCGAAGTGCCAATCACCTTTATCCAGGCAGGCTTGGGCGCAGAAATCGATGTTCCGACGTTAGATGGGTTAGTGAAGATGAAAATCCCAGAAGGAACTCAAACGGCCACAGTCTTCCGTCTTAAAGGGCACGGCGTACCGCATCGCCGAGGAACCGGTCGCGGAGATCAGCATGTTCGAGTCGTTTTGACAACGCCGACCAAGCTAAACGATAAACAAAAGCAACTCTTGCGTGAGTTCGGGGATGCAACGCCCGATCACCAACAAATGGGCAAAAAATCGTTGTTTGAGAAGTTCAAAGAAAACCTTAAGGATGCGATAGGGTAAAAGGAGTATAAACAATGAATTGGCGTGAAGTGGCGGTAACAGTTTCATCTGAAGGAGAGGAAGCTGTTGCCGATCTTTTTTATCAGTTAGGATGCACGGGTGTCAGTGTAGAAGACACCGAACTTTTGCTCAAGTATATTGAATCTGGAGAGTGGGATTACCATGCCTTTGGAGAGGTGAAACTCACCGGGACGTCTGTGGTAAAGGGTTATTTCCCGGAAGATGACGAGCTAGCGGCTAAACTAGAGAAGCTTGATCAGGGGATTCGTGAACTAGTTGAACGCTTTCCGGATTGGGTTGTTCAGGCCAAAGGCATCTCCTTGAAGGAAGAAGATTGGGCTACCGCTTGGAAAGCTTATTTTAAGCCGATTCGTATCGGTAAACATTTTCTAATTAAGCCAACGTGGGAGCAGGTAGAGCTTCAAGCGGGGGACATCGTACTTGAGCTTGATCCTGGCATGGCTTTCGGTACGGGGACGCATCCCACGACAACGCTGTGTTTAAAAACACTCGAATATATTGTAAAACCCGGACAAACTGTGTTCGACTTAGGGACAGGCTCTGGGATACTTGCGATTGCAGCAGCGAAACTTGGCGCCAATGTGGATGCGGTGGATCTTGATTCAGTGGCGATCAGGGTGGCCCAAGAAAATGTCGACCTCAATCGAATGAACGATCGAGTTCGGGTAATGCGTGGAGACCTAGGGACTGTACTTACAGGTCAAGCAGATGTGGTGATTGCCAATATTATTGCGGATGTTATTTTGATGCTACTCCCGGATTTGAAACGTATATTGCGGCCTGAGGGTGAATTTTTGGCCTCTGGCATTATTGAACATCGAGCTGGAGACGTAGAAGTGGGTCTGAAGGAAGCGGGTTTCGAGATTGTGGAACGTATAGAGGATGCTGGATGGATTTTATTTCGAGCAAGGTGGGATAAATGTGCATCGTTTTAAGATTACAGAGCTTGGAAAAGACGTTTTTTGGTTAAGGGATAAGGAACGTGATCATCTTGCTAAGGTACTCCGACTGACACCTGGAGATATTATTGTGGGTTTCGATAATACCGGGATGGAATATACCAGCGTTATTGATAAGATTGAGGACAAAAGCGTAACCTGTCGGGTTCTCAGTACAGATCATCCCGATGTGGAGGCCCATACCGCTGTGTTTATTGTGGCAGGGCTCTCCAAAGGGGAAAAAATGGAATTGGTGATCCAGAAAGGGACTGAACTAGGCATGGAAGGCCTTCTTCCCTTGCGAACCAAACGTTCTATCATGCATCTTGAAGGAGCCAAGGCACAGGATAGAGTCGCTCGCTGGCAAAAGATCGCTGCTGAAGCGTCGAAACAGTCTCATCGGGTTAGGGAACCTCAGATATCGAAAGTTTGCGATTGGCAGGATTTGGCGGTCCAGTTGCCGAAGGATACCCAATGGCTTATTCCTTATGAAGAAGAAATTAAGCAGGGATTAGCCTCGGTCCTTGACACGATGGATGCCAAACACCCTATTGCTATACTTATTGGCCCTGAGGGGGGCTTTGACCAGTCTGAGGTTGTTTTTGCCCAAGAAAAACTTGGAGCAAAGAGCGTTTCTTTAGGGCCACGGATTTTGCGGGCGGAAACGGCCGCGCTGGCTGCGTTGACGATGGTTTTATTTCATTTCGGCGACCTTGGGTAAGGGACTTGTGTGACACAGCGCTCGGTGCTTACGACGCAGAGCAAACTAACCGTTCAAGCTCCTTCTTTGGGGAGCGGGGCGGAACACGGGTGAGTGTTCCGGCCAATGCGCCGTCCTTGGCGCATGGCCGGCGGCGTACGTCCTTGTACGCCGCCCCGTGTCTGGGTCGGTCGCTTGAACGGAAGTTTGCTGGGCTGCTTACGTAAAGACGTCGCGCTCGTGTGACACTGCGTCCCGGGCTGGGTCTGGGGTACGCTTAGTACTGCTTTGGAGATAGTTGAGAATTCGTCTTGGGCGACGAGGGTTTTGGGAGACGGCACATTTCATGTGCCCCGTCTTGTCTCTGGGGTCGGAGACGAAGGAGCACGGATGGGAGAAGGGACGGTTCTTGACTTGCATAAATTTTGCCGCTGTATGTCCCGTGGAGATGCAAGCAAGAACCGTCCCTCCTTGCATGCCCCTTCTCTTGCACGTTCGAAAAAAGGTGGAGTATTTATGCCTTTAGAAGTTGAACAGATCAAAACGCACCCAGTCGTTTGTTTCGTGACACTTGGTTGTAAGGTCAACCAAACTGAGAGCGAAGCGATGGCCCAACTTTTTCGTGAGGCTGATTATCTGGTGGTGGATGCCTCGGAAGAAGCGGATGTTGTGGTCGTGAATACGTGTACTGTGACGAATATGGGAGATAGTAAATCTCGCCGAGTCATTCGCCGGATGATCAGGGAGCATCCGGAGAGCGTTGTGGTGGTCATGGGTTGTTACGCGCAAACGGCACCGGGAGAGGTCCTCAATATTGAGGGCGTTGATCTAGTTCTTGGAACACAGGATCGAACAAAAATATTAGAGTGGATTGAGCGAGTCAAGGTTGAGCGGAAACCTCAGAACGCGGTGCGTGGGATTTGGGACGCGGAGGAATTTGAGGAGCTTCCACAACTCCACGAGGAGCACCGGACAAGGGCGTTGCTGAAGGTTCAGGAAGGCTGTAATCAGTTCTGCACTTACTGTATTATTCCTTATGCTCGCGGCCCGTTACGGAGCCGTCTACCGGAAAATGCTATTGCTGAGGCTCGTAGTTTAGTCGAGGCGGGGTATTTAGAGATCGTTTTGACGGGAATTCATACTGGGTTTTATGGGCAAGATTTAGAGGATGGGTGGAACTTAGCCCGTTTGGTACGGGAGTTGGTTAAGATTCCCGGGCTTCATCGGTTACGTCTGAGTTCGATCGAACCAATGGAATATACGGATGAGCTTATCGAGACCATCATCTCGTCTGATAAAGTCTGCCCTCATTTTCATATGCCCTTACAAAGTGGCAGCGACAGGGTATTAGCCCGTATGCGCCGTCCCTATGTTTTGAGCGAATACCAGGACCTGCTGGAAAGACTTCGTCAGCGGATGCCTGATCTGGCTGTGACTACGGATGTCATTGTCGGTTTTCCGGGGGAAACAGAAGCGGATCATGCGTTGACGTTAGCGTTTGTGAAGTCCTGCAGCTTCTCTGGAATTAATGTGTTCCCGTATTCAAAGCGGAACGGTACCCCTGCAGCAGACTATCCTGATCAGGTTTCGAAGAAACTTAAGGAACAAAGAGTGAAGGACCTTTTGGCGGTCGCCCTTGAAAGTCAGGGAGCTTTTGTTCGTCGTTTTATCGGAAGATCGGTAGAAGTGCTTATCGAAAAGGTGGATTCGACGGGGTGTGCCTTAGGACATACGCCGCATTATATCCAGGTTCGAATACCCGCCCGTGAGGATGGGGAGCGCTGGACGACTAGGCGGTTTGAAACGGTAGTTTTGGAAGAGGGTCATATTCCGTGATTAAAATGCGGGGATGATGTGTACAAATCTAAGTTTCGGTGAATAAACTGAAGGAGGAAAAAGTAATGCAAATGCCGGATTGTATCTTTTGTAAAATTGCCCTACATGAAATTCCTAGCGAAATCGTTTATGAGGACGATGAGGTCGTGGCTTTTAGGGATAACCAACCTCTCGCTCCGGTGCACTTGCTTGTTATTCCCAAAAACCATTTGCGCAATCTGAATGATGTCACACCTGAATATGAACCTTTAGTATGTCATCTTCTCGGCGTTATTCGTCGGTTGGCTGCTGAGTTTGAAATTGCTGAGTCGGGTTATAGGGTGATCACGAATACAGGAACAGACGGAGGTCAAATTGTCGGGCATCTTCATTTCCATCTGCTCGGAGGACAGGCGCTCGGCTCTAAAATTGGATGAATTTGGTGAAATTTGAAGCGCACAACGGGTTGAGCTAACTTGACGCGATTCACTTCCTCCAGTATAATAATAAAGGTATATTTGTGATGATCCAGTGGAGGGAGGGATAAGATAATGAGTGAAGTCAGAGTTGGCAAAAACGAATCCCTAGATGCCGCACTCCGCCGGTTCAAACGTACTTGTCAAAAGGCAGGGGTTAGTGCAGAGGCTCGCAAGCACGAGGCATATGAAAAACCAAGCGTGAAGAAAAAGAAAAAGTCTGAAGCTGCACGTAAACGCAAGTTCAAGTAAGGAGTGTCACGAATTGACCCTGAAAGATCGTCTAGTTGAGGATATGAAGGTTGCCATGAAGGCCAAAGAGGAGGGGAAGGTTAAACTTTCCGTCATCCGAATGGTCAGGGCTGCTATAAGAAATGCTGAGATCGACAACAAGATTGAATTTACCGATGCACAAGTCATCGAAGTATTAGCACGCGAGTTAAAACAGCGCCGAGATGAACTCGAAGAGTTTATAAAAGCGGATCGCCCCGAAACGGTTCAGGCTTTGGAAAAGGAAATATCCGTTTTAATGGATTACCTTCCTCAGCAGCTTTCCGAAGGGGAAATTCGTCAACTCGTGCAAGAAACTGTGGCCGCACTAGGGGCTCAAGGCCCTAAAGACCTCGGGAAAGTTATGGGAGTATTATCGCCTAAGACTAAAGGACGTGCAGACGGCAAACTTGTCAATCTGATTGTTCGGGAAATCCTCGGGGCATAACAAGTCCATAGCTTAGAAAAAACCCAGTTGCAGAATGTGGCTGGGTTTTCTTTATCATAAAATGCAAAAATAATTAGACTCAAGGCTTGGACTATTATCGATCTTCCCTTCATAAATATCAAACAGAAGGGAGGTCGTTTTTTCATGTTTAAAAAATTGCAAACAAGTGTCGGAGATATTTTGGATTTTCCACCGGATGTGGTGGGAGAAGGTCCCAAAATTACGATAACCGGACGACGGCAAATTCTAGTGGAGAATTATATCAGTATTGTTACTTTTTCGGGAGAAGAGATTCGTTTGGAAACCGCTGAGGGGGATGTCTGTTTTGGCGGGAAGGGACTAGAGCTCAAAGTCATCTTATCAACTGAACTCCGGATCGAAGGGGAACTCTCTTCCTTATCGTTTGTTGGAAGGGAGACAAAGTAATGTTTGAATGGCTACGGACGTTTTGGTATGGCCGGATTCTTTTCTTAGCGAGGGGAGACCAGTTAGCACGCTTTCTTAATCAAGCTTCAAAAGACGGAGTGATTCTTTATCATACTCAAAAATCTGAACGGGGAATGCGAGCTCAGATTAAGCTTTCCGATTTTCGGCGGTTGCGGCACGCAGCACGTCTCAGCCATACAAGGGTCCATATTGTGGCCAAATATGGCTGGCCATTTGTTGCAGCGCGGTGGTGGCGTAGAAAGGGTCTTTTGACAGGCATCGTAGTGATCGCAACGGTCTTAACTGTATTGTCCCAACTCGTGCTGTCAATTTCCGTGACGGGGAATCGGAACTTAATGGCACCTGACGTTTTAGCACGGGCAGAGAAACTAGGGCTTAAGACCTGGGTCTATTCGAAAACCTTAGATTTAAACGGGATTGCGAAAGCGCTGCAAGAACAACTGCCAGATGCAGCCTGGATCGGGGTCGAACGTAATGGAACGGATGTTAGAATTAAAATTTCGGAGAAAATCCGTCCGATCATCCCCAAGGAAGCGGGTAATCTTGTAGCAAATCACGCCGGGATCGTCAAGGAAATTATGGTGATTCAGGGAACGCCGCAGGTTCATGAAGGTGAAACTGTTCGGGCCGGCCAAGTGCTGATTACACAGGCGGCAATTCCGAGTCCCCCGAGTCCCGCAGCTGCTCCAAATCTCACACCGAGTAATCCAAACAGTTCTAAAGCGACCCCCCCGGTCACAGTTGCCAGAGGGTTTGTGCGTGGACGAGTATGGTATAGCGCAGAAGGAAAAGTCCCCTTGGTGGAGAATAAAGTTGAAGAAAGTGGTAAAGATGCCACAGGATGGGGTATAAAATTTGGTTCCCGCGTCATAATGGTAACAACGCCGGATTCGCCGTTTGGGCAAGCCCATAAAGAAGTGCTGAGTCATTCCCTGTTGCCCTGGAGGAATTGGCGGTTTCCTGTCGAATGTATAAAGGTGAACTATAAAGAACTTCGTACAGTGCACCTCGAACGTTCTGTGGCTGAAGCCCGTCTACTGGCTGAACAAACAGCTCGGACTGAAGTCCAGAAGAAAATCACGCAGGGTGTTCCGATTGTGGAAGAAACCGTCAGGGTTCTTTCGAGTAATCCCGAGGCTGTACGGGTAAGAGTAGAGCTGGAAACTTATGAGGATTTGGCGGTGTATGCAAATCCTTAAGTGGTAAGGCACTGGGAAGTAAGGATGATGGTATTGAAAATCAGAAAGGTCTTGAAAATTTGGGAAGGCCTAGCCAAACGATTGGATTCGCTCAAACATCACACCATGTGGTTTCGCGCCATTATTGGGGTGATGTATTTTCTGTTGTTTACAGTTCTTTTATCATCCAACCTGTTTGTCTCTAAACTCGATTTGAAGGTAGGGGAGCCAAGTCCTCAACTCATTACAGCGCCGGTAAATAAGGACATTGAGGATGCGAGGAAATTCGCGCTAGATCAAGATGCCGCCGCGAAAGCCGTTAAACCGGTGTATAAATCGGATGAGGATTACTTGAGCATCCTAACTAAGGATCTAGCGCAAGCGTTCACTACCTTGCGTGACACCGCGGCTACCACAGGGGATGAAAGTGCGCGCGTTAATAAACTGAGGCAGATACAGCCGTTTAATACTTTGTCAGAGGTGGTTTTGACATCGTTGTTGAAAACCTCTCCGGAGGATTTGACGACAGCTGAACAGATCGGTGGAGCCATTATTTTAAGTAATTCACGCAATGTGGATTTGGGGGCCCGGTCTGTCGAAGATGTGGTACCACTGCGTGAACGGATACTAGCGGACCTTAATAAGTCAGCTCTACATAATGATGCGAGAACATTCTATAAGGCCTTTGTGGAACAAGAAGTGACTCAAGCAACCTTGAAGGTCGATGACCAAGCTACGGAGAAATTACGCACGACAGCCCGCGCGAGTATTAAGGGGGATGTTCTTCACTATAAGGCTAATCAAAAGATTGTAGGTCCTGGCGAGATCGTTGACGAAAAAGTCTACCAGGTGTTGGTTGCTTATGGACTCATCAATAGCGGCAATACCTGGAAAGGAATCGCTGGGATTGCACTCATGGTCCTCATTGGAATAGGGACTATACTGGCGTATTTATTCCAATATAAGCGGGATGTTCTATATTTGACGAGTCGTATGATCTTGATTGGGCTGACGATGAGCTTGGTTCTGGTTATCGGGCGTGGGGTAATTTCCTTGAATTTAGGACTGACTGACTTTAATTCGTTGTCAGGGATGCTCATTCCGGTGGCATGGGCGACGATGTCGATTGCCATATTATTCGATGTGGATGTTGCCTTGTTGGTTTCCGCGGTCTTAGCAATTTTTGTGGCTGTATTAGTGGACCCTTCATTTTCAACCTCGTCTGGCCTGCAAAGTGGTCTCGTGGCTCTCTTTGGTGGGATTGTAGGGGTGTACAGTGTGTCCCATTTAAGTCAGCGTTCTGATTTGGCACGTGCCGGGTTATTTGTATCCGCAGTTAATATTTTCATGGTAAGTGCGATTGCCTTGACTACGGGCATGCGCTTGTCAGTTTGGGTTGTTGGTCTGATCTTGGGAACTGTCAACGGCGTGGCGTCTTCGTTTTTAACGGTTGGGGCGTTGCATTGGTTTGAAGCTGGATTTCGTATTACATCCTCGGTTCGGCTTCTAGAACTAACCAATCCCAATCGACCGTTATTGAAGCGCTTATTGATGGAGGCACCAGGGACCTACCACCATAGTATTTTAGTGGGTAATCTTGCCGAAGCGGCCGCCGAGGCTGTTCAGGCGGATGCCACGTTAGTAAGAGTTGGCGCAATGTATCACGACATCGGAAAATTAAAACGCCCGTATTTTTTCATAGAAAATCAATTCACTCAGGATAACCCTCATGATAAGATTGCTCCGACGCTAAGCTCGCTGATTATTATTTCTCACATCAAGGATGGGTTGGAATTGGCGAGAGAAAATAAGCTTCCGCAGCAGATCCAAGATATTATTGCTCAGCATCATGGGGACAGTCTCGTCAGCTTCTTTTATCATAAGGCCGTTGAGGAATATGATAATGTTCCCGAGGAGGCTTTCCATTACGACGGACCAAAACCTCAGACTAAAGAGAGTGCCTTAGTTGCTTTGGCGGACAATGTCGAAGCGGCAGTGCGGTCCATGAAACAACATACGCCTGGGCGAGTCGAAGGGCTCGTTCGGAAAATTATTAAGGACAAGCTTAACGATGGGCAATTGGATCAATGTGATTTAACGTTTCAAGACTTAGACCGGATTGCGATAGCCTTTGTCCGTGTCTTGAGTGGGATTTTCCATTCTCGCGTCGAATATCCGGACATGCCGAGTGTTCGCGAGACTGGGACCGTTCTAATGCATAAGAAACAGATGGGAGAGGCCAGTGCCGAGAATGGTAAGGCTAACGGCGCTCCTAAAGAGAAGCAGATAGACAGCCAAGAGGCGATAAAAGAAAGCTAGAATATGAAGGGAGGAAAGATTCGTGATCCTAGATATTGCTTGGGAAGAAGATTCTATTTTGCTTGATCGGCGCGAGCCACTAGCCGCTTTGTTAACTCAGGCGATTGAAGAGACAATTCGTCTGTCTGATGGGCCGAAAGAGGCGGAAGTAAGCTTAATGTTGGTTGATGATCAGCGCATACATGAGTTAAATCGAGAGTATCGTGGGGTGGACCGTCCGACGGATGTTCTATCGTTTGCCTTGCAAGAGGACATGGAAGAGGAACCGGAGGCGGCGTTTGAAGACGACATGCTCGGAGATATTGTGATCTCTGCTGAAAGGGCAAGGGAACAAGCCGAGGAGTACGGTCATTCCTTTGAACGGGAAATTATATATCTTGCGGTCCATGGGACGCTCCATTTATTAGGTTTTGATCATGAAGAAGAGCCCGATCAACAAGAGATGCGCCGCAAAGAAGAAGAAGTGATGGCTATATTAGGGCTAGAGAGAGCATAGTTTAGTCTGAAGAGGAACCAAACGGAGGAAAGCATGGGGAGATATCAGAAACCAGGGTTTTGGCGCAGTTTTAATCAAGCTTGGCGAGGAATGCTCTACACTTGGAGAACGCAGGGACATATTCAGTTCCATGTCTATGCGGGAATTAGCGTGTTGTGCGTTGCTTGGTGGAGCGAGGTCTCGCGGTTTGAATGGTTAATACTCATTTTGGCGATTGGCTGTGTTATTAGCGCCGAAATCATGAATTCTGCCCTTGAAATCGTAGTCGATATGGTGCAACCAAACTTTCACCCTCTCGCTGGAATGGCAAAGGACGTGGCGGCTGGTGCCGTTTTGGTCACCGCGATTCAAGCAGTTGTGATTGGTTTGATTGTCTTTTTCCCTCCGCTGTTCCGTTTCGTGAGCAAGATCTTGGGACTTGTGTGAGGGACTTGTGTGACACAGCGCTCGGTCATACGACGCAGAGCAAACTAACCGTTCAAGCTCCTTCTTTGGGGAGCGGGGTTCCCGGCCAATGCGCCGTCCTTGGCGCATGGCCGGCGGCGTACGTCCTTGTACGCCGCCCCGTGTCAGGGGTCGGTCGCTTGAACGGAAGTTTGCTAGTCTGCTTACGTAGAGACGTCGCGCTGTGTGACACTGCGTCCCGGGCTTGGGTCCGAGAAACGGATAATGGGGTGACGGCACATTTCATGTGCGCCGTCTTGTTATGAGGTCGCTGTCGTGGAAGTTTGCTAGTCTGCGTACGTAGAGACGTCGCGCTGTGTGACACTGCGTCCCGGGCTTGGGTCCGGGGGAACGAAGGACGGTTCGTACTGCTTTGAAGATAGTGGGATATCCGTGTTTGGTGACGAGGATTTAGGGAGACGGCACATTTCATGTGCGCCGTCTTGTTATGGGGTCGCTTGAACGGAAGTTTGCTAGTCTGCTTACGTAGAGACGTCGCGCTTGTGTCACACTGCGTCCAGGGCTGAGAAAGAGGAAACGAGTGAACGTTAAGTCCTGTTAGGATAGATAGGAGTTTTTTGATTGGAGCAGGATCAATCCCCAACGATAGGAGCACTCGAGGACCAAGAAATGAAAGAACTTATTAAGCAGGCTCAAGGAGCTTATCGACAGGCTTATGTACCGTATTCCCACTACCCGGTTGGAGCGGCAGCGCTCTTTTCCTCGGGAGAGATTTATAGCGGGTGTAATGTGGAAAATGCGAGTTACGGGTTAACGGTTTGCGCTGAGCGGAATGCAATTTTCCAAGCCGTGGCTAAGGGCGAACGGGAGTTGAAAGGGATTGCCATTGCAGTTCCGACGGACAGCTTTCCTTCCCCTTGCGGCGCATGTCGTCAAGTAATCCGGGAATTTGCCATAGACTGCCCGGTTATTTTAGTTAATGGCTCTGGTCTAATTCGGACGACAAGTTTGAAAGTGTTGTTGCCGGATGCGTTTGGCCCGGAGTCGCTTGTGTAACACAGTGTTGTGGGGGAGAAGGGACGGTTCTTGACTTGCATCCCGTCAATCTCCAAAGCAAGAACTAAATGTTCCGCGGTATAAGCCCGGAACGCAGTGTCACCCAAGGCCTTGAATAGTCGTGATTATTTAGGGTTATGGTATAAACATGATAAGATTAGAAAATAAATAAAGTATTAAGATAGGGAAGTGACTTCACCGTTGGTTTCAACAACATCAAAAGAATTTCGTTCAGGTTTTGTATCCGTAATTGGAAGGCCTAATGCAGGTAAATCGACTTTGCTAAATCATTTAATTGGACAAAAAGTACTGATCATGTCTGATAAGCCTCAGACCACTCGTAATCGCATTCAGTGTATTCTTACGGAGGAACGGGGACAAATTGTCTTTTTGGATACTCCAGGAATTCATAAACCCAAACATAAGTTAGGGGAATATATGGTCGGTAAGGCCAAGGAATCTATGCGTGATGTGGACGTTATCCTTTACTTAGTGGATCTTACCGCTGAATATGGCCCGGGCGAAGAGTATATTATCGAGATGCTCAAGCAAGCGAAGAGCCCGTGTGTACTTGTTTTCAATAAGGTAGATTTACTCATGTCTAAAGAAATGTTGATGCATAAAATCCAGAAATATTCTGCTCTTGTCGATTTTGCAGCAGTTGTACCTATTTCTGCCAAAACAGGGGAAAACACAGATGAACTTTTAAATGTGATCTTTGCCCAACTCTCGAAAGGCCCCATGTATTATCCCGAAGATGAAGTGACCGATCAACCGGAACGGTTTATTATGGCGGAACTGGTGCGCGAAAAAGTGCTTCAGCTGACACATGATGAAATTCCACACTCGATTGCCGTAATAATCGAAGAGGTAGAAGAGAAAAAGACCCTTGTTAAAGTAAGAGCGCTGATCGTAGTTGAGCGTGATTCTCAAAAAGGGATCGTTATCGGGGCGGGGGGCAGACAGCTCAAAGAGATCAGCACCTTGGCGCGTTTGGACATTGAAGCGTTGTTAGGTAGTAAGGTGTTTTTAGAAGTTTGGGTTAAGGTTAAAAAAGATTGGCGTAACCGTCCTGATAGCTTGCGCAATTATGGGTATGGAAAGGAACGGGAATGACGAATATGAATCTTGCAGGAATGACAGATCACACGTTATTGAAACCGCAAGCCACGGAAAAAGATATTGTGGCGCTTTGCCATGAGGCTCAACAACACAAGTTCGCGACGGTTTGTGTCAATCCGGCTTATGTGCAAACGGCGGCAAAACTTTTATACGGCACCGGAATTGGTGTTGCTGCTGTGGTAGGTTTTCCGTTAGGTGCGACGTTTACGGAAGTTAAAATCCAGGAAGTTTTCATGGTCAAAGCCCATGGTGGTAGAGAAGTTGATATGGTTATTAATATTGGATGGGCTAAATCCGGGAATTGGGAAGCGGTTGAGAAAGATATTGTTCGAGTGGTTGAGGCGGCTCATAGTTGCGGATTAATCATAAAAGTCATTATTGAAACCAGTTTACTCACAGAAGACGAGAAGAAAACGGTGGCTGAGATTGTCAAACTCTCGGGAGCAGACTTTATTAAGACCTCGACGGGTTTTGCTGGAGGGGGAGCCACGGTATTGGATGTTCGTAACCTTAAAGCGTGGGTCGGTGAAAACGTGAAAGTGAAGGCATCCGGCGGAATCAGGACTAGGGAGTTTGCACTGGAGCTTGTCCAGGCTGGGGCGGAACGACTTGGGACGAGCTCAGTTATAGTGTGAAATCGCGACCTAACGTTCAGCCTTGCTTCGCAGAGGACTTGTGCCACACAGCGCTCGGTGCTTACGACGCAGAGCAAACTAACCGTTCAAGCTCCTAAAACGGGAGCGGGGTTCATCCTACGGCGATAGTATTCTTTTAAAGAACACGCCTACGGCGATAATCTCCACTGGAGACTATCGTGCCCAATGCGCCGTCCTTGGCGCATGGGCGGCAGCGCACGTCCTTGTGCGCTGCCCCGTCTCTGGGGTCGCTTACACGGAAGTGTGCTATTCTGCTTACGTAGAGACGTCGCGCGTGTGTGGCACTGCGTCCCGGGCTGAAAACGGGGAAACAAGGAATTAGGGAACGTTAAGCTATGTTTAGGGATGCTTGAGCTTTTGTGTCACACTGCGTCCTGGGCTTGGAACTTGACAGGGACGAGGGAACGAACTTTCAAGTAAGCTCTGAGGATGCGAGAAGGTCTGTTCCGCGGTTCTGGGGTTTGGCCGGCACATTTTATGTGCAAACGGCCGGCGTCTGGGGCTGGGAACAAGTTTATATGTATAGAGAGATAATAGATAACACAAAATAAGGCATATGAAAGAAAATAACAAGTCAACGATGCCTTGGATATTTTGACTGGTTATTTACTTGAATGTGCCTATGAGAGGGTGAGTCCGTGGCCGTTTATCATGCGGACGCGTTAGTGATCCGTAGCCGGGAATTTGGGGAGTCGGATCGCTTGCTCACTCTTTTTTCTCGTGAAATGGGTAAGCTTCAGGCTGTGGCGAAAGGGGTGCGCAAACCTAAGAGTCGTCAAAGGGCTGGGGCTCAGTTGTTTACCTATGGGGACTATTTAATTCATCGGGGAAAGACGTTGGACACTGTCAGTCAGTGCAGTCCTAAGGAAAGTTTTGGATACCTTTGGAATGATCTGGATCGGTCGTTTGCTGCGACCGGGATTGCAGAACTTTTGGACGTTTCGACGGTCGCAGCGCAGCCCAATCCGGAGCTTTTTGCACTTACTTTGACTTGTTTATTTCTGCTGGAACAGTTTGATCCTTTTCTTGTGCTTTCTGCCTACTCCTTGCGGTTAATGACTCTGATGGGATATCGTCCGCTTCTGGGTGAATGCGCGGAGTGTGGTGTTCAGGTGAAGGGCGATCGTTTGTTTTTTAGTTCTGAGGCGGGCGGTACACTTTGTAGCCAATGTCGAGAGAGCTATGGCGGACGGTGGATTCGGGCGGGAAGTATCGCGTTTATGCGTCAGTTGATTCAAGTGGATATCACTAAACTTGATCGTTTGCGTTGGAGTGCTTGGATGCAGCAAGAAATTTTGGAGACACTACGACTTTACTTGGAGTATAAATTTGAAAGGCCGCTCAAATCTTGGAGGATGGGAAGCTTGAATCGTGACGATTTGGGACAACATATTAACAGAAACGAGGGGAAAGACAATGAGTGAAGTGTTATGGACAGAACTTGAAAAGATGGATGTGTTACGTGAACGGATGGGAATTGGGTACGAAGAGGCCCGGACAGCACTAAACATGGCCCAGGGCGATCTGATTAAGGCGTTGGACAATTTAGAGAAGGCCCAAGGTCTTGAAGAACAGGAGTTTAACTTTGCAGATCGAGGACATAAAATCTGGGAAAGTGTTCGGTGTAAAATGGGAAGCTTTAACAACACCACGGTGAGTCTTAAAAAACATGATAATACGATTGTAACCCTCTCAGCTCCTTTGGGTTTGGCGCTGGCGTATACTATTTGGCGGAAGCCAGGTTTACGGTTGATAGCTCTTGCTGGTGCAGTTGGGGCAGCTATCAATCACTTTGAGTTGGAAGTGGCTTCGGACGATAAGTCTCAGTATACGGACGATGCTTTTAATTTTAAGACGGATAAGGAATATTAAGGAAATTGGTTTGACACACCTTCCTCCTCCGCATATAATTAATTCAAATAGAATTGCCATGCAATGAGGGGAAAGAAGTTCGCAAAATCTCTCTTTTAGCGAGTTCGGGTGGGTGGAAACCGAATGGGAGAAGCGGATGGGGTAGCTCTGAGCATACGAAACGAAGAGGACCCTGAGGGGTCAAACAGGGTGGAACCGCGGGAACAAGCTCTCGTCCCTGTAGCTTAAATGCTACGGGGGTGTGAGCTTTTTTATTTTGTTTTTGGGGTAAACGGGATAAGCAAGTCACAAATAGTAACAGGATTGTTAGACTGAATTTGCAAGCAAGGACCGTCCGCACTTGCATGAACCCCCGCTTGCACCGACTGGATGCAAGCAAGAACCGTCCCCACTTGCACGCACTTGCGCGAAAATAATACTAAGGAGGTCGACTATGAAGTTTCAAGACATAATCCTTACCCTCAATCAGTTTTGGGGAGAACAAGGGTGTATTATTGCCCAGCCTTATGACATGGAAAAAGGGGCTGGGACCATGAACCCAGCTACATTCCTGCGCGCTCTGGGACCGGAGCCTTGGAATGTCGCTTATGTTGAGCCGTCACGCCGACCGACGGATGGACGGTATGGAGAAAACCCTAATCGTTTACAGCACTATTTTCAATACCAAGTAATCCTAAAGCCTTCGCCAGACAATGTTCAGGAACTTTACCTGCAGAGTCTCGAGCGGATGGGAATCAATCCTAAGGAGCACGATATTCGGTTCGTTGAAGATAACTGGGAGTCTCCAACCATGGGGGCGTGGGGGCTTGGTTGGGAAGTCTGGTTGGATGGCATGGAAGTGACCCAGTTTACGTATTTTCAACAGTGCGGGGGTATTGACTGCAAACCAGTGTGCGCTGAAATTACTTATGGACTAGAGCGACTGGCCACGTATATTCAAACGAAAGACAGTGTTTATGATATCGAGTGGGTCGGAGACATCACCTATGGCGATATTTATCTTCAGAGTGAAATCGATTACTCGCATTACAACTTTGAAGTGGCAGATATTGAGGCGTTGCAGATCTGGTTTGACATGTATGAACGTGAGGCGAAGCGGGTCGTGGAAAAGGGCTTGGTGCTCCCGGCTTATGACTACGTGTTGAAGTGCTCTCATACCTTTAACCTGCTTGATGCTCGAGGGGCTATCAGTGTGACGGAACGCACAAGCTATATTGCCCGGGTGCGTGTGCTCGCTCGTCTTTGTGCTCAGGCTTATGTGGAGCAGCGGGAGAGACTGGGGTTCCCATTGTTAAAGACTAATTCTGTGAAAGAGGTGGAGTAAGATGGCGAACGATTTTTTGCTTGAAATAGGAACCGAAGAAATCCCAGCTAAATTCTCCCCTGGGGCCATGAGTCAATTAGAGGAACAAGCGCGTAAACGATTTACTGAGCTGCGTTTAAACTTTGCAGACATCATCATCTATGCGACTCCTCGGAGACTGGCACTTTTGGTCACAGGCCTTGAAGAGAAGCAAGATGATTTAAATAAGGAAGTTAAAGGACCGGCTGTGAAAGCGGCTTATGATGCCAACGGGGCTCCGACGAAAGCCGCCCAGGGCTTTGCCAGAGGGCAGGGTGTGACGGTAGAGGATCTTTTTGTCCAAGAAGTCAACGGTGTCCCCTGTGTATTTGCCCGAAAATCAGAGACGGGGGTTGAGACCTCAACCATCCTACCTCAGCTCGCACTGGATCTCATTAATGCGCTTCATTTCCCTAAGCCGATGCGTTGGGGAGACCTCGATTTTCGGTTCGCACGTCCGATTCGCTGGGTCGTCGCGCTTTACGGGACAGAGATCGTGCCCTTTGAGTTCGTCGGGCTTAAGTCCGGACGCGTCTCGCGCGGCCACCGAACACTAGCGACAGCAGACGTCTTATTAGGCCAGCCGTCGGACTATCGCGAAGCCTTACGTCAAGCCTTTGTTATTGTCGATCCGGAGGAACGAAAGGTTACAATTCAAACACAAATAGAAGTTCTTGCAGAGAACGTCGGTGGCGAAGTGCCTGAAGATGAGGAGCTTCTGGGGGAGGTCATTCATCTTGTGGAGTACCCGACCGCTTTATTGGGCGAAGTGGCTCCTCGTTACATGCACCTGCCGGAGGCTGTGATCACGACCCCGATGCGGGAACATCAACGCTACTTCCCAGTGCGGGCCAAAGACGGAAAACTTCTGCCTTATTTTATTACGGTGCGTAACGGAGATACGTTTGCCTTAGAGACTGTAAAAGCCGGGAACGAAAAAGTGTTGAAGGCTCGTTTGGAAGATGCGGCCTTTTATTATCGGGAGGATCAAAAGGTCCCCTTGGCAGAGCTGGTTACTAAATTAGGGAAAATCGTTTACCACGAGAAATTGGGTACGGTGGAACAACGGGTGGAGCGCTTGCGTGGCTTGTCTCGGTTTATGGCAGAGAAGCTGGGGTTCAAAGGAGCGCTACAAGAAGAAATTGATCGCACGGCCTATTTGGCGAAAGCGGATCTTGTAACCTTGATGGTCAGCGACTTCCCAGAACTGCAAGGGATCATGGGAGCGGACTACGCCGACATTTGTGGAGAAAAACCCGGGGTTTGTCAGGGGATACTCGAACACTATCAGCCCCGTTTTGCAGGCGATGCAATACCCGCCTCCGATCCAGGTCGTGTGGTCAGCATTGCGGATAAACTTGATGCGATTGTTGGGGCGTTCAGCATCGGGATTCAGCCCACAGGATCCCAAGACCCGTATGCACTAAGACGTCAAGCACAAGGGATTGTGGCCATTCTCCTAGATTCCGGTTGGGAGCTCTCCCTCACCGAGCTGTTCCGCGAGTCCTATCGCCAGCTCATAGAGCAGGGGACATCTCCGTTGCCGATCGAAGACATTTTGCCGTTGCTCCAAGATTTCTTTCAACAACGGCTGCGTTTTGTGCTTCAGGAACAAGGGATGCGCTATGATACGGTGGAAGCGGCCCTGTCGGTTGGAAGCGATGACCTGAGTCGCGCAGTGAAACGAGCTCGGGTGCTTTCCGAAAAAAGGAACGATGAGCCCTTTATTCCCTACGTCCAAGCCTATACCCGTTGCTTTAACCTAACCAAAAAGGAAGCGCCTCGAGCGATTGATCCGTCTCTGTTGGTGGATGCGACTGAAATAGCGCTGGAGAATGCGATCTCTTTGCGTATAGCGCGTTTTGAACAGACCTTGGTGAGGGGAAATTATGTGATGGCCTATAGTCTAGCCGAGGAACTTGTCTCCCATATCGAAGCCCTATTCCAAGCGGTGATGATTATGGTCGAAGATGAGGCTTTGAAACGGAACCGTCTGGCTTTACTCGGACAGTGTGTGGTTATGCTGGGATGCTTAGGGGATTTGAGCGTTTTGGCTTAAGTGAAAATAATTACGTTACCTATCTATTCAAAAAACACTCTTATATGATATAATTGGCCGTATAACCTTCAATTAGTATGTCACATTAAGCTATTGAAAAACATTAAGAGGTGAATTGGGTTGGAATGGACGGAACGTCAACAGCGAATCGTGGAGATAGTAAAAGCCTCAGGTTCAATCACTGGTGAGCAGATTGCTGCCAAGCTGGATTTGACGCGTGCTACTCTTCGCCCGGATTTATCCATTTTGACGATGTCCGGGATCTTGGAGGCCCGGCCTCGCGTTGGGTATTCTTACCGTGAAAATCGTGGACCTTCCCCGATCATGGAACGCATGCTTCAGCTTAGGGTCTGTGCGTTTAAGTCGATGGCAATCACCGTACTGGAAAGTGCCAGTATCTATGACGCAACGGTTACCATGTTTACGCAAAACGTTGGGAGCCTGTCGGTGGTAGATGCTGATCGCGTCCTTTTAGGCATGCTTTCGCGCAAGGACGTGTTGAAAGCCTCGTTAGGGAAAAGCGACCTTCAGCAGGTTCCTGTGGGTGTCATCATGACGCGCATGCCGAACATTTATATGACGACCCCCGATGAACCCGTCTTGAGTGCGGCAAAAAAGTTAGTGCAGCACCAGGTCGACAGCTTGCCGGTGGTAGAAGTGTATGTGGACGAGAACGGAAATGAACGCTTTGAAGTTGTGGGGCGCTTTACTAAGACGAATGTTACCAAGCTCTTTGTGGAACTTGCAGAAACTAGACTATAATCTTAAGGCCAGAAGTCAGGAAGGACTTCGAATGAATTCGGAGGTGTGAACGTGACGACCCAAATGCCTGTAATTTATGTCATATCAGATGCACTTGGAGAGACAGCCGAGTTTGTAAGTCGGGCGGCGGCGGCACAATTTCTGGGCGTAAAGACTCGAATTCGTCGAGTTCCTTACGTGCGAGATCAAGCGCATCTAGAAGATATTATGGAAGAAGCCCTGGCAGAAAACGCCGTCTTGGTGTATACCCTTGTACTTAAAGAACTACGGGATTGCTTGGAGATAAAGGCTGCCGAGAAAGGGCTTATTACTGTGGATATATTGGGTCCGCTGATTGGCGCTCTTACCAATCTCACTGGACTGGAACCTACCCATACGCCGAACATTATCCATCGCTTGGATGAGCAGTATTTTCAAAAGGTGGAGGCCATTGAATTTGCTGTAAAATATGACGACGGCAAAGATTCCCGAGGGGTTCTTTATGCCGATGTGGTTCTCATTGGCGTTTCTCGGACATCGAAAACTCCTCTCAGCATGTACTTAGCTCATAAAGGACTCAAAGCCGCGAATATTCCCTTGGTTCCGGAGGTCGATCCTCCCGAGGAACTTTATACTATTTCACCAAAGAAAGTGATTGGTTTAATATTACGCCCTGAATTGCTCAACCAAATTCGGACAGAACGCTTAAAGACATTAGGGTTGGGTAAAACCTCTGATTATGCCAACATGGAGCGCATTATGCGAGAGCTCGAGTATGCGCGGAGTATCATGAAACGTATTGGGTGCCCAATCATTGATGCCACTGGCAAAGCGGTTGAAGAGACAGCGAGCATTGTGTTAGAACTATTATTTAAGGGGGAGCGAAATGAGTAAGAAGTATGTATACTTATTCCGGGATGGAAAGGCTTCGATGAAAGACTTATTGGGAGGAAAAGGGGCCAATTTGTGCGAAATGACCAATATTGGTTTGCCAGTGCCTCCAGGATTCACCATTACGACTGAAGCGTGCAATGAGTATTACACGAACGGCGAAAACGTTCCCGCAGGGACTTGGGATCAAGTTTGGCCGGCCTTGGCTGAGATTGAAGCTGCCACGGGTAAGATCTTTGGGGATAAGAAAAATCCCTTGCTCGTGTCTGTACGGTCTGGGGCCAAGTTTTCGATGCCAGGCATGATGGATACCGTTCTTAACTTGGGACTAAATGATGACACCGTGGAAGCGTTGGCAGCGAACACGCAAAACGAGCGGTTTGCCTGGGATTGTTATCGTCGCTTTATCCAAATGTTTGGAGATGTCGTCTTAGAAGTCGAACATTACAACTTTGAACAGATTCTAGTGTCGGCCAAAGAGAAGCAAGGGGTTCACAATGACTCAGAGCTTTCGGCAGAGAGTCTCAAGTGGATGGTCAGTGAGTATAAGAAAAAGATTGAACGTCAGACTGGCAAACCGTTCCCTATGGATCCGAGAGCTCAGTTGGAGCAAGCCGTTTTGGCAGTTTTCCGTTCTTGGAACAATGACCGCGCGAATTTTTATCGTCAAATCAATAACATTCCCCATGACATTGGAACGGCCGTGAATGTTCAGTCCATGGTCTTTGGAAATATGGGTACTGACTCAGGAACAGGTGTGGCTTTCACACGTAGCCCAGCTACTGGAGAAAAAGCACTCTATGGCGAATATCTCATGAATGCTCAAGGAGAAGACGTGGTGGCCGGTATCCGGACTCCAAACCCTATTGCCACCTTGGCACAGGAAAACGCAGAAATCTACCATCAGTTTGCGGAGATTTGTCAACGCTTGGAATCTCATTATCGCGATATGCAGGATATTGAATTCACCATTGAGCGCGGTAAACTCTATATGCTCCAAACACGCAATGGTAAACGTACCGCCGCTGCCGCAATCCGTGTGGCTGTAGAACTTGTTGGCGAGGGTATGATCACGAAAGAAGAAGCGGTCATGCGGATCGAACCTGAGCAGTTGGACCACTTATTACACCGCCGGATGGATTCGACGGCTAAGCTCGAAGTTTTGGCCAAAGGGCTTCCTGCGTCACCGGGCGCTGCATCTGGGAAGATTGTCTTTACCGCGGAAGAAGCGGAACGGTTAGGGAATGCTGGTGAGAAGATAATTCTGGTTCGAACAGAAACCACCCCGGATGATATTCGCGGGATTTTAGCAGCTCAGGGGATTTTAACGAGTCGTGGCGGTATGACGAGTCATGCAGCCGTTGTCTCCCGTCATATGGGCAAACCGGCCGTCTGCGGGTGTGATGCTTTGAAGATCGACTATGCCCAAGCGTTAATGGTCATCGAAGGGGTGGAGTATCCACAAGGAACCATCATCTCCATTGACGGATCCACTGGACGGGTGATCAAGGGCGAAGTTGCTATGGTTGATCCGGAACTGAGTGAAGGATTTAAAGAGGTCTTGAGCTGGGCCGATGAATTTGCAAAACTGGGCGTAATGGCTAACGCAGATACCCCATCAGAAGCAATCAATGCCCGGGGTTTCGGAGCGATCGGGATTGGGTTGACTCGTACGGAGCACATGTTTATGGACCCTGCGCGGATCCCAATTGTTCAAGAGATGATCCTTGCGCAATCCCTTGAAGAGCGCGAAGTCTCTCTAGCAAAACTTTTACCAATGCAAGAAGAAGACTTCTACGGTATTTTGAAGGCGATGAAAGGACTCCCCGTGGTCATTCGTCTCCTAGATCCTCCGCTTCACGAGTTCCTGCCTCATTCTGAGGAGCTGGTTGTGGAGATCACAAAACTCAAAATTAACAAAAACGATCCTGCGGCCTTACATGAGAAAGAAGGATTGCTACGCAAAGTTCGTGCCTTATCGGAGCTTAATCCGATGCTCGGCCACCGTGGTTGCCGTCTGGGCGTATCCTACCCTGAAATCACAATCATGCAAGCGCGAGCGATTTTCCAAGCGAGTGCACGTTTGGTAAAAGAAGGGTATGATATACATCCGGAAGTCATGATCCCGCTCATCTTTGGGAAAGAAGAATTCGTGATGATGCGTAAGCTTGTGGATGACACCGCAGAAGACGTTATGCGCGAACAAAACATTCGCCTTCACTATAAAGTCGGAACCATGATCGAGGTACCGCGTGCGGCACTTGTGGCCGATGAAATCGGAGCAGTAGCAGACTTCTTCTCCTTCGGGACGAATGACCTTACCCAGATGACGATGGGCTTGTCCCGCGATGACGCCCAAGGTAAGTTCCTCCCGGTATATCTAGAGAAGAAAGTCATTGCCACAGACCCATTTGTCGTGCTCGATCGTGCAGGGGTTGGCAAGCTCGTCGATATGGCTGCAAAACTTGGCCGGAGCACAAACCCAGATCTCGGCTTAGGGATCTGTGGTGAGCACGGTGGAGAGCCTAACTCCGTGGAATTCTGCCACATAGTCGGCCTGGATTATGTCTCCTGTTCCCCGTTCCGCGTTCCTATCGCCCGCTTGGCTGCAGGGCAAGCCGCGATAAGCAACAAATAGTATAAACATAGCTTTCTAAGCCTTATACATCAAGGCTTAGAGAATATGCGTACAAAATAAAGTATAGGGTACTGTCTCTTAGTGATTTTAAGAGACAGTACCCTATTTTCCCGAACTACTTTGTGGGCCACTAACCTCATGGTTAGACTCGCAGATGTCGAACCACATGACAACGCCAAAAGGAACAAACCAGCGCAGCGCTGTAAATAAATGGTTCCAACTGTGATAAATTAGCCATCCGCGTGCATAACCGACATAGTAAATAGCTGTGGCTATAGCAGCAAAGATAACAAATACCATTGGTCTATATTTATGGTGAATTTCAGGAACGATCAGTGAAGATAGCAGAGCAAGAGCCCAGCTGATAGCTACATCGGGAAAACGATCTTCCGCTGAATGAAGCTTAAAAATGTGAGGTATCCATTCATATAGTCTTATTAATTCACCACCTAAAACAGCTCCAACCCATACTGTTGTTGTATATGTTGCACCTGCTATTCTAAGTGCATAAGGTACGGGTGGATTATACCTCATGATGCGGGAAGCATACTTAGCGGTTATACGGAACCCAATAAAATATATCGCAACAGACAGCCAAATGTTCCATTTATAATAATGAAGATAGCCCAAGTTAAGATATACCCATTCCAATGTACCTTGTAATACAGTAAAAACACATGATAAACGCCAATGATTTTTTGTTTGAGCTGCATAGTGGCAAAAAATAATACCAGTAAGGGGAAGGATTAATCCATCGCTAAATATAAGTCCTAGTTGATGGTCTTTATTAGGATCGGATAATAAGTTGATTGGAAATGTATATAAGCGCAAAAAGTGACTAAAAACCACCTTTGGAGCATCAACAATTAAGACAAACATAAAATAAGCGCTAATTACTACAAACCATGAATATTTACCCTTTTTCACAGTCCAAAAACACCATATTAAAAATATGCATGTTTGAAAAATATATAGCAAGTTTTTTTCACCTCTAAGTTAATTTCCCCTTCGATAGCAAAAAAATGTATTTGTAATTTATTCAATCTAATAGACAAACTGTCACAGAAGTCGTAGAAGGGGTTGTCTTTTCGTGATGCCAGAAGACATCACGAAAAGACAACCCCTTATTTGCATCAATTGCGCTATGTACACTAAATTGGTCTTTAGCGAACGAAGTTAATGGGTATTTTTGATATAGAAAAGACTTGCTTGCGTACATTATGTCTTTACTCATTTGAATAGTATGTTTTCTCAATCCTTCTAAAGAATACACTTTTCCTCGCCATTCGATACCGCCTCTACTTAGAATCTTGACCATCGAGTTTAAAATCGCCCAAATGTACAGTAGAGCTGATATAGGATGAATTAAAAAATGTCTTAGAAGGACATTAACATATTTCTTTGAGTAATTATAAATAGCAAGCAATATAATTATTGAAAAGCCACACAATACTCTTGCCCACTCGGGTCCAAAGAATAACCCAACAAACGGATATACATGCACAAAAAGTAAAATCCAACAAGCTGACAACGTGCCTAAAACACTGTAATTCGAACCAGCAAATTGATTTTTCTCTATGCCTTTTATCATGGCAAAGATATTATCATACATTTTTACTGATATTAAGCCTCTGCTGTAACCGAAACATTGTTTGTATCCCTTCTTTACGACTAGTTTACCAAAAGAAAAGTCATCAACAGGCTGCATAGCTATTGCCTCATAACCGCCAATTTCATTGTATACTGATTTTTTCACTAAGTTGAAAGCGCCTAGTCCAGCACTCTTGCTGGTTATGAATAAAAATGTTATCACAAAGAAAAAGAAGGACATAAGACCACCATAGAAAAAGCCTTTGGTTATTGCTTCAGGACTGATTGTTAAATGGTCGAGCTTGTTTTCCAAAGAGTAGCTCATAGTTTCCTTTAAACTGTCAGGTGAGAACATAATATCGGCATCGGTAAAAAGTAACCACTCTCCTGTAGCATGTTTCACGCCTTGATAAATAGCATGGTTTTTACCCAACCATTTCGGAGGTAAATCATTAATAGTAATAACTTGAAGTTGTGGGTATTTAATGTCTAGTTCTGCAAGAATGACCCCTGTGCGATCTGTGGAACGATCATTTACAACTACGACTTCGAAATTAGGATAATCTTGGTTGATTAACTGTGTCACTGCCTGCTCAATGGATTCTTCTTCATTACAAGCTGGAATTATTACAGATAATGATGGATAAATAATCCCCTTGTCGGAACAATTGGTGCCATGGAAAATCGGTTTCTTCTTCAAATTACTAAACAATAAGAGCCCAAAATATATCCATATAATAATATTTATAAAGGCTAGTACTAAAAAAAGAACATTCATAAATTTTCTCCTTTCGTAATAATCCTCCACGGGTATTCGTCATCGATATCTAAATAGCCATTTTTCAGCTATGTGTCATTACCTTCCAATTATCTGTTACTAATAATTTTCTACAAACACCTTCCGATTCCTTTATATCAACACTTCTTTCTCGTTATTTGAGCTAAAGGTCCTTATTATTGGCTTAGTTTCTCGAACACAAGGGAGACATACTTCCGCACACTTAATAGTATTTGGCGGTAGGTCGGGTTGAAATAGTCCCTGCATCCTGCCTAATGATAAACAAAAGGAGAGCATCTGGCTCTCCTTTTCTCACATTTCATATGTCTTACCGGTTTGGTCTGTTCACTCATATTTGCTCTCCCTCTCGGATTTATGGTAAAACCATTAATTGCCCTATAATGCCACGTAGACATTGGTAAACTAGTTTACATATAGTATACCGCAATCAAGGAGCTTTTATTGCTGTTAAATAAAAGACTTGATGACTATGCAATTCAGAGGAAATTGAACTACTCACGAATGAATTCGCAAGATTCGCGGGATTTCATCCGATCATCGTTTCCTAATTCATCATCCACCGCCACCGAGTGTGGTCTTACAAGGACTCCAAAGGCTAGCCCCCTAGTTCCTAGGGTTGGAGTATTG